>NZ_BPET01000009.1 GCF_019654915.1 Shewanella sp. MBTL60-007 | reverse complement strand
TTGTTGTAGGTCGGGCTTTAGCCCGTCATGTTTGTGATTTTCCTAGCAGGGCGAAGCCCGCCCTAGAAGCGAAGCATCCTAGGATCTAGTTTCTTCTTTGAAAGCCGAGATGGGAAAAGCCGGTTAAAAGCAGGGAAAAGCGGTGTTTGTTGTAGGTCGGGTTTTAGCCCGTCATGTTTGTGATTTTCCTAGCAGGGCGTAGCCCGCCCTAGGAGCTAGCCGCTTCTTTTAAAGCCGAGATGGGAAAAGCCGGTTAAAAGCAGGGAAAAGCGGTGTTTGTTGTAGGTCGGGCTTTAGCCCGTCATGTTTGTGATTTTCCTAGCAGGGCGAAGCCCGCCCTAGAAGCGAAGCATCCTAGGATCTAGTTTCTTCTTTGAAAGCCGAGATGGGAAAAGCCGGTTAACAGCAGGGAAAAGCGGTGTTTGTTGTAGGTCGGGCTTTTGATCTTCCTAGCAGGGCGAAGCCCGCCCTCGTAGCGAAGCGTCCTAGGATCTAGTTCCTTCTTTTAAAACGAAGCGCCCTAGGCTCTAGTTCCTTCTTTTAAAACGTAGCGCCCTAGGATCTAGTCCCTTCTTTAATAAAGCAAAGACTAAAAAGCCAGCGATAATCGCTGGCTTTTTGTTGAGCTAATTAATGTTGGTTTATAGGCTAGCCAACAAAAACCATGAAGCCTTTTAGGATCAGCGCATTGACGATATCCACAAAGAAGGCACCAACAATTGGCACGACCATGAAGGCTTGTGGTGATGGGCCAGTTCTCGATACTAGCGCACCCATGTTCATCACTGCTGTTGGAGTTGCACCAAGACCAAAACCACAATGACCGCCAGCCATAACCGCGGCATCATAGTTGCTGCCCATCATTCTAAATGTCACGAAGTAAGCAAATAGTGCCAGCACAGCTGTTTGCACCACAAGGATGATAAGTAGCGGAATGGCAAGGTCGAAAATTTCCCATAGTTTTAGATTCATTAACGCCATCGATAGGAATAGTGCTAGCGACACTGAACCTAGTACGTCAACACATTCGCTGTTGATTTTATAGCCACGGGAGATCTCGGTTAGGTTAGTAATGATCACCCCGATAAATAGCGCGTAAACGAACTCGGGCATCTTTAACCAACTAGCGCCAACAGCTTCAATAAGTGCGCTGGTCCATTTCGCTCCTGCCACGCAGAGCAACATGATAAACAGCACTTCCAGAACGCTCTTGGCTGTCACTCTGTCTTCTTCAAGCTGGTCATAGGTCACTAGATCTGGGTGGTCTTTATGGTGGTTGCCACCTATACCGTAGCTTGATACCAAGTTGTTCTTGTTGATGAGTCGCTGCGCGACAGGGCCGCCGATTATACCGCCCATCACCAAACCAAATGTGGCTGCAGCCATAGCAAACTCAAGGGTGTTGATACCATATTCACTTTGGAAGGTATCGGCCCAGGCTGCACCTGTACCATGCCCGCCCGATAAGGTGATTGAGCCTGCAATCAAGCCCATAAAGGACTCCAATCCCAATACGTTCGCTAGGCTAACACCGACTATGTTTTGGATGATGATGAACAGTGAAGCAACACCAAGAAATAGGAATACCTTACTGCCACCTTTAAGGAGTAGCTTGTAGTTTGCCGCTAAACCAACGGTGCTGAAGAACATCAACATTAAGGTGTTCTGCATCGATAGGCTAAATGCCACAGTAATATTGTTGAAATGCAATACTGTAATTAATGCTGCTATCAATAGTCCACCGACAATTGGTTCGGGGATATTATATTTTTTTAAAAGGGGAATATAACGATTGACCGTGTGGCCAATAAATAGCACTAAAATCGCGACTAGAAATGACTCTAGTTCGCCAATTGTAAAGACTGTATTCATATGACTCCTACAAAATAGAGTAAAGCGTTACTTTTTAACTATCAATTTGTTACTAAGTTTTTATTTTTATTGAGCTATTTTTGATTCTATTAAGCCTTTGTCGGCGGCATATACTGCCACACTTATTTATCTATGGGATATCTTTAAAAGAGTGAAAAATAAGCAAACTAGATTAATATTTATTTATATATTTCGAATTTATGACTTTTGTCGGCTTAAAACCGAGCAAAACACTTATTAGCTTCTGGGGAAGGGCTCATTTTTCTGCTTAGCTATAATGAATTGAACTCGTTTTTTATATTGGAAATCGCAAGATAAATCGCTTTTGATAAAGGTATTAGGTGACAGAGGAGTTTGAAAATGAGAGTAGCTGGATTGATTAAAGCATTAGCTGTATCTACTTTTTTGGCCGCACTATCTTCGAGTGCAATGGCCGAGCCTCCAGAAAAAGCTGACAAGCAGGCTCAAAAGGAAGCGAAGAAAGAGGCTAGAGAAGCGAGGAAGGAGGTCGACAAGTATGAACGCGAGGCCCGTAAAGCTGCAGACAAGGAGATGAAAGCGGCTCAGAAGGATGAGCGTGAGGCCCGTAAAGCTGCAGACAAGGAGATGAAAGCGGCTAAGAAGGATGAGCGCAAGGCCCGTAAAGCTGCAGACAAGGAGATGAAAGAGGCTAAGAGGTATGAGCGCGAAGCTCGTCAAGCTGCGGACAAGGATATACAAGAAGCTAAGAAGGATGCGCGTGATGCGAGAGAGGATGCCGACAAGTATGAACGCGAAGCTCGTAAAAGAGCGGAGGAACTAAAGCGAGAAGCCGAGAAAAAACCTATCCCTTAGTAGAGTGTAAGTCTTTGCGTATGTAGATAATGTGTGAAGAAAAAGCCAGCAATTGATGCTGGCTTTTTAGTTTACACTCTGTGTCCCGTCCAGAGATAAGTTGACACTTGCTATCGCGAACAAGCTAAAGAGTGTCGATGATAGGTTCAATTAGCTGATTTGCCGCTAATTACTTCTAACCTAGCAGCCTTTCCACATAGGGGCGAACGCTCTCTACGCTATCGCAGTGATTAGGAATTGAGATACTGCGGTAGCCATCGCCGCTAAAGGCTCTATCTATTTCAATCAATACCCCAGTTTCGGCGCCATTATCAACAAAGGTCACCTCTAGTTCACGTGCACCAAAAAAGGAGCGTGATTGAGGCTTAAACTCATACTCTTGATAGCAAGGAAGATGCGATGCAAACCCTTGTGCACGAACAAAACCTGCTTCGATATCTGATTTAAACAGACGGTAGCCGCTGTTTTCAATCAGCTCTAACACAGCTAGTTGGGTATTGGAGGGCACGATAATCAGTGGGTCTTTATCTGAGCCATCGATACCGTTTTTTATATCAAGCCCTGTTTGCAGCCAGACCTTAGCGATGCGGTGGCCAAAAAGACTTGTGGCAGGGGCTTCTGGGTGCAGGTCTAAATTAAACTGGCGGGTGATCACTTCACCCGGTTGAATCGTCTGCTTGAGCATAGGTTTCCAGCTTTGCAGTACCACACTCTTGTTGTACTTTACCTCATCGTCGCCGACTTTTTGCTCGGCTTTGGCTTCGGCCATGATGGCGAACTCAAGACCGTTAAGCTCCTGTTCGACCTCACCGCCTTTGATCACAACTTCAATCGCAAATGGTTCGCCAGCTCTAAGCTGCTCATTAAGTAAAATAGTATCGACAGTTGCTTTGCCAATACCTACGCTGGCTAAGATTTTCTTTAGCATTTCTCTTTCCTTGGAATGTGAACAAGCTTGCGCCTGACACTAACATTGAGCTTGCTTAGATTCAATATCTGTTTGTTAAATAAGCATTTTGAAGTTATTTATGGAAGGCCTATTGTGGTATAGACCTTTTAGCAAAGGGTTAAATAAACAATTGCTCGCCATTCTGAGCTATTTGCACGTTAGAAAACTTGTCGATGAACTTTTCAGCACAAAGAGTATGCACCGGTACTAACCGTTTGGCGTTTATGGTATTGGCAAACTCTAGCAAGTGCGTTGTGTAGGCATGTCCACTGGTGTGAGCGTATTGCCACTCTATTTGATATTGCTTAGCCATGTCGGAGAAAGTTGCCTGCTTATCTTGATAGCCTAGCCACATGGAATAGATAAACTGTGGTTTCAGGCCTTGTTCAATGAACACATCTAGAAATTTTGGCATTTGAGAGTTTGAAACTCTAAACACATAATCGCAGCCTATTAGTTTATCGAGATTGATATGGCGTTGACTATATTTAAGAAAATCAGTCCCCAACTGTTGCTCGATAGTTTTACGTTGAGAGTATGGGAATATAACCTTTAGGTGATCATTCTTATGCGGAGGTAAACCAGGCGCGTGTTTTTTCAATGCATCTAGTAAGTAGAGCTGGTAAAGATCGATAACTAAGGTTTTACCTGTACGCTTAGTGGCATTATATAGGCTTACTAGCCTGTCGATATTACTGCCAGAGGCCGCAACAAACGCGGGACGCTTTGGCTGTGATAGCAAGGTGACAAGCTTTTCTTCGACGCTGGCTTCTGTTGGAAACGCTTGCAAATGGCGCTCGTCTAGAGTCGTGCCTTCGATTAGCATGAGATCAGGTTGTTTAATGCGTGAATACAAATAGTTACTTACTTTAGACTTACGACCGTGACCACGAAAATCACCAGTATAAAAAACCTGCTTCTCATCCACTTCGACTAATAAACTACATGCACCAAATGCAGAGTGATCCATTAAGAAAGCCGTTATTGTAAAGGGACCAATCTGAAAGGCTTTTCCCGGCTCAAATTGCAGACAGTGTTCTAACCGATTAAATTTAAGCGGTTCAGGGTAGAACAAGTTAGTAACACTCATCATTGAGTAGCTACTGTCAGATAAGTATATTTTGGCATCCCTTGGTAAATTATCTAATAACCCATAATGATCTGGATGAGCATGGGACAAGATATAAGCTAAAGGAGGATTTGGGTCTTGTTGTTGAATATCAAGCAAGACGCCGTTTTCAATCGATGGCGTAGCTAAACTTTCGCTATTCAATGTAGCACCGGTGTTGTCCATTAATGGTGCACCGTAATCAAGTACAATACTGTGCTCGCCATGACTGATCTTAATACAACTGCCGCCAATGGTGTCTGCTCCGCGTAGTATGGTTACCGATGTCTCTTGCTGGTTATTGTTTGTCGCGGCGTTATCCCAAATACCATTCAGTTCATTACTAGATAAGAGCTTTCGGTCGCCATTTTCAGTCATTACCTGAAGAGTGATGTGATTATCGATAAGTTTTTGTTGATGAGGTAACCAACTATCTTTTTGAGTATTTTTTGGGGTATGTAAAAGTAATAATCGTGGCTCAGTGTCGATACTCAGTGATAACGTGCCCGTTGCTACATCTTTTATTGTGGATGAAACTTGTTTTCCTGCTAGCTCACAGATATGAGTTTGAACTTTGCAGGCTGTAATGTAGGCATTGATAATGTGTGGTCTATTATCTTTATTAGTTAAAAAGTTTCGATACTTAGCGATTTGTTGAATGACCTCAGGTAACCCTTGTTTTTTACGGCAGCCCTTGTTAGTTGTAAGCTTAGCCTCCCAAAACACCAGATTAGCTTGTCCTTGTGCCTGTTCAATCGTGACTAGATCTATTCGACCAGACTCAGACAGACCCATTTCCATATCGATGACATTATTATTGGCTGCCACGATTTGTTCTACGAAAGTTTTTTCTTCGCCTTTATGTTTTCTTGAACGTTCAATCCACAAGTCTAATGTCTCACCTCCAAGGAAAAGTGATGAATCTTCGTTATTTTCTGGATTTAGAATGCAGTTATCATCGCCAACTAATTTAGTGTTTTTTTGAGTAGTAGCATTTTCAAAAACATATTTAATATGTTGTTCTGAGCATAGCTCACCAGCGTCGTTAGTCACTACTTTGGCAATTGCTTGGCCTTGATGATAGAAGTTAAGGTACCCATCACGCACAGCCAGTCTAAGTCCTGTATTTCCCAGTTCCTCGCCACTTGGTTTTAATCTTAGGAGTAGCTCTTGCCACCAGTTAGGGCTTTGATGTAACTTTTCAATCGCAAATCTTCTAGCAAACTTTGTTGTCATTTTTATTGTTCTCATATCATTGTTTTAATAAGCGAGGGGCCATTATCATTGCAAACATATTTGATTCATGCTCAAAGGCTTGAGTCTGTAGCTGCCAAAATTATTCCCTTGTATATTCAGATCAAAGCGTCATAAATTAAGAGACAAGAGGTATAAATTTTCATTCTGTGATGTGTTTGTCATTGTTGAGTTTATTTGAGCCCCCAATTTGTATGCAAAGTGGGCGTTGATAGATATCTTGGCTTTCTGTAGGCAGAGTTATTGCAGCTTTATGATATTGAAGATTTCAGGATAACTCTGATATTTGTGATGCTTGTCACTCATGTTTGACCCTGCCCGTGGCCTACAATAGCGCCCCTTTCGTGAACTAAATCGAAATTGTTAATTGTCTCTTCAGAATGCATGTTCTGGGGATTAAGTGCGCGCTGCTAACGCGGAAATGGCTTTTTTACCGCCGATTTTGCCGTGGCAACAGTGAATTAAAGATGGAAATAATCTAGTTATGAGTACGCCAAGTAATACACCGCACAGCGATGTAAAAGCTGCTAATAGTGCAGCAAGTTCTAGCGATATGCCTGCCAAGTCGGGCTTATTAGAACGCTTTTTCAAACTGTCGGCCCACAACACCACTGTCTCTACCGAAGTCATCGCAGGTATTACCACCTTCATGACCATGGTGTATATCGTCTTTGTTAACCCACAAATCCTTTCTGCTGCCGGAATGGATGCCAGTGAGGTATTTGTGGTGACCTGTATGATCAGCGCCATCGGTTGTATCGCCATGGGTCTGATTGCCAACCTGCCTATCGCACTTGCACCAGCAATGGGGCTGAATGCATTTTTTGCCTTCTCTGTGGTAGTGGGCATGGGGGTTAGCTGGCAAGTCGGCATGGGCACCATTTTCTGGGGCGCGGTCTGTTTTGCGATTGTGTCCTTACTTGGGATCCGTTCGTGGATCTTAACTAATATTCCAAAATGCTTACGTATCGGTATTCCTAGTGGTATCGGTTTGCTGATCGCTATGGTCGGCTTTAGTAACGCTGGCATTGTAGTGGCAAGCCCTGCGACTATGATCACTGTGGGGGATTTAAGCTCGCTAGAGTGTGTCTTGGGGGCGTTAGGCTTCTTTATTATCGTTATTTTAGCCTCTCGTGGTATCCATTCTGCTGTACTTGTGTCGATTGCAATCGTAACCGCCATTGCGGCTATGATGGGCGATATCGAATACACTGGCATTGTGTCTATGCCGCCAAGCATCGCCAATACCTTTGGTGAGTTAGATCTAGCGGGCTCACTTGATGTCGCGCTAATGGGCGTTATCTTCTCGTTTGCGCTTGTGAGCCTATTTGACAGTTCCGGTACCATGATTGGTGTAACAGAAAAATGTGGTTTTACCGATAAGCGCGGCCGCTTCCCACGCATGAAGCAAGCGTTAATGACCGACTCTGCAACTTCTGTTGTGGGCGCCTATATGGGTACATCAACGGTCACTGCTTATATTGAAAGTTCTGCGGGTGTGGCTGCGGGTGGCCGCACGGGGTTAGCCGCGATTGTTGCAGGCCTACTGTTTATTCTGGTAATTTTCTTCTCGCCACTGGCGGCTATGGTGCCGGGGTATGCGGTTGCGGGCGCGCTGGTGTATGTGGGCATTTTGATGTCATCTGAGCTGGCAAAAATCGACGGTAAAGACTTAACCGAGTCGGCACCAGCCTTCATTACAGCGGTAATGATGCCGTTTACTTTCTCGATTACAGAAGGCGTTGCAGCAGGTTTTATTACTTACTGTGTGCTAAAAGCGGGTACTAATCGCTGGCGTGAAATTCACCTAGGTGTGGCGATAGTCGCACTGCTGTTTATTATCAAGTTTGCCTTTGTTGATGGGCATTAATCCGACACGCTTGAATGTGTAGTTTGTAAAACTGATAAACAAAAAAAGGCTCAGAAGCTTATTCTTCTGAGCCTTTTTTATATCTGGTGCAACACCAGAGCCGTCATTTTAGAGGTTACTTCTCTATCACTAACTGGCCCTTTACCCACACCTTACGGATGTTCTGGCGGTTATTGAGGGTGATGATTTTCTCAAGCTTGTCTTTAGTGCTGTCCATTTCATCAAGGATAAAGATGTTGCTGTCAGTAACTGATGTATCGACTACTAAGGCATCGAACTCAAAGCCTGCTTGGAACAAACCGACCTTAGCGTCAATCGCTTGTCCACCACCGACTGTCGCCATCCAGTAAGACTCTAAGAATGAGATACGACTATCGCTTTCGCCGCGAGTATCAGCAGGTAGGTAAGTCGAAGTACCGTCTTCTCGTACGCGGGAGTGGTTAACCGCATCAAGGCAAGTGTGGAAGATTGATGGGATTGGCGCACCAGCAAGGTCACTGCCTAGGCCGCATTTTAAGTCGTTATCTAAAATCTCGCGAGTCTGCATTGCCGCATTGGCAAAGTACATGTTTGATAACGGGCAGTGAGCAATGCTCGCGCCAGTCGCCTTAATCACCTTGTGATCATTGGGCGTTAAGAAGATAGAGTGAGCCAGAATGGTCTTGTTGGTCATTAAGCCAAAATCACTGTAGATCTCAACATCTGTTTTGCCGTACTTCTCTTGGCTATAATCGCGTGCCCAATCGCTTTCAGAGCAGTGAGTCTGCACATGGCATTGATACTTTTGTACAAGGTCGCCTAAACCTTGCAGCATTTCTGAAGTGCAACTTGGCACAAAACGTGGCGTCACAACTGGTGAAACTAATCTGTGCTCGTTGCCTTCAAGTTGCAGAACTTGCTGGATGAAATCTTCGGTGTCTATTAGGGCATCGCTGGTTGAGGCTTCAATATAAAATGGTGGGCACTGGCTGGCCTCATCCATATTTACCTTACCGATAAAGCCGCGCTGGCCTTGCTTTAGGCACTCACGAGCAAGCTCAACAGAGCTATCTTTATGAATGGTTGCAAAGTACACCGCGCTGGTGGTGCCGTTAGCCAGCAGTGACTTCACTAAGTTTGGATAGATCTGCTTAGTAAAGTTCATATCTGCAAACTTGGCTTCTAATGGGAAGGTGTAATCTTGTAGCCAATCGTAAAGGGGCAAATCTAGGCCTTTACCCGCTTGTGGAAACTGCGGCGCATGTACGTGTAAGTCAACCATACCCGGCATTAGATATTGGCTGCTGCTTAATTCAATGAGTTGCTTATTGGCAGATAATTGGCTGATCTGTGTTTGAAAGTCGGTATCTTTTTCGGTGAGGATTGCGGCGATCACCCCCTCATCATCGACAAGCACCAATGCGTTAGACGCATACTCAAAATCACCTTTCACTGGGCAATGAAAATGCTGGCCTAATACACCAAATTTAATTTCAGACATCGAGAGTAATCCATCTTAATTGTAGGGTTATACTGATTGGTATTATTGCGGCGGGAGTATTACATGGGCTGGTTGAAAGTTAATAAATTAAACCGTGATTTGTGACCAAGCTAATAGACTAAATAAGCATGCGCTTAAATCACATGCAGTTGTTTATAGCCTTCAGGCTTGAGCGAGCACTTTTGTTATTTATGCTGCAGTCTTTTAATCTTTGGCTATGATCTGTAAAGTACGCCGCAGAGTATATTTAGGGCTTGCAGCCCTGTTGTTGATGGCTGTCGTTGATAGCATAGATAAGAGTATTAAGTATGAGTGACGAGCAAAAAGTAATTGATAATCTAGACGACCTAAGACGTTTTTTAGTATCGGTTGAAACTGGTGGTTTGGGTCTTCAAGGTGTGGAAGGTGTTGGTATGGCAACCAACAATGCTGATGGTCGTCACTTTGTTGCAGTGTTTGATGCTAACCATAAACTGTTGCACGCGCGTTGGGTAACAGATGAAGTGTATGAGACTGGCAAAGAGATGGTTCGCAACGGCGTAATGGGCAAGCATTAAGCGAGCAAAGCCAATTGCTATCTCAATTGGTTACAAGGTCTATCATATAAACCCAAGGTTAGCGCCTTGGGTTTTTTATTGCGCTTTAAATTGTGCTTTTAATTGCAATGGATAAGCTGCAAAGTACCAAATTCTAATAGTGGTCGCAGTCTTTTGCCTTGTATTGGATTACACTTCCGCGCTGTTTTTATAAATACTCCTACAAAAACGTTCACAACAAAATAGGTCGTTGTAATGCAAACCGCTGAATACTTTATTGAACATCTAGAACTAGAACAACATGTTGAAGGCGGCTACTTCCGCTCATCATATCGCTCAGATCAAGAGTTTGACGATACTCGGGCGCTATGGACTAGCATTTACTTTTTATTACGCACAGGTGAGGTGTCTAACTTCCATCGCTTAACTGCCGATGAGATGTGGTACTTCCACGCTGGCGAGTCGCTAACGATTTACATGATCGATGAGCAAGGGGAGCTAACTACGGCGCAATTAGGCTTAGATTTGGCAGCGGGTGAGCGGCCACAGTTTCTGGTACCGAAAGGCTGTATCTTTGGCTCGGCGATGAACAAGCCTGGCTTTTCATTAGTGGGCTGTATGGTGTCGCCAGGATTTACCTTTGATGACTTTGAACTGTTCAGCCAAGAAACCTTATTAAAGGATTACCCTCAGCATGAGGCGGAGATTAAGCGCTTAAGCCGCTGCGGCGTTGGCAGCTAGTGATGAAACTCTAGGATATCTTTATCAGTGGGAAGGCTTATATTGATTGTTATTAAAGCCTTCCTCACTTATGTTTAGCTTAGAAGTAGTATGAAACCCCAAGTTCGACTTTATGGTCATTATCAATTTCAGATAAAGTTCCATCAGCGAATTTACCACTCTGGCCTGCCTTAGCATCGCTACGGGTATAAGTGTGGCTTAACTCTGTCCACCACTTGCCATTGTCACTAATCGGCATACCAAATCCTGTTTTGACTTTAAAGATGTTGGCCGATAGCTTAGCGTTGCTGCCACTTTTACTTGGCTTTCCGTCAAGGTGCATGAATTGCGGCTGAATAACCAAGTATTTACCCAAATCACCGAGTGCAATAGAGCCGAAGAGGTTGAGCTGATAACCGCTTAAGTCGACGCGGTTACCGGTACCTTGTTTAGCCTTGCCCTTAACATAAGCGACGTTAGGGTAAAGTGATAGTGCTTGCCATGGTGTAGGTATTTTGGCAATAGCGCCAAGGGCAACAATATCGCTGCTGGTATCGGCATTAGTGCTTTTCCAGTCTTTCATATAGTCAACAGAAAACCCCGCTTGTGGCAGGATATCGCTGCCTGTATCTAACACTTGAAAGTAGCGTAGGCGTGAGTTCTGGGCTTTTTTTCCTAATTGATTATTTTTGGTCGTAACACCATGTTCAACAAGGCCAATAAAGTTATTACCTTCAGAATAGTTGCCAGCTAATCCTAGCATGCCATTGAGTTTACCTTCGTTGTCTACTGCTCCATAGGCAAAAGAGTTAACTGCAGTTAGATCCGATGGATCTGGTTGAGCGTCATTGGCCCATGCTGCGCCAGATAAACTGATAGCCAGAGCGATAGTTAGAATAGCTTTGTTCATAAGAACTCCTAAAAGTCATATTTGCCAATGGCCTTAAAACGACAAGAGATACAAGCGTATAGGGCTAAGCGTTAACGGTAAAAAGCCATTGTATAAATATGCTTTGGCTAGACATCACTAGGAGAGTTAGTTGATTTTAATGAAGCTGCTATATCTGGAAGAAATGGGGAGAGATTAAGTTTTAAAATAGCTTAATTTTTAGGTTTTAATGCCCATGAAGTTGGTTAATAGCGCAGTGACTTAGCGAATAAGTCACTGCGCTATTAATTATTGAGTAAAAGTGATGCGTGGAAGTGATTGTTAGCGTCGTTTTTAAGGTTGTTTCGCTAGCACCGCATCTATATCGGCGGCGCTGTGGCGCTCTTTTAGCTGTTCCCATTCTTCGCCGAATGTTCGGTTAACAATGCGGCCACGTTTTACGCCATCACGCTCACTTATCTGCTTGGCCCAGCGCTGCAGATGAGGGTAACTTGCGACATCTAAAAACTCGGCAGCATCGTATAAGTTGCCCAGAACGAGATTGCCATACCAAGGCCAGATAGCGATATCGGCAATACTGTACTCATCACCGCCGATGAACTCATTGTTAGCAAGCTGTTTATCGAGCAGGTCCAGTTGACGCTTGGCCTCCATGGCAAAACGGTTAATTGGATACTCGAACTTTTCTGGTGCGTAAGCATAGAAATGGCCGAAGCCACCACCCAAGTATGGGGCTGAACCTTGCAGCCAAAATAGCCAGTTCATCACCTCTGTTTTAGCGGCAAGCTCTTTTGGTAACAAATGGCCAAACTTTTCGGCTAGGTATAGTAAGATATTACCGGACTCAAATACCCGAATAGGACTATCGGCTGAGGTATCGATTAGGGCGGGGATCTTTGAGTTTGGATTGATTTCAACAAAGCCTGATGAAAATTGCTCGGCTTCGCCAATGTTGATGAGGTAGGCATCATATTCAGCTTCTTTTACACCTTTAGCCAACAGCTCCTCCAGCATGATAGTGACTTTTTGGCCGTTAGGTGTCGCTAAGGAGTAGAGTTGTAATGGCTGTTTTCCCTTAGGTAACGCTTGCTCATATCGTGCGCCGGCTTCTGGACGATTGATATTGGCCCACTGGCCACCATTTTGATTATCCATGGTCCAAACTTTTGCGGGGGTATATTGCTTTGTCATCTCATGTCCTATCGGTATTAGTGCGTCAATCTCAGCTATTAGAGTCGAGCTCTTTGCCTGCTCTTGGTTCGCTGCATTGGGTGGAACAATATAGATATAGGGTCGTTCTAGATTTTTAAAACCCTTATCGATATAACCATTTCATCTGCTAGAGATGCATTAGGAATATTAGATAGGGAATAAAAAATGCCAGTCAGCGAGCTGACTGGCATTCTGTTTAGCTTAGTTCTGAAACCTATCTAAATAGGTTTCGCCTAAGCGTATTACCAGATGCGTACGCGCTGATCTTCAGGTAGATACAATGCGTCACCTGGCTTAACATCAAACGCCTTGTACCAAGCATCATGGTTACGTGGCGCTAGCGCGCGGTAACGACCTGGTGCGTGAGTTCCAGCACGTAGCTGGTTAAGCATGCTTTGCTCTGTGCGTTTTTCCTTCCACACTTGTGCCCATGCGAGGAAGAAGCGTTGGTCCCCTGTCACACCGTCAATTACTGGCGCTTCTTTACCGTTAAGGCTTAGTTTGTATGCGTGGTAAGCCATGGCAAGGCCACCAACGTCACCGATGTTTTCACCTAGGCTGTTACGGCCGTTAACGAAGTTATCGGGAATAGGCTCGTACTTGCTGTACTGTGCGGCAAGTTGATCCGCTTTGGCTTCAAAGGCGGCGCGATCTGCATCGGTCCACCAGTTACGCTGGATACCGTTGGCGTCAGATTTCGAGCCTTGATCATCGAAACCATGACCCATTTCATGACCGATAACCGCACCAATACCACCGTAGTTGACCGCTGGATCGGCATTCGGATCGAAAAACGGCGGCTGTAGGATAGCGGCAGGGAAAACAATCTCGTTAAACGAGCTGTTGTAGTAGGCGTTAACGCGCTGTGGTGTCATACCCCAACGGTTACGGTCTGTTTTCTTAAGCTCTTTAGCGACGCTATCGGCATTAAAGAATTGACGTAGATTTTGAATATTACCAACAAGGTTGTTGTTAGTCAGTTCTACACCATCAAACTCTTGCCAAACATCTGGGTAACCGATTTTCGGGTTAAATGCGGCAAGCTTAGCATGGGCATTCACCTTAGTTTCGGCGCCCATCCAGTCTAAGTCATCAATACGCTCACCCATGGCGGTACGTAGGTTTTCAACCAGCTCCGCCATCTGCTTTTTAGATGACTCAGGGAAGTAACGCGCCACATAGACTTTACCGATGGCAAAGCCTAAAGATTGAGTGCCAGACATTTCAGAGATCGCACGCTTCCAACGTGGACGCGGCTCCTGCTGACCACTTAGGGTTTTGCCATAGAAGGCAAAGTTAGCTGCGTAGATATCTTCAGATAACAGGCCAGCGTTGTTACTTACTGTGTGGAAGGTTAAGTAATCCTGCCACACATTCAGTGGCTCTTTGTTGACTAAGTCAATCATCGCCTTAACAGGATCAGGTTGAGAGATGTTTAGCTGTGGTACTTGGTAACCAGTCTCTGCGAAGTAAGCATCCCAATCAAAACCTGGGTACTGTTTTGCAAGATCTGCACGCTTAATTTGGTTTAGGGTTAAATCACGGTTACGGCGCTTCTCTCGTGGCCACTGACCTTCAGCCATCTTAGTCTCTAACGCTAAGATCGCTTCGGCACGGGCTTGACCATCTTTAATCCCTGCAAAGGCGAGCATTTCAGCAATGTGATTAACGTAGGCTTCACGGATTTTTACAAAACGTTCCGCATCTTCTAGGTAGTACGAGCGATCGGGTAAACCTAAGCCGCCTGCACCAATCGACATTTCGTATTGATTTGGGTCTAGGCGGTTAAACCACATGCCACCATAAATTGGTGAGCTAGCTCCGGTGAGCCAAGATTGACCGAAAACCTTGGTTAAATCATCGGTGTTTTTAACGGCTTTAATTTGATCTAGGGTACCTTGGATTGGCTTGATACCGAGTTTGTTGATGGTATCTGTATCCATATATGACTGATAGAAGTCAGCGATGAGTTGCTCTTCGGCATTTAAATCACTGCGGCTAGCGATGTCGTCGATGATCTCTTTAACCTGTTTTTCACTGCGTTCTGCAAGGCCGGTAAAGGCACCGAAGCGGGTCTTATCGGCTGGCATCACATAGTTGTCGTACCAAGTACCGCTGGCGTACATAAAGAAGTCATCACCAGGTTTTACCGCTTCATTACGCGCGCTTAAGTCTACGCCGAAGCTGCCGAGTTCGGCTTGAGTATTGGCGGTTTTAGTGACTTCTGTTTTGGTTTCGTTACTTACGTCTGATGTACCACAGCCACCTAGAAAGGTGGTGGCTAAGGCAATAGCAATTAAGGACTTTTTCATTTTTATGCTTTCTTCCTTGTCAAAAGTTATTATCGTATTTAACGGACTTTATTCTGATATTTTTAATAAACTTTTTCTTATTGTTAACATAAGCTATCTTCTAGAATCGTTATAAAATGTCAACATTTGAATTGTTAATAAGTATTGTTGGCTCTGGAGGACTCAGGACTTTCGATACTCCTGATTAGGCCGTTGGCGGGAGTTAATTAAGAGAAAGCCCGCTCGAGTCGGGCTTGAAAAGGTGTTTATTATAAAACGCTTAAGCGCTATTGGCTTAAACAGTTGCCGACCTGTTGTGGATTAAGATCAGTCGCTTGGATGTATTGGCTGCCCATACAAGCAGTGTAGCCGCTAAAAAAGGCCTTTAGTTGCTCGTTAAGGTCTGGATTTTTGCTTGAATGCTGATTAATGGCTTTTAATGTCACTTGCTGGCATTGCTCTTTATATGGTTTCAAGCTTTGTGCACAGCTATCGCTATCATCAAATTGAAAACATGAGCGATATTTCTTCTCACCACATAGATAACGCTCCCCCTGAGTGACTAGACTCATTAGCGTTAATCCTTGCTCCACGACTCTGCTTTGCTGACTGTTTAGTTCAGGCTTTTCATCCATATTGACCAACATGAAAGATTTTTTGGCCACAACGGCATCGCGATAAAGGAGTTCCAATGTCCAGCGCCCTGTGACTAGCTCATGGGGCTCACCGAAATACCACATGGCCAGATTACGGTCATGCTTGAACATGGTGTCGGTCCAGCTTGAACTGGTAAAGCCTTTGCCGCTTTTCGGGTCGACTATCTCTGGGTGAGTCATACGCACCGTAATCGGAAATTGATTTTGATTGGCAAGGCTAGAGTCGACTTTTCCTGACTTGTCCTTTGGCAGGCTAACCGCGTACCGAAAGCCTATATATTGGCCGAGATTCGGCATCACTAGCTGGCTGCCAGAGACATGGTATTGATTACCGTTTTGAGTAATGGTGCCACCTTCAACAATGCTTACCCGTGGTGATAATAAGTTAGAGATAGCCTGTTTATTTAGGCTGTTATTGGCCATCGAAACCGGTGTGCCTTCTATTGAGAGTATCTTTGGTAGATGTTGCTCATTTAAGGTCAGTTGTTGCAGGGGGTTATTGAATGCAACGAGCTTCTCGAGTTGCTTGAAGGAGGAGATGTCTAGCTCTGTAATGCGATTGTTATTCAGTTCTAACTCGGTTAATGGTGCGTCATCACTGAATTGAATGTCATCAATTTGGTTGTAATCGGCTTTGACTTTAATCAGTAGCGGATTATGGCTCAGCTCTAACCGTTTGAGCTGGTTATTTCTGACTGTAACGACTCTCAGTTCGGGATTGCTGCCGAGGTCGAGTTCAGTAAGTTGGTTGCCTGACAAATAGAGGTGGTTGAGCTTTGGGTTATTCGACAGATCGATTTTTTTGAGAGTACCCACCGATAGATTCAATGTCTGTAATTCTGGATTACCTGATAGGTCAATATCGGTCAGTTGATGGCGACTTAGGCCGAGATCTCTGAGTTTGGGTTGCGCTGAAACGTCTATGCTGGTCAATGGCAATTTATAGGCATAGAGACTTTTGAGCATAGGGTTCGAACTAACATCCAGAGCGTCGATGTTATTGCCGGAAACATTAACAGCAATAAGTTGTGGGTTGCTAGAAAGATCGATATGGCTCAGTAAGTTATTGCCGATAATAAGACGGTTTAGATGCTCAAGCTCGCTGATATCTATGTCAGTGATTTTATTATCCAGTAATACTAGTGCCGTTAGCGCAGGCATGAAGCGAACCTCATCAACACTGGTAATTTGCTGGCCATTACAGCTAAGCTCAGTGATCTGATCTAGCTCTTCTATACCATTTTGCTGTACGCACTTTGCAAATTGCGGATCGTTAAATTGCAACTCACTCACAAGCTTAGGGGCTGGAGTGAGGGCGCAGCCGCTTAGGGTCAATAGGGTTGAGCTTAGTAAGGCGATGGTTAACTTCGATGATCTCATTGAGTCCTTGTCCTTTATATGCAGTTCTTGATTGCGAGCAATCGCCATCTAACCAATTAGATATATTTAGCTGGGGGAAATTAGCATAAAGTCCACTTGAACTCATATAGGTATTATTAGTACTGGTTAGACTGAATATTTGTTTTATTTAAAATTTAGCTCACTGTTATAAAAATCTTTTTCGTCAATATAACGTTAAGGAGATAGTTATCTATCGTAGGCGATTGGCATAATGTGCTCATTACTGCTTGTTATTTAGTATTTTTTATTTGTGTGACTTTAGAGCTTGACGTATACATCTTTAGTGGTAGTATGCGCCAAAATTTTGACTCGATGGAATGATAGATGAGAATACTTAGTTTACTTTTACTGATCGCACCTATGACTGTATCTGCATCGACTCCTTTTGGCATTGCGTGGGGGGAGGATATCGGCAAGTATGGGAAGGTGACTAAACTTCAGGATTACTGTGAAGTTAAAACGGATCATTTACCTAAAAACAATTCTATCGCTAAGTTGTACAAGCTCGTTCAAATTCCCGAAAAAGGGTTAGTGAAAGTGGTTATGAGTACGCATGATTATTCGGCTCATGGGGTTAGCTTCAAAAGCGATTTTCATGAAATTAAAGATTCACTCATTGATAGCGGTTATCAAGTTATAGATTTTACCTCTGGCGAGCTGAGTTCATATCAATGTGTCTTACAGGGGCGTTGTAATGGTAAGCGTTGGGTGGCGATTGACTCTGATGGGGTTAGAGTCACTCTAGAGCAAAAGATGAGGGGGCGTGACTCCGCCTTTATTAATCTAAAATTTGAAACACAAACGTTTCTTAATGTAGAGAAGCAGCTAATAGCTAAATTGCAAAAAGCGTAAAGGTAGTTAGAAGACCAAGATAGGCTCGCATTTTATGAATGTAGATTATTCTAAATTGGTCTGGTGCAGAGTTGGACTAACTAGCCTTTCATTATTGACTAAGTCTTAAGCTTATCTCGTCAGCAGTTTTCATCGAATCATGTTTTGGTTAGTGTTCACTCTAGATACATAACGCAGGTGAGTGGGGATTTCACTCACCCGTTACTTAAGAATAGCTATTCTTTTGACCTTGCAGAATCTCTAATGTCCATTATCGGCATGGCACCTTCACCCATCATAGTGCTGGGGAGTTTACCGTCCCAAGCTTGCGCTTCTGTTAACTTTACAATAAGCGGATTGTTTTTAAGAGCCTTAGCTTTTGCTTCGATAGCCTCCGCTTCCGCTTTACCCTTTAACAGAATTGACTGAGCTTCGGCTTCGGCAACTTTAAGGATGCCTTTTGCTCTTGCGTCGGCAGTGTTTACAGCGCGAAGCGCCTCGAGACGTTGTCGTTCAAGCTTGTGCTCTTCGGCAGCGGCAAGGTTTTTTTCAGTCTGCTTTATCTCAATTGAGTTAATGTACTTTTGTGGCAGGATGATATTTTCAATTTGAATGTTATCAACAATAACAGGAAAGCCTTCCATCTCTTCGGCTAGGCGGCGCTCGATGCCTTGAATTGCACTGGCCCTATCTTGGATTAACTGTTCGGCTTCAAATTGTGGAATGGTATCTTTAGTGGCGGAACGAAAGCGGGGATCGAGAATTCGCTGCTCAAATTGTGTCAGACCACCATAACGCTTAAAGAGATCTAATGCGGCTTCTTTATTTACAGTCCAGTTTACACTGACCTCTATGGTCACCGGCATCTGCTCTTTGGTACTCGATGCCATTTTCTCGGCATTCTTTCGTGTTCTTACCTCGATCATCTCAACCGTTTCAATAAATGGGATCTTAAAATGTAATCCAGGGTTTTGTTGATCTTTGGCTTCCCCAAAGCGCTTTACCACACCTACATGCCCTTCAACCACGATGAAGTAGGAGTTGAAGATGGCGATGATAAGCAAGATGAAGGGTAGGGCTTTAGCCAATGAAAGTGCTTTGAATAATTGAGTTAATTTTGATTTTTGCTGCAGCATTTTGATGTCCTTTCTAAATATGCGCTGCAAAGATACCAGTAAATGTAAAGTGAGTGAAACATTTGTCTGTCTTTTGTTGCGAATGGGGGCCAGCTTGAGCAAAAGGAGGATACTAAAAAAGGGAGCTTAGGCTCCCTTTTTGTGATCGATTAATCAATGTATGCTTGATTAACTGATACTTGCTGATTAGGCATCTGTATTCAGACGATGAAACAGCGAGTCTTTTAGTTCGGCTCGATCGTGTTTTAATTGATGCATGGCGTTGTCATCAATTGGCGCGCCCTTTAATTCAAGTTCGCGGATCTCTTTATCGAGTGCATTGTAGCGTTTGGTGTCTTGTGCAAAAGAGTCATCACTTTGGCATAGCTTAACAATAATATCTTGGTACTCAGGAAACTCATGCATAATTGAGTGGTTTTCACCTAACATATCAACCCCTAAATAGTTAATTAACAGTATTGTTGCTAGATAAGTAAAGCTAATTACATGAGGAATTACAAGGCGATTAGTCGCACTTTCACTCTCCTTTTTATTGTATCGTTACTCAAATCTAGCCTAGTGTTGAATCTTGTAGAGTAAATAGCTTGCAGCCTAGTTCACTGGAGCGGCTTTCAGTTGCTAACTACTTAAGTAGCTTAACAATTAGCTAAATAGAGTTTATACCTATTTGTGGGTACTACTAAATTAGTATTCGCTGATGATCTTTGTCACATATTTAGTAAGCGGTTTGTAATCATTGTGTAACATTGTTTTAGATCAAAAAGCCTGATTTGTTTCATCAATATAACTACGCATGAGAATGATGAAACAAAAGGATTACAATAAATGAAAGTCCATACCCTTACTCTAGCTGTACTCGCAAGCTTAGCTTCAACCGCTGTAACTGCAGAAACCGTTGACCCGCTTAAGAAAGCTTTTATTGATGATTCCGCAGTAAAAGTGCAGTTCCGTCTTCGCTATGAAGATGTGGATGTGGCTAATGTTGATCAGCAAAATCAAACAACGCTTCGTACTCGTCTGAACTACCAAACTGGTGACTTATATAACCTGTTTGCAGTGGCTGAGGTTGATGATGTGCGCTCTACAGACAATGAGCCTTTGATTGGCGATTATAAGTATACCCAAATTAATCAGGGTTACATCGGCTATAAAGGCCCTGCAGAAACGTTAGCAAAGCTTGGTCGTCAACGTATTTTACTCGATAACCAACGTTTTGTTGGTGGCGTCGGTTTCCGTCAAAATGAGCAGACTTATGATGCCGTGTCGGTGAAGAATACCGCGATTGAAGGCTTAACGGCTTACTACGCTTATGTGGCCAATGTGAACCGTATTTTCCCTGAGGGTTCAGGCAAAGAAGAGCATGAAAATGAAACTAACCTAGTAAACCTCAACTACAAGGCGTTAGATTTCGCTAAGATTTCAGGTTATGCATATTTAATTGATAACATAGATGTTCCGTCTTTCTCTAACGATACCTACGGTATTCGCGCAACTGGTGACATTAAACTCGATGCCCTAAAGCTAAGCTATGAAGCGGAATATGCACAGCAGTCTGAAGGTAGTGATAATCCTGTGAGTTATAGCGCTTCATACTACAAGTTAGGAGCGGGCGTTAACTTCGACTTCATCGGCGCTAAGGTCGGTTACGAAGTATTAGGTTCGGACGATGGTAAAGCGGGTTTCATTACTCCCTTAGCGACGTTACATGCATTTAACGGCTGGACTGATAAGTTCCTATTCGGTGGTAAAGGCAACTGGGAAAACGGTCTAGTTGATACTCATTTTGTCGTGACAGCTAAGCTTGCAGGGCTAAAACTCTTAGCTAAATACCATAAGTTTGATTCTGACTATGGCGATATCGATATGGGTAAAGAGTGGGGAGTTGCAGCAACTTACCCATTTGCTAAGTACTATAGCGTAGGTGTTAAGTATGCCAGCTTTAGTGGTGCTGATGCGGGCTACGGTTTCTCAAACGATACCGATAAGCTGTGGCTAACACTGCAAGCCAAATACTAAATAAAATTAGGCGTAAAGCCTGACTGAGTCGTATTGAGCCCGCACTAGGGCTCACCTCTAAGCTCCCATTTTATAAGCAGGATAGTTAAGTTATTCCTGCTTTTTTTATGGTCTTCATATTATCTAATTACAGCAAGATATTTTTCCCACTTCTGCTAGTCGGAATTGAGTTAAGGGTATATCTTTTAAACATAAGCACCAGAGATGACTCACCCTTTATTAACGCTACGGAGAAGGGGATTAAGGTGCCTTTTAAGGAAGATAGCGATGCAGATGACTCTCTCTTTTCTCGGTGCAGCTCAAGAGGTGACAGGCTCTTGTCATCTACTCAATATAGAAGGGTATCAAGTACTGCTCGATTGTGGCCTGATCCAGGGAAGTAAGGCTGATGTGTTACGCAACCATGAGCCCTTCGCTTTTAAGCCATCGCAGATCCATGCCGTGGTATTAAGCCATGCTCATATTGACCATTCAGGTCGGCTCCCTTTATTAGTGAAATCAGGGTTTACGGGGCCCATCTATAGCCAAAAGGCCACGGTGGAGCTTTGTGATGTGATGCTTAGAGACGCAGCTATGCTGCAGGCTCGGGATACAGAAAGACTTAATAAGAAGCGGGAAAAGAATGACTTACCTTTGCTGGAACCACTCTTTGATGAAGCTGATGTCGATCGGGTGATGCAGCAATTTGTGGCGATCGATTATGGCGAGAAGGCGCAAGTGACCCCTCAGCTTAAAGTCTGTTTATCTGATGCGGGACATATTCTAGGCTCTGCCGTGGTTGAGCTGTGGCTTGGCCAAGGGGATGAGAGCAAAAAGCTGGTTTTTAGCGGCGATCTTGGTCGAGAGGGCATGCCTATTCTGGATGACCCGACACTCATCGAAAAGGCCGATCTGGTGCTGATGGAAAGTACCTATGGCGACAGACGACACCGTGGCTGGGATGATACCTTAGAGGAGTTAAAGTCGATATTTGCCCGTACCATAGAGCAGAGTCGAGGCAATATTTTGCTACCCGCCTTTTCGGTTGGCCGAGCACAAGAGTTGCTGTATCTGTTTCACCTTCACGCCAAAGATTGGGATCTTTCTCGCTGGAGGATTTGCCTCGATAGCCCGATGGCGATTCGGGCGACACAGATCTATGTAAAAAACTACAGCCTAATGGATGAAGATTTTAAGCGTTTTACCCGTATGTCACCGGGCAAGCATCCACTGCTGTCGAATGTCGACTTTATCGATACCACTGAGGAGTCGATGGAGTTAAATCATATTCACCAAGGCTTGATCGTTATTGCGGGTAGCGGTATGTGTAACGGTGGCCGAATTCGCTGTCATCTCGAACACAATTTAGCAAACCCGTTATCGGACGTGATTATTTGTGGCTATCAGGCACAGGGTACGCCCGGACGACTGTTAGTCGATGGCGCTAAAAGCTTAACCATTAGTGGTCAAAGCGTTAATGTCGCAGCTAAGTTGCATACTGTGGGTGGCCTGTCGGCCCATGCGGATCAAGCTGAGTTATTGCATTGGTATCGACACTTTAGCAACTCTCCTCCGGTGATATTAGTGCATGGAGAGGTTGAGGCGCAGAAAGTATTGCTAGCACAGCTTTCTGCAGATCCTAACTTAGCGCCGAGTCACAGTGCGATAGCCCAGTTAGGAGACTGCTTAGATCTGACCCAACTACCTAAGCTTGTCTGGTTATCTAAGTCTACTGCTAATGAGTCACAAGATGAATGACGCTTGAGATGTAAAGTCGATGTAATGGGTGATACTATCCCGATATATTAATGTTATATTCTGAGTGCGTTTTTTGTCGTCTAAGTGGTTGTTATTTACAGTTTTAGCTTTAAACCTTGCCCCAGCATATGGTGGGCAAGCTTCAGTGCGCGCCCTTAAAGAAGTGAGGTTGGCAGAAGCTGAGCCAGAAGTGTACTCAGGTGCTGATGCTCGCTCTACAGAATCTAAAGCGGTAGAAGCTAAGGCTGTAGAAGTTAACCCGCCCCCTGAAGAAGACCCTTGTTATAGCCAGTCACAGATGGAGGGGGCGATAGATAAAGCCTTCGACTACATCAACACTAAATTCTGCCAACCCGCAATCTGGTTTGATAGTTTTTTTGTGGATGAGAGAGTCGAAGAGGATGCTAGAGCCGGCACGATTGTGCGTTGGTATAACGACTTTGCTTATTACGAGAAAGAGGGCTTTAAATATCGAGCCAACCTCAACGCCAGACTAAATCTACCCGGTGTGACTAAACGCTTAAAGATCATTTTAGACTCGACAGGTGAGGATGATCCGTTTGGCTTTATCAAATCACCAGATGATAATAATGAGCGGGATATTGGCCTGAGATATGATTGGTACGCTAAAGATCGCGTCAGTTTCAATATTAAGGCGAATTTTAAGCCTAAGATTGAAGCGAGGTGGCGTTACACCTATCCTCTCTCTGAGAGTACAGTGACGCGACTCACTCAAAAGCTCTATCAAGAGAAGAAGGTAACAGGGGAGTCGACCGAGTTTGATATTGAGCATGCGTTTAATGAGACATTTGTGGGTCGATGGAGCGCGGTGGCGCAATATGAAAATCGTGATAATGGTTGGGAGTTTGGCTCTAGCCTTAAAGTCTATCAATACATCAATAACAAGCAGGCGTTGAGCTATCAGGCGAGTATTTATGGCGTCGATGAGCCTTATCATTACGTTAAGAATGCTAGCGTTAGTTTTACCTACCGACAGAACTTTGCTAGGGATTGGTTATTCTTCGCGATCACGCCGGAATACAATTGGAGTAAAGAGGATGAATTTTCGATGCGGATTAATCAGATCATCCTTACCTTTACCATTGAGTTACTATTTCAAAATGTCTAACAGCCTCAGCTTTTCCTATTTGTTACTTAATTAGTCTCAAAGGACATAACGCTAACGTCAGGATCCGCTTCATCAAGGCCCTGTTGTGCTGGTACGGCAACAAGTTCAGCTAGAATAATCAAGCTGTCGGTATAGGAAAAACCATAGCCATAGCCACCTTCGGTGGTGACACCGTTACCCAGTAAATGGGGATCACTGAAGTGATCTTTAAAGGCAAAGTCTCCAGAGGTAACAGGTGTTATCTGCACCACCCGGTAGCCATCGAGGTTTAACTTTTCAATCGCCAGTTGCAGGTCAGCGTTGAGTCTGTCGCTATCAACCTTGCAGGTGGAGTATTCAAAGTCTGATGTTTTTGGTTTCGCGGCCCACATCTCTTCGCGCTTATCGGTTTCAATCTTGGCAAAATAACTCTTAACCAATACAATTTTTTGTTTCATTGAGGCGACCTTTAGCTTATCGCTAATCTATTTACAGTATATAGGTGTACATGCTACCAGAGAGTACTCTATTAGCACCTAAGGGTAAACGTTGTTAATTAGTGCTTATTCAATGGCTTTAGCTACCTGTGTTGTGTGTTTTTTGTGCTTTTTAAGGACGGGCTCTGGCTGGAAACTAACCTATTTTTGGGGGCTAAACTCAGGGCTACCTCGGGGTTTTACTCAGGGTTTGCCTTGTGGTTTGTTGAAAAAAAGTCTTGTAATTGTTATTGTTTTGAGGTTGTTGCTTCAGTTCGAGTCACCTTTTAGACGGCTAAGTTTACTCAGCAGTCATTAAATATGAGTGAGTCGTCAGCTAGTATAAACCTGTTGTTTAGCGATTAGGAAAAGCCCTTATTATGTCTAATGTATTGGAACTGAACTCCATTGCGGAGTTAAAGCTCCATATAAAAACCTTCGATGCAAGGCTTAACGAGCAGTTTTTAACCCTGCCGGTACAGTCTTTGCTGAAAAGACGGGCGAAACATATAGACGAAATGTTGGTATCGCTATGGAAGATGTACCACCTGCATAATACATCTATATCGCTCAATGCGGTGGGAGGATACGGTCGAAGGGCGCTGCACCCTAGGTCGGATATCGATTTAGCCATTATAATCGAACAAGAGTTAACCCCGCAGCAGCAAGAACAATTATCCCTCTTCCTCACCCGCCTCTGGGATTTTGGTTTAGACATAGGCCAAACCGTTAGAACACTTTCTGAATCGATAGAGTCTGCAAAGTCAGATATCACCATAGCGACAAACCTGCTGGATATTCGCTGTCTAGTTGGCCCTAAGAAACACGCTCAATCCATTAAAGAGCAGCTTTACCAAGATGAGTTGTGGACCAGCCTGTCCTTCTACGACGCAAAAATGGATGAGCAGTTGCAACGACATAATAAAGCGCAGAATACCGCGCTGTATTTAGAACCTAATTTGAAGAACAACCCCGGTGGTCTGCGTGATGTAC
Source organism: Shewanella sp. MBTL60-007 (assembly GCF_019654915.1). Taxonomy (GTDB): domain Bacteria; phylum Pseudomonadota; class Gammaproteobacteria; order Enterobacterales; family Shewanellaceae; genus Shewanella. The sequence continues at coordinate 83,236 of NZ_BPET01000009.1, read as the reverse complement.
ACACCATCATGTGGATTGCACAGAAGCACTTTTCATTAGCCAATGCCAATGCCTTAAAGACTATCGGCTTTCTACAGCAGGACGAAGTCTATGAACTGCTAGAAGCCTATGATTTTATCTGTCGGGTTAGATGGGCGCTTCACTGCGTGACTCAGTCTGCCCAAGATGTGCTGCTGTTTGAGCATCAGGCGGCAGTCGCCGAATTTATGCATTTTGGTCAAGGCGATAATAGCCAGCTCGCCATCGAGCGTATGATGCGCCAGTTATTTAGGGCGATGACCCGAGTGCGAGAGTTAAATCAGATCATCTGTGACTCCTTTAAGCTCGATACCTTAAATGACACCGAGCGCAGCAATCTAGACGCTATCGATAAGTATTTCAGTGTTTGTAATGGGCTCATTGAGGTGAAGTTTACCCAAGCCTTTATCGATAAGCGTCAGGTTATGCGGATGTTTAAGTTACTTGCCGAGAATGACAATATTGAAGGCATTGCGCCGCAAACACTGCGGCTGCTTAGGCAGACTCGGCGCGGTTTACTCGGCGAACTGCAAGATTATCAGGGCTGCAGAGAGGAGTTTTTAGCTATCTTGTCCCATCCAAAAGGTTTGCGAAAGTGTTTGGGCTTGATGCATAGATACGGCGTGTTAGCGGCCTATTGCTCCCAGTGGCGTGCCATCGAGGGGCAGATGCAGTTTGATATGCATAACGCCTTTACCGTGGATGAGCATACCTTTAAGGCGATTCAATATATTGATAGTTTTGCCCTAAACAAGAAGAACAGCCTTACCTATACGCTTTACCAAAATATCAGTAACCGTTTTGCACTCGTGTTTGCAACCCTGTGTCATCATCTGTCAGGTAAACAGACCATAGAAAACAGTGAATTGAGCGCCATTCAGGCAAAAGAGTTAGCGGAAGAGCATCTGCTGAAAGGCTCAACTACTTCGCTTATCTACTGGTTAGTCGCCAACCAGAACCTGCTGATCAGTGCTATTCAGACCCAAGATATCAGTGAGCCGGATGTGATTAAACATCTTGCTAAAAGCGTAGGCTCACAAGACAAGCTCAATGCGCTGTTTCTATTTACCATTGCCGATATGATGGCAACTAACGAGAGTTACTGGAACGATTGGCAGGAGAGCCAATTGACGCTCTTGTATATGGCGATTCGTGATGCGTTAAAGCAGGGGATTGAAAATATTTTTGAGGTGCGTACCGTTATTCGTGAGAATCAGGCGGATGCCAAGCCTCTATTGATTCAACAAGGGGTAGATGAAGCACGCTTAGCCGCCTTTTGGCATACCTTACCCAACAACTTCTTTAGTAGTAATTCGGTGGCCGATATCGTTGAGATCACTCAGCATATTCTCACCACCGAGTCAGGGACTACCCGAGTGTTTGCCGGCCAGAACAGTGATCATGGCTTTACCAGTCTCTTTGTCTATACCCAAGATAGAGCCAAGCTGTTTGTGGATCTGTTTAAGACCTTAGCTAGTTCAAAGCTTAAAGTGAAAGATGCACAGATGATGCAGACTAAAGACGGCCGTGTGTTAGAGATCATCAAGGTGCTGGATCATAGGGATGAACCCATTGATGATGAGCCACGAATCGAGCAGATCATCAAACGCATTTTCCGTGCAATTGAGCGGCGAGAAAGACCGAGAAAGTTGATGACACCAAGAGCGTTAAAGAATTTCGATAGCCCTCCTGTGGTCACTGTGCTACATACGACCAAGAAGAACCGCGCCTTACTCAAGGTTAACAGCCTAGATGATCCCATCTATCTAGAGCAGATCTGTAACTTATTGTCTGAGCGCAATCTGATTATTCATTCAGCCAAGATAAGTACCCTAGGTGAGTGTACCGAGAATGTATTTATGGTCTCTAACGCCGAGAAAACCGCCTTTGGTCATGACGAGCAACTTAAGCTGGTGGATATTATCGAAGAGGAGATTGCCTAAAAGCTGGTAGAATAGTTCGCTATTGTATCGACAGCTTAGGAGAGCGGCTTGAAGCTAGTCTTGTTCGACTTTGATGGCACCTTGACCCATCACGATATGTTTACCAAATTTATTATCTATTCGGCAACGCCACTTCGGTTGTTGCTCGGCGTGGTGTTTATGTCGCCGCTATATCTGCTTTATAAACTGGGGCTGATCCCAGCGCGAAAATTAAGACCATTTGTTAGCTTCTTTGCCTTTGCGGGGCGCTGTGAACATAAGGTTAGCGCCTTAGGTGAGGCCTATGCTCACCGAGTTATTCCCTCAAGCTTAAGGGCCGACATGCTGCAAACCTTAAGGCTGCACCAAGCCGATGGGGCGACCGTTGTGCTGGTCTCGGCTTCGCTTGATCTTTATCTTAAGCCTTGGTGCAAGACGATGGGCATAGCACTCATCTGTAGCGAGATGGCTGTTGACGGTAGGCGCTATAGCGGTCACTACAGCGGCGGAGATTGTAGCTGTGAGGCTAAGGCTTATAAGGTGTCGCAGGAATTTGATTTAAGCCGCTATAGCCAGATCTACGCGTACGGCGATACCAAAGAGGATCTCGCTATGCTCGCCTTAGCCGATAAGGCATTTATGAATGGCATTGAGCAATCTCTTTAGCATTGTCGTCTTAATATTGCTCTCTTTAATCTCCGCAGCTTATCTAGCAAAGTCTCTATAAAGCTAAGTTCATATAAAGCTATGCTCCTATATCACTAAGCCTATATAAACTAAGTGGTTATGAAGCTAGGGCTCCATAAAGCCTGAGTATTTTACGCCACTAAGGCGCGCCATCTCTCGGTGCCAAGTGGCTAAGTCCTCTCTATTAAATTGACTGAGAGAGTCATGGCCGCAGGCTCTTGCCATCAGTTGCATCAACTCGGTTGAGGCCTGGAAAAAGTTGCGTAATTGCTTAGCGGATTTATCAATATCGAGACGGCGGCGCAAGTCGGGATTTTGGGTAGCGATCCCGGCAGGGCAGTTATTGGTATTACACATTCTTGCAGCAACACAGCCGATAGACTGCATGGCGCTGTTCGATACCGCCACGCCGTCGGCGCCTAAGGCTAGTGCCTTTATAAAATCAATGGGTGTACGTATTCCGCCAGTAATGATTAAGGTTACTTGGCCGCTTACACCTTGTTGATCGAGGTACCGTCTTGCTCTGGCGAGTGCCGGAATTGTCGGTACGCTGATATGATCGCGAAAAATCTCCGGTGCAGCGCCCGTACCGCCACCTCGACCATCTAGGATTATATAATCGGCACTGGCATCGAGTGCGAATTGAATATCTTGCTCAATATGATTGGCACTGAGCTTAAAGCCTATTGGGATCCCGCCTGAGATCTCTCTGACTCTATCGGCAAAGCGCTTGAAGTCGGCACAGCTTTTAAGATCAATAAAGGTGGGGGGGGAGATGGCATCAGTGCCCTCTGCTAGCCCTCTGACTTGAGAGATTTTGCCAATATTTTTACTCGCTGGTAGATGGCCACCTGTGCCGGTTTTGGCTCCCTGTCCCCCCTTAAAGTGAAAACTTTGTACCTTATGCAGTAGCTCCTCTTGATAACCAAATTGGGCACTAGCCAGCTCATAGAAATAGCGTGAGTTTTCAGCTTGCTCCTCGCTTAACATGCCGCCCTCACCAGAGCAGATCCCGGTTCCAGCTAGTTCAGCGCCGCGAGCGAGTGCGATTTTAGCTTCTTCCGAGAGTGCACCAAAACTCATATCGGAGACCAGTAGCGGGATCGCCAGCTTGAGCGGTTTTCTTGCCTGGGGTCCTATGATTAACTCTGTTGCAACCTCAGCATCTTCCATGAGCGGCTTGGTTGCCATTTGCGCTACCATTAGCTGCAGGTCATCCCAGTGAGGAAGCTCATTACGGGGCACTCCCATGGATGTCATGGGTCCGTGGTGACCCACTTTAGATAAACCTTCTCGCGCCAATAGGTGGATATACTCAAGGGTGGGCTCTATGGCTGTATTCTGAGCGATGGGAGCCGCATTAACGGCTTGAATGACTCCAGAGCCTTGTTTACCCACATCAGCCTGAGAAAACTGTTTATGTGAGCCATCGCAAAAGGGAGCGTTAGCCGTGTGTTTGCACTGACAAAGATAAGCCTCTTCGGTTTTATCAGCCTTAAAAGCCAGAGGCTTAAATTCGGTTCCGTTGTGGGAGCCATCACAAAACGGTTGACTCTTAGAACGTCCGCAGCGACAGAAATAATAATCTTTTCCTTGGGTTAGATTAACTTTTATCGGCTTATTATCGGCAACGACTGGCTTCATCGGATTACCCCTTCCTTTTTTATAGGGCTGATAAATGAACTAGTTAAAGCATAGTCATAAATCGGTTGTGATGTAGCTCTAGCCCTCATTATCTCCCCGAGTTTTGGGGGAGAGTGGGTGGATAGGCTTATACATTAGGTTGTATCTATTGGCTGTACCGGGAGTTTTTTGCCTTTGAGCATAGCTCTGCAACTTCAAAAGCGGTTGTACCGTTATTCAGCTAATAGTTATTCAAAACCGTCCGGTTTTCAGCACAAGTTTATGGATAATGAAAAAGCCTTGAAAGGTCATGCTGCGGGGCTTTCGGCTTGTCGGCTAGTTGTGTAATTAGTGAATGAGTTTATTTTATTTTGTGGGTATATTTTTATATTCCAATTGCAAAATTTGGTGTAAATTAGCGCCACCATATCTAGTACAACTTGTATTGATAGATAGATGCCATAGTACGGTTTAGGTCGTGTTACCTAAGTCATTGTGTTGTTTATTTTGAATACTCTACACCTCCCCAAGCCACCACCTGGCCCAAGATCTTTAGAGCATTCCGTTTTTTAAAGAGATCCCTATGAATATTCTATTTTTGATGTACCCATGGTCTACTATCGTGCCTGAAACCGACACCACGCTGAGGTTAATCCATGAGTGTGTTGTTAGGGGGCATACCGTTGCGCTTGCGACTACAAGTAATTTAACCATGCGTGACTCTGAAGCGAGTGCGTTTTGCCAAGTATTCAATAAAGAGCTTCCTACGCCAAATAACATCGTCTCTTTCTATAAGAGGGCTGAGTTTAAAAAGGTGCAGTTGCCGTTAGCAGGATTTGACAGCATCTTTATGCGCGCGAGCCCACCGCTCGATCCGATCGCACTCAACTTCCTCGATTCGGTACGCGACCAAGTGTTCATCATGAACGATATCGATGGACTGCGGATCGCCAATAACAAGCTGTACACCGCCTCATTTGATGATCCTGATAATACCTTCATTCCGGTCACCCATGTATCTAAGACACCCGAGTATTTAGAGCAGGTACTGCGTGAGTCTAAGACCGATAAGATGATCATGAAACCCTTAGACGGTTTCGGTGGTCAGGGCGTTATTCTTGTCGAGAAAGCGGCGCAGAAGAGTTTCCACTCGCTGTTGCAGTTTTACATCAACAGTGGCAAGGGTGCCAACTACGTGATTTTGCAAGAATATGTCGAAGGAGCCGATGAGGGGGATATACGTATTCTCATGTTAAATGGCGAGCCGATTGGCGCCATGAAACGAGTGCCCGCACCGGGCGAGGTCCGCTCGAACATTCACGCTGGTGGTAGTGTAGTTAAGCATGTGCTGACCAAGAGAGAAAAAGCCCTATGTAAGCAAATAGGGCCTAAGCTTGTGCGTGATGGCTTGTTCTTTGTTGGCATAGACGTTATCAACGGAAAGTTGATCGAAGTGAACGTACAAGCCCCAGGTGGCATCATGCGTATTAACAAGTTAAATAACGTTAAGCTTCAGAGAAAAGTTATTGATTTTATTGAAAGTGTTATCGATGCTAAAGAAGCGTTGAGCACAAGAAAGACTGAATTTAGAAAGGCGATTGAAGATGCTCAGGTTATCTGAAAAAGAGTGTATAGCGTTAATTAATAAAGGTGAATGCTTCCATGGTGAAGTAGAAGCGGGTTCATTTACGGTAAAGATTGATGAATATTCTCCGTTTGTGTGTACCGCTATCCATAACGGCCACAATTTACGTGACGAGCTGGAAAACAATTGTCGATTAACGGCCGAAGAGCGTCTATACGCAGAGGCGCCCTATACGGCAGATATGTTGTCATCTTTTCCGATCGTGTTGATTGGTAATGACTCACGTTTTGAATATGATTTGAACCGTCCAAAGTCCCATTCAACCAATTATAAGACTGCTTGGCAAAAACCATTAACCATTAAGCAGCGTAATGAAAGCCATGCTAAGCATCAGTCTTTCTATAATGTACTAAGCGCACTGGTTGCACGTTTAGAAAAGCAATTTAAAAACAGCATCGTATTTGACGTACACTCGTATAACTACCAGAAACTTGAAGGCGATACACCGACCTTTAATATTGGTACCAGCCAGATAGATATCGAACGTTGGGGCACGACTTGCCAGAATTTTGAGAAGCAGTTAAGCAAGATTGAGCTACCAAACCTTGATGTACGCGCCGCAAGAGACGAAGTCTTTCAGGGGCGTGGTTATCTTATTGCCCATGTGAACGCGAACTTTGACCACACGCTAGTGTTACCACTTGAAGTGAAAAAAGTCTTCATGGATGAAACTACGGGCGAGTTGTATCCTTTGGTTTTAGAAGAGCTTAAGGCGGGTGTAAAGCAAGCGATCTCTGAGACTGCGGCATACTTTATGCGCCGTTTTGGTAAACGTAAGTCGGTAAGAAATGTTGACCTGCTATCGTCAACCTTATCACCTGAAATACTGTCGCTGGATAAGAGCCTATTTAAGCTTGCCAGCAACGTTGCCACACTGAAATATATCAACCCGATCAATATTGCCAGTGAGCGTAAAAAGTTCTTAGCGCGTAAAGGTGCTGCAGCGCCAGAGTTTAGCTACAAGCAACTAAACCTTAATCCATATCAGTTCCGCGAGCAGTTATATAAGCTGCCTGTGGCCAATATTATGGATGCAGATATTCAGCTGCTGTATCGCCATGTGATTGATAATTTGGCGACCAAGATTGATCTTTTATGCTCAATTGGCACAGACGAATTTGTCTATAACTCGCTTAAATACTACGGCCAGCCAGATAAAGAAGATATCGCCAATGCCGAGTTTTTGTTGCGAGCACCAGATATTGAGGGGGATGACGACGAAGCGATTTATGATTCTGCTTATGCGGTGAAGTCATTCCAAAAGCAGGCCGATGAGTGGGGCCTTAAGTGTAAGGTTGAAAAATCGACACGTATTGTCGCGAAGGCGATGGTAAACAATGAGCGCGGTAGCTTATTAATCAACAAAGATGCCATGTTTACCAGCAAAGAATTAGTCGCCTTTGCCTACCATGAGCTGGGGGTGCATATGCTCACCACTGTTAACGCTCGCCGCCAAAAGCTAAGAGTTTTGTCACTCGGTTTAGTGGGTAACACCCACACTCAAGAAGGTGTGGCAATCTATAGTGAGTATTGCTCGGGCAACTTAACCCTTAATCGTCTAAAGATTTTGGCGCTGCGGGTAATTGCGGTGAACTTGATGCTAGAGCAGCGTGACTTCTCGATGACTTTCGAAACCCTTAAGCGTGAATACGGCCAAACCACGGAGCAAGCCTTTACCTTAACCACTCGCGTTTATCGCGGCGGCGGTTTAACTAAAGACTTCCTCTATCTCAAGGGCTTTAGAGATATCGTTAACTTAAGTAAAACCACATCGCTAGATAATTTATTAGCAGGTAAGGCGGGCACTCTCGACTTACCAATTTTAAACGAAATGGTTGAGCGTAATATGTTAGAACGTCCGGTGCCGCTATTTGAGCTTAAGCATAAGTCGACACCTGAAACAGCGGTTATCGATTACCTGATCTCGGCAATTCGCTAATATCGTTTATCACTAACGGATACCTATAGAGATGAAACGCCTTGCTGCCTATGTAGCAAGGCGTTTTTTTATCTATGGCGGTTAGCTCTAAGACGATTAGAGCAGAGATGATACAAGCTAAGACGGTGAAACTAGCCGAAACTCGGCTTTGTAGGTCGGGCTTTAGCCCGTCACAGGAATAGCAAAGCTTAGTATTAGGAAAGCAGAAAATGATTGGTTTGAATCTTAAATAGACTGCTTTATGCTGGCTTTATAACCTAGAGCTTAATTGAACATGAGGACAGGTATGTCGATAAAAATAATCCAAAGAATAAGCGTGCTGATGTTTACCTTATTGGCAGTGAGTAATGTTCAGGCAATGGAAGCGGTCAAGGTGGCAAGTGGACTCAATATGCCTTGGGGGCTGGCCTATATTGATGACAATACCATGTTGGTCAGTGAAAGAGCTGGATTGCTCAAGCAAGTGAATCTTAAAACCGGTAGCCAGCAAGTGATTGCTAAACCCAACAATGTTTGGGCTCAAGGGCAAGGCGGTTTACTCGATATTGCCGTATCGCCGTTTGCTGCCAACACTCTTTACCTTACTTATAGCAAAGATATTGAGGGCGAGGGCGCGACTACGCTGGCTAAAGCCACTTATCAAAATGGCAAGCTAACTGATTGGCAAGATCTGTTTGTTAGCACCTCTCGCTCCGACACCGGCAGGCACTTTGGTAGCCGAATTGCATTTGATGATAAGCATGTTTATTTTTCTATCGGCGACCGTGGTGTACGCGACAATGGTCAAGATACACTTACCCATGCTGGAACAATTTTACGCCTTAATCCTGATGGTAGTACTCCTTCTGACAATCCATTTGTTACTGATAAGGCGGTGCTAGATGAGATCTGGAGCTATGGTCACCGTAATCCTCAAGGTTTGGTTTACGATAGGCCAACACAAAAACTGTGGTCAATCGAACATGGCCCTCGCGGCGGCGACGAAATTAATCTTATTAAGCGTGGTGCTAATTATGGCTGGCCTGTTACCTCTCACGGTAAAGAGTACTGGGGGCCACTAAGCGTAGGCGAGGGCAAATTAAAAGAAGGTGTTGAGCCTCCCGTGAAAGTGTATGTGCCATCCATTGCCCCAGGCAGTTTAGTGCTGTATCGCGGTGATAAATTCCCCGAGCTAAATGGCAAGTTGCTTGCTGGCGCATTAAAGTTGACCCATATAAATGTGGTGACCATCAATGAGGCAGGCAAAGCGGTTGCAGAGCAGCGCATAATGGCTAAGCTAGGCGAGCGCATTCGAGACATTGAAGTGTCGCCACAAGGGGATATCTATTTTAGTACCGATAGTGGCAATCTTTATCAGCTTAAAAGATAGGTGCTAGATTTTAGGAAAAGCAGGTCATAGGAAGAGCTAAGACGGTAAAAGCCGAACGGCCTGCGGCCTTGCGAACGTGACTGTGTCACTCACGGAAAAGATGGGAAAAGAAAGGTCCTAGGTTCTAGGAAAAGCAGGTCATAGGAAGAGCAAAGACGATTAAAGCCGAGACGGAAAGAGCCAGTTAAAAGCAGGGAGAAGCGGTGATTGTTGTAGGTCGGGCTTTAGCCCGTCACGTTTTTGATTTTCCTAGCAGGGCGAAGCCCGTTCTCGCAGCGAAGCGTCCTAGGATCTAGCCTCTTCTTCTAAAGCAAATAAGCGGCAATGGTGGTGCTTTTTGCTTTTGATTTTCCTAGCAGGGCGAAGCCCGCCCTCGAAGCGTAGTGTCCTAGGATCTCAAGCCTTCATTAAAGCGCAGCGTCCTAGGGATCTAGGTTCTATAAAGGATCTTTACCACATGCCAACCGAACTTAGTTTTTACTAAATGCGGAGTGATTAACTCACCAGTAAAACAAACCTTATCGAACTGCGGTACCATTTGGCCTTTTTTAAACTCGCCTAAGCTACCGCCTTTTTTGCCCGATGGGCAGGTTGAGTGTTTCTTGGCAAGAACGTCAAATTTCGCGCCTTTATTGAGCTGCTTGATGATATCTTCAGCCAGTGTTTGGTGCTTAACTAATATGTGTAATGCTGCTGCGGTGCGCGCCATGATAAGGCCTAATCTGTTTGAAACTAATTGCTGCAATTATACCGCCTATTAGCAGCAATAGGCTAGGGTGTCTAAACCGCTAGCCTAATGATGGTGTTATCAGTGATAGGCCAAAGCTTACTTAGCTTGCTTAGAGATATTTACCAAGTCTTGCATATCAATATCAACGGTAAAGCTGCCAGGGACTTGTCTTGGTGGAAACTCTTTGAAGGTCGCCAACATCTGCTTGACTTTAATTTGCGCGGGGATCGCCACAAACGCGCGCTTATACCACCAATCATCATATCCAAAACCTTGATCGCCTTTCTCATAAGGGTCGATAGTTAAATCAAATAATTTAGGCACTCTTAAGGTTTTTTGTGGTTGAGTCCAAACAGCAATGCCTTTGTTTTCTTGGCTTTTAAAATGAAACTTCCAACGACCATCACGCATGGCAAGCAGTTCACCATCATCAGACCAATAGAAAAACTGTTTACGTGGGCTTTCCTTGGTTTTTTGGCTTAGGTAATCCACCATATTATATCCGTCTAAATGGTTGCGGTATTGCTTGCCATTACTGGCTTTATAGCCCGAAAGTAATTGGTTTTTTATGTCGTTATTGCCTGCAATGCTCATTAATGTGGGAAACCAATCGGCTGAGGAGACAATGCCATTAAATTTAGAGTTGGGTTTAATATGATTAGGCCATTTGATAAATGCTGGGACTCTAAAACCACCCTCCCAGCCAGTATTTTTCTCGCCTCTAAAGGGGCTGGTGGCAGCATCTGGCCAAGTGGCGTTCATTGGGCCGTTGTCTGTGGTGTAAATCACCACTGTATTGTCTTCAATATTAAGTTGTTTGAGTTTTGCTAGTAATTGGCCGATATGGTTATCGTGCTCAATCATGCCATCGGCGTAATCCCCTAAGCCAGTAACGCCAGAGTTTTTATCACTGACATGGGTGTAGTTGTGCATGCGAGTGGTGTTATACCACAAGAAAAATGGCTTGTTTTTATCAGCCTGTCGGCTGATAAAGTCGTTGGCTGCCGCTAAGGTTTCATCATCAACGGTTTCCATACGTTTGCTGGTGAGTGGCCCTGTATCCTCTATTTTACCGTCGGCATAAGAGCGAATCACGCCTCGCGGACCAAAGCGCTGTTTAAATGCTGCAGACTTTGGATAATCAGCATTTTCTGGTTCTTCTTCGGCATTAAGGTGGTAAAGATTACCCATAAACTCATCAAAACCATGCTTAGTGGGCAGCATGTCATCGCGATCACCTAAGTGATTTTTGCCAAATTGACCAGTTGCGTAACCGAGATCTTTTAGGGTTTGGGCCAAGGTTATATCTTGTGGCTGTATGCCTTGGCTAGCACCGGGTAATCCCACTTTGCTTAAGCCTGTGCGCACCGGCATTTGTCCGGTAATAAATACTGAGCGTCCAGCGGTACAGGATTGCTCAGCATAATAGGACGTTAACATTGCTCCCTCATTGGCAATGCTGTCGATATTAGGTGTTTGATAGCCAAGCATGCCGTTGTTGTATGCCGAGAGGTTACCGTAGCCGATGTCATCACCAAATATCACGACAATATTAGGTTTATTGGCGGCATAACCACTTATTGAAACAAGGGCTAAACAGAGCCCTATAACTAAATTATTTATTTTTTTTATCATCTTAAACATCCCTATTATTAATAGATTTACTCATTGCTGAGTGCATTAACCTTTCTAAAAATGACCAAGCTAGTGCGCCGGAATATAAGTTCCGAAGTCCATACTCTTACCAAGTTCGGGGGTTATTTGATCATGCTCACATGCGAGATTACCGTTGATAAATACTTGCTCTATTAGCCCTGGGTTCCGATTAACAAGGCGCTGTAAGCCAAAGTTTTCCATTTCAGCCCAGCTTACTTGTTCGAGGTTTTGATCAAATTTGGCAGGATTTAGCACCACGATATCGGCTCTGTCGCCAACACGAATTCGGCCTGCATCAATATTGAACCACTGCGCCTGATCGCCAGTCATGCGGAACACTGCCTGTTCCATTGTCATGATTGCCTGGCTATTTTTAGCTTGCTGACTTTGGCTTTCATTAATGCTTTCATTGACCAGTTTTAGCATGCGTAACGGCAAGTTATAAAAAGCCATATTGCGGATATGCGCACCGGCATCGCTGAAGGTGATTAAAGACTTTTTGTCTTTAACCATGTTCTTTAGAACGTGCTTGCGGTGGTTAGCTACCGTGGTGTACCAGCGCAGATCTGTGCCGTATTGCACTACTAAATCGAGGAATAAATCGACAACATGGATCTGTTTACTCTCAGCAACATCAGCGAAGTTTTTACCCACGATAGATTGATCTGGGCATTCAAGGATAATGGCATCACCAAAGTCGCGCTGCCATACGCGGGGACTGAGCTTTTCGCCGTAAAACTTCCTAAAGTCACGGCGGTAGGTTTCATCTTTTAAAAGTTCATTGCGAGCTATTTTATCTTTTAAGTCTAGCGCCAGTTCACCAGCACCAAACTCTTCAAAAAACACCACATCAATACCATCGGCATACACGGTAAATGGAGTTGGTAGTACTTGCCAGCGAAAGTCGCCATTAAAGAAGTTGGTCACTCTAGCGGCAAGATTGGTGATTTTGCTCAAGTAGACACTGCCTTTTAAATCCATACGGCTAATCAAAGTGGTTTTTAGGCGCTTTTTAAAAATGCCCATACATTCGCGCATATATTGGTTTATTTGTAGTATTGCCGCCGCATTCGGTGCACCTTGATGCACGCGGTCGTACTCGCGAACTAAGTTGTTTAGGCGTGATACTTCTTTCCACTTAGCGTAGGTGCTCGGTAAGCTTTTTGACCATTCGCGGTCGCCATCAATTTTGTCCCACTTTAGGCACATGGTCGATAAGCCTAAAAAGCCGACATCGAGAGACTCTTTAAGCAAGCTTTCCATTTTGCGCATTTCCATTTCGGTGGGAGTGACGTTTAGATCAGTTGCGCGGCTTAAGCCCATTACACCAACACGTAAATCACTGTGGCCAAGCATACTGACAACGTTAGGCCCTAGAGGATGTTGCTGCGCAAACTCGACCCACTGCTTAGGCGTACTCCATGTTTTATGTTGCTTTAAAATGGGGAGGACTTTCTCTCGAGGCACAGTTTCTACTCTGGTAAAAATATCAGAGGCATCTTCATATTCACTGCAGATCATGCTTAATGAGCAGCTGCCAACAAGTACCGTTGTTACGCCATGGCGTACAGACTCTGAAAGGCTAGGGCTAACAATTAGCTCGGCATCATAATGAGTATGAGTGTCGATAAATCCCGGCATTACCCACTTCTGTTGAGCATCAATAATGTGATTACAACCAGTTTCATCTAAGGCTTGGCTTGAGACTTTTACTATTTTGCCATTTTTGATAGCGACATTTTGAATCGACGATGCCGCGCCCGTGCCGTCAAAGTATCGGCCTCCTTTAATAATGGTATCGTATGCAGACATAGAAACTCCCCTCAATGTTGTTAATCGTTTTTATTATGTTTATCGATTCGACATTTTTAGGTTAAGGCTTGTCTAATTTTCATTCTTGTCATTTGGTGACAAATTGGCGATTATCTAAACATCGCTAACGTTGATGGTGGTTAAGGTGTTGTTAGCTAGGCGAGAGGGCATAGATGAAACAAGATTACTTAATTCGTAGTGCATCACTATCGGGCTTTAGCTCTTTGGTTAGCGAACTTGGTGGCGATACTCATAACTTGTTATTGCAATGCGAGTTGCTACCACGGGATCTCAGTAACCCAGACAATATGATCGCCTTTGCCAGCATGATTAACTTATTGGAGTTGGCATCTAACGAGCTTAATTGCCAAGACTTTGGCCTGCGTTTGGCTGCAAAGCAGGGGCTTGAGATGTTGGGCTCGGTAGGGCTAATTATTCAGGCAAGCCATACCGTGCGCGAGGCGCTGGTTAATGCTCAGCGCTATATGATGCTGCATAGTCATGGTGAGTATTGGATGCTGAGAGAATTTGAACAGTCAATATTTATTGAGCGCTATCAGATTTATCAAGATATTAGTCATGCGAAGCAGTATAAAGAGCTGTCGTTTGGAGTGTGTGCAGGTCTAGTTAAAACCTTGATTGGCCAGCCTCTGCAGGTAGAGAGACTAGAGTTTGCCCACGCCCAGATTTCTGATAGCAGCGTTTATCGTAAATATTTTGAATGCCCAGTGGTATTTAACCAAGAAAACGATCGACTAATTTTAGATTCTAGTTATCTTGAACAGCCATTGTTGCCTAACTCTTATCAAGACAAGCAACAGGTTAAATTCTATTTAGAACAGTTAATCAGCCAGTTTGGCGACGATATCGAACGTAAGGTTAAGACTTTAATATTGCAAACCATGGGGCTACACGATGCCAATATTGACCAAGTAGCGACTATGCTCAATATGAATCGTCGAACCTTACAGCGGCGTTTAGCAAGGCAAGATTTAACCTTTAAACAATTATTAGCCGATGTAAGGATGAGCACAGCTTGTTGGCATTTACAATCAAGTCAGCTCGATATCACCTTGTTGTCGGAAGTGTTAGGCTACAGCGATGTAAGCGCTTTTAGTAAAGCCTTTAAGCAAGTCCTAGGTGTTTCGCCTTTAAAGTGGCGCAAATCAGCGCAAGCTTCGTAAGAATAACTAATCTAATCAACCGCAAAGTTTGTAGGAAGGATCAGTGTTAAAGTCTAAGTCCTATCGCCGCATTGGCCCCGATTACCGCTTCGACGAGCAGGTGACTTTTGTCGATATTAAACAGGTATTTGGCCTAGGTCATATTCGCTTGGGTAAGTGGGTCGAGGATGAGGAGCGCGATAAGGCTGCTAATCTGATTTTTGACTCGCTAGCTGACTTGGCTTTTATCTTAAAACTGCCCCCCAAGGCACTGGGGTTAAGGGAAACCTTAAACCTTGCCTTTGGCAGTGGCGGCCAAAAAGGCGTGCAAGCCCATTATGCTCCGCAGCGGCGTGAGCTTGCACTGGCTAAAAATGCCGGAGCGGGCGCATTGGCACATGAGTTTTGGCACGCGTTTGATCACTATATTGCATCTAAATCTTTTCATACTTCGCCTAACGGGATCTCGTTTGCCAGCCACAGCTGGCTTGCCGATGTTAAACCAATTAAGCATCCTCTTAATCAGCGTTTAGAGCGTGTCTTTGAGGTGAGTATGCTCAATGAGAATGGTGATGAGGGACATGATTATGTTAGCCGCGCCATTGCACTGGATAAGCAATATGGTACTCAGTATTTTTCGCGGCCAACCGAGCTGATGGCGCGGGCGTTTGAGTCCTGCATCGAGTCTTACCCGGAGATCACTAACCCCTACCTTGTGGACGAGACCTTAACCTCGCCCCTGTTTGATGCGGGTGGCTACCCGACCTTTGAACACAGAGCGCAGATCTTCAATGCGTTGATTAACTACTTTGAGCCATTAGGTGAGGCTCTAGGGCGTGAATAGCTTTGCAATTTCCCATAAAAGAAGCCCGCATTAGCGGGCTTCTTATTTTTTAGCTTAAAGGCTTAAGCGTTTTTTACTTTCCAGTTAACCTCTTCACCGGCGAAGAACGGCACAATAGGGTTACCGTTTGGCAAGATTATCTCGCTTGGTACAGTCCACTTCTCTTTTACTAAGGTAACTGTACTTGTGTTGCGCGGCAGGCCGTAAAAATCAGGGCCATGCTTACTGGCAAAGCCTTCAAGCTTATCTAGCGCACCTAAGTCATCAAAGACCTGAGCATACAGCTCTAGTGCACTCCAAGCGCTATAACAACCAGCGCAGCCACAAGCCGATTCTTTACGGTGTTTCTCGTGTGGCGCTGAGTCGGTGCCTAAGAAAAACTTACTTGAACCCGTTGCGACCACAGCGCGAAGCGCTTCTTGGTGGGTACTGCGCTTAAGCACGGGCAGACAGAAGTTATGTGGGCGAACGCCGCCAACGAGTAAATCATTACGGTTAAGCAGTAGGTGCTGTGGAGTGATAGTCGCCGCCACATTATCGGCTGCTGACATCACAAAGTCAGCCGCGTCTTTAGTGGTGATGTGTTCAAATACCACTTTAAGAGTTGGGAACGAAGCTACGATACGTGCTAGGTAGCGCTCGATGAACATGGCTTCGCGGTCGAAAATATCAATATGTGATTCGGTCACTTCACCGTGAACCAGTAGCAACATACCGTGCTTAGCCATCGCTTCAAATACAGGGAATAGCGCGTCGAGGGCTTTGACTGCTGCATCTGAGTTAGTTGTCGCACCTGCTGGATATAGCTTTGCTGCCACAACGCCAGCAGCTTTGGCATCGATGATGTCTTGCTCTGTGGTGTTGTTGGTCAAGAAGATAGTCATTAGCGGTTCAAAAGTCGAACCCGCTGGTCGCGCCGCCAAAATACGCTCACGATACTCAGTTACCATCTTCGCATCGGTAACAGGTGGTAAAAGGTTAGGCATCACAATCGCACGTTGGAACAGGCGCGCCGTTGCAGGAACGGTTTCTTGTAACATATCGCCATCGCGAAAATGTAAGTGCCAATCGTCAGGGGTAAGTAGGGTGATCTGCGTCATTGTGGGTTCCTAAGCGTTTACGACAAAGTAAATAGGCTTTTTTATGCCTTTTCTTAGCCGGGTATTGTGCCTGAAATCGTGCTCGCTTAACAGCTGAACCTCTAAGAATGCGGGCATTTTTAAATGAGAGCTTGTGCAATTTCTGCCACTTGCGATAATTCAGCTATAGCGGAAAGCGATTAAAATGAGATATGCGTTTAGATAAATTTATCTGTAAGAGTACCGAGCTTAACCGTCATCAGGCGAGTGAGTGCATCGATCGCGGTGAGATTAGCGTTAACGGCGGGGTGGTAACTGATGTGCGCTTTCAGGTACATGAAAGCAATGAGGTGCTCTACCGAGGGCTGCGGTTAGTCGCAAGGCCTTCACGCTATATTATGTTACACAAACCAATCCATACCCTTAGCTCCAATGTCGATGGCGATTACCCAAGCCTGTTTCGCTGTATCGATATTGAAAGAGTGGAGGACCTGCATATTGTTGGGCGACTCGATGCCGATACCACGGGGCTTGTTCTGTTGACCGACGATGGCCGCTGGTCATTTGATATTATTCGCCCCGATAAGCAGTGTGAAAAAACCTACCGCGTCACCCTAAGAGATCCGATTGGAGGGGATGAGGCGGCTGATATGATTGCACGGTTTAAGCATGGCCTGCAACTACAGAATGAGCAAGCACTTACCTTGCCTGCAATACTTAAAGTGGTGACTGAAAAAGAGGTGTTACTCACCATTACCGAGGGCAAATATCATCAGGTGAAGCGCATGTTTGCTGCGGTAGGCAATCGCGTTAACGGCTTACACCGAGAGCAGATTGGTGATTTAAACTTAGATGTTACTGTGGGTAACTGGCGCTACCTTACTGATGTCGAGGTGAACCGACTGTCAACGCCAACGCCGCAGTCGAAAGCTTAAGATAGAAAGCCCTTAACCTACTAGAGATTAAGGGCTTTTAAACGTTATCAGGCCACAGTTTTAACGACTAGGAGCTTAATCCACCCAGTGCAGTACATCGCGGATGACAGACCAGCGCGGCTGCACCTTTTCTGCGCCTTTGCCTAGCATCCAATAATCGTAAATGCCTTCTTGAGTACCATCGACCTTACGTAAGCGCTGCCAGTTATTGATGTAGTTAAGCAGCGACTGGTTCGATTGTGCCACGGCATAGGCGACTGGGTAATGGGCATTATTTTCCAGTAAGGCTATACCGTAACCGGGGAAGAACAGGGTCCAAGCCGATCCAGCTTGGGCGCTAATGACCACGGCATCATATTTGTGCTTCTTCTGTCTAAAGAAGTCTTTGTAGCCCTCTATTTTTACAAACTTCAGATGAGGGGCGAAAAGCTTGGCCTCCTCAATCGCATCGCTATGCTCAACATAGGCGATAGTCATGTTGCGCATCTCTTTAATTTTCTCGTTGCTCTTAAAGTCGTTCACCAGATGATCTCGAGTTGCGATGGCAAGGTTGAGTTCGAGGATGGGATTGGCATAGCTAAGGGCGTCCATCTGCTCGATATCCATGGCGAGGCCAGACATGGCAATATCGAAGAAACCGGCCTTCAGCGATGCGGCTAACTGGTCTTTTCTAAAGGGGATAAATTCGATTTTGACCTTTAAGTCTTCGGCAAGTTTAGTGGCCATTGCGGTATCGAAGCCGACGAGATTACCTGCATTATTGTAGTAACTAAAGGGCACGTTGCTGGGAATATAGCCGACCCTGAGGGTGCCAGCATCTCTGATGGCTTGTACGCCGCGGATCGGTGTCGTCGGTGTTTGTCCAAGCACTGGGAACTGTCGATTAACTTTGGTCGGCACTTTGTCGGCCACCTGCATATTGGCTATCACGCCGCTGGTGATCTCAGGGCTGTGAATAAACATTCCCATGCCGACACGGCAAACAATCAAGGTTAACAATACGCTGGTACCAATCCCTATCCCCATTTTGAGCAACTGTGGCGGACGTAGCTTGAGTGATTTTTGAAATAGCGAAGCGGTCAGTAAGGTGAGTACGAACAGGTTCATTACCGCAGCGATGGAGTTAAATTTGCCTGTGATAAAGCCAGACATCACAAACAGTTGGAACAGATCGGCGGGCAGTTTAACTAGGTCCAGCATAAAGGGAATCGCCACATACACGCTGCCAAATAGCGCTAACAGGCCACTTATCGACAGTGAGGGAATGCTGGCGACATCCACAGGGGTGCCGTTAAACCAG
The DNA here is from genome assembly GCF_019654915.1 of Shewanella sp. MBTL60-007. GTDB lineage: Bacteria > Pseudomonadota > Gammaproteobacteria > Enterobacterales > Shewanellaceae > Shewanella. Next base: position 64,514 of record NZ_BPET01000009.1, on the reverse strand, counting down.
CCGGCAAAATAGACAAACATGATAACCGTGAGCTTACCTATATTGGGGAAGGTAAAGGCGATCGGTACCAAAATCTCTATCAAGGTGGCACCGTCTTCACAGAGGTCATCGTGCTCGCGCATAACCTGCTTACACTCTTCGACAATCACTGGGATGACAATGAAGATGTTACCCGTGGCAAAGGCGGTGACTAGGCTGGATTTTGAAATTCGTAGCGCCTGGGCAAAAGTGATCGGCGTTAGCGAGGCGACAATCCACGGCAGCACCCAGAAGGTTAGCAGTAAACACAGCACAAAATAGCTGATCAGGTAAACCTGCATGCTGGCAAATTCATCTACGCCCATGGTACCAGCAGCAGAGGCCGACATGGCAAAAATACCGATAGGGAGAATTTTGACTAGGCCTTGAGTGATGCGCGAGAAGATCTCAGAGCTGGTGTGCATAAAGGTCAGTATTTGCTGTTTATTTTCTCCCTGCATGCCAATCAGCGCTAGTCCCATGGCGATACTAAATACGACCATAGCTGGTACATAACCATCGGCCATCGACTCAAAAGGGTTCGAGGGAATATATAGCTTAAAGTAGTCTATAGGGGTAACTGGCTCGATACTGCTGGTACTAAAGAAGGAGGCTGATTCGATAATGGGGAAAGAGAGCGGCATTAAGGCGATCATGACGATGGCTAACAGCCAGAGCAGTAACATGATAAGGCCTGCGCGACTGAAGATAAGCTTAGCAGTACTCTTTTGGAGTTTGCCGATACCACCAACCAGCGATACCACGATATAGGGCAGTACCGTCATCTGCATCAATAGAATGACACTCGTACCAATGGTACCCATCCAGCTAACGGATTCGCCGAAAAACAGGCCGACACCAAAGCCGACAAACATGGCCACTAACATCTGGGTTGAGCTGGTCATTGTAAGAATTTTCTTTAGCACACAATTCACCTAAGTTGTTTGATCCCCAAAGAATGCGCCTTGGCTCAATGTGACTTTGCCATGGGGGGAAGAAGGCTGATTAATTATAAGTTCCTCAGCAATTAACTTTAAAGTAATACATTTAAAAATTAGCCATAAAGGTTAACACTTCTAGCTATTTATCTCCTCCCTTTATATCGCTAGCTGATAAGCGCTCGGCAGCCAGATCAATAAAGGCTCTGACTTTAGGGGACAGATGTTTGCGGCTTGGATAAACCACAAATACATCGATGTCGGCGCTGGGATACTTGTCAAATAAGATTTCAAGCTGATCGCTATCGAGTGCTCCCTGCATGTAGAAACTCGGCAAGCGAGTTATGCCGTGGCCCGCCAAAGCCATGCTTAGTTGCATGTGACCATTGTTACAGAGGATCTTCGGGCGAATATTAACCGTGAAATGCTTACCGTCATGGTCTATATAGTCCCACTTGCTAGGCTGTTTATGGTTGGAGTAACAGATCCCGTTATGGGTCTCTAGCTCTCTGGGATGATGAGGCTTTCCGTGGCGTGAAATGTACTCTTTCGATGCCACAGTATAGGCTTTACAGCTATAGATCTTACGGCAGATGAGGCTAGACTCTTCGAGCTGTGCTGACGCCCTAATCGCTAAGTCGTAGCCATCGGCGATGACGTCGGTGCGTTTATCACTTAAGTCTAAATCTAGACTGACATTGGGGTAACGCTGCAGATACTCTGAGATCACGGGCTTAAGATGATTTTGGGCAAATCCTACTGGGCAGCTGATCCTCAATACTCCATGGGGGCTGACATCATGTTGGGTAATTAAGCCGACAGCTAACTCTGCATCGCTTATCAGTTGTAGACATTGTTGGTAATAAGCCTCTCCTTCAGGAGTTAAGCCGATAGAGCGAGTGGTGCGGTTCAGTAGTCGCACTCCGAGCCGCGCCTCTAGCTTATTGACCTCTTTACTCACATAAGAGGTGGAGTGCCCTAGCACCTCTGCAGCAGCCGAGAAACCACCACTCTTAACCACCTGTGTAAAAATCACGATACCGTCAAACAGTTTATTCATCATCACATCAAGCGCCTGATTAAGAGTTATATGGAAATAGTTATTATCTTTTAAGGTTATTAATAACCAATGGTAACTAATATACACTGCTCTTCATCGGGTTGTCGCTCAAAAGTTAATCTTCACATTAATGGTAGCGGTAACTGAATCAAATACTTTTGTAGGCATAGCCTGCAGTAACAGACATAAGAGAGCCCAATTATGAAATTGTTAGCCTTTGCCGCCAGCAGCAGTTCTAAGTCAATTAACAAGCAGCTTGCCACTTATGCCGCTTCATTAGTGGAAGGTGCAGATGTTGAAATACTCGATATTAATCAATATGAGATGCCTATCTATAGTCAAGATAGAGAAGAGGAGCTGGGTCAACCGGAGTTGGCACAAAAGTTCTTCGCCAAAATTGGTGAGGCAGATGCCATTATTATCTCTTTTGCTGAGCATAACGGCTCTTATACGGCGGCATATAAGAACTTGTTTGATTGGACATCACGCATTGATATGAAGGTGTTCCAAAACAAGCCCATGGTACTATTGGCAACGTCTCCAGGACCTGGTGGTGCCGCCAGCGTCTTAGCTGCGGCAGAGGGCTCGGCGCCTTACTTTGCTGCTGATGTAAAAGCAACGCTGTCTATTCCAAGCTTTTTCGATAACTTCGATATGGAGAAGCAGGTGCTTCGCAATCCTGAGCTGGAAGATAAGTTGAGATCGGCTTTAGCCCAGCTTTAATCGTTAATAAAAAGCGGATGCAGTGCATTCGCTTTTTGGCCTTTGTCCCGCATAACTGCTCAATCCTTGCTAGGCTTTGTTACGCCTTTCTATTTTACAACGTCCCATATTCTTTTGATTGCTTTTTGTTTTGATTGGTTTGCTGTAAACCAGAACGGCATCACTCACTAAAAAGGATTGATGTAATGAAAAACTCTATTCTAAAAGGTTTAGGCCTAAGCCTGGCTATCTTGTTAAGCCTGACGCCAGCACTGCAAGCCGCCGAGGTTAAGCCCGATGCATTAGCTGATGTTTGGGTCATGACGCCAAATGCAGGTCAGGAGGCACAATTTGAGGCTGCCTTTAAAAAGCATGTTCAATTTCGCATTGATAAAGGTGACAGCAGAGACTGGAAAGTCTACCGCCCAGCAATAGGAACCGGAATGGACCGCTATATCGTCCGTTACTGTTGCACAAAATGGAAGGATGTTGATGCCTATCAAAAATGGCAGGCAGATAATAAGATCCTCGAAAATTGGTACGCCAATGTGGATCAGTATGTTGGCCGCTATGAGCACTTCTATTCTCGAGTCGACTTTGCCAATAGCAATTGGCCTGAGGAAAAGGGCTACCGCTATTTTGCGGTGACGGATTATCGCGTCAAGATGGGGCAATGGAAAGAAGTTACAGCGGTAAAAAAACAACTGAGCGACAGCGCCAAAGCGATGAAATGGCCATATTCATGGGCATGGGGGCAAAAGATCGGTGGAAAGGGCGGTTTAAGTTTAGTGATCCCCTATCGCAATTACGCTGAAATGACGCCACCTGAGAAAACTTTTGCTCAGGCATTGGCCAAGCACATGAAAAGTGAAGAGAAGGCGGAAGAGCTTCTAGAGGATTGGTCGGATAACTTTAAGTCGACCACCTATACGGTTTATCGTTTAGTCGACGAGATGTCGATGCAATCTAAAGCTAAATAGAGGCATATGAAAGCTAACTTTATGCTTTGTTAAAGTTAGCTTTCACACTAGCAAAGCTTTAAGGGGTCACTTTAATGCGCTCGACATCGGTCGCTGGTGGCTCAATCATAAAGTCGAGCTGTACCTTTGCGCCCTTTTGTCCTTTGATTGATTCTTTATAGCGCCACTGCTCAAGTGCGTTGATTGCTGATTCATCAAACACAGCTTCGGGTGATGACTTTATCACGCTGACATTGCTCACTACGCCGCTTGGGCTGATATCAAACTTTAGCTGAACAAAACCATTTTGATTCGCGTTAACGGCTTGAACTGGATACTTAGGTTCAATTCGGATTACAGGGTGAACGGCTTCATGTTCATGCGCGCCCGCCTGTACCTGTTGATTTAAGAGCAGGCCGCTCACACCAAGAGAGAGTGTGAGGCCGATAATTGCTAAGCCACTTTGACCTTTTTGCGAGGTTTTTATCTGCATAATACGTTCCTTGAGGATCTGTTTATTTCCATAGTGAGTGTGTAGCAAGCCGTGGTGAGCTTGCTGCGAGTAAGCTAAAAGTACCTGGCTATAACTGATTTTTTGCGGTTTAGTTAATGGCTGGGTGACATGGGCATCACAAGATAACTCTTGATCGTCCCTAAAACGTCGGTAAGCCAGCCAGCATAAGGGGTTAAACCAAAAGGCGCTGAGGATGCAGTAAGCCACTAGGTTACTGATTAAGTCTCGGCGTTGATGGTGATATTGTTCATGGTTAATGATTGCCGCTTGTTCACCTGGCGACAGGTTTTTAAAGTTTGTCGGCAATAAAATCTTGGCATTGTTGATTCCGACCAACATAGGAGACTGCACCTTAGGGTGTTGATATGTGGGCAGCTTGGCGTGGATATTGTGGACTCGGCTTGCTGTGCGTAGCAATCGCCTTAAGCTGATAACTTGTAGGCCGAGCATTGTGGCCATAAATGTCATACCCAAAAGCCAAATATACAATAAAAGTTCGGCGTAATTTGTCGTCTGTACCGTGGCGATAGCTTTGCTTGCTAATACGCTGTAATGGGCCAATTGATTGACGTGAATGGCGCTAAGCGCATAGGGCATAAGCGCAACGACCGCAGAGCTGATAAGCAGTGTGGGCACGGCAAGCCACAGGTGGTAAGTTCTATGGGCGCCAAGGTATTGCTGTAATAGGCGGTGACTTAGCAGTAAACCACCACACACTAACGAGAGTAAAAGAGTCTGCTGCGCCATCCATAGCATCATGACTTGTTATCCTTCTTCCAAGTATCAATCAGTTGTTGTAGCTCATCGACATCCTCGGCACTGAGCTTATTTTGTTTTGCGAAACCCGCCACCAAGGGGGCTATCCGCCCTGAGAATAGACGCTCGATAAAGGACTCGCTCTCTTTTAGCTGGTACTCACTCTGGTTGATGAGAGGGCTGTATAGGTAGGAGCGGCCCTGCTTTTCAAAACCAATGGCTTGTTTTTTAACGAGGCGGTTCAGCAGTGTCTTAACCGTTTTCTCATGCCAGTCATTGCGCTGAGATACTTGTTCAATGACTTCACTGGCGCTAATCGGTGATGATTGCCAAAGGATATTGAGTACACACAGCTCGGCGTTACTGATCTCTTTCATGGTATTCTCTTCGATTACAAGTGTAATTTATATGTAAGATTATAAATGTAATCGAGTGGTGCAAGTGCTTTTTTGTGTTTTTTTTAAACTATATGAATGGTGGCAATATAAGCCTTTGTTAAATAAGGAGGCTAGTGTTGGATTGGCAAGCTTATGGAGCAGGGGATTCTTTAATCGTATTGAAGCTCGCCAAGCGAGTTAATACCAGCACCATCATCTGACTACATTGTATTTGCTGTATGCTAGGCAGCAGTGTAACGACAGTTTTCAAGCTGAAGGTCAACTTTTTTCATCTATAAAGGTGGCCTTCTCAGGCGGTTAAGTTAGACATTTAACCGTATAGACGTCTATAATGCGCGCACTCTCAGAGATGATGCTTTTTCGCTCTGAGAGATAACAAGTATACACTTGAATAAAAATGAGTATTTTAGTCAACTTTATTGGTGCCTTAGGTTACAGCTGTAACCTATACCTATCGGAATAGAGGTTTGCTCGCTGAGTCGATCCACTTCTTATATTGATTGGTATTAGGGATAATCGGGAAGTCAGTTAGAATCTGACACTGCCCCCGCAACGGTGAATGGTGAGAGACGAGTGCGCCTTAATGGATAGGCGTTGTAAAGCTTGTACTCGCGTATTACTCAGTAATACAGAACCTAAGTCCGGAGACCGGCCAACAAAGTGATTTCGATGATTTCGGCGGGCAGATCTCGAAATGCGGCAATTGAACGAACCAGTTTAATGGAGGAATTTTCCATATCTGGAGCGTATCACCGTGACGTTTTTGCCCCGTTTTCCTTTAGGAGTCAAAGGTAAATGGGAACACAACCATCTAAAATCGCACTGCTCGTTAGCAGTCTTATCAGTTTATCAGCATTTTCGGCTCAGGCCGAAGAAACCAATATCACCTCGGCAAACATTGATGAAACGATCACCGTAACCGGTTCACGTTTCGATAGAACGGCAGAGCAGCAGCTGACGGTAGTCAATACTATCGAACGGGAAGAGATTGCACGTCTAAACCCTAAATCTGTTGCCGATGTTTTGGAAACCCTACCTGGGGTGAGTGTATCGCGTAATGGCGGTGCTGGGCAGGCGACCTCTATAAGTATTCGTGGCAGCAACTCCAACCATGTGTTGGTGCTGGTTGATGGTGTTAAAGTCGGCTCGGCAACACTGGGCACAGTGAGTTTTAATACGCTTTCGCCAGAGAACATCGAGCGTATCGAAGTGCTTAAAGGCCCAAGAGCCTCTGTTTGGGGCAGTGATGCAATTGGCGGCGTTATTCAGATCTTCACTCGTCAATTGAAAGGGGGAGAGTGGTTTGCTGGTGCAGAATATGGCACTGATGACTATATTCGAGGTTCATTTGGCGCGGGCATGGATCATGGAAATGGCAGCACGACCATAGCGTTAAACCATGAGCAATCCAAGGGCTACGATGTTTACAATGGCGCCGAGGTGGAAAATGACGATGACGGTTATAAACGCAACGCACTTTCACTAAAAGGTTCACAGCAGATCGGCTCGCATTGGCAAGCGATTTGGAATGGTCAGTACGATAAAGGCAATACCCAATATGATGATATCTATGCATCGGGTTCTGCCGATGAGTCTGACTATGAAAATTACCTGTGGAACCTAGCGGGTCAGTACAACAATGACAAATTTACCAGTAAGTTAGCCCTGAGTCAGTCTCGGGATTATAACGAAAACTTCCGTGGTGACGATGCAAGCGTTGCCATTGCAGAATTCGAAACTACGCGGGATCAAGTTAACTGGAGTAACCAGTATTTAGCGGCCGATGACCTTACCTTAACTGGCGGCATCGATTGGTCTAGCGAGCAGGTAAAAGGCGATTATGCTCAAGATCAGCGCGATATCTTCGCAGCCTATGCATTAGTCCAAAAGCAGTGGAGTAAGCTGCTAGCCGAAGTCGCTGTGCGTTACGATGACGTGGAAAACATCGATAGCGAAGTTTCCTATAATGCCAGCCTAGCCTATCAGTTTAATGAGCAATGGCGTCTAGCTGCGACAACGGGCACAGCATTTAAAGCGCCAACCTTTAACGATCTGTATTGGCCTGATTCAGGTAATCCAGATCTGATCTCGGAAACCGCTGAAAGTTACGACTTAACTCTGCATTTTGATAGCCAAGCAGTTCGTGCCTATATCAGTGTGTTCCAAAATAAGATTGATAATTTGATCGCCTGGGCTCCAACGGGTGAAAAAGATGACTTTGGTTGGGATATTTGGAAGCCAGCCAACATCAATGAAGCTAAGATCACTGGCGTAGAATTGTCGGCTCATTATCAGCTTTTAGGGCTTGATCATCAGCTTGGCTATACCTATCTGGATGCCGAGAACACCCAGACAGGAGAGCAATTAATTGGTCGCAGTGAGAACGAGTTTAGCTATTTATTGAGCTATACTTGGCAGCAGTTCGATCTGCTCGCTAACTATCATTATCAGGGCAAACGCTATGCTGGTAGTGAGCAGTTCTTAGAGGCTTACCATAAGTTAGATCTAAGCCTTGGCTACCAAATTGATGACGCTTGGAGTCTAAGGTTAAAAGCTAACAACCTGTTTGACGAAGAGATTATCTCGGATCAAAACTACTTTAGCCCAGGTCGAGAGCTGTTCTTTAGTGTTAGCTACCAAGCATTTTAACTTAATGGATTAACACGTTAAGCCAGACCTTGAGTCTGGCTTTTTTTATGCTATTTTGGCTAATACCAATTTGAACTTTAAGCGATAAGGATGACTCATGAAGCCGCTTTTCTCCAATAGTCGTGCAGTTGGCTTATTACGCCTATTGGTTATTGTGCCTTTTCTATTGTTGCAAGCTTGTTCAGGACCTAGCCTTCCACCGTTAACTGAAAATGCGCGGGTGCTGGCCTTTGGCGATAGCCTGACCTACGGCGTTGGGGCTAGCAAGGGGTTGGATTACCCGAGTCAGCTTGCGGGGATCAGTGGTTATGAGGTGATAAATGCCGGGATCTCAGGGGAAACCACATCCGCTGGCAAGCAGCGCTTAGGTGCATTGTTGGAACGCCATGATCCAGAGCTATTGATCTTACTTGAAGGCGGCAATGACTTTCTTCGCAATCAGCCACAGGATAAGACTAAGGCGAATTTGGCTAATATGATTGAACAGGCTCAGGCAAAGCAGATCCCTGTGTTACTGGTGGCAGTACCACAAAAGAGTTTGTTCCTCTCTCCCTCCCCCATTTACGCCGAATTAGCCGAAGAGTATGAGCTGGTTTTAATAGAGGATACCTTAAGTAGTCTGTTGAAGAGCCCTAGCAAAAAGTCTGACGCAATACACTTAAATGATGCTGGTTATTTGGAGCTCGCTCAGGCAATTTACCAAGCGATATAGTTACAGTCGTTACTGATAGCGCGTGAGGTAAAGGGCTATTTCTATGGTTAGTTTGTAGGCTTAATCACAGTTTTGTTTGACTTAGTTAAATTAATACGCCGAAAACATTAGAAACTTGATAAGGTAATGGCGTATATGGCTTGACCTTTAGCCTCAAATTATGGGTTAATTTATACAGAGTTGGTTCAGATAAAACCAAGCTACTTTTGTCGTCCCCTGTAAGGAGCGTTAAGTAGTTTGCGGATCATTATTAGAAGAATAAGGTTTAACGTTTCCCATGACAGATCTTGAGCAGCAGGTATTTACTCAAGTACGTGCCATTATCAGCAATGAAGAGCAGGTAATTGGTCGTAGAGGGATCCTTATCCCTTTGAAGAAGGCTATCATCGCAGACGGCGACATTCGCAATGTTATCGACATCGTCTCGTCAGACCCCGCCTTATCTGCTCACCTGTTATGGCGTAGCAGCAGCGCAGATCACGCGACGCCTCAGTCGACAAAAAATCGTTCATTAAAAGATGCTCTAGTGCGATTAGGGCAGGTCAATATCTACCGTTATGCGTTTACTTTTTACTTGAAAGAGCGCCTAGATGAGTTGGAGCAGCCTTATAAGAAGCTGGTTCAGGGATATTGGACATTAACCGAGTCGATTGCTGTCGATGCTGTCGATGAACTTCATCAATTGAACAATGTACAGGTTAACCCAGATGAGGTGCAGACCTTAGCGCTGTTTAGTGTATTTGGTGAGATTATCGCCCTTACGGCATTTGCTTATCTCAACGCTGAGCTTAAAGAGCCTTATCCGTTAAGCGTGCTCAAGTCTGTGATTGAAGATAAGCAGCTGACGCTCACCGTTGAAGCGTTCGAGTCTCTAGGGTTAGATGAAGAGCTACGCGATGAGTTTATGGTGGCCCATAACTTACGCCAATCCCATGACATTAATTCTCCCGGTCTGGTACTAAGAGGCGTGTTGGCTAAGAAGAATTTGCTGCTTAGAGCTGCATAAATTTAACCTATCCAAGAAAGGGACAGGAATGTCATATAAAAAGCCTGCAAATCTGCAGGCTTTGTTGTTTCATTTAGGTCAGTTCAGCCTCTGCTTTGCTAAACCTTCCTTTGCTACCAACTCCAGCCAGTGCTGAGCTAGACGTGCATTAGCACCATTACGACGATAGGCACCAAACAGTGGGCGTTTGAGTCCTTCAGGCCCGAGTTTTACACTAGTTAGACTTAAGCCATGGGCTTCGCTAATCGACCAGCTTGGTAGCGCGGCTATACCATCTTTACAGGCGATTCGTTGTAGTAACATCATGGTCAGATCGCACTTTACTTGCGGCCCTGCTTGTATGCCCGCAGGCTCTAAGAAGTGACGATAGAGATCTAAGCGCTCAAGCGATACTGGATAGCTTAAAATAGATAAGTTTTCCAGCTGCTTAGGGGTAACGTATTCCTGCTGCGCTAAAGGGTGATCACTGGCGATCACTAATCTCACTTCAAAATCGAATAGGTGCTGGTAGGCAATCGATTGACCCGGTACGGGATCGGACGTTAGCACCACATCGAGTTCACCTTGCTCAAGGGCATTGATAGAATCGAAAAGGTGGCGGCTAGAGAGATCTAGATCGGCTTGAGGGTATTGCTGCCTAAACTCTTCCATCACTGGCATTAACCAACGAAAACAGCTGTGACATTCGATGCCTACGCCTAGGTGGTTGTCACCATCCTCTAAGCCTCTTTTCAGATCAAATTCGGTTTCGATCACTTTTGGCAGAATATCTTCAGCAAGGTTGAGTAGTCTTGTGCCTTCTTGTGTGAAAGAGAGCGGTTTGCTCTTACGCACAAAAATAGCTGAGTTAATACGGGTCTCTAATTCCTTGATCTGATGCGACAGTGCCGACTGAGTGACGAAGCGTTTTTTTGCAGCCCCAGCGAGGCTGCCGCTTTCCTTTAGGGCAACTAACGTACGTAAATGTCTAAGCTCTATCATATTATCCTCACATGAAATTCGCTCATGTAGCGCTTGAATTCGTTTCGATTGCGAATACTAAGGCTATCACAATAAACTTCTAGACGTCCAGACGCCCATTGTTATGTTTCGTTATATGTCATTCAGAAGGGCGCCAACTCTGAATTTTACTCATCTTAACATCAAAAGGTATACAATATGCAATTAAATAATTTAGGTTTTCCACGAATAGGTCGTCAACGAGAGCTAAAGTTTGCCCTAGAGAAGTATTGGCGTGGTGAGATTACTCAGGCTCAGCTTATTGATATATCAAGAGAGTTACGTCAAACACACTGGCGCTGGCAGGCCAATGCTGGGGTGGCGTTACTGCCTGTTGGCGACTTTGCTTTCTATGATCAGGTGCTGACCTTGAGCGCAACCCTAGATGTGATCCCTAAGCGTCACCGTGGAGAGACGCCAACGGATCTTGATACTCTATTCCGTATCGGCCGTGGCCGAGCACCGAGTGGCCAAGATGCACCAGCCGCCGAGATGACCAAATTTTTCAATACAAATTACCACTATATCGTTCCGGAGCTCACCGAAGACCAGCGTTTCGACATAGGTTATCAGCAGCTGTTTGATGAAGTGAGTGAAGCCCAGAGTTTAGGCTATCAGCCAAAGCCGGTGCTCTTAGGGCCAGTCTCTTTTCTGTATCTGTCTAAAACGGTTGAGAGTGAATTTGATAAGTTAAGCTTACTGCCAAGACTGATTAAGGCGTATCAAAAACTGTTGCAGCGTTTTGTTAGCCAAGGGGTCGAGTGGGTGCAGCTCGATGAACCCGTTTTGGCATTGGAGCTAGAGGAAGATTGGCAAGCGGCGATTAGCCAAGCCTATCGTGAGCTTGAACACAGTAACATAAGGATATTGCTAGCCAGTTATTACGGAAGCATAGCTCACCATCATCATCTCGTGGCCAACTTACCCGTTGCAGGCCTGCATTTAGACTTAGTGACGGCCCCGGAGCAGTTGCAAACCTTTCTCCCCAGTTTAGGTGAAGAGCAAGTATTATCGGCGGGCGTGATAAACGGCCGTAATGTATGGGCTGCAGAGCTTGACGAGCTCGCCGAGGCATTATCGAGTGTCGCGGGGGATCTTAAGCAGCGCTTATGGTTGTCACCATCTTGTTCTTTACTGCATAGCCCAGTGGACTTAGAGATAGAAACGAACCTTGCACCAGAGATTAAGCAGCAACTTTCTTTTGCCAAACAAAAGCTGGTTGAACTCACTAAGCTCAAACTGTTACTCACAGAGCCTAATTCAGCCGAGGCCAATGCCATTGTTCTCGAGTGCCAAGCAAGGCGTGATGCTCGTGCTAATGCGGCGAATCAACAGGTGATCGCTCGTGTCGATGCACTAACAGAGCAAGATTATCAACGCGATGATACTTTTGCTGTCAGACAAGCTGCTCAACGAAACAAGTATCGTCTGCCCTTGCTGCCAACCACTACCATAGGCAGTTTTCCCCAAACTCCTGCCATTCGTGGTTTGCGCAGTCGCTGGCGCAGAGGGGAAATGAGCCTTGAGCAGTATGAGCAGCAGTTGCGTCTGGTGACACAAGACACTATTGAACGTCAATTAAAGTTGGGGATCGATGTTTTGGTTCATGGTGAAGCTGAGCGCAACGATATGGTGGAATACTTTGGTGAGCAGTTAGAAGGGGTTGGGTTTACTCAATTTGGTTGGGTACAGAGTTATGGCTCTCGCTGCGTTAAACCGCCGCTAATTTATGGTGATGTATCACGACCAACTGCCATGACGGTCAAGTGGGCTAAGTTTGCGCAGAGCCTTACCGAGAAACCAGTTAAAGGCATGCTCACAGGGCCTGTGACGATCCTGCATTGGTCATTTGCCCGCGAAGATATTAGCCGTGAGCAGATAGCTACTCAAATCGCGCTCGCCATTCGTGATGAGGTCGTGGAACTGCAAGATGCAGGTATTGGGATCATTCAAATCGACGAGCCAGCCTTTCGAGAAGGCTTGCCGCTAAAAAAGAGCGATTGGCAGCATTATCTTAGCTGGGCGGTTAATGGGTTTAAGCTCAGCGCTGCTGGGGCCACCAACGAAACGCAGATCCACACTCATATGTGCTACAGCGAGTTTAATGAGACCATATCGGCGATTGCCGCGATGGACGCCGATGTGATCACCATAGAGACCTCGCGATCTAGGATGGAGCTGCTTAATGCATTTGAAGACTTTAATTACCCTAACGAGATAGGGCCTGGGGTGTATGATATTCATTCACCTAATACGCCAACGGTGGAGGAGATCCTAGACTTGATGCAAAAGGCCGCGACCAAGCTCCCTGTTAAGCAACTATGGGTGAATCCAGACTGTGGCCTTAAAACCCGCACATGGGATGAAGTTGAGCCTGCGCTAGTTAACTTAGTTGAGGCGACAAAGCAGTTAAGGCGCACGCTAGGTTAGGGGCGGCTTGCTATGAGTGATAAGCTCTGCTGCGAGTGATGAACTATTTTGTCATTTCTCCGGTCTTACTCTGTTTATAGGTATGACATATTCATCTTAGGTTCGCGATATGATTCGCGTAATGAAGGCAGCGATGACAGAAAAACAGCCCACATTTAAACAACGTCTTGGCTATTGGCTCAAGCAGTTATTGATTTTGCTTGTCTTGGTGAGCAGCGTCGCTTGGGTGATGGACAAGTGGCGCAGCCGAAACTTAGAGGTCGACAATTTTCCTGCCATTAGTGGTGTGGCTCTCGGTGGCGAGAAAATTGATGTCTCCACCTTGAGTGCTAATGAGCCTGTTTTGGTTTATTTCTGGGGCACATGGTGCCCAGTTTGTCGCTCGGTGAGTCCGTCAGTTGAGTCGATTTCGGCATCATTTCCGGTGGTGAGCGTTGCGATAGCATCGGGTTCTAATACTGAAATTGGCGAATATATGCAGGAATATGGTTATCACTTTTCGGTGATTAATGATGCCGATAATCGCAGCGCACGCGACTGGTCGGTACATGTCACACCAACCTTGATGATCATCAAAGAGGGAAAGGTGGTGTCCTATACCACAGGCTTTACCAGTTTGCCGGGGATCTGGTGGCGTATGTTATGGGCCTCTTAGTGGCGATTGGCCATGCTTGTTGACATGGATGCTGGTCATAAAGTTAGAGAGATAAGACCAGATAGTCGATAAACGCACGGACGGCAGGGCGCATATGTTTTCCTCCACGGTAAAGGGCATAGATATCGCCGCTCGAGTGTTCAGATAGTGACGGCGTCCATTCGGGTAAGCAGCGGACTAAATTCCCCTTTTGGATTAAATCATCCATCATCCAGCTCGACAGTTGCACTATGCCGCCATGATGTATGGCGGCTTCTAATATTGGTGTTCCGCCTCTTGAGGTTAAGTTGCCGGATACTGGAACTTTTTTGTATTGTTTTTCTTTACGAAAATGCCAGTAGGTACGTTGTCGGTCGCGATCCAGTAGCAGGCAGTTGTGTCGCTGTAGATCTTCAGGTTTTTTGGGCGTACCAAACTGTTTTAAATAGTTGGCGCTAGCACAGAGCGAAGTCTGGTTTGCCATCAACATTCTGCCATGTAAGCTAGAGTCGGCGGGCTTACCAATACGAATTGCGATATCGACGTTTTCCGAGTGAAGGTCAACCAGTCGATTGTCGAGATCTATCTCAATCTTCACCTTAGGATATTGGGTTAGAAACCTAGGCAGGATCGGGCAGATTTTGACTCGACCAAAACCTTCGAATACAGAAATCCTTAATGTACCTTCGGGCTGCTTATCTTGCTCTGAGAGCGATATCTTTAATCTCTCTTCATCATCAACCAGCTTACGTGCGCCCTCTAAGAATTGCTCCCCGGCTTCGGTGAGTAGCAGTTGTCGGGTGCTACGCTTTAACAGCAGGGCATTGAAGTCCTGCTCTAGAGCATCGATATTTCGTGCAACGCTCGATGGTGCCATATTGAGTACGTTAGCGGCTTTGGAGAAGCTACCTAGCTCAACAACTTTGATGAAGATCCGCATCGCATTTAGCATGGTGAGTCTCAAATCTATCTTTGCATTTTATGCAAAGGTAAAGCAGTTTTGATGGGGATTCCAGCTTTTTTGTGGCTATGGATAATAGGTGTTGTTCCACTAACTTACTTTATCCAGAAGGTACATAAGATGACTCAGGCAACTAATCAAAAGCTTTCAATTACCGCAGCCCTAGGCAGTAGCGATATCGCTAGCGGCGTGATGGGCTGTATGCTAAAGACCGAAAATCATGTCAACAGTTGTGGTATTGACCTCACTCTACTCGAGCTTATTCGTTACCGAGTATCACTAATCAACGGCTGTGCATATTGTATCGATATGCACTTTAAAGAAGCACTGGCAGCAGGCGAAACCGCCCAGAGAATGACCTCCTTATCTATCTGGCGTGAAGCGCCTTATTACACAGATAAAGAGCGAGTTGTCCTTAATTGGGCCGAAGCGCTGACGGATCTACCTCATGCAGGGCTGACCCATGAAGAGAACCGTTTAGTTGAGGCGACAAAAGCGCTGAAGGATTATTTCTCGGCTAAAGAGATAAGTGAGCTGACACTGGTGGTGATTCAAATTAATGCTTGGAATCGCTTGGCGAAGACCTTTGATTTTGGTGTGGGTAGTTTCCAAGTGACTAACTAAATGGGCCGCTAAATGAGTCACTGAGTCAGCCGAGTTTTCAAGCTGACTTCAGCTTATCGTCTTGGTGATTAGCACTCGATAAGCGAGGCGCAAACAGCCAGTCTATTAGATTAACAGTTTACTCTGTCATAGCATCCGACTAATCCAGATGTTGTTCTATACTGATTAAGATCACCCTTAAACACAATTGGAGTCACTATGAGCCACACCTATAAGATTATTGAACTAACGGGATCGTCTCCAATCAGCTCAGATGAAGCCATTAAAAATGCAATCGCAACGGCCAATGAGTCTTTGAAGCACCTTAGGTGGTTTCAAGTGGTGGAAACTCGAGGGCACTTAGAGGAGGGCTTAATCGCTCACTGGCAGGTAACAGTGAAGGTAGGCTTCACCCTAGATCAACATGCATAACGATTACTAATAATGGGTTATACAGATTGTAATGATTAGGCCTACGCGTCCCGCGGTAGGCCTTTTTCTACGCTGCGAATAATTCTTTGAGTCTTGCGGCTGAGGCTTTGGTCAAGAGTATGACCATTTTGCGGAGTCCGTTTCTGATGTTGCTGACTAAGAGCCCAGTCGATATGTTCGCTTACCATCTCATCCACTTCACTTGATGACTTACGTGCTTCAAGCGCTTCGATGATCGCTTCATTATAGGGCGCATTGCCTAATGCCACGGCGATATTCCTTAACCAGCGACTATGGCCGATCCGGCGAATAGGGCTACCCTCGGTGAGCTTTAAGAACTCGGCTTCACTCCAGTTAAATAGTTCGAGTAACTGCGGTTGCTTGAGTGACGGACGAGTATGGAAGTCGCTTTCTTCGGTCAGAGGTGCCTTAGCATTAACCGGGCAAACCAGTTGGCAATCATCACAACCGTAGATCCGATTGCCGATAGCCTGTCTAAACTCCACAGGGATAGCGCCCTGCAGCTCAATGGTTAAATAGGAGATGCAGCGACTGCCGTCAACCACATAAGGCTCGACGATAGCATTGGTTGGGCACGACTTAATGCAGGCCACGCAGGTGTTACAACCTTCGGCAACAGGAATATCTACGGGCAGTGGCAGATCAATTAACAGCTCGCCTAAGAAGAACCAACTGCCAGCGTCTTGGTTGAGCAATAAGCTGTGTTTGCCAGTCCAGCCCAGACCCGCCTTATCGGCTAAGGGACGCTCTAAAATTGGTGCCGAGTCGACAAAGGGACGTGAGTTAGGTTTATCGATGCCAAGCTGTTTTAACTCTGCTTCGATTCTATCACCCAGTTTCTTAAGACGATTACGGATCATTTTATGATAATCACGGCCGCCTGCGTAACGGGAGATGTAGCCAAGATAGGGATCTTTTAGATTACAGGCAAACCCAGCCTCTGGTGGCAGATAATTCATCCGTGCTGTGATGACCCGTACAGTGCCAGGATGCAGCTCATGGGGACGAGCTCGCATCATGCCATGGTTGGCCATGTAGCCCATCTCACCGTGATACCCCATCTCTAACCACTGCTGCAGCTTAGGTTCTTCTGCACTTAAGTCTGTATCGCAAATGCCTATTTGCGCGAAGCCGAGCTCCTGACCCCAAGTTTTAATGTTGAGGGCTAATTCACCAAGTTGAGTTGGCGTTAAGCTATCGATTGCAGCGAGTTGTGAAGGAGTGTCAGACATAGATCTTATAAAGGTTTAAGGTAAGATTTAATGATACCAGCAATTGGTAGTAAATAGGTATGTCTCTAACCTTAAGGTTTAACTTCCCTTGGCCTGATTGCGTCCTTGGCTCTTAGCTTGGTAGAGGGCGTCATCGGCTCTTTTGAGCAGTTGCGATAGTTTACTGTCTTCAGCTCTCATGCTGGCAACGCCGGCGCTGATGGTCATAGTAAAACCCTGTGGGAAAGCGCTAAAGTTACTCTCGCTTACCCTTTTTACCAAGGCCTGTGCAATCTCATAGGCCTGCGCCATATCTGAATCGGCTAGCAGAATTAAAAACTCTTCACCGCCTACCCTCGCTGCTTGATGCTTGTGGCTAAGTAAATTGCGGCAAGTCTGTGCTAATAGCACAAGAGCCTGATCGCCAACTTCGTGACCATGTTTGTCATTAATCAGTTTAAAGTAGTCGGCATCGAACAGTATGACCGACAGAGGCTGCTGCGTTCTTTGAGCCTCTTCGAAACGACTCTGAGCCTTGGCATAGATGTAACGGCGGTTGGGCAGTTGGGTGAGATCATCGGTGAGGGCTAAGGCCGACAGTAAGCGGTTTTTTTGGATCTGCTTATAGGCAAATACCGAAATGATAAGCATCAAAAAGCTGCCAAGTATAATAATGATCCATTGCTGTAGCTTGTTTTGCTCAAGCATCGCCAGCTCTAATTCTTTAAGCTGCTGGTTTTCAATCAGGTGACGGTTTTCCTCTTCGATCTGATTGGCATTGAAGCGAGTACGCATCTCGGTGGTGTAACTCGAGAGCTGCTTGGCATCTAACTCGTTACGCAGTTTCACATATTCACTCAACGCATAGTAAGCTTGTTTCCATCGACCTTCTTGAAGAAAGGCTTGGCTCTCAACCAGTTGCAGCTGAGCCAATCCCCTTAAGTTTTTCACACGACTAAAGGCGCTGCGTGCATAGGCGATGCTCTTATGAGTTTGCGGCAGTAGGCCATAGCCGAGATAGATCTGTGCTCGAAACAGATGCATAAAGCTATAGAAGGCTTCATCTGTTGGCAGGATAAAAGGCTCTGCCTCATCAAGATATTGACTGGCTTGCTTAAACTCGCCAAGTTTGATTAAGGTGCCAGCGATATTGACTGCCACCGTCGCTTGCTCTAATTCTCGGTTATTGTTTTTCCAATGGTGATAACCTTGCTCGAATAGGAGTTTGGCGCGGTCTAAATTCCCCAGCTCCTCTTCGGCAATGGCGATGGCAACAGTTATTGCGTTAGCACCATCTAAGTTGTTGCTCTTAAGATAACTTTTTTCCAGCTTCTTAAAATAACGAATCGCACTTTTTTGATCGCCAAGGCGACGATAAATGGTGGCGATCTCATACAGGCTGGTACGAGCCCAAGCCGATAAGTCAAGGCTCTGATATAGTGCGTGAGAGGTGAGTAAGTCCTCTAGCCCTTGAGTGAAGTTGCCTTGATAGGAGTGTAGGTAGCCGCGCATGCCTCTCGCATCGGCGACTAAGCGCAAGTCCTCTAATGCATAGGCTTGAGTAATCGCTGCGTTATAACCTGCGAGCGCTAAATCCACATCGCCGTCTTGTTCGGTCAGCCAAGCTTGGCAAAGCTCGAGATCTAACTTGTCATTAGGGGAATTGGCTAAATTTGGATTGTTCAATGCCTGCTGCGCAAATGCCAATCCCTTACTCACTTGCCCTTCTTCGAACACATTAAACGCCCAGCAACGAGCTCGAGTTAATCGCAACTGTCTTTGAATATCTGTAGCGGAAATGAGTGAGTTGAGTTCATCTAAGTAGGCTTGGGTGGTTGCGTTTTTCTCAATGGTGCCGCTATCAAGCAGTTTAAAAATTGCATCGGCCTTATCATTATAACTTTGTTCTGCGTAGCCTAAGGCGCTTACCGAAGGTAAGCCTAGCAATAGAATGATTTTTATTAACAAAAACGGCTTGGGCATTTAGCGTTAGCTTTGTCTTAAAGTCATTAAAATTCATGCACAAGCATACACTATAAACTATTTTTTTTACGCTATTTTTTACCCGCACGAGATATGCCGTAAAAGTTAGTCTAGACAAGTCTTTGCATTTGTTTCGAGGTGTCTGTATAACAACGCCCTTTAAAGGGCTCATGATAAAGGTCACTGGAATGAAAAAGTTTTTTGCCTGTTTGCTTTTGCTGACAACTTGGCCAACTTATGCGACATCGAACTTGGAAGAATCTGGCGATGTGTTGCACCTTTTACTGCCTGCAGCTGCTCTGGGTGGAAGCCTTATCTATGAAGATGGTTACGAAGGTGCATGGCAGCTAGCTAAAACCGGCGTGGTGTCGCGTCTTGTGGTCGAAGGGCTTAAGTACACGGTTGATAAAGACAGACCCGATGGTTCAGGTGATGATTCGTTTCCATCAGGCCATACCGCCGACAGCTTTGCTGCAGCGACTTTTGTGCAGCAAAGATACGGTTGGGAGTGGGCTATCCCTGCTTATATTGGTGCCGCTTACGTGGGTTACACCCGGGTTGAAAGCGACAAGCACCATGTTGAAGACGTACTCGCTGGCGCAGCAATCGGTATTCTATCTGGGCTATACTTTACCGATCCCTATAAAGGCATCACCGTTACGCCGATCGCAGGCAATGGCAATTATGGCCTCTATGTTAGCGGCAAATTCTAACGCGCGAGTTAACCGTTAACGTTAATAAAATCGAATCAGTAACAAGATTGACAGTAATTTTAGAGAGAAACAGATGACAGAAGTAACCCAAGCTTACAAAGAGCGCGCCGAGCAAGTGGCACTGAACGTATGCAACACCGTTATGCCGATGAACGACATTCCTAAGGATTTGTTTGAAGCCTATGCAAACCTTTGCAATGAGCTAATCGAAGACACAGATCTTAAGTTCAGCTCAGGTTGGGACGCACTGCCAGCCAGTGCTAAGAGCCTACTGCCTAAAGAGGACTTCCACGGCTTCTACATCGCTAATGCTTGGTTCCAACTCAGCCGCGTAGCACAAGACATCGCAGAGATGGCGGATACCGATGATGAGATCGCCGAGAAAGAGTACAACGGTATCTTCACCCGTTTGTCTGACGCTTCGCTTAAAGAGAGTGTTCGTAAGTTGAAGAAAGCCCGAACAGACCGTTCGATGCTTAATAGCATCAAGTCTGTGATTGCTGGCAAGTAATCATTGAGGTTTAGGCTGTTATAACAGGCTAAAAGAGAAGGCTATGGGAAACCATAGCCTTTTTTATTGCAGTGCAGAACCTTGGTAATACTAATAAGGTCAAACTTTGGTGACGGCGATGACGTGACTTTGTCGCGTTAACCCTAGGTTGGCGGGGGAATTGTGACCATTTACCAGAAAATAATATTTTTTACGTGATATATGTCTAAAAGATAGGTGATTTCACCTTCTAAATTTTCCGAGTCACGACAATAATATAACTCAAAGAAAATGTCTTAATTTTGTTAAGCTTTATCTTAAATCTGCTCGTTTATATCGATGAGTCCACAGGGGTTAACTCCCCTGAAAAGCGACGTTAAATATTAGGCCTCATCTACAACTCAGTGCTGTAAGCACTTGCCAGTGCGTTATATCAAAACGACTAAGTGAGATAATGATTATCTTGCGAAGTCAGGGAGCAATGATTCCACCTCTGTAGCGATCAACTTATTTGCTACATACCTTTTCGATCACAAATTTTAGTTGTGATCGGATCTAAATCACAACTCGTCACATGTGATTCACATCTAAATACATCTGATTTATTGATCTTAATCATGCTTTGTTTGATTGGCGCAGGCGTAGTATGCGTACAGCCGGCTTCTCTTCGTATAAAAAATAATTTCTTTTAAATCTGATGTTTACAAGTGTGGAAAGAGAGGTAAGAACATGTTGTCTCGCCGCGATTTTTTGGCAAAAGGTAGCGCCTTTTGCGCTATAACAGTTTATGCCCCCGGAACGTTAGGGGCGCAAAGTAAAATATTAACACCAGCGACGCCATTTATTAAAGAAATAAACAGTATCTGCGAAATGTGTTCAACTCGGTGTCCCATTACCGTTGAAAGCAGACTGGACAAGTTGTTCATTCGGGGGAACCTGAATGCCAAGAGCTTTGGCGGTAAGGTATGCGCAAGAGGCACATCAGGTAGCAAGCTCCTATATGATCCTCACCGGTTGGTAAAACCGATTAAGCGAACCGGACCTCGAGGCTCGGGCCAGTGGCAGGAAATTGAGTGGGAAGAAGCATATCAACTTATTGCGGATAACCTAAACCAAGTGCGTGACCAATACGGGCCAGAAGCAATCGCAGTCTCGAGTAAATCTGGCTCATTATCAAATCATGCCTTTCACTTTGGTAAAGCCATTGGCACCCCAAATATTTTTTCACATGGCTCAACATGCCCAATCTCCTATGCTGTTGCAGCTAGGGTGATGTTCGGCAATGAGCTTAAACTCGATTTAGAAAACAGCAAATACATACTCAACTTCGGTCATAACCTGTACGAAGGGGTCAATATGTCAATGACTCGCGCCCTGTTGGCGGCACAGGAGAAAGGGACTGTTAAGGTTGTGGTGTTTGAGCCCAGGTTATCGGTGATGGCAGACAAAGCGGATGAGTGGCATGCCATTAAACCCGGCACAGACATTGCCGTTGTACTTGCTCTAAGTCATGTATTAATAGAAGAGCAGTTGTACGATAAATCTTTTGTTCAGCAATATGTGAGTGGATTTGAGGATTTTTCGGCTTCGATGGCACAATACAGCCCTGAATGGGCAAGTGAGGTGTGCGGGATTTCAGCAGGCGACATTCGTCGTATCGCTCGAGAACTCGCCGCAGCCGCCCCTGCTGCAATAGCCGACCATGGCCATCGCTGTACCTTTACACCTGAAGAGTTTGATCTCCGGCGCGGTATTTATGCCATAAACGTGCTGCTGGGTAACATTGAACGTAAAGGAGGAGTGTACTTTGCTAAGAACTCTAAGCTGTACAACAAACTCGCCGGCAAAGTGGTAGCCCCTTCACTGGAAAAAATAAAAGTAGAAGGTTTACCAACCCCAGTCTTGCCGCGTATCGATTTAGCCGATCCTCAATTTAAGTATGCTGCCAAAGCGGGAGGGCTTTATCACTCCATTATCCCAGCAGCCTTGCTGCAACACCCCTACGCGATAAAGGCATGGGTGATGTCACGTTCCAACCCAATGCAAACCGTTACAGATAGAAGCCAAGTTCAAAAAGCATTTGAGGCGATGGATTTTGTTGTTGCCTGTGACGTATATATCAGCGAGAGTGCGGCCTATGCTGATGTTGTTCTGCCTGAGTCCACTTATCTTGAGCGTGACGAAGACATCAGTGATTACTCCGCCAAGAATCCTGCCTATGCCTTGCGTCAGCGAGTAACTGATACCATAGGTGACACACGACCAAGTTGGCAAATATTTAAAGAGATGGCTGACGCAATGTCGCTGGGGCACTATTTCCCTTGGCGAGATATTTCTGATTATCAACAGCGCCAGGTTAAAACAAATCCCGAATTATTGTCGCAATTAAAAGGTGATGGCTTCCTCTCTTTTGGTGTGCCGTTGTTGATGCGAGAACCTGAGATGGTTGCGAAGTTTTGCCAGAATTACCCGAATGCATTGCCTGTCTCAGAGCGTGGCGACTACGGTCATCAGCTTCAATTCATGACTCCCAGTGGCAAGATTGAATTGAGCTCTCCTAGTATCGAGAAAATTGCCCCAGGTCGCAGTGTGATTCGCTACCGTCCCGTGGTGTTAAAGCAGCGAGGTGAGCTGTACTTCATTCAGGGAAAGTCTGCATTGCACACCAATGCTGCTACTCAAAATATTCCGCTGCTTTACGATTTGCAGCCGGATAACCCAGTCTGGATCCATCCAGACACAGCTGCCGAACTTGGGATAAATGATGGTGAAGCAATCTTCATAACTAGCCTAGTGGGAGAGGAGCAAGGCACTGCTAAGGTAACGCCTGGGATCCGCAAAGATACCGTTTTCGCACATATGGGATTTGGCAGTAAGAACCAAGAACTCACACGGGCTTTCGGTAAAGGAGTGCATTGTGGCGCCTTGTTACCCCATGCTACCGCAGCCATTACAGGCAGTAATATTCATACCACGGGCGTCACTATCAGACCTGTGTGATGTGTAACTAGTTTAACTAACAAGGAGCTACTTTACTTCAACAAAGGCAACGGCAGGTGTTGTTGTAGAGTAGGGAACACCTAATGAACGAAAAATATGTACTCATTCATGATGAAAATCGCTGTATAGGCTGTCATGCCTGTACCGCCGCTTGTAATACATCTAACGAGTTGGCCGACTATCAAAACAGAGCCTCAATTGATGTAAAAGGCCCCTATTTTATCGATGGTGAACTGCACTATCGTTATCTGCGAGTATCTTGTGAACAGTGTGACAGACCTGCCTGTATCAGGGCTTGCCCTTATGGGGCCATCAGCCAAACAACTGATGGTGTTGTGTCATTTAATCATGACCGCTGCAAAGGTTGCTTAATGTGTGTTGCGGCCTGTCCGTTGGGAGGGTGTTTCTATAACAAACAAGTTAAAGCCACTGATAACTGCGATTTCTGCATGAAAAGCCGTGTTGCAGAGGGATTACAGCCAGCCTGTGTTACGGTATGTCCAGCCGATGCACTTATTTTTGGTAATGCCAATGATCCTAGCAGTGAAGTACATAAGCACCTGTCAACGGTACTCACTTATAACCGTTCCATTGGCTATAACAATAAACCTAAGCTCTACCGAGTAGCCAGCCAAGTTGCAAGTGAGCGAAGACCAGTTTAGCTTAGTTGTTGAGGTTTAGTGTAGACACCAAAGCAAAAGGCTATGGGAGTGTTCCCATAGCCTTTTTTGTTTGGTTTTGATGGTGTTAGTAGATATCGCAATTATCTATCCAGCGTAGGGCAATCAAACTTCGTTTGATAAAGGTCGTGAGCTTCCAGCTCACACTCGGCCAAAAGGGGGTCAACAGCAACCCCCTCTTGGATCACCCTGCCGCCCCAGACGAAGTTGTCATCCTCATGCTTATGGATAAATTGCTAACGCTTCCGATGGGGCATCCTGCCCCGCGAAAGCTACGCCGACATCCATGTCGGCATCACGCAATTGATTCCAACGCACTTCGGCAACTCCGATGGGGAACAGGTATTTTCTGTCAGCCAGAGTTGTCGGTTAGTTTTAACGTTATGGTTAAAGGGAAACGTGTTTAGTTTACTCTGACCCCACATATTGTAGTTTGATGAAGGTCGTGAGCTTCCAGCTCACACTTGGCCAAGAGGGGGACAAGCGCTTTCCCCCTTGGCTCGGGTGCGGGCGAAGCGCCGCGACGTTAGTCAAGCGCAGCTTAATATGTGGCATAGCCACTGATGTTAACTGTTAGACGAAGTCTCACCTAAATTTCAGGCGTAGCCTGATAGCAAACCAACTATTGGATAACGCTAAAGCTCAAAAACAAAAAAGCAGCCAAATATGACTGCTTTTGATTTAGACCGTTAGCGAAGCGCTCGTCTTTGCTTGAACCGTCTATGCTTTTCCGTTTTAGCTTTATCGAAAAAACTAGAAAGAAGTTCGTTTATAACGTCGATACTCTGCTGTCCAGAAATTATCCTCAATCGACTGATTGAGCAGCTCCTCGGTTGTCGGCAAGGCATGACCTTCCTCAATCGCCACTTTCGCCACGGCAAAGGCAATATGCTTACTCACCTTATGGATATCTTCAAGCTTAGGCAGCAAAGACCCTTCGCCATTTACCGCAAGCGGTGAACACTCGGCCAGTGCGCGGCTCGATGCCATCAACATGGCGTCGCTGACACGCTTGGCACCTGAGGCAAGCACGCCAAGGCCGATGCCAGGGAAAATATAACTGTTGTTACACTGGGCGATTTCATAAGTAGTGTCATCGACAACCACTGGCTCAAACGGGCTACCGGTTGCCACAAGGGCTTGGCCTTGAGTCCAGTGCAGAATATCTTTCGGTGTGGCTTCGACGCGACTGGTTGGGTTCGACAGTGGGAACACAATAGGGCGCTTACAATGGCTGTGCATCGCCTTGATGATCTCTTCGGTAAACAGCCCCGGCGCGCCTGATACGCCAATCAATACTGTTGGCTTGGCATTGTTGACCACATCGAGTAGTGAGATGTTGTCACTGAAGTTATCCCAGTTGGCGACATCTTCACACTGCTGAGCTAGCTTTTGCTGGAATGGCAGTAGATTTGGCATATTCGCCTGCAACATGCCCCAGCGGTCAACCATGAATACTTGCTTACGGGCCTGAGTCTCACTAATGCCCTCAGACACCATCTGCGCCACGATAGCCTCGGCGATACCGCAGCCTGCAGAGCCAGCTCCTAAGAAGGTGATGCGTTGTTCGCTCAGCTTAGTATTGGCTGCCTTACACGCTGCCAATAATGAGCCTACGGTGACTGCAGCCGTGCCTTGAATGTCATCGTTAAAGCAGCAGTATTGATCTTTATAGCGCTCTAGCAGTGGCATGGCGTTCTTCTGGGCGAAGTCTTCAAACTGAATGAGTGCATCGGGCCAGCGGCGGTGAACTGCCTGCATAAAGGCTTCGACAAATTCTGTGTACTCTTCGCCGCCAATGCGCTGGTTACGCCAGCCCATATACATAGGATCTTCTAGCAGGTGTGGGTTATCGGTACCCACATCTAAGGTTATCGGCAGGGTATAGGCTGGGCTGATGCCACCACAGCTGGTGTAAAGTGACAGCTTACCAATTGGGATCCCCATGCCGCCGATGCCCTGATCGCCAAGGCCTAAAATGCGTTCACCATCGGTGACTACGATGATCTTCACTTTTTGGCGGGTGGAGTTGTTGAGGATGTCGTCGATACGGTCTTTATTGGCGTAGGAGATAAATAGACCACGGTTACGGCGATAATCCTTGGAGAAGCGCTCACATGCCATGCCCACAGTTGGGGTGTAGATGATGGGCATCATCTCGGTGATATGGTTCTGCACTAGGCGGTAATAAAGCGTCTCGTTGGTATCTTGAATGTTTCTTAAGTAGATATGCTTATCGAGATCGTTGGTGAAGTTTTTGTATTGATCGTAAGCCCGTGAGGCTTGCTCTTCGATAGTCTCGATAACGTGGGGCAGTAGGCCTTCAAGATTGAAAAAGATCCTTTCCTCTTCGGTAAAAGCACTGCCTTTGTTGATCAAAGGGGCTTCTAGAATCGCGGGACCAGCAAAAGGAAGATAGAGCGGGCGTTTGTTATCGTCCATTGGAAACCTTTACGTTATTTTTGTTAGTTAGGATTACAGGTGATGCTAATCACGGAAGACTAACATAAAGCGTGATCTTTGTTTTGCTTTGTCGGAGGATTTTTTTATTGAGATGGGAAAAGAAGGTGCTAGTTGCTAGGCAAAGAAGGTGCTAGGAAAGGCAAAAAGCCAAGACGATTAAAGCCGAGACGAGAAAAGCCGATTAAAAGCAGGGAGAAGCGGTGTTTGTTGTAGGTCGGGCTTTAGCCCGTCTAGCTTTTGCTTTTCCTAGCAGGGCGTAGCCCGCTCTAGAAGCGCAGCGCCCTAGGATCTAGCCGCTTCTTTTAAAGCCAAGACGATTAAAGCCGGTTAAAAGCAGGAAGAAGTGGTGTTTGTAGTAGCCCGTCATGCTTTTGCTTTTCTTAGCAGGGCCTCTCTGCACAAGCAGGCCGTCCTAGAAGCGTAGCGCCCTAGAATCTAGAGCCCTCTTTTTGACCTAGCACCTTCTTTTAAAAAAAGCACCGCCATTGGCAGTGCTTTTATCACTTACATATAAAATGCGGGTGAGAGTTAGTTCGCGTTTTCTGGACGGTGCTTAATTGACAAACCCATCAGGAAGTTACGTAGAACTTGGTCGCCACAAGGCTTGTAATGCTTATGGCCAGGTTTTCTAAATAGTGCGCCTAGCTCAGACTTGCTCATGTTGAACTCAGCAAGCTCTAACGCCTCAATAATATCTTCTTCGCGTAACTCAAATGCCACCCTTAGCTTCTTGAAGATAAGGTTGTTGGTCAGTTGAGATAGTGGCTCTGGCGCTTCTGCGCCTGGCTTTAGGCCGCGCTTGTAGATCACTAGACCGTCCAAGAAACGACACATATTTTTGTCGTTAAGCGGTGCGTAACCTTCTTCATGCTCTTTCTTTAGCATGTTGATGATCTGCTCTTGAGTCACTTCGTGCTTAGTTTTAGCAAAAATGCGGATCATTTTTGCGTTGCTTAAGTCGAGGATATAGCGAACTTTACGTAAAATATCATTGTTAATCATGAGTTTGATTTCTTCTAACTATAGGACCGCGCGGCTGCGCGATCATCGAAAGCGATTATAGCAGAAGTTAGCGTTTGAGTAGTAATTACTCTGTTACCTTAGATACCGCATTAGTCGGTGCCATTGCACTCTCTACGGCGCTGACTCCAGCCTGATATAACTTAGCTACAGGGCGGTCTTCGAGCGCAATCAGT
Source organism: Shewanella sp. MBTL60-007 (assembly GCF_019654915.1). Taxonomy (GTDB): domain Bacteria; phylum Pseudomonadota; class Gammaproteobacteria; order Enterobacterales; family Shewanellaceae; genus Shewanella. The sequence continues at coordinate 36,986 of NZ_BPET01000009.1, read as the reverse complement.
CTGCTGCGAATACTGCTGCGTATGGCGTCATGCAGTCCAAATGTGCGTTCGCGGTCGCTAAGATCCCAAGAGGTATTTTCTAAAATCACTAAGCTGACTTTAGACTTTGGATAATATGCCGCTAGGCTCACGTAACCGGGTAGGTAGCCACTGTGGCTGTATTCAACTAATTGTTCATCTCGGCTGATCTGCGTGCCATAGCCATATTCTAATGCTCCCCACCTATGTTCACGGGTGGCATGTGGTGAGATCATTAAGCTTAAACTCTTAGGGGTTAATAGCTTGCCGTTATAGAGCGAATCTTGAAAGCGGCCATAAGCTTCAACCGATGCAGCCATACCGCCAAACGCGATCATAGATTTATCAATGCTGAGCTCCACAGGACTTAGGTGTGATTGATTGTGACCTTCAGAGTCTTGGACTAAGGTTTCGGTATTGCCTAGGATGAAATTGTTATGGGCTGATTTGATACTCGCTATGTTGCCTGTTTGCGCATATAAACCATCGAGCTGATTTTGTTGGTTTAATCGCTTAACTTGCTCGTCAATGGGGAGTTGGTAAACCACTTCGAGTATGTCACCGAGTAGCGCATAGCCATAATTTGAATATTGAAATTGACTGCCAGGTTTAAAAAGTGGCGTTTCGCCCATTTTGACTAAACCTGAGGTGTGGCTCAGCAATTGCGATACGGTCACGCTTGGTGGCACATAAGCACGGGGTTTATTGCCATCTTTTAGTAAGTAATGACTCACACTTTTATCTAAATCGATTAGGCCTTCATCGACGGCTCTCAAGATAAGGGTAGCGGTCACTTGTTTTGACAGTGACCCAATTAAAAAGCTGGAGTTTTTGTCAATATTGTTGCCTGAGATATAAGCAAACACAGGTTGGTTATCTTGCTTAACCATTACCACGCCACTAAAGGGGCGCTTAGCTTGATTGATAATGGTGGGAAGCTGTTTGGCTATGTCACTGTTTGCGACCCTATTAGCACTGGCTTTGTTTGCAGCCCAAAGGCAACAGCCAACAACGACTGAGCCTATAAGCGTTTTTGTTATTAGGTGCATTGAGATCTAGGTGTCCGTTTACGTTATTTTTTCGCATCCAATAGGTAAAGAGCGTGGTAAAACTCATTAGGTTAGTTATTCCTAACCACTACAGGCCCTTATGGCGCTACCATACTCGCCTGCCGACAAGAGTGCTGTGCTGAGCATCAACTTATTGTTAAGCCAAGTAATAATCATTGTCATCATGAGGCGATAATCATAACAAATTCAAGCGGGATAACTAGCACTTTAAAAAATCTATATGCTAGTTAATACAGGAGCCGCCTAGTGTTCATTGTTGGCCTCGCGGTGATTTTAGTGCTGATATTGTCAATATAGCGATGAGTGAAGCGGCGGCCTATTGGGAAATATAGCTGAAATCGGACAATCGCTGAGATAGAGAGTTGCAGGCGATGGAAAAGGAAGCCTGCTTGAAAGCGTTATGTTTTGAAACAATGTGATGCTTTTAATTGTTGGCTCTTCACAGTAGCTTATGGGGTTAGCTAATTCATGTTAAGTAAGGAAGCGTCAGATGATTACATTATTTGGGATCCCTCGCAGTCGCTCATTGCGAGTGTCATGGACTTTAGAAGAGCTTGGACTCGATTGGCAATATCGCTATATCAATTTTGCGAAGGGTGATGGACGAGATCCTGCGTTTTTAGCGGTTAACCCTTGTGGCAAGGTGCCTGCACTAGTGGAGGATGGTTTTGCCATTACTGAGTCTGCAGCCATAGTGTTATATCTCGCCGAGAAATATGGCGCAGGTAAGCTATTGCCAAAGGTGGGAAGTCATGAGTCGGCACTGCATCATAAGTGGGTCAGCTTCATCACCTGTGAGCTTGAGCAGCCGCTGTGGAGCATAGGTAAACATAAATTTGCCTTGCCAGAGGAGCAGCGTCTGCCTGAGATGTTATCGGTGGCTAAGTGGGAATTTGATAAAGCTGCCGCGATAGCGGAGCAATGGTTACCCGACAGTGAGTTTTTGCTCGGTGATGAACTGACTATTGCTGATATTTTACTGGGGCACACCTTGCTGTGGGCAACACGATTTGAGCAAGATATTCCACCAAAACTGACGGCTTACCGCGATCGAATTACCGCTCGGCCAGCCATGGCTAGGGGCCTTGCTAAAGAGGAAGCGGGGGCGGCTTAATACAGGAGCTAGGTTCTAGATGCTAGAGCGCTTCGCTTCGAGGGCGGGCTTCGCCCTGCGAGGAAAAGCAACAGCGTGACGGGCTAAAGCCCGACCTACAACAATAGAGCCGCTTTTCCGTTATTTTCCGTAAGCGCAGCGTTCTATAGTGACCTAGTCACGTTCGTAAGGCCGTAGGCCGTTCGGCTCTTACCGTCTTAGCTTTAAAAGAAGGACCTAGGCCCTTTCTTTGCCTTTCCTAGAGCCTAGAACCTAGGGGCTAGGATCTAGGATCTAGAACTTATAACTGGGCTTTAGCCCATTTCGCGCGGTTTTCGCGGCTCTCTTTCAAGCCCTCTTTTTCGCGGAATGCTTTGTAAGATTCAGAGTCTAGCGCGACCAGTACCACGTCAACCTCAAGCATTAGCTTACACTCTTTCTTGATGCGGTATGCTGAAACGTTATAAAGCTCTGCTAGTGGCAGTGTGCCTAGAAACTCTGGATTGTACTGAGCGTATAGCGCTTGAGTTGGGTAAACTACAAAGCTAAGAGTGCGCTTTGGTTCAGTTTTAAATAGCTCTTCGATGCCATCACAAGTGTTTAGTACCTGCATCTCAATCGCTTCATCGATCTCAAGTAGTTTCTTCTGTACTGGCATGTGCGCTGGCTTCTCGCCTGCTTCCCAAGCGATAACATCGGCTTCGCTCACTTTACCAATTTCGGCAACTTGGGCTGTGGTTAACGCCAATGAGTGACGAAGGTACTGCATTTCAATGGCATTCAAACCAAGTTCTTTAGACATGATATTTCCTTAGTAAATTTTGTTGTGACGGCGTGTGCTTATACCTAAGGTATTAGCTGCGCATCCACACATCTTCAGCCCAATCCCAGAAAGACTCCCATGAGTCATCCTCGTAGATCTCATCATCTTGCCAAAGCTGAATTTGACCTTCTTGGCTAATGAAGAAAAAGCTATCGCCTTGCTGACAGATTGGAATGAACTCACGTGGCAGGCCAATTGACCAAGCATAGGCCGCTACCTCTGGTAGATAGGTATGCGAGTTAGGATCGCTGGCGGTCACAGGCTCAAGGCTGCCACAAATAACATCACTGGCGTAAAGTAAGTATTCTTTGAGCTCCATAGGTAGCGGAATAAGGATCTCCTCTTCCACTTCAACAATTTGTTCAAAGGTTGCTAGCTCTAACGGTACTGGAACCGTCTCGCTCATTTCTTGGAGTTGCTCAATGACATCATTCATAATTTGGCTGGATCTGGCTATATAGACTATTGGGCGGGAGTATAGACAATTATTGCTTAAGTCACAAAAGGCTTTGTGGTGGTATGAGGTAAAAAGTCGTAATAAAAAAGGACCCAATAAAATGGGTCCTTTAAACATGCTTTGTCTGTATTAAGCTACGGCGCTAAAAGTATTTTCTTGATCACTGCGTTTATATTTTAGCCACGCTTTGTGGTACAGCTTATGGGACTCTTGGCGGAGCCGAGTGATTTTAGCTGTTTCAATGTCGCTTAAGTCTCGTTGTTCCTGCATCGCTGAGGCCTGAATCGTTTGTACCTGTTCATACACTTGGTGTTCGGCGCCACTTTTAATCTCGGCGATATCGGCAAGGTGCAACTGCACTTCGGCGATCATCTGTGATTGAGGTAGTTTGACCAAAAGGTTTAGATCGCGATATCCCGATTCTTTGGGGGCGGCAAAGCGGTTCTTAACTTGGATCAATTCGCTGTCAGACTTAAGCAAGGCAAAGGCCTGCATCAAGTTGTGAATATCGTGGCTAACGATACTGGCTCTGACGATGTCGGTCAGTTGGCTGGCATCATTATCAAGTTTATTCTGCACTTTAGCCTGCGCTCTTTCACGACTCTTAATGTCGGCTAATACAGATTGAGTATGAGACTGGGCTGTGATCCTGCTTAGCAGCTCGGCTAACTCTTGTTGTGCATCGTTGGCTTGGCTATAGAGAGTATCGAGATCGGCACTGGTCTGTCTCGGCACCTGATATTGCATAGACTGAATGGCTGTCAGGCCATCGAGATTTTTGGAGAAGGCCTGTTTGGCGGCGTAACTGCCGTTATTCTTAGTATTGCTTTGTCCATGATCGACATTATGGGCAAAGGCTGAACGGGTCGACAGTAACAGTAAGAAAATGAAAAATGTCCGTAATATCCGGTTCATAGCAGTCCTAGTTTGTGGCTGTGACTGTAATCTAACTGGGAAATGCTTAAGCTAGGCTGAATGACAAATTAACATTTGTTCATAGTGTGAGCTGTAGTGCGCGAAGGGCTGTAATAAACAAAAAGCCGTTGATGAAATGAGACATCAACGGCTTTTTAGATTTTTAATTTTAAGGAACTAGGAACTAGGAACTAGGTACTAGGTACTAGGGCGCTACGCTGCGAGGACGGGCTGCGCCCTGCTAGGAAAACCAAAAGCGTGACGGACTAAAGTCCGACCTACAACAAACACAGCTTTCCGGCTTTTCCCGTCTCGGCTTTAATCGTCTTTGCTTTTTGCATTTCCTAGAACCTAGAACCTAGAACCTAGGGCCTAACGTTTGATTACCAGATCTTTACGCGCTTCTCTGGTGCGATGTACATGGCATCGCCAGGTTTAACATCGTAAGTGCTGTAAAACTCAGGCATGTTTGATAACGCACCAACTGCACGGAACTCAGCAGGAGAGTGTGGATCGGTAGCTACGCGGTTACGCATAGACTCTTCCTTGATCTTTGCACGCCAGATCTGAGTGAATCCGATGAAGAAACGTTGATCGCCCGTTAGGCCGTCGATAACTGGCGCCTCTTTACCGTTAAGTGACTTCTTATACGCACGGTAGGCAATAGTGACACCAGAAAGGTCGCCAATGTTTTCGCCAAGAGTTAGCTCACCGTTTACGTTGAGGTCATCAAATACGGCGTAGTCGTTGTATTGGTCGACTAATGCCTTACCACGTGCGGCAAACTCAGTTAAGTCTTGTTCGGTCCACCAGTCACGCATGTTACCTTCGCCATCAAACTTCGCGCCTTGGTCGTCAAAACCATGGCCCATTTCGTGGCCGATTACCGCACCAATGCCGCCATAGTTTACGGCATCGTCAGCAGCCATATTAAAGAATGGTGGCTGTAAAATTGCTGCAGGGAACACGATCTCATTCATAGTTGGGTTGTAGTACGCGTTCACGGTCTGTGGCGTCATGTGCCACTCCCACTTACGGATTGGGCTACCGAGTTTTTCCAACTCTTTTGCATGGCTCAGTTCGCTTGCGCGTAGGTTGTTACCATATAGGTCATCGGCTTTGATGGTGAGTTTGCTGTAGTCTTCCCAGCGATCAGGATAACCAATCTTTGGATCAAACTTGGCAAGCTTATCTTTGGCCGCGACTTTAGTGTCTGCGCTCATCCACTCCAGTGAGTCGATACTATCGCCATAGGCACCACGTAGGTTTTCAACCAGTACCTGCATGCGCTCTTTTGCTTCAGGCTTGAAGTGACGTTTAACGTACACCTTACCAACAACTTCACCCAAGAGTCCGTTTACCGTTGATACGCCGCGCTTCCAACGTGGCTGCTGCTCTTGTTGGCCGTTTAGTGTCTTGGCAAAAAACTCGAAGTTTTCGGTATCCAGAGCTTCGCTCAAGCTGCCTGCTGCATGGGTAAGGACTTGCCACTGCATATAGGTTTTCCAAGTCGCAAGGTCGGTATCTTTTATGACCTCGTTGAGCCCTTGAATATAGCTAGGTTGGTTGATGATGATGTCGGCTTGCTTGTCGGCATCGAGGGCGGCTAAGTAACCAGCCCAGTTAATGTCTGGTGCCAGTGTCGGTAAATCTTTTACTTGGTACTTATTGTAAGTTTTAGTGCTGTCGCGAGTTTCCACTACGTCCCAGTGCTTTTTAGCTATCTCAGTTTCCAATGCCAGAATCGCCTCTGCGCTGGCTTTTGGATTCGGCAGGCCTGCTAAGGTGTACATCTTTTCGATGTGCTCAACATAGGCCTTACGAATATTAACGAAGCGCTCATCTTGGTTCAGGTAGTAGTCTTTTTCAGGCAGGCTAAGGCCGTATTGCCAGATATGGGTTGCATAGCGGCTTGAGTCTTTGGCATCGACATTGATGTAAAACGCCATAGGCGTGCCGCTGCCGATAATTTGGCTGCGAGCGAAGTAAGTCACTAGTTCATCTTTAGAGTTAATCGCATTAACACGTTCGAGTTCGCTCTGGATCGGCGTTACACCCAATTTGTTGAGGGTGTCAACATCCATGAATGAGTTGTATAGGTCGGCCACCTTCTGCTCATCGGTTCCGGTTTTTAAGTTGGGGGTGGCTGCTACTTCTTCGATAATGGCTTTAACATCGTCTCGTGATTTTTCACGTAGGTCGTAAAATGCACCTGTGCTGGTGCGATCGCCTGGAATAACCGTGTCTTTAATCCAAGTGCCGTTCACATAAGAGTAGAAGTTATCTTGTGGACGAACTGATTTGTCGAAATTAGCAAAGTCGATACCTGAAGTCAGTGCTTTTTCAACGGCAACGGCGGCTTCGGTTTTATCTGTGACAGGCTGTTTTACGTCAGTCGGTTCGCTGTTACATGCACTGAGGCCAACGATAAGGGAAGCGCATAAGCCCCCAACGAGTACTTTTTTCATTTTTCTTCCTTAATCTATATCGTCAATTTATTCTTGCTTTTGAGTCGAGCGAGTTGTTTTTTCTTAAAGTTCAATTGGCGTATTTATACTTTATACCTAGGCAGGTATAGAGAACGCATAAATTACATTGAGATACGCATGTTAAGGTTTTTGATGTGCTGTGAACAAGTCTGGTGCGTAAACTTATCTGTATATTCCCCCTTTCATGTGTAAGAAAAGGTTTCCTTAACTAAAAAGTGAGCAATCTTTAGTTAAAAGTGACATCGACTATAGGCTTTTTATCACTTTGGCAGGATTGCCTGCTACCACTTGTCTTGCGCTAACATCCTTAGTGACTACTGAGCCTGCTGCTATCACTGCTTCATCACCAATGGTGACGCCGGGTAAAATGATGGCGCCACCGCCTATCCAAGCTCGGTTACCGATTGTCACGGCTTTGGCGGTTTCTATGCCTCGGCAGCGTTCATCGGCATCCAATGGATGACTTGCTGTGTAGATTTGTACGTTTGGCCCAAGCATGGTTTGCGAGCCTATATTAATCGGGGCATTGTCGTGCAAAGTTGAGTTGGCATTAATAAAGGCTTTTTCGCCTAGCTTGATATTGATGCCATAACTCACGTTAAAAGGTTGCACAATGACAGCGCTTTTAGCGATATGGGGCAGTAACTCATAATCGATTTGGCCGTTAATATTCATTTTCTGGTTACGCATTTGCTGCTGATGCCAGAACTGATTGAGGGCTGGATCTAGACATTGGTAAGGAACACCTGACAGCATTTTGGCATATTCATCAATTTGTTGCGCCTTGGCTTCTAACGCACTTTTTGCTACTTGGCCTGTGCTAGGTGATTGATTCATATCTTATCTCCATGAAAATGGCTTTCCACGATACGCTTGGGGTTGCTGTTGATTCAAGCAAAACTTTGCCCTTTGGCGGCACTGGCCTCATAATGTCGTCCATTATGGTTATATAAGCTGAGTTCCTCCTGTGCGTTTAGATAAATTTATTTGTGAATCAACTTCACACTCTCGGGTTTCTGCCAAGAAAGCCCTACATCGTGGTGATGTGACTTGTAATGGCGAAGTGGTTAAAAACTCGGGCTTTAAAGTCACCGATGAGCATGAGATCCGTCTCGATGGTGAGGTGCTAACGATAATCGGCCCGCGCTTTATCATGCTAAACAAACCAGTCGATACTATCTGTTCAACCATAGATGAAGAGTATCCATCGGTGATCAGCTTGCTGGATGTGATTCGTCCTGAAGACTTACATATTGCTGGTCGTTTAGATGCCGATACCACAGGTCTGGTGTTGATCACCACTGATGGCCAATGGTCCCACAAGATCACCTCGCCTAAGAAAGAGTGTGGTAAGCGGTACCTACTGGAAACGGCAGACCCATTGAGCGAAGAGCTAGTGCAGCAATTTGCCGATGGTCTACAGCTCAATAATGAAGATGGTTTAACCAAACCGGCAGAGCTTGAGATTTTAGGCTCGAACCAAGCACGTTTGACGATTACCGAAGGTAAGTATCATCAAGTTAAGCGTATGCTGGCCGCGGTTGGTAACAAGGTCACTAAGCTTCATCGTGAGAGCGTGGGTGCGATAGAACTCGACCCTAGCCTAGAGTTGGGTGAGTGGCGATACCTTACCGATGCCGAAATTAAGTCGGTTAAGTAAATCTGTTAAATAAAGTCATGCTGATTTAAATACTGCAAAAAAAGGGCCCTCATATGAGGGCCCAAAAACAAGGTTAAGCGTTGTGAAAACAATTGGAGCAGTTACTTAACCTCAATGCTCGTTAAAGCGTTTGGTCTAACTGCGATTTTAGTGCAGCTTTCTACGACCAGCTGCGAATAAGCCTAGTAGTGCAAGACCTAGGAAGCCTAAGCTACCACCGCTCGAGTCGGTATCTTGCTCTTCAACATCTGGAGTCTCTTCCGCTGGTGGCGGAGTCGGCTCTGTGCCATCTGAGTTTACCGTGAGAGTGAAGCTAGTTTGCACTGCGTCATTAGGGAAGGCTAAGTCATGGGCCGTTACGGTCACCGTGGTGTCGCCATGCCAATCTGCGTCAGGAGTCAGTGTCACCATACTGCCTTCAACTACTGCAGTTACATGCTCTGCAGACACTTGAATGCCGTTGGCTGTGTTTTCTTTATCCTGAACCATCACTTCAAAGCTGATGCTTTCATTCTCATCAACACTCATGTCATTTAAGGCACCAATCGCAAGATTTGAAGGCACTTTTAGCACTGATGTTGTGGTGATGCTGTCGCTGCCTGTGTAATCACTGTCTACAGAGATCTGTAGATCTTGGCCTACACCCGCCGCGGCAACACGTGCAGAGAATGACACTTCAATAGCTGATTGCTCGGGGCCAAAGTAGTTAGCACAAACCACTAGACCCTCAGAGACTTTCTCATCAACATCGTTGAAGGAGTAGCTGTCACCGGTGTAGCCATAAGCTGGACCGAAGGTGCCACGTGGGCCATGGAAACCATGCAGACCAATAGAACCTAAGTGCGACTTCTTACCTGTGATCTTATCGTAAGCGAAGATAAACTCATGTTCGCCTGCAGAGAAGTTCAGCTCAGTTGATGCAATAAGCTCGAAGCTATAGCGTGCATCGTAGTCAGGGTCAAAGTTAACACCGAAGGCAAACTCTTGGCGCATGTTATCCCACTCGACAATCAGGTAGCGACCATCTGTGGTCGATGCGAGAGATACACCATCATAAGCTTCTGTCTCCATATCGAAGCCCGGTAGCATAAATCCATCACCACGCCAAAGCGGTGCAATCACTGTATCTGGGAAGAACTGTTCATCCATTGGGAAGTGCAGGGGCCAGAATAGCGGCATACTATCAAGTTGAATGAAACCCGCTGGCGAGATAGTCAGCGTGTCTTTCTCCATGTAGTCTGGATTGTTGTTGTAAAGTGGGATCCTATCGACACCGAAGATACTTAATGGCACGGTAATGGTTTCATTCGCGCGGCCACCAATGGCAAATTCAGGCTCGATGTAGGCTTCGCCATATAGGTCGAGGTAGTATGGGTTTGAACCAACAGGAACACGACAAGTCATATCATCTTCACTGGTCGTAAACTGATACTCACGTGCCTGGCTATTGCTGGCCTGCTGCATTGTAGCAAGACTGATTTGATTGCCTTCAACGGTAAGTGCATCGGCCAAGTCTTGGTTGCTGCTGCTTGCCGTTACTGAGTCAGCAATAAGCTGTAAACCTTCTGGCAGGTTTAGCTGCATGTTCACATCACGTTCTAGGCCAACCATGTTAGGTGCCATCTGAACATTAACTTGAACAATATCACCCTCTTTAGCTTGCTGCTGACTGGTGTTAATCATCACATCGTCACCAGCATGGACTAAGTTGAGCGCCATCTTGCCAAGGTTGCCCACATTGTCAGCACTATTTCCGACTTCGACTAATCCATAGAAACGATCGCCTTTAGCTGCGCCTTCTAGAGACCAGTTCATGGCTAAGTTATAGGGCTCTAAACCGTTAGTCGTTTGCGGACCAGTCACGCTTAAGTCACCATTATCCATACTTGGAATAATCGCTAAGCTTGTGGTGATGGTATCTAGTGTATCTTCTTCATCGCCCCAAGGACGTTTAAAGTTACCTAGCATCGCCCAGTAGCGACCTGGAACAGGGTTGTTGATTGCACAGTAGTCTTGTACATCGGTAAACGAATAACAGATCGCCTCGTCATACCATTCAACTAGACCATTTTCATTAAGATCCATACCGATATCGAGGGATGAAGCTGCCGCTTTATCTTCTGATACCTGCTCCCAAACGATACGTGCTGTACCTTCTGGTACGTCAAAAAAGTGCACTTTGATACCAGGGTTATCTACCATGGTTTCAGGATCTTCGAAGTTGACATAGGCCGCGCTTAGCTGGCTTTCAACCACATCACCTGCCGTTAAGCCGTGAACTTTAACATTGAGTTCTGCAATCTCTTTTGTCATTAGCTCTGGTGTCAACAAGGTACCGTTATCACGGTGGATAAGGCCCGATACGATTTCAGGAAGGTTTGAACCGCTAAAGCTTGCGATAACCGGTAGGTATTGATTCGGAACCGATTTATCTGCAGGTGTTAGGTGAACCTTACCGAACAGATCAAGGTTAGCTGAACTCGCGTTCACCGAGGTCACATCTAGCACTTTGGCCGTTACCATGATGCTTTGAGTTTCACCGGCTTTAACCATAAAGGTCTTTGGATGCACGTCTAGCTCTAAGAACGGTGCGCCGTCCATTTCAAGTACTTCTGAATCAACGGTCCACTCACCATCTTGTGTTGCGGTAAAGGTACGCATCCAAGTACAGGTGCTTTTACACTCAGCATTGACTAGATAAGGTACGTTAAGCGCTGTTACATCACCGCCTTCCATTGGGTTAGCTGCGCGGTAGTTGTCACCGTTCTCATCCATGACAAGACCCGCTTTTACCGCTCTAGCCACATTGATGACGCCGCTACCCATTTGATGGAAACTGGCAGTTTCCAGTGTTGGTGGATAATCATTGTTATAGGCTTTGCCTGATTGTGCCGTCATCATCAATGCTGACTGGATCATCGCTGGCGTCCATTGTGGATGCGCCTGTGTTAGCAAGGCCAGTGCACCCGCAACATGAGGACCTGACATCGAGGTACCGCTGATTGCCACATAGTCGCTTGGTGCTGGATACAGGCTAAATGGCATTTCATCTGAGTAGGCGGCAAAAACATCGACACCCGGCGCAGATACGTTAGGCACCATAGTATTTGGGTTCGTTGTGCTTGGCCCACGAGATGAGAAGTTAGCTAAGATATCGGCTTCACGTTCTGTGGTGGTGATTTCAGATGCGTAGATACTGAGCTGAGGTGCTGTCTCTGAGTTTGCTACCCAGTCCACAAGCGCATTACCCGATGCCATATCGATGTGCATACCTGGGATTGGGAATGGGTTTAAGTTAAGACTATTACCGCCTCGACCATCATCCCAAGAGATAGCGTTATAAAGGATTACACCGCCAGCGCCGCCTTCGGCAACGTTAACGCCTTTTTGTACGCGGGCAATATCACCACGCTTACATAGGACAATATCGTCACTTTCAAAGGTGCCTTCTGCAAACGGCTCTAAACACAGTTCATCGCCAAAATCTGCTGCATCGACTAAATTACCGGTAAAGTCGCCTGTGATCCCGTAACCTTCGATATCTTCAGGTGCATTGGCACCCACATAGTCACTGATGCGACCCGCAACAGGCTCAATTTGACGGCCATGGGTACTTGCAGCAACAGAGGTTAACCAAGGTGATACGTGGTCGATATAAGATGGACCATATTGGCCCCAGTTACCTGCCGATGCAGCAACTGAAATACCGGCTTCACGTGCAGATAGGAATGCCATTTCAATGGCATCGTACCAAGGTAAGCTTTCAAGACCACCAATTGAGAAGTTAATAACGTCCACGCCATCAACAATCGCATCTTCAATTGCCGCAACAAGTGCATCACCAGGACAACCACCATAGGTCTCACCAAATGAGCCACCACCAGGGTAACAGACTTGGTAGGCAATAATGTTGGCGCGAGGGGCAACACCAGAGATCTCTGGGAAGACTAATGGGGTATCGAAACCATCAGACTTCTCTGTGATCCCTGCTAGCTGAAAGGCGACATCGTGTAGAACGTTACCGGCAACAGTACCTGCAGTGTGTGAGCCGTGGCCGTTGTAATCTTCACCGTTTGGTGCTCGTTTATAATCAACTTCCCACTCTGGAATATCGGGTTGGAATACTGGGTCTTTAAAGGTATCAGTAATGATATCGTATGAGCGTACACCGATAAGTTTGCTATTACACATGTTTGGATATTCAACACAGTCACCGACGAAATTGCCTTCGCCGAGTGGATTGCTATGAACGTAACCATCGCCAGAAACGGCCGCAAAAGAAGGGTGATCTGAGTTAATACCGGTATCGATAATACCGGCAACGATACCTTCACCGCGCATCTCTACGCCATCGGGTACTCCGTTACCTTGCCAAACCATATCTGCGCCAATGTGCTTAGGGCCGACATCGGTAAAGAGTTTGTATTCTTTAGCGCGAGTCACAGCTTTCACACCAGCCAGCTCGGCAACTTTAGCTGCTTCTTGTTGGCTTAGAGTCATAGTCATGCCGTTTAGCGCAACGTTAAAGCGGCGCTTGATCTCGGCACGTGGTGCGACCGCTCTGATCTTGCTTGCGGTTAAGTCTTGAGTCTCAGTTAAGAAGTTACGGTAGCTCTTAACGGCTTGGCTCTTAACATCGAGTGTACCGAAGCGCTCACTGCTACGCATCGATGGTTGCTGACTACGTGGAGAGGTTGCTGCAAACTCAGGTCGCTCACCTTGATACAGTGCAATAGGCGCATCCATTAACTGAATAATGTAGGTGTGTTCGCCTTCAATTTCATCTTCCCATACAAACGGGGCTTTATGGCTGCTGCCTTTGGCGGCACGGTGCACGTTCATACCGACTTGGCCTGGACGGTTTGCTTGATTGACACCAGGGTGTTTTGGCTTGTTTTTATATTGTTCGATTTGCTCTGGTGTAAGCTTTATGCCGATGAGTTCACTATTACCACCATTGGTGGTGTCTATGGATAGAGGGTTCGCGACTAGCGTCCCTAACCCAGTAGCATATAACGCAGCCATGGTGACTACGCTAATTTTCTTGAGTTTCATGTTCCATTCCTTGTTGTTTGTTGTTGCAAAGTTGTTAATTTTGCACTTTGTTTTTACGGTAGCTAGCTGTTAACGGCTAATGTGTTATACGTATGCTTCGATACGCATTCTGTATACATCTATGAGGGAGCCATTCTTTATTTTATGTATAACAACGGGTTATGTTTTTTATGGTTGTTTGCTTTTTTTAGGCTTATCGATACAAGTTGTAACAGCCGCTTACTTGTCCATTATTTTTAACCTGAGTATGTTGTTAATCTGTTAATGGATGACTTTCGGATGAGTCTTGATTGAATTTAGACATTTAAAAAATTTTACTGTGTTAGCCAGAGAGGGGAATTACCAAAAGGCGGCGCAGCGACTGAACCTAGCACAGCCGTCACTGACTCGGAGTATTCAGCGTTTGGAAGGGTTGCTTGGGACAGAGCTGTTAATCCGTGGTCATCAAGCGATGTCGTTGACGCCATCGGGTGAGCTGGTGCTCAATCATAGTGAAAGCATCATTCAAGGTGTCGACACCTTGCGAAAAGAGTTGCAGTACCTGCAGGGAAAAAGCAGTGGACACCTTGCGATAGGGACGAGTCCAGTTCCTGCGAACACCATACTTGGGCCTGCCATAGGCCGTTTTATCGATCGCTACCCCGATGTGCATGTTGAATTGGGAGAGGGGACTTGGCAGGCTAACTTAGTCAAATTGCTTCAGGGAAAATTATCTCTGTTGGTGACAGATGTTAGAGGAGAGGAGATAGGCCACGAAGCCTTAGTTCAATGTTTTAACCTACCCACCTATAACGCCGTTTTCTGTGCCAGAAAAGATCACCCCCTTGCACAGCGTGATAGCTTGAGTTTAGAGGATATTCGCCAATACCCCATCGCCATACCGAGGAATTTACCCGCAGGCGTTGTTGATATGTTTGGTGATCTCTTGTTTGAGTATCGAAGTGATTTTGCAGGGCTTTTACATTATGACGCTTTTCCGCCGATTAAGGCGGCCATGCAGCATTCGCAGATGTTAGCCCTAACCCCTCAGGTGGCGTTATTCGATGAAGCGGTAGCGGATGAGTTACATATTTTTAAACCCGTCGATATGCCACAGTTGGATGTGTGTTTTAGTGTGGTGATGCTACGAAGTCAGGCGAGCGTTGCGGCTAAGCGTTTTTTACAGTTGATGCTTGAGAATGGAAATGGGTATATAAAAAAACAAAGTAACCCGTTTTGTAACCAGCCTTAGGTCAATATTCATAATTAGATATTTCGAAAAAAGGGCCCGCAAGGGCCCTTTTGATGACTTCCATTTATTTTTATTACGTAAGCCTATTGATACTTTCTGCGACCCGCAGCTAGCACTCCGAGTAAGGCTAGCGCTAAGAAGCCTAAGCTACCACCACTTGAATCTGACTCTGGTTGCTCATCTGGCGACTCTTCTGCTGGTGGCGGAGTAGGCTCTACCCCATCAGAATTTACCGTTAGCATAAAGCGGGTTGACGCTTGATCCGAAGGGTAAGCCATATCATGCACCGTAACGGTAACTTCAGTTGTGCCATGCCAATCGTTGTCAGGCGTGATAGCAAAGCTGTCACCGTTAATCGTTGCTGTGATATTTTCACCGCTAACTATGATGCCGTTTGCAGTTCCTTTCACATCGTTGTACATCACGGTTATGCCTTCAAGCGTGGTATTTTCCTCCATTGTCATATCAGCTATAGGTGCAAGTGTAATATTACTTGGCGCAGCCAAGTTATGGGTGATAGTGAGTAACTCCGAGTCTGCATATTGGCTTGCGACTATCAGTGAGTTTTCGTTACCAATAGCGGATGCCGATACACGAGCAGAGAACTTAAGTGATACAGCTGTCTGCTCTGGACCACGGTAGTCGGCGCAGACAACCGTGCCCGCCGACACTTTTTCGTTTACATCTTTGTAGGCAAACCCATCGTTAAGCCATCCAAAGGCAGGCCCCATGCTTGCGCGCTCGCCCCAATATCCGTGCAGACCGATAGAGCCGAGGTGATCGTTGTTAGACTCTAGTGTCTTGTATGCAAAAATAATTTCAGGGGTTTCAGCATCGAAGCTGATATCTGTTGCAATAATGGTTTGCACATTGAACTTGGCATCAGGATCCGGGTTCGAGTTTCCGCTCAAGAATGCGCTCCATTCTTCACCACCATCCCACTGGAAAATATAGTGCTTATCTGTAATGGCACCATAAACGACATGCTCATAGCGGAAAGTCTCCCAGTTTAATCTTGGCTCGGGCATTCTCACATCACCACGCCACAGAGGAGCGACCATGGTATCGGGGAAGGTTTGGAAATCGTCATCGAACGGCAGATTCATATTCCAGAAGTCAGGCATAGGATCAAACTGTACATAACCAAAGGGCGAAATCGCGAGAATATCTTGACCAAACACTTCTGGATTACCGTAAAGCGGTACATGGGGTAAGCCGCTCTCACTCAGTGGGATGAATACCGTTTGATTCGACAGGCCTGAAATTCCCATATGATTGAAACCCTGCATAGGCAGATCATAGAAGGTCTCATCGTCACCATAAGGTACCTTACAGGTGGCATCGCTAAGGTTAGTGGTAAACACATAGTGGCGTGGCATGTCACTTGATGAAGGTTGAGTGGCATTCACGCTAATGTCATTGCCTTCGACCATGAGTCCATCTGTGTAGTTACCGACACCACCCACACTGACTGAGTCTGTGATCAGTTGCATGCCATCACTTAAGCTCGCATTTAGACTAAACTCCCTTTCTCCTGCCAGTAAGTTGGGGGCTAAATTAACCACAAAGTCGACAATATCCCCTTCTTTAGCGGCAGTTTGCGAGGCGCTAACTTCTGTGTCCGTACCAAAGTGTTGTAGCTTAACGGCAAAGTCACCCAAGTTTGTGGCGTTGTACTCGTCACTGCCCATCGCAACCACGCCGTAGTAGGTATCGCCTTCAACGGCTCCTGGGAGGTTATAGTTGAGCTTGACTTGATAGGGCGTTAAGCCATCGTTGGTTGCAGGACCTTCGGCACTAAGGTTGCCGTCATCTTCTCCTCCAACTATGCCTAAGCTTAGTGCAAACTCATCGGCAAGATTTTTTTCATCCTCATAGTCAAACTTCCAGTTTGCGGCAATGGCCCAGTATCTGCCAGGAACTGGGTTGTTGATGGCACAGAAGTCACCATTATCGGTCCATGAATAACATAGAGCTTCATCTAGCCATTGAATATCTTCGTCGCCATTTACATCCATACCTAAGTCAATAGAGGTATAGGCATGTTTAGGCGCTGAAAGCACTTCCCAGACGACACGTTTTGTCCCTTCTGGCACATCGAAGAATATGACTTTAGCACCACCATCTTCGATCTCTTGGCGTGTGAAACCGTCTGAGTACATTCTGACTTCGGCACGTTGAAGCTCTGCATCGTGACGCTCACCTTTACTTAGACCAAAGACTTGGGAATTAAATGACTGGATTTCTGCGGTATTAAGCATTGGCGTTAGGGTGTGCCCTTGTTCTCTATGGATAATGCCTGAAACCTCAGAGGGAAGGGTGTCGCCGCTATAACGCACACCGACAGGAAGGTGCTGATTAGGTAAGGCGCTATTACTCGGTGTCAAGGATACAGCCCCTGATAGCTGAATGACTGAGGAGTTAGCTCCGATAGCTTCAATTTGTAACACTTTTGCTTTTAAGCTGATTGTCTGAGACTCGCCGGCTTGCAGAGTAAATTGCTTTGGCGAAACCTCGAGCTCTAGCATTGGTGCGCCGTCGATTTCAAGTGGGTTGGCATCCACACTCCAAGTACCGTCTTGGGTTGCGGTAACCGTCCGCATCCAACTACAAGTGCCTGGGCAGCTATCATGATAGAAGTAAGGCAGGTTGAGAGTATGGATGTTACCGCCATTATTTGGATTCGCAGCGCGGTAATTTTCGGCTGTCTCATCGAGTAGTAATCCAGCTTGATTAGCTCGTGAAACATTAATGACGCCGCTACCAGCATCGCTATGACCTGCATCGACAGGATCGAATGGGTAGCCATCACGTGAACGGGTTACTCCTTCTAGTGAGGCGGTCGTCATTAGAGCGGACTGGATCTGAGCGGGTGTCCAATTAGGATGTGATTGACTTAGTAATGCCATAGCGCCGGCAACATGTGGCGCAGCCATCGAGGTACCGCTAATGGCGGCGTAATCGGCTGGCATACCATACATGCTAAAGGGCATTTCATCGGCCCATGCGGCATACACATCGACACCGGGTGCAGCTACGTTGGGTGACATGACATCGGGCGCTTCTAGGTTAGGGCCACGGGATGAGAAATCGGCCACATAGTCGGCATTCCGCTGACTAAGGAACACTTCAGAAGCGGTAATCGTTAACGAGTGATCGCTTCCAGAGGCTAGCCAATCCTGTAGTCCAAAATAACCATTAGCATAGTTACCAGCGTAATTACCGTTATCTATGTTAATGCCTGGGATTGCGTAAGGGTCGTTATGAACGGGATCTGCGTAACTCGCATTCCAGAGAATAAAGCCTCCTGCACCACCGGATTGAACATTAGTCGCCTTGGTCACCCGGGGGATATCACCGCGCTTACACACAACGATAGGGGCTGTTGAGAAAGGTGTGCCTTGTGGATCGGTGTCGAAGAAACCTTCTGGGAAGGGATCATTACACTTTTCATATTCGTTGCCGTAGGCTTTAGCTTCTATCACTGGGCCTGTATATTCCCCAGAGATCCCCGCCCCCTCTAGATCTGGAAGAGGCTGGTCGCCCCCCGTAGCAGCAGTAATCATCTTGCCTTCAACGCTAATCTCTCGCCCGTGGGTACTTGCGGCGACAGAGGTTAACCAAGGAGAGAAGTGATCGATTGCGCCACGTGCTTGGCTAGCATATTGTGGTGCGTAGGAGTTCCCCGCCGATGCGGAAACAGAGATTCCCGCTTCACGAGCCGCAAGAAAACCAAGCTCCATAGGATCATCCCACGGGAAAGTACCAAAGGTGCTGCCTATCGAGTAGTTAATAACGTCAACACCATCAGCTACCGCATCTTCAATACCTGCAAGTAGTGCAGAGCCCGGACAACCGCCATAGCCATCACCATAGCTGCCATCGCCTGGATAGCAGACTTGATACATGATGATATTCGCTCTTGGAGCCACCCCTGAAAGATGCTCAAATTGCAAGCCGGTTGAGACCCCATCTCCTGTCTCACCTGGTGTTCCTAAGACATGGTCAACATTAAATAGCTCGTTACCCGCTGCGGTCGATGCGGTATGAGAACCATGGCCATTGTAGTCTTCACCATTTTGCGGACGCTTAGGTTCGGTAATATTCCAAGAGGGTTGATCTGGCTGGAATGCGCCGTCCATGTAACTGTCGGTGATACTTTCATAGGAGCGAATGCCGATAAGCTTGTCGTTACACATGTTAACAAACTCGGCTTTCTCACAATCGCCTAAATAGTGGTTATAACGTGTAGGCATTTGATGGATGTAACCGTCACCAGCCACCGCTGCAAAGGAGGGATGGTCACTATTGATACCCGTATCGAGGACGCCGATAACTATGCCTTCACCTTTGTATTTATCATCTGCAGCAGAGCCCGTCCACAATCCATCTGCTGCGATATGCTTTGGCCCTGTATCACTATGAAGTTCATAGCGCTTTTCTAGACTCACATTACGTACACCTGGCTCCTGAGCTAGTCTTGCCGCTTGCTCTTGCGTCATTTTTATGGCCATACCGTTAAAGGCCAAGGTATAGCGGTTTTTGAGTTCTGCCTGCCCAGATATCAAGGCTAAAACAGAGTCTTGCTTTTCGGTGAGGTAACGACTGTAGCTCTTAACTGCACTGCTTTGTACATCTAGCTTATTGTGTGCTCTGGCATTAAGCATGACTGGCACACTATTCATCGTGGGAGAGGTTGCTTGATAATGTGCAGTCCCTCCTCGATATAGAGAGACGGGTTTATCGCTTAGCTCTACAATGTAGGTTTGTTCGCCGATTAGCCCGGCTTGGTATTGAAACGGAACCTTCCTATCTGTCGATGTTGCTATGGCACGATGAACGTTTTTGCCCATGTTGTTTCTGGCTGCATCGATACTGCCATTACGTTGCTTACGGTTTTTTATATCCTCATTATATTTAAGTATCGCATCGGTGATCTCGATACTGCGTATATTGTCATCAGTGCTTGAGCTGGCCGCCGCCCCAGCACTGGCGGCATAAATCGCCGCTAGGGTCATCAAACTTATTTTTTTTATTTTCATTGTTCTGCCTTTTGGTTGTATTTGTGCAACCCAATTGTTAATCGTTTGTTGTTTTTATGGCCAATAGTCAGAATGAATGCAGTGATAGCTAATAGGTATTTCAGTTTTTTTTATGAAGAATATGTTCAGTTTTTGGTTGAGTTATCTTCGCCTGTGTTTGCAAAAACGTCTCGCTATCGAGTTTGTGGTATTGAAATATCGATGTTTTATGCCGTTGAAATGGCCTAAGTCTGGGATGGTTACAATTGATACAAGTTGTAACACTTTGGCGAGGCAAAGCTTGAGTTGATGTTATATCTGGAATAGTTTGTTAGGGCTGCTGGGTTAAGTTGGCTTAATCGAGGGTTAACCTTCAACTGGTATGATCTATTTATTAGCTGAAGCTAATGACGCGTTTGAGTTTATTTAGATTAACGAATTTTTGTTGGGTGAGTATATGGAGTTAAGGCATATAAAACACTTTGTGGCGCTGGCTGAATGTAAGAGCTTCAGTGTTGCTGCAGATAAGTTAGCCATTACTCAACCCTCTTTGACACGCAGTATTCAGAAGATGGAGCAGAACCTTGGGGTGCAGCTATTTACTCGTGACTCACGTCATGTCAAGTTAACCTTTCATGGGGATCTAGTCTTAAAGCATAGTGATAAGATATTGAGTGGTGTACACCTACTTGAATCTGATATTAGAGTTAATAGTGGTAAATCAATCGGTAAGTTGGTTATTGGTGGTGGCACGCTAGCTTCAAGTAATATATTGAGTGAGATCCTTAGTGAGTTTTCAAGATACTCTCCGTCGATCAGTGTTGAGTTACGAACGAGAGACGTTAGTGAGTTGAGTGAATTGCTTTCTAGAGGGGAGTTGGACCTGTTTGTTTCTGAAACTAAAGTTACAGGCTTCGATAAACGAGATGATTTAGAAGTGATTAACTATTGTCACTCTCACGGTGTTTTTTGTTGTAGGCCTGAGCACCCACTCATTAGAGAGGTGAACCTTTATACACCGAGATTAAAAGACTTCCCAATTGCCTTGCCTCGCTCTACCACCCATGAAATAGAAAACCAGTTTGGCGATCTATTTGATTCAAGTCGGCAGGCTTTCTCTGGTCTACTGAGATTCGAGATGTTTCAATCTATACGGTTGCTGCTTTATAACAGCGATATGATAGGTCTTTTACCTCAAGTGACTATTGAGGACGAGTTAGAAGCTGGACGGTTAGTGCTATTAAACGTCAAAGATATGCCTCATATAAATGTGGATTATGGTGCCGTTTATTTAAAGTCTCGTGCTTTAACTCCTGCAGCAAAGGAATTTCTCTCCTTTATTGGCACCGCGGCCAGTTAGACTAGGCGCCTCTTTTCTGGCAAAGCTCTAAAGAAAAAAAAGGCTGCAACTCATAGTGGTTGCAGCCTTTGTTATTTGCATGAAGAAGTAAAGCTTGTATTTATTGGAACCTGTATAACTTTAATCGTTTACTTCAGTAACTCAATTTTACCGCTAATAGTAGAAGCATTGAGTTCGGCACGAGCATCACCGGTTTGGAACTTTAAGTAGCTTTGGGGCGAGTATTTCTCTTTTGTCACCTTATCGTCGGTTAACTTATTATTGATCTTGCCACTGGGGCCGCCGTTAATATTGAAGCTCACATCGATATCGCCAAGAAATCGCATTTCGATATCACCACTGACACTGCCCAATTTGGCGCGGTTTTGTAAGCTTTTGAGTGAGAGTTCTAAATCCCCGCTTACAGTCTTGACTGATAGTGTATCAACACTGCCTAGTGCAATAGTCGCATCCCCTGAAACAGATTCAATTGTCACTTTATTTGCCTTAGTGTCTGCTGTTAGCTCACCGCTTACCATTTGATAGCTTAATGTGCCTGTGCTTTGGGTATCTTTGATGTCACCAGAAACCGTTTGCAGCTGACTCTTGCCTGTTAAACCTCGAGTCAAAATATCACCAGATACGGTTTGCAACATGGTCTTGTCACTAAGAGTTGTGGCTTTGATATTGCCGCTGACGGAGCTTACCTCTAATGCGCCTTGGAGGTTATCTAGACTGTAGTTTGCCGATACGCCCTCTGCTTCAAGCTTAAGCTTACGAGGAAGAGTGATGACTAACTCTGAGCCCTGCTTGTTATTGCCACTGTATTGACGGGGCAGGGTGTCCTCAATGGTGACATTGTTACCTTTGACTGAAAAGGTGAAGCCTTCGCTGAGGTCGTCCAGTGTACCTTTTACGGTGATCTCATTTTTGTCCCAAGATTTAAAGCTGACGTTACCTCGCTGCACTTTTACTTTTACTTTTGGATTCGCCTCGACCGTTTGCTGTTGCTCGATGGCCTCTCCAGCAATGGCGATATGACTTAATAAAAGTGCACCTGCCATCAGCGTGCTGTTCAATAATGGTTTCATAATTAAGCTCCTTGGGGAAATGGGTTAACTGGTAGAGTCTGGCCTTGTTGGAGTAACTCAATTTCTCGCTGTTGAGTCCAAAGCCATAGCTGCCAAAGTTCCTTGTCATTAGGGGTTTGCTGCAGGGCTTGATAGATCTGCTCTGCGGCTTTTCTGAGTTGTTCGATACCTTTGTCTAGCGGTAAGCCCAACTCGCTGGCTTGCCAGTTGGTAAGGTGTTGCTGCTGGCTTAACAGTTCGACCTGTAGCTGATGTTGCTGCTTTATCTCTGTTAATGTGGCTAATAGGGGCGATGGCTTGGTCGACGTTGAAAACTCACCATTGTGTTGCCAAATATTCATGCCTAATAACCCCACTAGCAGAACGATGCTGGCAACAGCAAGACGACTAAATACCGATGTTTTCGGGCTGTGAGTCTGCTCAAGCTCGGCTTTATCTAGCTGACGTTCAATGCCGTCCCACAGATCTTTTTGTGGTGCGAGCTCTTGCGGTGCCTGATTAATTAACTGGGTCAGTTTAGCGTTAGCATCATTCATTACGGCCTCCTATATCGACTTGGCCTTGCTCTATAAGTGCCTCAAGTAACTTTTGCGCTCTGTGGTATTGCGCCTTACTTGTACCGGGCGCGATCCCCATCAGTTGAGCGACCTCTTCATGCTTGTAACCTTCTAGCGCGTGGAGGACAAAGACGATACGCGCCCTTTCTGGCAGTTTGAGTAAAATTTTATCTAAGTCTTCATATTCATCACTGACACTTTGCAGATCGGTATCACTGCTAACAAACCGTGACCAGAATGAGCGGTGCTTCTTCAGGCATGATAAGGCTTGATTGACACTCAGGCTGTGTAGCCAAGTAGTGAATTGACTCTCACCACGAAATAGCGGCAACTTCTGCCAAAGCCTGACAAAGCAGTCTTGGGTTGCTTCCTCGGCCAGTGATACCTGGCCAGTGATCCTTAGGCAAAGCGCATATACACGCTGGTGGTGTAGCTGATAGAGCTGCTTAAAAGCGGACTTATCACCTAGCTTTGCCTTATCTATAAGTTCAGGTTCTAGAAGCGGCCTTGGCTCCATTACCCGTATTTTTGCCGTCACTCAACTTTCCTTGTGCGCTTGTGATACTAATAAGACATAGCCAACAGATAAAAAGGTTTAAATGCAATAGAAATTATTTTTCGCAGAAAACGAGTAGAGGATTTTGAAGGCGGGTTTAATAAAGGTGTGAAGTGTAAGAGTAATAAGAAAGAGGAGCCTCATTGGCTCCTCTTCTTTAAGGCTAAACCGCTGTTACTTTAGCTTAGAGAAGACCAGTTGGGCGCCGACAAGATCGGCCAATGCTGTACCGACAGTCTTGAAGATGGTGATTTCATCATTGCTAGTACGACCTTTAATTTGTGCGGTACAAAGCTGGCCCAACTCCCCCTTAACTTGATCGAGAGAGAAGGCCCCCTCTTCAATTGGCAGGAGCAGTTCGCCCGCTTCCGCAAACACGTTGATTTTTGAATCGACAAATACCGAAGACTTGCAGATCAACTTGGTGTCGAACTCACGTCTGTCATGGTTATGGTTACCCACAAAGTCGGTATGGGTGCCCGGTTGTACCCAATCACCATCAAACAGCGGAGTCGGGCTTCCTGTTGCGCAGCTAATGATATCGGCCTCACGTACGCTCTGCTCAAGATCTGTGCATAGCATGACTTCGATATCTGGGCGTTTATTGCGGATAAGTTCTATCGTCTTACGCGCCTTTTCATCACTGCGTCCCCAAACACTGATTTGAGTGATTGGGCGCACGCTAGCATGAGCAAGTGCCATAAAGGAGGCTAAGTTACCTGTGCCGCAAACCAGCAGTTTGCTTGAGTCCTCTCGGGAGAGATATCTGCTGCCTAATGCCGAGATGGCCGCTGTGCGCCAAAAGGTGACGCTGGTGCCATCGACCAGCGCTTGTGGCTCACCAGTTTCACGGCTAAAGATTAAAATTTTGGAATATAAGCTAGCAAGTGCTGGGTCTTTTTTCGGGTTGCCAGGGAAGTAAGTAAAGGCTTTTACGGCTATCGCCTTGTCATTCCAAGAGGGTAATACCGCAAATGCATCATGGTGCTCACCTGAGTCATCAAGACCGAAGACTTGACGCTGTGGCATGCCTGCGGGACGAGAGAATGTCTCATCTAGGGCATTGATTAGATCGGGAAAATTAAGTGATTGATGAACTGACTCTGCATTGATGACTAACATGAAAACCTCCATTTAAGTATATTTTATACTATTTACAGGTTTTGTTTGAGTCAATGGGCTTTTAGTTGTTGAACTATATTTCAACTTAATAATTAGAATGTTAGTTATAGTTTGCTGTTTTTGGCCTTTTTTGTAGCTAAATCTACTATATAATCGGCCGATAAGCTAAGTGACAGCCTTGGTCAAACGCTGCTTGCGTTAGCTAAGGGAGGCAAGTTGATAATAAATAGAGATGTAAAATGCTAATACGTTACAAGTTACTGTTAAGTGCTGGAGTGTCGATTACGGCGTTAGGCGCTATGTTTGGTCTTCAAGTTTATTTTAGTCAAGTGCAAACGGAATTAGCACAAGCATCGCAAGATATCTCGGGGCTTAAAAATGAGATTTTAATGCTACGTAAAGATGAAAAGGATTTTCTGGCAAGAAAGGATCTTAAGTATGTCGAGCAGCATATCTCTGACAATCGAGAGGCTCAGGAAAGAGTCGCCAAGTTAACGGAAGTATTCGATAAATACTCTATTCCAACAGCAAGCTTAAGCCAGTTCAGCCAAGAACTCGGCCGTTATGAATCTGCTTTCAGCAATGTGGTTAGTCTAAATAAGCAGATAGGTCTCACGCCTAAAACCGGTTTATATGGCACTTTACGAAGCGCGGTGCATCAAGTTGAAAGTTTGGTTGAGCAATATGATGAACCACAACTGATGGCTCAGATGCTGCAGCTCAGACGTGCCGAGAAAGACTTTATGCTGAGACGTAGCGAACGCTATGTGGCTAAATTTGATAATAATCTTGAGAAGTTTATCGATATAACGAATATGTCTCAGCTAGATGGACAAGCTAAGCTGCAGGTATTGAATAATATCCAACAATATAACGCTGACTTTAAAGCCTTAGTACAGAAGGAGAAGCAACTTGGCCTCACGATTTCTGAAGGTGAGCGAGGCCTATTGCGCCAAGCGGTTGCTAATACCGATAGTGCACTCAAGCAGCTTGAGTCTTTAGCCATAGAGGCGATTAGCGATAAAGAGAGTTCGGCATTTATTTTTGGCCTTGCGCTTGCCGTCTTAATTGCTTTCGCGCTGGCGATAACGACCTTGATGATTATTCGTAGCATCATTGAACCGGTTAAACGTATAACCGATGTGATTACGCATATTGAGGAAAACAAAGATCTTTCGATGCGTTGTGATGCCAGCAGCGACGATGAGCTTGGTCAGATCGCCAAGCACTTCAACAGCATGGTAGAAAGTTTCCAGCAGCTTATCCACCAGGTGACGCAGTCGGTTGAGACCATGAACCAATCTTGCCAAGAGCTTTCTGGCAATGTGGCACGGGCCTCACAGGGCGCGGAAAATCAGCTAAATGAAACTGACATGGTGGCAACGGCGATCACAGAGATGGGAGCAACCATCGATGAGATTGCCAAGAACACTGAACTTGCAGCCAATAAAGCCAATATGACCCACGAAAATGCTCAGACCGGGCAAGTTGGTGTGCAGCAGACAATTGATAAAATTGAGTTGCTGGCCCAGCAGATCAATGAGTCTGCAGCCGTAGTGGCCGATCTTGAACAAGATAGTGAAACTATAGGCAGTGTACTCGATGTGATCCGTGGTATTGCCGAGCAGACAAATTTATTGGCATTAAATGCAGCGATTGAAGCGGCTCGAGCAGGGGAACAGGGGAGAGGTTTCGCCGTTGTTGCCGATGAGGTACGGAGTTTGGCAATGCGAACTCAAGAATCGACAGAAGAAATTGCTGCGATCATTCAGACACTACAGTCTCGTACTCACTCAATCGTTAAGTTGATGCAATCTAGTCGTGAGCAGGGTAACGAAAGTGCTGAACAAGCAGCATCGGCTGGTACACTGCTGGAGCAGATCAACGGTGACGTGACCAATATTATGGATATGAGCACGCAAATAGCTGCTGCCATTGAAGAGCAGAGTATGGTGGCCGCTGAGGTGAATCAAAATGTGGTGGTGATCCGTGATATCGCTCAGGAGACTGCAGAGGTTGCGACTCAGAACTCCAGCGCGACCGAAGAGGTCCGTGAGCGTGCCGAGTATCTGCAAGATGCGGTGAGTAAGTTTAAGGTCTAGCTCAAAAAACCAGGCTTTAGGCCTCGAGTTTTCTCGGGGCTTTTTAGTTTGCTAGTGAGCGTATTGATTGGCATTAAATTTCAGGCATAAAAAAACCTCGCAGTGCGAGGTTTAGTATAGTGACTTAAGGTCTTAATTTGCCTTGTCACTGGTTTAGCTGTTGCAACACCTAAACTGAATATTGGTGCCCGAACCCGGAATCGAACCAGGGACACGAGGATTTTCAATCCTCTGCTCTACCGACTGAGCTATTCGGGCAACGGGCGCTATTAAAAGGCTTTTACGGTTTTGAGTCAACCCATTTCTGCAAATAAGTGAGTTTTTTTGCTTGTCCGTTGAATAATTAGACATTTAGCTATAGAAGTAAGCAATAATAGTAAATCAATAACTTAATCTTGGAGCCTTGCGTCGAATATCGCGAGGGGCTTGGTTCGAGGCTCAGATTCATTCGCCGCATATTGAAGGAGTAAGTGGTTGGATTATCTGCTTAGGAGCATTTGGCGTATTCAAAGGCATCCCATAATGTTGTTTTTGCTGATCACGGCCATGTTGCTGTTGAGTGTGATGGGCCTCCCTCGACTCAGTCTGGATATGGACTTCAATGATTATTTTGCGCCATCGGATCCACGATTTGCAGCATTCAATCGTATGATGGATAAATTTGAGCGTCATGACCAACTCTGGCTATTGCTAGAAACAGATTTGGATTGGCGAGATAAGGGATCACAGGCGCAATTAGTGACTTTTCTCGGTCAGCTTAACGCCAACCAAGATATTGCAAGTATTCAAGGTTACAACCAGTTTGTTGAAGGTCGCGCCAACCAAGATAAGCTTTTGACCTATAAAACTCACCCAAGATTAGCCACGGTACTGTCTCAAGATGGTAGGGCGCTATTGCTGCAGTTACAGCTCAGCTCCCATAGAGCACAAGATTTTAGCACTCAGAGTTTATGGTTAAATGATGTATTGCAAACGGTGGATAGCGAGACTCGAGCGTATTGGAAACCTTTAGGCGTTACGAGTTATTTAAATGGTACTCATGCGCTTAATTGGCAATATGGCAAGGTGTTAATTCATGACTTAACTTGGTTTGCTCCCGCGTTATTAGGCATTATCTTTTTAATGGCGTTGCTGTTTATTCGGCAGAGGTTATGGGTCTTTGCGCTGAGTCTTAATAATATTATCACCTTAGTCTTAACCGCTGGGGTAGCGGCTTGGCTAAAATTGACACTTGCGGCAATTACCGCCTTTGTGCCTGTGATAATTGTTACCCTAGGTTTTGCTTATGCATCTCACCTGTATTTTGGATGGCGAACTGAGATTAATCGTGGTCAAACAAATGAGCAGGCACTAAGACATACGGTAAAGATTAATCAGGGGCCTCTGTTTTACTCTAGCGTCACCACGATATTTGGCTTTAGCCTATTGATGCTCAGTCCATCTCCTCCGATCCAAAGTTTTGGTTTGCTGGTGGGCTTTGCGGTGCTATGCAATTACCTGCTGACTCTCACTAGTCTTATCTTTTTTGCTCGTTATTCCAAAGTCTCATCGAGTAAGGGCCTAGACTTTTCGGCTGTCATTCATGTTGCGAAGCTCAATGCCAAGCGGCCTTTAGCAGTGATGACGGGAATCGTTTTGATAAGTGCTCTGGCGCTGGTCAGTGTGTCAAAGTTGACCCTAAATGACGATCCATTAAGTTACTTTGAACCCACAAACCCTTTTGTCCTCTCTAGTCAGAAAATGACTCAATACTTCAGTGGCATCAACCTGCAGCATTATGTGGTGACTTCAGCGAGTGATGAGCAGCTTGCTAAGACCGAGATCAGTTTCATCTATAAATTCAGTCGTTTCTTAAAACGCCAACCTGAAGTTATAAAGGTACAGCACATCGGCGACTGGATTAAAAGTGCGGGGATTGGACAGAATCAGTTTAAACAGATCTTGACGAATAACTCGGCGGAAGAGCTTGGGCTCTCCAGTGAGCTGTCGGCAGATAAGCAGTCGAGTCTGGTGACCTTATACTTGCAGCCAATGACGGCTATGGAGTTGATTAGCTTTGAACAGAGGGTCGATATCTGGCTCTTAGAGCATTCCGGTGTTGTTAAGGTAAGCCCCCCAGTTGCCAGTAATTTAATGTTCGCTCATCTAAGTGTCGATAATGCCAATAATATGCTGCTGTCATTTGCAGTGGCATTAATGGCTTTGGCGATTCTATTGATTTTACTTAAGCGTTCAGCTTTGTTTGGTTTGATGGGGCTATTACTTAACTTCCTGCCGCTACTATGGGTGTTTGCACTTTGGCAGCTCAATGGCGGCTTTATTAGTTTGGGGACGGCGGTGGTTCTTGGCATGATGCTAGGAATTATCGTCGATGATACGCTGCATTTGATGTTAAAGCTGCCCGATAGCAAAGCATTAACTGTGACGTCTATGTGGCAGAGCCTACACACGGTGTTGCCGGTCATTAGCTTTACCACACTGACCATTGCACTGGGGTTTTCCGTTGGTTTATTGTCTGCATTTACGCCTATTGCTCAGCTGAGCCTACTCTCATGCTTAGTCGTGGTATTTGCTTGGGGCTTTGATGTGTTGATGTTACCCGTACTTTATCGGCGCTGGGTCATACCTAAGCAGTAAGCCGATAAGTGTCACTGATAGAGAAGGGGTTAATCTAACTGGTAAGTTGTTCGCGAGGAAGCAGTCTGGGTATTAATTTTAGTCTGCAGCTATAGTGAAAAACCTTAACTAGGGCTAATTAGTTTAGAGAGTGTTGAAAATTGAGCAAAAAATAAAGGCCTCTGAAAGAGGCCTTTATTTATCGTCAAATATGCAGAGCTAACGGATTATTTAGCCACTAATTTATTATCAGGATAGTTGGCTTTCATCACCATGAGTACATGATCTTTAAGCTTTTCTTGGCCAAGTTCCCCATAGGCAGTAGACATGATCTCTAATGCTTTTTCAGTTGATGGTGTACCAGGGTAGGTCTCCAAAACTGACTGGGCGCGGATTGCTGCAGCGCTCCATGCATTCATTTTTATGTAGTATTCAGCTACCTTGATCGAGTAAAGTGCCAATCTATTTTTTAGGTGCTGCATGCGTTTTTGTGCATCTGCTGCATACTTACTGTTTGGATAAGACTTAATTAGTCTATCGAAATCTTTGAATGCATCTTGCGCAGCCTTTGGATCACGGTCAGAACGATCGATATTTAGCATATCGTGAAACAGGTATCGATCAGACTGCATATTAACTAGGCCGCGCATGTAATAAACATAATCAATATCTTTATGAGTTGGGTTTAAGCGAATAAAGCGATCGATATTCGCAATACCTGACGCTGGATCGTCAAGTTTGTAATAGGCATAAATAAGATCAAGTTGAACCTGAGTCTTGTGCGGACCAAAAGGAAAGCGCGAGTCCAAGGCTTCTAGAGAGCGGACAGCTTTGCTGTAATTACCTAGTTCCATAGAGGTTCTTGCTTGAGAATAGAGCACTTCTGGAGAGCTCTTTGTCATCGCAGGGTCTTCGCCCTGTTTACTACTACAGGCCGTAGCTGCAAGTGTGATAAGGACTACAGCGACACTTTTGGCAATTTTATGCATACTTGAATTCGATTCTTTTAAAGTTATTGTTAAGAATTTTTCCATTTCACGATAAAATAGAAACAATCCGATTGTAACAGATAGTAAACATTTTTGGACCCAGAAAAGTGGGTACGGTTCATATGACACAAGAGATTAATCTAAAAAGCGAGATCACAGCAACACAAACCGGGCAAAGATTAGACCAGACTCTGGCCGAATTGTTCCCGGATTACTCGCGCACACGTATTAAAGAGTGGATTTTATCAGGTTCAGTCTTTATTGATGGCGAGGTTTCTGACAAGCCTAGAACTAAGGTGCTAGAAGGTCAGGATGTAACCGTAAACGCCACACTGGAAGAAGAAACTAAAGCTGAAGCCGAAGCGATTGATCTAGATATCGTCTATGAAGATGACCATATTTTGGTGATCAACAAGCAAGCGGGTTTAGTGGTTCATCCTGGTGCGGGTAACCAAAGCGGTACCTTGATGAATGCATTGTTGCATCATTGCCCAGGTATTGAGTTAGTGCCACGTGCTGGTATTGTGCATCGATTAGATAAAGACACCACTGGTTTGATGGTGGTGGCTAAAACCGTTGAAGCGCAAACCCACTTAGTGGCAGCGCTACAGGCGCGTGATATTACCCGTGAATATGAAGCTATTGTCACTGGTACTATTATTGCTGGTGGTACAGTCGATGAGCCAATCGACCGTCACCCGACTAAGCGTACGCATATGGCGGTAGTCCATAATGGTAAGCCTGCGATGACTCACTACCGCGTAGCGGAAAAGTTTAGAGCGCATACACGTCTAAGACTGCGTCTAGAGTCGGGCCGTACTCACCAAATTCGTGTACATATGGCACACATTGGTCATGTATTGGTTGGTGACCCTGTTTATGCGGGACGCCCACGTCCACCAAAAGGTGCTGCGCCGGATTTCTTCGAGACTTACATGGGCTTTAAGCGTCAAGCACTGCACGCGGTAAGGCTTGAGCTAGCACACCCATTTACCTGCGAAATCATGAGCTGGCAAGCGCCAATCCCTGAGGATATGGTGAAGCTGACTAAAGCGCTGCGTAAAGACACTGAAGAAAATCCGTCAAACTACTAATGATGACGAAAATAGAAAATTCATCATGGTTTATCCCATCTGGGGTAAACCTGGCTTTTTCTACTCGAGAAGGTGGCTGCAGCTTGCCACCTTTTGCTAGCCTTAATCTCGGGCTGCATGTTGGCGATGACCCGCAAAAGGTATTAGCTAACCGTCAGCTTATTGAGCAGCAACTCTCTCTTCCTGCAACCCCTGCTTGGCTTGAACAAATTCACAGTATCGATGTCATCGATGCGGATAACTCCCGTGTTCACCATGCGGATGGCAGTTATACCCGCCGTTCTGATCAAGTGTGTGTGGTAATGACGGCCGATTGCTTGCCAGTATTATTGTGCGATGAAAATGGTACCGAAGTCGCAGCTGTACATGCCGGCTGGCGCGGATTATGCGATGGCATTATTGAAGCGGCTATCGATAAGTTTGCTCATCAG
Organism: Shewanella sp. MBTL60-007; assembly: GCF_019654915.1. Classification (GTDB taxonomy): domain Bacteria; phylum Pseudomonadota; class Gammaproteobacteria; order Enterobacterales; family Shewanellaceae; genus Shewanella. The sequence continues at coordinate 5,257 of NZ_BPET01000009.1, read as the reverse complement.
CCAACTGAATTAGTGGCTTATTTAGGGCCTGCGATTGGGCCAGGCAAATTCGAAGTAGGCGCTGAGGTTAAGGCCCAGTTTGAGGCCAAGCATCCACAAGTCGCGAGATTTTTTACGCCACATACTGATGCTAATGGTCAGGTTAAGTTCCTAGCAGATATTCAAGGCCTTGCAGAATTTAGATTGGCTTTGTTAGGGGTTAATCGTGTTTTTAAAGATCAACGCTGCACCGTTTCTGATGAAAGCAACTTCTTTTCCTATCGCCGCGATGGCGTTACTGGCCGTATGGCATCGTTTATTTGGCTCAATCGCTAACATTATTAGTCGGTGTTGACTTGATTTTGTTCAAATAGCCCCCATCTTTTAAGTAACAAAGATTCTGCGCTTATAGCAGAGTCACCTTTTCTTATGTGAATAGAAGTGCGAATGGATTGATATCGTTCAATAAGTGGCGTTATTAGTGCCGTCCAATTCGGTTTCTCGAAGCAGATATGCAATGTTCATTGCCTTTTATTGACTAATTTTAATGAGTTATCGGAGGATTTATGCGACTCGATCGTATGACCAATAAATTCCAGATTGCTATCTCGGATGCTCAGTCATTGGCACTAGGCCGAGATCATCAATTTATCGAACCGTCACACCTGATGATGGCACTGCTAAATCAAGATGGTGGTTCAATTCACCCTCTACTGACTCAAGCGGGGATCCAAGTGAGTACCTTGCGCTCTTTATTGAGTCAAGATTTAGAGCAAAGACCGCAAGTCGAAGGGACGGGCGGTGATGTGCAGCTATCTCAAGCATTAATTCGCCTACTTAATTTATGCGACAAGCTAGCGCAGAAGCGTAAAGACAAATTTATCTCTAGCGAACTGTTTGTATTAGCGGCACTCGAAGGCAATGATCCTTTAGCGCAAGCGCTGAAGCAGTCTGGTGCGACAAAAGAGTTAATGGAGTCGACCATTGAACAGATCCGCAATGGCCAAAACGTTGATGATCCTAATGCTGAAGATCAACGCCAAGCGCTGAAGAAGTTCACTGTCGATCTCACCGAACGAGCGGAGCAGGGTAAGTTAGACCCGGTTATTGGTCGTGACGATGAAATTCGCCGTACTATCCAAGTGCTGCAGCGTCGTAGTAAGAATAACCCCGTGCTGATTGGTGAACCTGGTGTGGGTAAAACGGCGATTGTTGAAGGACTCGCTCAGCGGATCATTAACAATGAGGTTCCTGAAGGTATTAAGAATAAACGTGTTTTGTCATTAGACATGGGCGCGTTAGTGGCTGGTGCTAAATATCGTGGTGAATTTGAGGAACGTTTAAAGGCGGTGCTCAATGAGCTTTCTCAAGAAGAGGGACAAGTGATCCTCTTTATTGACGAGCTGCATACCATGGTCGGTGCGGGTAAGTCCGATGGGGCGATGGATGCAGGTAATATGCTTAAACCTGCTCTGGCACGTGGTGATTTACACTGCGTAGGTGCCACAACACTGGATGAGTATCGTCAGTACATCGAGAAAGATGCGGCTCTTGAGCGTCGTTTCCAGAAAGTCTTGGTTGACGAGCCAAGTGTTGAAGACACTATCGCCATTTTGCGTGGTCTTAAAGAGCGTTATGAGTTACACCATCACGTTGAGATTACCGATCCTGCTATCGTGGCGGCGGCGAGTATGTCGCACCGTTATATTTCAGATCGTAAATTGCCTGATAAGGCGATCGACCTGATTGATGAGGCGGCATCGAGTATCCGTATTCAGATTGACTCTAAGCCAGAATCTTTAGACAGATTAGAGCGTCGTGCTATTCAGTTAAAACTGGAAGAGCAGGCGGTAAGCAAAGAGGAAGATGAAGCGAGTTTACGCCGTTTAGAAGTGTTGCGCAGTGAGCTGAAAGATATCGAAGCAAAAGCGGCAGAGCTAAACGAGATTTGGCATACCGAAAAAGCGGCATTAGCGGGAACTCAACATATTAAGGCCGATCTTGAGCAAGCTAGAATGGATATGGAGGTGGCTAAGCGTGCAGGTGACTTAACTCGTATGTCAGAGTTGCAGTATGGCCGTATTCCAGAGCTAGAAAAGCAGCTGGATCTAGCTTCGCAAGCTGAGATGCAAGATATGACGCTATTGCGTAATAAGGTCACCGATGTTGAGATTGCCGAAGTGCTATCTAAGGCCACAGGTATTCCTGTGTCTAAGATGCTTGAAGGTGAGCGCGACAAATTGCTTAAGATGGAAGATGCGTTGCATGAGAGGGTGATTGGCCAAAATGAAGCGGTTGATTCGGTTTCCAATGCTATTCGTCGTAGTCGCGCAGGTTTAGCCGATCCTAATCGCCCAATTGGTTCGTTCCTGTTCTTAGGCCCGACTGGTGTGGGTAAGACTGAGCTGTGTAAGTCGCTGGCTAAGTTCCTATTCGATACCGAGTCGGCATTAGTGCGAATCGACATGTCTGAATTTATGGAGAAGCATTCGGTATCGCGTCTAGTCGGTGCCCCTCCAGGATATGTGGGCTATGAAGAGGGCGGTTACTTAACTGAAGCCGTGCGACGTAAGCCCTATTCGGTGATTTTGCTTGATGAGGTTGAGAAGGCACACCCAGATGTATTTAATATCTTGCTACAGGTATTAGATGATGGTCGCCTTACCGATGGTCAGGGGCGTACGGTAGATTTTAGAAACACCGTTGTGATCATGACCTCGAATTTAGGTTCCGATCTTATTCAGCTTGGTTTCGGTACTCAGTCCTATGATGAGATGAAGTCAGATGTCATGCAGGTAGTGACGCAAAACTTCAGGCCAGAGTTCTTGAACCGTATTGATGAGGCTGTTGTGTTCCACCCATTGGATGAGCAAAACATCGCCCATATTGCCGCGATTCAGATTGAAGGCCTTAAGAAGCGTCTTGCCGAGAAAGACTACGGACTAGAAATGACTGATGAGGCACTATCACTGATTGCACGAGCGGGATTTGATCCTATCTATGGTGCAAGACCGCTTAAGAGAGCCTTGCAGCAAGAGGTTGAAAACCCATTGGCACAGCAGATCCTCAGCGGTGAACTCTTACCTGGTAAGGATATTAAGGTTTCGGTTGCTGATGATGCCTTGGTCTTTGTGCAATAAGTTAGAACCTAAGCATTAGCTGTTTAATGGAAGGCTTCAACCTAGGTTGAAGCCTTTTTTGTCTGAAAAAATTAACCATAACACATCGTTGATAATGTATATTCGGGGTGGGTGGCGATTAATTAACCTAAACCTATTTGCTTTCAATAGTTAACTTTTACCGTTTGGTTATTTAGTTGAGTTGGTAATATTTGAGTAATGGACAATACTCAACGATAGCGTTGAATAATGTATTTTGACACTTTATATGGACACGGAGCAGAGCATCATGAAAAAACAATTAGCCCTTATCGCATTAGCTTCCTTAAGCGTGATTGGCTGTACAAGTTCTAATTATGAGAAAGAGCAGACGTCCGCGCCATATATTGGCGAAGGTAATAAGGAATATGAGAGTCTCTATCATTATGGTTATTACCGCGGCTGCAAGAATGCCTATGTGATGAAACAGCAAAAAACCGAATTATATGACTCGATAAAGAAAGATACTGCACTTGATGGAATTGACCGCTTCGACTCAGGTTGGGATGCAGGCCTTAAAGCGTGTGAAGATGGAGTGCCTCGCTCTATGTATAACTTACAAGCGAATAAGTAGCGTGACTCGATAAGAAAACAGACTCAATCGAGTCTGTTTTCTTCGGTAAAATTCAAGAGCCGATGAGGCGTTAATGAACTCTATTTCACGCAAAAGAGTTTAATCTTCTGCTTATGCTCGGCGATTGCTGCTTGTCTTTGCTCTTCCGTCATCGCAACAACCTTACCTGACTCTGCATCTTTCTTATTTAATTTACTGTGAGTTGTAAGCACATTAAGGCTATGTTGAGCATTCTTACAGATCCCTTCCGCTTGTTTTTTGTCGTTCTGGGTAATGGCTGCAGCTTTCTTTTCTAAATCTGTTGGAGCCTTATCTGCTACCGATGCGGATGGCGCTACTGTGCCTATCTGCTTGGGCTCGATATCTTCACTATAGAGTTTATCTGGATTGCTTTGTTCTTGAGTATTTTCAGGCGGCTGTTGACTATAGTGGGTAACACCTTTGTCATCGACCCAGGTGTAGATAACATTAGCTAGGACAGGTGAGGATGAGAGTGCAATAGCCAGAAATGCGCTAACCAATGCATTTGCGCAATTTGGTATCGAAACGTTCGTGCTACCTATTTTTATTGTTTTAGTCATTTTGCTATCCATAGTTAAAATGAATCATCACTAATAAAGTGGGGAGATCTTATGCTTCATGCTAGCGTGAATACTTTAGAATGCCAATATGACATTCGACTATACAAAAAGTAGCACTATATAAGAGGTGGCAATAGATTTTGGAAAAGCCCCAAGGTAATGGAGTTGCTTCTTAACTGGCGGCCAGAAACTGCCAAGCCTCCCTTAGATAGGAGCAGAGCTAGGCTCTTATCTATCTTGAACTAAGTGCTTTTGCTGGATTAAACCGCATAGTGGCTCATTAATGTTCGTTTAGTTAAGTTATTTAGATTTTATTGAAAAAGCCCCTTGCGCTCGTCTTAAATCTCCCTATAATGCGCATCCACTGACACGGCACAGCAGGCTAACTAGACTAACGCTTAAGATTAGAAATAGTCGTAAACGCTAGATAGAACGGAACTTGCAGCGCAATCAGTACTTCTTTTCTCTTTGTGAAAAAGAATAGAGGTTGGATTCAAAAATCGAAAGAGATTTGAATCTGGTGACAAGCGGTTTAAGAGCTTCATTTGATGGTTGTTAATACGAGAGTGTATAAAGAATCATCGCTTGAAAAACTTCTTAAAATAAACGCTTGACGCCAACAACGGGAAGTGTAGAATACGCAGCCCTAGCCACTTGAAGCGGTTCGTAAGAACGCCAAGCAGGCAACGCTCTTTAACAATATGACAAGCAAATCTGTGTGGACACTCACAGGTGTTGAGTTAATCGAAATTACATCTTAGATGTAATCAAAATTTTCTCGATGAACCACTGAGTGACCATAGCAATATGTAAACTTCATTAGCCTTAAGGTTGATGAAAAACAGTATAATTCATTGAGCAGGTCTTCGGACCATCAAAACTTTAATTGAAGAGTTTGATCATGGCTCAGATTGAACGCTGGCGGCAGGCCTAACACATGCAAGTCGAGCGGTAACACAAGGGAG
>NZ_BPET01000008.1 GCF_019654915.1 Shewanella sp. MBTL60-007 | reverse complement strand
TGTAGATGCTAAAGCCAGAAGTGATTATCTTTAACCGAATAATCAACAATTTAAAAAAACTCCTCCAGCAGACATCCGTAAGAATTAAAAGATATTATTTTAATATAAAGATTAAGTAACTTAACTTCGCCAACAGCTTTAACCATAAAAGTGTCAACTTTAAAAAACAAAAAAATCTGCAGCACTGGAGACAGCATAAACTCATATTAAACTCCTTAATCGTTTTTTAATTTTTCTTAACCCGACAAAGGTTGATCCAATCGCTTTTTAGTCGCTAAGTTATGTACTGAGCCTATCGAGTCGGACTTACTATTCAGTACGGCTCTATCTGATAATAAAAGGCACCCCTCGGTTGTACTTGCGTGTAAGTTTGCAAGTGGGTCTTAAAGAATAGTACTAAACCATTAGACCAACTAGAAGCGACTGCTTCCCCCATAAGCTGTTTTGTCCTATACCTTCGGCAGCTTATGGGGCGTTTTATTTAAAGAGTCATAATGACAAAATTGTTTATTAATTCACCTTGAAAATAAGTAGATAAATTCGATTTATTTAAAAGATACATCTTATGTTGCCATTTTCTACAGTAACTATTCTATCGCGCTGTGCACAGGACTCCGTTAAATAGGTCCGCTGATCAACAGAGACTATAAAGTAGAGAACCTCTCCTCATTACATACTGAGAAAAACTAAAGGAACTACGCTAAATATCGAAAGTATCAACTCCACAAGAACACAAAAAAATTAGGCGAACATACAGGTTAATAAGGACATCACCATGCCAACAGCCCAAACGAACAAGAATACAACTGATCATAACATTCGTAGCAACTATCAAACCCTCAGCCCTCATAAGCCGAAGCCAAAAGCTCCAAGTCCACAGGCTTCTAAAAGGTGTGCAACTAGACGGGGAATTGAGTGGCATATGGAGCAACGACAATTAAAGCAGGAACTTGAAAAATTCGATATAACCTAGCAAATCCACCGGTTAGACTATTTTACAGAGACTCTTTGTCGCTCAAAGTGACTTTAATGTAGAGCCCAGAGTTTAAACGCATTAATCGCGTAAAATTTAATGTGAAGAACATGCAGGTATGAAATACATTTAAGTGTAAGCCAATTAACACTGGGAAATAGGTGGTGCGATAGAAAGCCCAACTATAGCCCTTGGTAAAAAGCATATTGACCTGAAATCGCTTTTAAAAGGCAATATGGAGCACAAAGAGTACAAAGAGTACAAAGAGTACAAAGAGTAATAATCATTTTAAGCAACAATACTTGAAACAAAAACATTAGAAGCTCAAACAGCAGGAACAAGAACAGCTGCTAAAAAACACTGGAGAAAGCGAGCAACTGGCTGCTTTAGCTGTATTAGCTTCAACCGATTTGCACACCTTCTATCGTTACAGATATCGTTAACACTTTATTTTTAGTCAACACAAGCAAAGGGGTGCAATATAATATGCCCTTGCTTCAAGTCTCGATTAAATTGCTTCATTTCAGCCTTAAACAGCTTGGTCTGATTGATAATATCAACCAACCCTATTGCTTTTTCTGATTCTAGAAATAATGAAATAGGTGATAACTGACGGCCTGAATTACCAAATGCAAAAACAACATGCTCTTGTAGTAAATAGATAAAACCAGCCACTCTGCGCTCTGACTCAAATACAAAACGGCTACCTAACCCGTGCTCGCTTCTCAGTAATTCGAGCAAATTAAATAGTTTATCTGCATCATTAGGGGTTGACTCTCTTTGCACATACAATTGATTCAACTCATTCAACTTGCTCTCTAGACTTTCATTTTCAGAGCGCCCAATAGCGACTAACTTTCTCAACTCATTTTTTATACGCCGGTATGAAGGTAACTTTAGTTTTGGCTTTAAATAGCGAACCAGCAAGCTGTTACGTTGTGCCATTGGAATAAAACGCGAACTTTCATCCGCCGTTAAATAGAGATGAAGCAGCGCAGAACTCACTACGTTTTTCAAAAGTTCATTATAGGATTTTTCAGTCAATACCAACTCCCGCGTGAATATGCACAACAAAAGCGGCTTTGCAGTTTTTTGTGCTTGCATTGGTTGTTATGAAACCCGCGCTGAGACAATATTCTTTTTTGGTTAATCGCCAATTTTCTATCCAAGCTTCTAACCTCCATGCCCGAAACTCCGACATTCTCCCCCCTACTATGGTATTTAATTAAACAACAGCTCACACTCTCGCGAATCAACTGCTATTGTGGCGCTAGTTTGAGCTTTCTACTTCGCTGTAATCGATAGAGATCTCTACACGACGATTATTTGCGCGACCACCTGAAATTTGATTAGTATCAACAGGAGCATGCTCTCCCATACCTTGAATCTTGATGCTGTTAATTACCTTATTACCTTGCTCAAACGCTTTAGTTATCACTTTGGCCACAGCATTCGCTCGGCGATCTGATAACTGCTGATTATACTCGTTGCTACCTATACTGTCGGTGTGACCTATGATGACGATATCTGCTGGCTCATTAGGTAAGTACGATACCCATTGAGTTAGGCTCTGAGGTGCATTTAAAGTGTCACTGTTATAATCAAATTGCTGCAGATATTTGAAATACCTTTCTTCAACTAGAGCTGGCTCATCGACTGATGCTGTAGATACGTGGGTGTCATCTATTAGATTGAGTTCAGTACCAACATTCTCTTCTCTCACTAGCTCTTCTCTCACTTGTTGCTCGGCTGGACGTGCCCAGCTTGGCTGACCAAAACGATAACTCAGCCCTAAGGAAAGAAAGCCTAAATCAGAGTCCATGGTCGCCTTATTACCAATATCGTCAACATACTGATACTCAAGTTGTAAGTTCCAGCGCTTAGCCAAAGGGTAAGTCATTCCCAACGCTAAACTCGGACGCCAGCCGTTATAGCCCGAATGACTCGTTCCATCTTGGCTATGCAATGTTTGTTCAGAATCGATGTAATGGGTGCCAACACGAAAATATGGCGCAAGATGCCATAATTTAGGTAAGGCGAACCTAATGCCTACCTCTGCACCACGTACTTTAACGTCGACATTAGACATAAACTCCGGTGATATCGCCCCCTTAGCTTGAGGAGAGCCATAATCGTTAACAGACAGCTCAACACTAAACAACTGATCAAATGTATAGCCACCAAAAAGGCCATAGCCAAAGGTGGTATCTGAACACGATATTCCCTTGGTGATGCACGTATCCACATAAGACGCTGCGCCGGCTTTAGCACCAAGGTAAAAACCAAGTGATTGTGACTGCTTCAGGTCTGAGGCATGAACCTCTTGTTGTGCGAGATCAGAGGTTTCGCTTGCTACCGTCGTGTGTATGCAGACAATCGACAACAAGCAACTACAAGAGTAAATAGCTGAGCATATGGGGCGGGTATTGGAGGCTCTTTTCATCATATGGCACACAAAATAAGTCAGTTAAGTTTCGTAGATAATCAGTCAACTTGTTCAGTTATTAAACTTAAAACATATTAAAACTTATTAAGACTGCCTAAGCGGGCTTGCAAATAGCTCAAGCTAGTTAAGCTAAAACACCCAATATGCTTAAGATGTATATGATGAAATGTTGCGGAAGTTTGTTCGAGGAAGATGACAGTGGATGACTGGCGCTATTACTGTTTTAAATTACGATCATAAAACAGCACTAACGCCAGCTTGTTTAACTAAAGGTTAGTTTCGGCTAGCAAATAGTTTACTCGCTAACTGCTTAACAGCACTGGAGCAGTCCTGTAAAAAGCTTTGCTTGCTAGGCTCTGGCAACGACTCAATATCAGCTAGCATCTCCAGTAATTGCACCCGTTCATTGGCAGTTAACCAATCTTGCAAATCTGGCAAGCGATTTTCAGTGGCCAACCTGCAAACAAATTGCTGCTGCTCATAACCCTCATGCACCGCAAAATACACTAATGCAGCCTCAGGTACGCCCGCTTTGTCGAGCCAATTAAGTGCCCAGTTTTGCTTAGCCACATCGAGCGCATCGCGTATGTCACTGTCACCGTGACGCTCATTACCAACTTCAGGGTGATGCCAGCGCTCGGCCATGGTGATCTCACCCACTTGCATACGACTAGCCACATACGCCTCTTCCATTGAAGAACGCTCCAACCAATGTAAACCTCGTTTACCAAGTTGCGCTAAAAACAGAACCAAACGCTGGGCCATTTCCGGCGGTAACAGCCAGACAAAGTCTGCTGGTCCCACCTTACTGCGATACATAGGGTAAGGATTCCAGCCCTGCAGCTTTGGTTTATTTAACGCCTGGGGACTTAAGGCCTCTAAGCCCTCACCGCTGATAAGATAAGCCATTATTTTGTCATACAAGTTTTGCGCTGTATCGTCCTCAAAGCCTTCTTTTAAGGTATTAAATAGAGCCAGCTCAAACATAGGTATTATGGGTAACTCAAGCTCTGAATTGAATGCTCTAAGGTGTTGGAAGAATTTTAAAACTTGATCTTCACGACAATACTCAAGCTGGTGTAATAAGGCCTCGAATTGCTTGAGTTGCTGGCGTCCAATCATGCTGGTGTCAGTGGTATCGACAGCTGCATATTGCTCAACTTTGGCAGCGTAACGCTGAGCAAATCGAGCATTGGCCGGGCTATAATCGGCAACTTGCTGATCTGCCATTAATGTGAATGCTTCCAGCATAGGCTCGCTGACGCCAAATTGCTGCAATAAATCAAATAGCGATGCCACTGTATCTTGATCATCAATTGCCGCATACAAGCCATAATTGGCTTTAAACTTGATGATGCGGTTAATCGCTCGCTGCGGCGCGATTGCTAACCACAGCTGCCAATAACGTTTAGCAAGCAAAACAACTGGGCTAGATGAAGTGAGTCGCTCCGAGACACGGCATTGCGTTAACCGGCTTGCACTTTGCAGCAGCAAAATCGTTAACATGCAGCGTTGACCAGCATCATGAGTAAACAAGTTCCAGTACGCTGCTTGTTTCGCGCTAATTTCAGGCCCTGACTTACCACCATCTTTTGCCAAACCGTTACGCACTAGCTCAATCATTTTGGCGTCAAAGTCGGCAGCTGGGTCTTGCTCAACATCGGGCTCTAAACCACAAAGCCACTGGCGCAGAGCCTCATTATCGTCATCGGCAACCCTGCAAAACTTAAGCACAAAATCACTAAGCAGTTTACTTAAGTGTTGTTCAAACCACTGACCAATAACCGTGACCTCATCATCGCTTGGCTCTTGGTGCAGTCGCAGGGCTAAATAAGTACTGCTCCCTAAATGCAGCGGCATAAATGGTAACGCCTCAATAATCTCTTGGCCATCACGATAGCCAAGCTCATCGTTAAGGCGTTCAAGTCGACTTTGGGTAATTAAATCGGTTCTTGGGTTTAGGCAGGAAAAGATCCTACGCCCCATTGCTTCATCCCACTCAATAGCAGGCGCTTCAGGTTCCGGGTCAACAGCAGGCACTTGCTCAATTACTAAAGAGGTTTCTGCCTCGACCTCTTCTGGCTCTCTCCAGGCTTGGTAACTATCCTCCCCATCACGCTGCGCTTCAGCTAGCGTAAAAAAGTCGGACTCATCACGAGTTTCTGTCAGTGTTGCTGCTAAGGCAATCACTTCATCTTCAACTTTGAGGCCACAAATTAGCTGCCGCTTGACTCGCTCGATCCATTCATCAGGCTCATCTTCAAGCTGCCAGCGCTCACACCCCACTGGCCACGCGCCCATAGTGCTGTAATATTCAACTAGCATCTGCGCAAGTGAGCTCGACTCATCCGCAGTCTGCAAAATGGGGGTGGATTGCAGCCGTGCCACTAACTCGCTTTTAAAATATAAATAGTCATCTGCATGGGATTGCAAGTGCGATAGCAAGTCAGCTTGCACCGCATCGTAGTTGATGTCTTCATAAAAATAACGCCGCACTTCAGCGCCGTCGCACCAGACATAAGCTTTAATCAGATCGCGGCTCCAGCCATGCTTACCGACTAAGTCGCTCAGTAAGCAAAGCGGAGCCGTCATGGTTTGCGTATCCCAGTAAGGCACCAAAAATTGCGTGAGCATCCAGCTATAGCTGTTGTCAGTCGCTATCAGCATATACAAGCCCTCAACTGCGAAGACATTGTAATCATCTAGCCAGAGATCGTTAGAATCGTTACGGCTGCGAGAGAAGGCAACTAGAGCCTCAAGGGTTGCAACCACCTCTGGCAGCAGCTCAGGGAATTTCAGCGCCGCGCCGAACAACACTGGCTCTGTAATATAGCTGTGTTGCTCGTCAAAACGGCATGTATTAAGCGCCTGCTCTAGCAAAGGACGATTAGCGCCAGCATCATCTAAACCGAGCGTCGAGCCATCGGCCTTAACAAACTGCACATTGAGCAACAGGTTCATGGTCAAGCGAAATGCAGAACCATCGCTAATTCGCTGCCGATATTCGGCTAGCGCATTGGTAATGCTTGCGGGAGAACAGGGATCGACAACGATAGAGACATGCTTATCAAACTGAGCCATACAACGTCCTTGGCGGTGGAATAGAATAAGAAAACAAATAGATAGCGGGAAAGAAGAGTACTCCCCCGCGCAGAAAAATGCGAATCAAAATGATGGGATATGCGCTGGTGTCACAGTTCAGTGTTACTGCTTCGAGCTTAGCTTTAAAAAGGTCGTGAACACTTATCTTGTGCCCGCCCAAGCGCTCCAAGCTGTTACTGGAATAAAACGCACACCTTGAAGATTCTGCGCCATTAACGTATCGACTATTGATTTGTGCACCACAGTTACCGGACTATGGCCGACTTTAAACATCAACCTATCGCTTAGATTGATATTGGCCAACTCATTTGACAGTAAGAATCTATCAACGCCTTTGATACTGCCTCTTCTTATAGTCACTTTTGACTTTTTATCATCAATGAGTGAAATAAAGTTGATGACTTTTAACAGGTAAAATTTTTCAGGTTTCTGGTCAATCTTGGCAGGTATAAATTGCACGTAGTCTAAGTCAAATGGACGCAACAAAGCGTACAGTTTTTCACTCAGCAGATACTTAGGTGAGTAGTAGACATCAGGTATGAGATCACAGTCACCTTGAGTCGTTATCCTGTACGCTAAAGCCTCATCGACAGACAGCAATTCTCTTTTATTTTGAACGGTTTCTGTAAATTCATTAGCTGCATCAAGTAAGCCAAACTGACAGTCTTCTGTCCAAACGTAATATTCTTGGTTAATCATTAATTGCTTTTTCCAGTTAGACTACGTCTAACAACTTTGCGTTTGAGCAATCAAGCGATGCTTGACCTTATACCTTATAGTTAGACTTCGTCTAACAATTAAAGTCGTGAGCTTCCAGCTCACACTCGGCCAAGAGGGGATCAACAGCAATCCCCTCTTGGCCATTTCTTTCACAAAGAGTCCCCTGCCGCCCCCGACGAAGTTACATGCATTAGATACGGGCCTCATACTCCAATAAAAATCGCCTAACGCTTCCGATGGGGCATCTGATGTGAATGGATTCACAAATGCCGTGATGGCATGGATGCCAGAGAACAGGCATGTCCCGCCGAGCCTGAACCATCATCCATGATGGTTCCACGGCATTATTTGCAATAAAGAGTTATCTGCGTACTTCGGCAACTTCGATGGGGAATTAGGTGTTTTCTGCTCGTTTTGAGTGTTGAGTAAGCCCATCGTACTCGGGCTGACTCTGACCCCACTTTTATGCGGGCTGACTCTGACCCCACTTTTATGACCCCACTTTTACTTTTACGGGCATAACCACCTCCTACTTCAGCAATAACTAAAGCTGAGTAAGAGGCACTACAAAACATGCCGTTTATTGTGGGTGTCTATGGCTAGCCGTGTTGGGCTGTTATCTTACTAAGGCAACTACAAGTGCTAAGGCAAAGATACAAACCGGAATCATCATCATTTTCCATGGCTTCCAAGCAGCTTGGCTTTGATAATTTAAGGTTTCTGCTAGCGTCTTAAGTAGCTTAGCCTCTCTCATGCGGCTTGCTTTTAACTCACGTTCAAGCTCATCTACTTTATTTTGCTTTCCACACATTTTATTGCGCCTTTAGATTAGTGGCCTTGACTGAACACACAGCATTAACGATGGGTGTCTGTGATGGTTTCTTACTATCGCCTCACATTCGCTATCCCTAGTTCACCTGAGGCTACCTCGGCATCCATGCCTCGCTCACGCGATTTGTCTTCAATGACCTCTGCAGCTCCGATGGGGAATTGCTGTTTTCTGTAAGCTTTATATGCAAGATAAGTCCAAAGTAATTATCTTACTCTTACTCTTACTCTGACGAATCCCCAGCCTTCCTACACACTATCACTTACGGAAAAAGCTTTAGGTGCCGAAAGTTGAGCTCCAGTCTTGTCGTAAGCTAAGAACTTAAAAGAAGATTTATTTTTAAGCCCTTTTATTTCTGACTCGACGACATTTTCCATTTCAGTTTGAACATTGGCATGTACTTTAAACATTTCTTCATTAGTTTCTTTTATCGTTTTCTCTAGAGCTTCCATAGCTGTACCTAACACAGGAATCTTTGATAACTCTCCCCACATGTAATTTTGGAGAAAAGTAATTAAAAACTCCCAAGCACCATTTATGGAAAAATAGGAACCATCTTTATTTTTCTTCAGGGTCGCGATTACTTTACCTAAACCTTTAATCATCACTAAGCTATCCAGCTCACCACTAACTTGAATTTCTTCTAAAATTCTAACTATGTCATTAAATAACTCAGGTAAACGACTTTCTGCTTTGTAATGTTCAAATATTGAATCAAAATCAAATGCAGTTTCACTTGGGTTTTCAAAAACCCATTTATGGCTTTTGATCTGATTTATGTTCTTAATCAAATGCTCCATTAGCTGAGCTTGCTTCCAATGCGTCCCTTGGAAGTATTGAAGCCCTTGAATTAAGCTAGGTAACCATTGAGGTGAGTCTTGTTTAGAAATTGATGCTTTTAGGTCATTTGCTTTAGTTAAAGCTTGGTTTCCCTTGCTCTTTTTTCCCTCAAGATTCTCTCCAACAAGTGCTACCACTAGCTCATCAAGTGTTTTTATCAATTCTTGGTGTTTTTCAGTAACGAAACGCATATGAAACTGAACACTTTCATTAGTAGTCAATGTGTAACTCCTGTTGCACTAACAACTTACTGATTAGCAGCAATAACATTATTATCAGTGCGCCTTGATAAGACGAAGAACCTATCATAACTCATTGTTTTAAAGGGCAACACAAAAACAAAAAGGGTATTATTTATACAGCATTATGTACTTTTTATAGCAACTAATTTGGCGATAACCGCGGTGGAATGCTGGCCTCACATAAAATACCATTCCCCATCGAAGTTGCCGTAATACGGAAATGAAAATGACGTAGAACCATCATCAATGATGGTTCTGGCTCGGCCAGATAAGTGGCTAAACCACGCTCTTCATCAAGCGCAGCTTGATTGCACATATCGACAAAGCTCCACTGTGGAGCGACACAGCAAAACCAAGGGTACAAAAAAGCCCACGGTTATGTGGGCTTTCAAAGTGGGAGGCAGTCCCATGATATTAACCGTTAGACGCAGTCTAACAACTCAGCTCAGCTCGATATGAGCCCAGATATCGACCTAAATATCGAACCTCTCATAATGGTACCAAGCCGTAACTTGCCCAAAAAGCGGGGTAATCCAAACCGCAGTTTTGTGATCTTGGTGAATTCGAATGTAATACACTTCTTCATCTTGAATATCACGCTTGCGTAAATCACGATAAAAACGTACCGCCGAGTCATTGAGCTTATCCGGCTTAATCAAGTCTTTCTGCTCAATATTCACTTTAAAAATATCCGCTTCTAAACCGCCTATCGTCCCCGAGTACTGCTTGAACTTACCCCGGGTCTTGTACTTAATCGGTGTAGTTAGACAGTCTTGGTCGGTAATACAGGTCGATGAATGAAATTCACCGGTGTCTGACGAGTCATAGATCAGCGACATGTTGATATCGGCACGGATCAGCAGTTCACCCTTTACAGGGAAATACACATCAGCCTGATAATTGTGCTCAAGCAATTCGCCATTGGTATTAGTACTCTCTGGCAGCATCACTCGGTTATAACGAATGCGCTGCTCCATGGCACTGGAAAGATCGACAAACTCTTGCAGATTAAGCTCTGCAGGTTCTGAATCCACCGAGGTCAAGTTAATCAATCCCTTACCCGCACATTGCTGTTTATCTGTACCAGGGCAAAGCGCCATCGAGTAGTTAACACCATCGGTTGCAGCAAAGGCATTGAAATCATCATGGCAACTTAAGAAGCTAGTATCCGGTATAAGATGCTTTTCCCACATAAAGGGGTGTAGGTGCGGGGCATCGTCCTTATACAGCAGTTGAGCATCGCCCTTTAAACCGCCAACTTGTAGTTCAAATTGCTCATTGCTATCCCAACGCGCGAGGTTCTGTTTAGCCTTATGGTAATCACTGCAATACCAAGCGAGTACGATTAGCATCAATGCGATGACGATACCGGAAATTTTAACCAACAGTGATACATCGACAATCGCGGCGCGCATCGATTCGGCGTCATTAACCGCTAACATCTTTACATGGGATTGAGTCGAGATATGCAACTGATAACCACGGCGAGCGATGGTTTTTAGTTGTACCTCACGGTAAGCGTCAAGCTTCTTACGCAAGGTGCTAATGCACTGAGTGAGTGAGGTCACAGCAACAACGCGATCGGGCCATCCTGCACTAAGTAGCTCCTCTTTGGAGCAAACCGGCTTAGAAGATAGCAGAAGACGATGCAGTACTGCCGACTCGGAGAAGGTTAACACCACCTTCTTACCACTCACATGATCAACCAACTGGTGAGCTTCTGTATCTAACTCCAAATAAGGAGTGATTTTTAACACAACTAACCTCGACTACTTATTATGCGCAACTGGTTTATGAATGTTTAAATTTTACAACTAAGTGCTTAAGTAGAATGTGATTATTGGCCCAAAACGGCCGCCATTGCGCGGCCAATCATCGCCAGTGTTCACAGATTTAGAATTTAGTGATATTACTCATTTAGTTGTAGAACATTTTCAGCCCTCGTAACGAGTTTATCTCGGCTGGTTCAAAGCGGCTTACGCTTAAAAATTCGATGTGAGATAAACGTCAAAGAGGTTATCCATAATAGGAATAAGCCGTACATCGCCGATAAGCCCCAATCTGTGGTCGCTATCATCGCCAAGCTGCCTGTGGCCCCTTCTCCCTCTATTGCCACTAGATTGATCGCACGATAGAGATCCGTCGGACTCATGGCGATCAGAATATTAATCAAGAATTGATTGGCGAAGGAGAAATCTGATACCAACAAGGTCAGAAGCAACAGATCATAGATCAGCACAAACAGAAACCACAGCAGCAATAAACAACCGATCGCCTTAGCTTTCTCGGTGCATTTTAAGCTGACAATGTAACTCAACAGAATAAAGGTAAGAGCCAACAAGTTACTGCTAAGCACGAACTGCATAAATGCCGCCACTAATTCGCCACCATCGTACTGCTCCCCAACGAGTAGCAGTAGCGCCGCCGTCAATCCAAAGGCTACACCTGTTGCGGTTAACATCACAGTGATGTGGCCGAGTAGCTTACCGAAGATAATCTGTGATCGCGTCAATGGGTACGACAGTAGTAACAGTAAGGTGCCCGCTTCTTCCTCGCCTACAAAACTGTCGTAGCACAGCAAAATCGCCGCCAGCGGAATGATAAACACCGAGATGGTGGATAGGCTGCTCATTAGACTATCAAGCTCTGGTAGATACAGGCTACCCGTCACCGCACTGCCGGCGAAGCTAACACTCAAAGAGAGCAGTAGAAAAATACTTCCCATAAAGGTAAGCCAACGATTACGAGAGCTATCACAGATCTCTTTATAGGCAATAATCAAAATCGGGGATTTAAGTCTATTCATCTGCATTCTATGACTGCTCAACCGAGGAGCGTAAAGTTTGCCCCATTAAATCGTGGTAAATATCTTCGAGCCTTGGCTCTTTAATTTCAAAATCAAATACTTGGCATTGAGTAACTAGGTGCTGAACCACTTCACTCTTTTGTGAGGTAGCGATCTGTAACAAGCCATCTTGGTAAAACTGTTGCAGATAAGCATTGCTCTTCACCCGCTCACTAAGTTCACTGAAATCGATACAGGTCTTAAGCGTGCAGGCACTTCTCAACTCAGCGCAGGAGCCTAGGGCGAGACGCTTACCTTTAGCCATGATCAAGGCGCGATCCAGATGGGACTCAGCCAGAGACAGCTCATGAGTTGAGATCACCACAGCGCAGCCCGCCTGCTTTAACTGATTAATTTTACCGTAGAGGAACTGAGATGCCTGAGGATCTAGCCCGACGGTAGGCTCATCAAGTAACAGCACCTTAGGCTCTGACAAAATCGCTTGGGCCACCCCTAGTCGCTGCTTCATCCCTTTAGAATAGGTTTTTAGCTGTCGATGCTGGGCATATTCGAGACCAAACTCTTCGATAAGTGACGCGACACGCTGCTGGCTCACGCCTTTCAACGCCGCAAAATAGCGTAACACTTCATACCCTGTCAGCTTGTCGTAGAAACTTGCATCTTCAGGCAGGTAACCGAGACACACACTATTGCGAGCCTGACTGGCCTGAGCGTTCTGCCCCAATATATTCACCGAGCCCCTTGTTGGCTGGATCAAACCTAAGATGATTTTAATCAGGCTAGACTTGCCGGCACCATTGTGACCGAGCAAGGCTAATGTCTGACCCGCCTCAACGTCAAAGCTGACACCATCGAGTGCGGTAAAATCGTTATATTTAAGGCTAACATCGGTTAGCTGTATTGCGAGTTCTGACATTGTATTCTCATGATTACCCCCAGGGATTTGGGTCGCAGCGTTCATCGAAGGCGCCCCCCATCGACGCTGTCCATGCTTAGCAGCGGAAAGCTATCGACAATCCCGGTAGCGGGACCGAATTCAAACTGTCCTTGCACCCAACGAAGCAGCGCAACCACAGGGCTGTTCATCAAGAAGCGTGCCTCGGGATAGAGCCAAAAAAGTTTATCTAGGTTATCGTTAGGTCGATAAGGTTTATCGGCGATACCGTCATGGTTTGCATCCCAACCCATATGGCCGCTCCAGTAATTGCCACGGCCTTGATGACTCCACTCCAAAAGAGAGTCGCCCACGTATTTCACTTGGGTCTTGTTATTAACAAACTGATTGCCGTAAATCTTATTCTTCTCACCGCCCATGGCCATGTAGATGCCGATATCACTAGTAGCAAACAGGTTATAACTCACTTCATTATCGCGGGCGCCGTAGATAAAAATCCCTTTGCCCTCATTGCCGAGCTCTGCGGTTCCCTGAGGATTATGGCCCAGCGACAGGCGGTTATTACTGACGATACAGTGGTTACTGATATTAAGTAGCACGCCAAAATCTAAGGTATTGGAAGCCTGATTTTGATGAAGATTGACAAACTCTGAGCTCATGATGGCGTAACCACCATCGACGTTATCCACCTGATTGCCATAGGCTTCATCGTGCTTGGTATACATGTAGTGAATACCATACTGTGCAGAGTGAAAGCGGTTATCAAACACGAGACTGTTGGTGCTAGTTTCAAGATAAACACCATCTCTAACATGTGAAATTTGGTTGTCGTGCACAACAGGGGCGTCAACGCCTTTAAGGTAAACACCGTCTCCCCGATCAAGCTTATACAGCTCTGGATTACCTGAGATAATATTGTTTACAACCCTGATATGGCTTGAATTCTCTGCATAAATACCAAAGCCACTACCACTAAGACGGCTAGACTCAATACGCACTCGGTCTGCCTTATCTTGCAACAATATGCCGGAGTCAAGTTCATAGAGGTCGCCACCCCAGTTTTGGATCTGTAGCTTAGAAATGGTCACATCTGATACATAAACGGTAATCGCGCTCCCGATACCGCCTGCATCAATAATCGCGCCTTTTTCCCCCGTTAGGGTAATAGGCTGATGGATGGCAAAATGGCCCGAATATACTCCCGCTTTCAAGGTGAGTGTATCACCCGCTTTTACGCTCTTAAGTTGCTGCTTAAGGCCTTCAGCGTTAGCCACCGAGTAGCTCTCAGCGATGGCAATCGGGCAAATAAACAGACAGAAGCAAGTGCTAAGACAGAGCTGTTTCGCCGCCTTTATCAAACTGTTCTGCACCTGCTCTGAACTAAGATTAATCATGAGTTTCTTCATACTTTAGTATGCGACAAAAGTAAGTAACGACTTACTGTTCACCTGCTAACAGGGCAATATCAATCTTTTCATAAGGTAATACGGCGCCGCCAAACTCTTCGGCAAATTTAACCGCATCTTCTTGATTCTTAAAGCTAGCAACCGCAGGCCCCATCACGGCTTTTTTAATCGTACCGTAGACATACCAAGCCTGAGTGGCCTCGGTGAAAGCTTCATCTTTTGGATGCTCCCAATCTGTCGCAGCGACGTCATGGACAAATAGCGCCTCAATTTGACGTTTGTTTTCTGGCTGCAGCGCGAAGTTAAACATGTCGCGAGTCGAGCAGAACTTAGGCACGACACTCTGCCCTTTTAGGTGTACTTGCCCTTTAGGACCTGGATACTTGGTGATCATCATGCCGCACAGGTGGCAACGGTCATGTTCATGAATGGCCTCAGCCGTGTATTGCTTGGCATCGGTATTGCTGTCGCCGCATGCTCCGAGCAAAGGTAAAAGGAATAACAAACAGATTAGCTTTTTCATTTTCTCTCCAAGTTCCACTATGCTTTCAGGCTAGCCCTTCGATAGCCTTGCAGGGGCGACACTCGAAGGGCAAGCTTACTCACAGCTAGCGCAATTAATTGCTATAAAGCTAAAGCGAATAGTTCATCAAGCGCCCATAGGGAAAGCCCTTAACGAACCTATGCCTCAACACCACAATTAAACCTTGCTAGCACTATTAGTATTGAGTCTTTGGTCACTCCACCGCTAAGGCATAACCTCAGCGATTGGGGAGGAGTCACCGCAGACTCACTACTTTTACACATTGGACTAATCGACAGTTCTGTTAACTTAGGGGGCGTTAATAGCTTATCGATAACTCCAACTAGATGGCATTTAACTGACCAGCGTAAATGATGAATAAACGCAGGCACATCATGCCAACTACTGCACACATACCAGACATGAAAAACGCTTTAGCCGAATGGCTGAACGCTTTACCGGTGGCGAAGTTAAGCAGTAGTGGACCAACAAAACCAATACCCACAACACCTATCCAGAACACATTGGCCCAAACACCGGTATGGAACCCAGCGAATGCAGCTTGTGCACCTGCATTGCCTGTTGCCAAAGACATGATAATCATGAATAGGAACAGGGCTTCTGCCGCCATTACTGGCCACTCTAGGCCGTGTAATGTATGCATATCTTTGCTGTGTAGGTCTTCTTTAAATACTGATACTGCAATCATTTTTGCAGCTGCAGCACCGGCAGATAAACCTGACGCAACAAATAGCGCAGGCAATACTGAGGTATTGATAATAGGGAAGCGAATTAACGCAGAGATCAAGAAGCCGGTGTAAGCACACACTGACATAGCAAGTACCAGTACTAGCTTTTCAGATGGCGAGCGAATACCGCGTAACTTGTCGATAATTGGCAACAAGAAATGCAACGACTTGTATGCTTTGATCTCTTCTTCTAGTGCGAACAGTGTCACCAACGCTACCAAAGGAATGTATGCAGACAGGGCGATAACACCCACAGACATCACTGAGTTTAGGTTGTAGAACACCAAGATTCGCCAGAAGAACAGTGGGTTTGTTAAGTCTAGAACTAGACAGATCATACCCAGTGCAATCGTCACTAATGAAACTAAAGACGCCGCCTTAAGGAAAGGCGTGTTTTCAGTTTGCTTTTTATAAAAACGAATGAACAGCGCTACCGCTAGTGCACCACCAGAGATACCAGCAAAGAACAGGTAAACCGCAATCGGCCAAGGCCAAGCGATGCCTTGTGAAAGGCCCATTGTAAATTCAATATTACCGTCCATGACTATACTCCTAGCTTCACAATAGGGATGTAACGCAGGCTAGGTTCAGTACCGAAGCCCGGCTTAATACGTACCGAGTCCTTAACTGCTAATAGCTTACTCACATATGAAGTTGGATCGTTTGCATCGCCAAAGATCAACGCGTCGTAACGGCACTGCTGAACACAAGCTGGTAACTCGCCAATAGCAAGCTTGCTGTTTAGGCAGAAGTCACAGTTGTCGGCTACGTCAGTTTCTTTATTGATAAAACGTGCATCGTAAGGGCAAGCACCGATACAGTATTTACAACCAGCACATTTCGCAGCATCCATAGTCACAATGCCAGTCTTCTCATCGCGATGTGCAGCGCCTGTTGGGCAAACTGTTACGCAAGGAGCATTCTTACATTGCTGACATGAAACACGCACAAACTTACGCTGACAACCACAGTCAGTTGTTTTACCGCAGTGTGGACAAGGTTGACCTTCAACGGCGCTTGATTGCTCTTCCATTAACAGGCGAGATTTACCTTCTGGCAAGTGGTTAGCCTTGTTACAGGCCTCCTTACACTCGCCACAACCAACACATTTGTTTTGGTCGAAAACCATTACATAGTGCGGCTTGTTGGTATCTTCCTTGTCTTTGACCGAGCTACACCCAAGCGGTGCCAATATCAAAGAGCTGGCTCCTAGACCTTTAAGGAACCTCCGTCTCTCTATATTTTCACTCACAGCATCCTCCGATTATCGGTATTAAACCGACACGTTATTTTTTTAATTTAATATTTTTCTAGCGTCTATTTAGGCGTTAATGAGTTAGTCGAAACCAACTTGCGTGAGTTTTTGCTTAGACTTTTCAATTGCAAAATTAATAGCGTCACGATTAAACACTTGAACCTTATTGGTTAACACAATATTCCAGTTATCTATCGCCTTCTGGTAGTTACCATTGAGGTATGCATCATTGGCGATGAGTAAGCGGGTATTGAGCTCTTCGTGATGCAGAGTTAGCGCCCTCGCGATCACTAAAGAGGTGTCCATGTTGATTACCCGACCATCTCGGTAGTACATGGATGATGCTTTTAACCCTAAGGCCTCAGTGTTCTCGCTGTTAATCACCAGCAATTGATCTAAGGTTTCGATCGCATCTTTATATAAGCCACCATCGATATACGATTGGGCTAAGCCTAATAACACCAGTGGATCATCAGGATTCTTTTCGGCGAGTTTCTGCCCCTTGTTTATATCGGCAACCAGCAGATAATCGACATTGTAGTCAGCCATGGCCGAGTCCAAGTCTTGATATCTGCCTAACGTCAGATAGAGAAAAACAGAAACGCTAATTAGAAATAAGCTAATGAATCCAAAAGGGTAATTATTGTTTGAGTTCACATCATTTGCGGCGATGCAACTATTAGAGTCAAAACTGTTCCCAATCTCATTCTGCAAGTCTTGGATCTTGGTGCCATATCTAAAATGATGGCAAAAAAGAAATGCCGACGAACAAAATAAAATAATTGAGATACTTATAAGCAAGGTATTCATTTTGACTCTATATCAATAATTAATATCAAATTTATTTGTGTGGATTGGCGCCCATCATGCCGCCCATCATGCCGCCCATACCCATGCCACTTAGACCCATGCCGTGAGAGTTCTCACCAGGCTCTTCAACTTTGACCAATTCCACTTCAAATACCAAAGTAGATTGAGGTTGAATCATGCCAACAACACGTTCACCGTATGCAAGTGCAGGCGGAACTGTTAACTTAAATTTTGACCCTTCCGGCATTAAGGCAAGACCTTCTTGCCAGCCTTCAATAACGGTAACTAATGAGAAACGGTTCGGTTCGTTACGGTCGTAAGTGCTGTCAAACTCTGTGCCATCAATCAAGCTGCCTTTGTAGTGCACGGTGACAACATCATTGCCCTGTGGCATCTTGCCTTCACCCATAGTTAGCACTTCATATTGCAAACCAGACTCCGTCTGCTTTACTTGACTGTTTTTGCGGTTTTCAGCCATGAAAGCTTCACCTGCAGCTAAGTTTTTAGCTGTCAGTGCATCTAACTTGACCTGCCTAGCCGCATTTAGCGTTTCAGCACGTTGGTTCAGGTAGGTCACGATCTCTTCTTTAGACATTTTGGTTTCGTCCTTTAAAGCATCGAGCAAACCACCAACCAGCACATCCATATTCACTTCAGCGCCTAGCTGAGTTTGGCCATAAATCTGACTAGAAATATGATGACCAAATGAAGCACCAATACTGTACGATTCCTTTTCAACGTCAGTAGTCAGGTCGCTATTAGCAAAACACGCCACTGATACTGACATGGTTAGACAAGACACAACGGCCAATACACTCTTTTTAAGCTTTTTCATACAATCAATCTCACTAAAAAATAAATTTACATAATCCGTTATGGCTTTTCTGTTACTCGATTCGATAAACGCCATCCATAGATCCCATCAGGCATCTGACGAACTTGGGTATACCCCAGCTTCATCACGTGTCGAGCAGCAATTTCACTGGCATTACAAAGACGGTTTGCGCAGTAGAAAATCATCTGTGCGTCTTTGTTTTTCGGCAGCAAGTCTTTCCAATTTTTTACGTTGAAATAAACAGCGCCTGGAATGAATCCTTCTGCCCATAATTCCAATGTGTTGACATCGAAGAAGTAGACTCCCTCTTTGCCCACTAAGGTTTCTGCTTCCATCATGGTGATTGTATTTAACGGCTCATCATAATATTTAGCAGGGCCCATCTCTTGACCACCACCGGCATAACTCCCCGCCGATAGCATTGACAAAAAGACGGTGAAAACGACACTTCCCAGTACTCTATTCATAGTTTCTCTCTTAGTTACCTCAACCTAAGCGCACCTAGGTTGAGGCAGGTATTAACTCAATTACATCTTTTTAGCGCTGTAACCAACACCGTCTAGAATGTTCTGAGCTTGGGTAACATAAGTTAGGGCTGCGTCTAGACGCTTCTGGCTGTAACGGAAGCCATGAACACCCCATGAACCATCTTTCTTGATTAGATCGATAGTTTCTTGTGCTTTCTCAGCTAGCATTAGGACTTCAGTCTTGTCTGCAGTAGACAGCTTAGTCACTTCTAGTAGCGTATCGATGCGCTCAAGAGCTTGTTCAACTTGTGCGTACACCTCTTTAACTGGTGTTTGCATCTTCATCACTTCGCCGTAGATCTCTAGCTGGTCGTTGTAGTGCATGCCAGTTTCTAGTTCAGACTGGAATGGGCTGTGACAACCCTTGTTATCCACAACGTCTTTGTCAGAGATAGCTGTACGAGCACATGACCACATTAAGTCTAAGTAGTTGTGACCTTCTTCGTTCTTAGCAACAGTCCAGCCTTTAACGCCTGAATCACGTGGCTGACCAGCAGGTGGGTTCAGAGTCTTACGCTCTGGGTCGATATCGATCTTCCACATGTGTGAACGACGTACGGCATCGAAACCTGCGTTGTCTGGGAACTGAATCGCAGCGAAGTTTTCACAGCTACCCATGTTAGGCATGTGACAGCTTTGACAAGTTTGGTTGCTGTGCGTGTCCGTGTTGTCAGCGATCATTGCTTGCGCTTCGTGACAGTCAACACAGTCTTTCTTCAACATTGGCTTAGAGAAACCAGATAGGAAGTCGCCATCAGTCACTTCGTGTGGATCGTGACAGGTAGTACAACGCATGCCTTTCTCGTAGTGAGCAGAAGCAAACATCTGTGAACCTTCAGTACCACAAGATGGACAAGCAGACTTCATGTATACGCCGAATGCGTATTCCATCTTCTCTTGTGCCTGTTCAGTATCTGCTAGCTCATCAACGAAGAAGAAGCGCTGGTGACAACGTTCACAGTTAGACTGCATGCCGCCAGTACCGCCATCTAAGTGACCGCCCGCGCCATGACACTCTTCACAAGAGATACCCTTAGAGATAGTGTGCTCTTGAAGCTTCTTAGCATCGCCAAGTGCATCGAAGAACTCTTGCTTGTTTTGGAAGTCAAACTTGTAGGTATGACACATTTCACAGTAAGAGCTACCAGGTTGGAATAGCATCTCTTTCTCGTACTTAGCACCGTATGAGGTCATACCCCACTGGTGAGAACCTGTACCGCCAAATTCTTCTAGCGTTGTTGGGAACTCAGGGATAGCCTTGTTAATCTTCTTAGCCATCTCTGGTGTTAGCCATTCAGCCCAACCACGAGAGAACTGGTTAGCACCGGCAACCATCTTACCTGTGCCTTCAGATAGTAGACCGTCACGCACGTGGTAAGTACCACGAACTAGCCATGAGTCTAAGAAACCATACTTAGTACGTGGCGTACCGATGATTGCGTATACGTCGTTAGCACGAATACCATCTGGTAGCATAGAAGCATCACTACCGTATAGTTTTGCGTTCAAGTCGCCGTTTGGAACTTCTTTATCTGTAATTTCGCTTGGGAAACGAACTACGTTTGCGTGACGCGAACGTTGCCATTTCTCGAACTGAGTCGCGTGACACTCACCACACTTCTCTGGACCTACGAAGTTGTTTGGGAAATCCAATGTCGATTTAGCACCTAAACGGTACTGAACCGCGCTTGGGCGACCCACACGCTTACTGTATGCCTGGCTTCCGCCAGTATCTAAATATTCTTCACCACGGTCACTAATATGGTAATCACCAATTAAGTTGCCTTCCTCTTGATATTTGAACATTGGATGGTTTTGAAATAAGAAATCAAATAGCTCATCTTCTTGAACAATATAATCGTGCAGTGATTTAACACCTGTCACTCTTTCAGTACCTGCATAGTTTGCAATTGCATTTTTAGCAGACTCACCCATTTCAGGAACGCTATTGTACTTGCCACCAGCGGCATTTGCAGCACCAACAGCGCCGAAACAAAACAGCACACTTGCGGCTGCTTTAAGTTTCCAACTTTTCATCATCACTCCTAGTTATAACCTAGTTATAGTATTTTCATCATCATTCAACTAAGGCACTCTCTTGTTTAGCTGAACCACTTAACAATTGAGTTGAGGCTATTTTCCACATCTTTTTTGCGAAAAATATGCGTCACCGCAAAAAATGAGATCTAGGAAAATACAGATAGTAAAAAATCGCTAAAAATAAAGCTAAAACAAAAACTTACAACAGTGTACAGCACAGGTTTTTCACTTGTAATTGTTTTTTTTGATATCTAAAAGCTTCTAAAAAAACGCTGTTTACATATGAAAAAATATCAGATTAGAGATGGGGTTTGATAAAGGCTAGAGAGGTCACAAAACACTTCACTAATATAACCTACCCTAAGCCAAACGAGTAAGACTCGGCTTAAATAGAATGGCTAAAAATAAAGATAATTTAAAAGAGTGTTAATTGATAACAACTTTATTGACCGATCACTTAATGCGCAGTTATTTATAAAGCCAAATAATCACCAAGGTTTAAAAGTAAATTATATTTACACAACATTTTCTTAGAACATAGAGAATTTAATAAGATGATTCCAGAACTCGGACTTATTTTTCTAATTATTAGTACGGTGGCAGCCTTAATGCTGTCATTTATTCCGCTCTATGCTTCTTATACTAAAAATAGTTATCTGTTTAGCTATGTAAAGCCGCTCACTGCGTTAATGACGGTCACCATTAGTGCCGCTATTTTATGTCTATTGATATCGTTTCTTGTCAACGACTTCTCGGTGGCTTATGTTGCCAACCACTCCAACACTCAGTTAGCCACTTTGTATAAGGTAGCGGCGGTCTGGGGCAGCCATGAAGGCTCTATGCTATTTTGGGTGGTCGCAATCGCGATTTGGGGCTGCTTAATTGTATTCTCATCACGCTATCAGGATCCGTTATTTATTGGACGCATGATTGCTATATTGGCGTTTGTGATTGCCGGCTTTAACCTGTTCATGCTGTTTACCTCGAATCCATTTGCCCGCTTGCTGCCCAACTTCCCCATTGAAGGGCGCGACCTTAACCCTATTTTGCAAGACATAGGTCTTATCTTCCATCCGCCTATGTTGTTCCTCGGCTACGTCGGCTTGACGATCACCTTCGCGGCAGCCATTGCCGCGCTGCTTGGCGGCAAGTTTACCCAGCAACATGCTAGCTATCTACGCCCTTGGGTATTGATGGCGTGGGTATTTCTAACCGGTGGTAATGCCTTTGGTTCATGGTGGGCCTATAACGAACTTGGCTGGGGTGGATGGTGGTTCTGGGATCCCGTTGAAAACGCCTCATTTATCCCTTGGCTAGTGGCAACGGCACTGCTGCACAGCGTGGTACTCAGCCAGCATCGCAGCAGCTTTAAAGTCACCACGTTATTGCTATGCCTGCTAGCCTTCTCCTTAAGCTTGTTAGGTACCTTCTTGGTGCGTTCTGGCATTGTGCAGTCGGTGCACGCCTTTGCGTCTGACCCGACTCGCGGTATGTCAATTCTGTTCCTTTTAGGCGTCTTTGTTTGTGGGGCACTGACCCTGTTTGCCCTCAAAGCGAACTTAATCAAATCAAAGTCAGACTTTGCGCTCGTCTCCCGCGACAGCTTGATTCTGCTAGGTAATATCGTATTAGTAGTGGCGGCGATTTCGGTGCTACTGGGCACCTTTTACCCCTTGCTATTCGAGCTATTAAATCTTGGGACGCTTTCAGTTGGTGCACCTTACTTTAATAGTATGTTTGTGCCGTTAACCTTTATCGCCGTGTTATTAATGGGTGCCGCCCCTTTACTCAAATGGCGGAAGCAATCACTTAAGTCGCTAAAGCCCTTACTGTTTCTATTTGCCGCCGCAGCCGCTATAGGTATTCTCTTTGCGCTGCAAACCCGCGACGGTTTTAACCCTTGGGTATTTATTGGTGCCACGGCTGCAAGCTGGATATTCCTCACCCTTGGCTACTTAGTGTTTAGCTTACGTTCGCAAGGCACTACGAAGATTGCTAAGAAAGGAGCCATGCTGATAGCTCATTTAGGTGTAGCGATAAGTATTATTGGTGCGACCGCTGTGTCTAACTTTGAGTCTCAAGAGCTGCTTAGAATGGGGCCCGGTCAAGGTAAGGTCGTGGCAGGCTACACCTTTGTCTATGAAGATACCGTCGATGTTGATGCCACTAGTTATACCGCTATTCAGGCCAATATTCGTGTCACCGATAGTAATGACAACTTCATCGGCTATATCACGCCCCAGCGCCAAACCTTTAAGACTAACGCTATGGAGACGACTCAAGCGGGTATCATGCGTAATTTGCTCCGCGATCTGTATGTCTCTAGCGGTCAGCAGCTTAGCGAGACTGAGTACCTAGTGCGGATTAGTCACAAACCTTTAGCTTGCTGGATCTGGATTGGTGGCTTAATGATGATGTTCGGTGGCAGTATCGCCGCTTTCTCGGGTCTTTATAGCCTAGGCCGTACACAGGCGAGCTCGCAAGCAATGCAGTACACAGATACAGTCAATACACTCGACGCTAAGGAGCTAGCATGAGCAAAGCATACACATCTACGCTAGCAGGCTTACTGGCAGGCCTAGCCATCTTGCTTTGTATCAGTATCTCTGCACAGGCGGCATCAGATAAAATCCATTACACCCCAGATCAAATTCGTGACTTGGGTTTTGAGATTGCCCATGAGCTACGCTGCCCAATGTCGGTCAATCAGAACCTATTTGACTCAGGCGCGCCTATCGCCAGTGAGCTAAAAGGACAGATCTTTTTGATGCTAGAGCAAGGTGAGTCTAAGGCTGAGATCATCGATTTTCTGGTGCAGCGCTATGGCGAAAAAATCAGATATCAACCTAGCTTTTCGGCAGCTACCGCCCTGCTATGGTTTGGCCCCATTCTTCTGCTTCTCGGTATTGTTGCCATCGCAGCCGTATTGATCCGAGAACAACGTAAACATCAAGATACTAATGGTAATACCTATGAATAAAACACATTTACTCAGCTGCTTACTGGTTTTCTCGTCTTTACTTATGCCAGCACAAGCCCAAGTGGTCACGAAAAAGGTCTACAACACAGGTAAAGCGATTGAAAAGCCGCTGATCATGTCGCGATTTATCGAGATGCAGTCCGCTCGCGAAGTGCCTGATGTGACCTTTACCGACACTCAAGGTGGCCAGATAAACCTCAAGCAATTTAAGGGCAAATTAGTATTGGTGAACCTGTGGGCGACTTGGTGTGCACCTTGTATTAAAGAGATCCCACAGATGGAAAATATCCGTCAGGTGAACAAAAATAACGACTTGGTTGTTGTGCCTATCTCTATCGATGAAGAGAGTGACAAGGTGCAGGCCTTTCTAGAGCGCCATGAGCTTGGTCATTACCAAACTTGGTTAGATCCAAAGAAAACTATCGATCAGGTGATGCCAGCAGATGTGGTACCAGCCACCTACGTATTTGACGGCTCAGGCAACCTAGTTGGCTTCCTACGTGGTTACCTTGATTGGGGTGACAAAGAAGTGCAGCCGTATCTTGAGAAGCTCACAGCTAAGTATGCGCATCGTTAAGCCTAGGTTCTAGGTTCTAGGTTCTAGGTTTTAGCTCCTAGGATCAAGCTAAGACGATACTGCCGATAGGGGCTGAGACGGAAAGGCAGGAGCAAAGCCCTGTGTAGGTCGGCATTTATGCCGTCTTTTGACTGTATAGCATGACGGAGTCCGTTCTAGCCGCGAAGCGTCCTCGAAACGAGTATGCGAGTGCTCTAGGCTCTAGATCCTAAAGTGATTTGAACATTGTTTTCCTCGCTAAACGCCCACCTCGGTGGGTAACTTCACCTCTCCATGGTGATCTTAGGCTATGCCATCGCCTTGTCGTATCCCAAACGACAAGGCGCTTTTTTTGGCCGATAGACAACAATTAAGCCAGAGCTTGCTCCGCCTCTGGGGTCAATCGCTCTATCTTAAAGTCGTAATGAGCATAAGCTGCGCTGATCAGCGGACACACTAAGTTGAAGAAGGCGTATGGCAGGTAAGCGACTGTCGCAACCCCTAAGGTACTGGCCATATACGCGCCACAGGTGTTCCATGGTATAAGTGGGCTGGTGATAGTCGCCGAATCCTCTAGGGTACGGCTTAAGTTAACTGGCGCTAACCCACGCTTAGCATACTCCACCTTAAGCATACGCCCTGGCAGCACAATTGCGATAAATTGATCGGCGGTGATGAGGTTGGCACCGATGCAGCTGGCTATAGTGGTGATCATCAGGCTACCGCTAGACTTCACCAATCCCAAAACACTCTGCAAAATACGTTTTAATAATCCTGTGACCTCCATGATGCCACCAAATGTCATGGCACAAAGGATCAGCCACACAGTGTTGATCATACTGCTCATTCC
The DNA here is from genome assembly GCF_019654915.1 of Shewanella sp. MBTL60-007. GTDB lineage: Bacteria > Pseudomonadota > Gammaproteobacteria > Enterobacterales > Shewanellaceae > Shewanella. The sequence goes on along the minus strand of NZ_BPET01000008.1, from coordinate 89,628 downwards.
GCCACGACTCAGCAGACTGTCTAACACCTCATCACCGGTACTGGCGCTATAGCCATTAAACATCGCCACCCAAATACCTTTTACCAATGCGACGACCGGCATTAAGGTATCGTCACTGGCAAACTTGACCACATTATCAAACTGGAATAACGCCGCACAAACCGCACCCGCGATAGTACCAATGATGACGGTGGGAAATGCGGGGACTTTTCGCCAAGCTAAAATGAACACCACCAGTAGCGGTAACAACAGATGAATACCGGGGTTAAATTGAGTCTGGATCAAAGAGAGTGTCATCTCAAAGTCATTACTCTCTATGCCTGCCTGAGCATTAAAACCTAATAGCAAAAAGCAGATCATCGCGATGATGATACTGGGTGTGGTAGTCCAAACCATATGGCGAATGTGGCTAAAAATATCGGTTCCGGCAACGGCTGGAGCCAAGTTGGTGGTATCTGACATGGGCGACATCTTGTCACCAAAATAGGCACCACTAATAATCGCACCGGCGGTGATCTCCACGCTGAGCCCCATCGCAGATGCCACACCAACTAAGGCGATACCTAAGGTGCCCGCAACGGTCCACGAACTACCGATACTGATGGCAACAACAGCGCACAGCAGGCAACATGCCGCGTAAAAGTATTCGGGGTTTAACACCAACATACCGTAATAGATCATGGTCGGCACTGTACCAGCCAGGATCCAAGTTCCAATAAGTGAACCGACGGTAAATAGAATCAGTAACGCCCCGGTGGCAACTCCTATGCTGCGCACTATGCCCTGCTCCATCTCCGCCCAGCTATAACCATTTTTCCAACCTATCAATAGGCCTATACAGCCAGCCATAATCAAGGCTATTTGGTTAGCGCCATAGGAACTGTCGGAGGAAAATAGATAAACGGCGGCGGTGAGCATTATCACCAAGGCGACAATAGGTAAGAGTGCATCGAGCAAAGTGGGAGCGGAATGCTTGTTGTCTCGTAGCGGATCCATTGTCACGGATTCTGACTGTTGAAGATCATTATTTGAGCTCATATTACATCCTTTTCTTATTCTTATGACCTAAGCACTCTTTCTAAAATTAACTCTCTAAAACAAAATCGTTTTATCTCTAAAAAAATAAGCTAACGTGCTTAGGCTGGAACCACATCCTTACATAAAATTAACAACACCGTCTAGCGCAGAGCCCCGTGATGAAGAGCCAACAGCAGATACAAATGTGACAAGCAAGCCTAGCAATTCAACAAAAACGGCGTATAACGGTTAAGCATGCAGAGAAATAACATTTTTAAGGAACATGATTGGGATTAATAAAAATTCACCGCAAGATGAACAACAAGTTAAAAAACCAACAATTTTGCAAAATTAATTAAAAACAGATACAGATAGGTTTAATGAGAGAAATAAGTGAGCGACAACTCTTTATGCAAAAATTTAGCATCAGTAGGTTAAACACCAGCATTGGTATCATTAAGCTCGAAGGAGAGATCCGCCAAGGCCAAATAATCGCTATCAATCAATTTTCAATCATGGGGACTGACGGCTGGCTTGAGTTAGATGTGCCTCACCAGCACACACAGGAACTCATCCAAGGGCTCCAAGACGAAGTAGCTTTACATCTACGTAGCACCACGCAATCCAGCATTGATTAACTCAGGCCTTGCAACTTAACTCTATTTTCCTGCTTGTAAGAGCTTATAACTAGCCTCCATATGCTTTCATTTAAGCAATCACTTCTTTAATATGTCGCCTGATTATTCACATTAGCAGCAAAGGCATATTACCGATGAAATTATCAGCTTTAGATCAGCCACTATACGATCACCTCTATCGCGACATTCGAGAGTTCCGCATGACTTTCGATCTGCCGATTGAGGATATCAGCACGCTGGATGATAAAGCCGATACACTGCACACATCGCTCGCTATCGAAGAACTCACTGAACTAGCCGAAGCTGACAGTCGTGTAGAACAGGCCGATGCCATCGTCGACTCTGTGTACGTATTGATGGGACGCTTGGTTCATCTGGGTGCAACGCAAGTCAGCGATAGACTTGAGATCAGCTATGTTATCGATCTACTGCTGCACGTTGCCAAGAACCGTGAAATTGACTTCGTTACCTGTTGGGATGAAGTCCACTCGAGTAACATGAGTAAGGTGTGTCGTAATGAGCAAGAACTTGAAGAAACCATCGCCTTTTACGCCAAACAAGGAGTAGAAATTGTCGGTAGCACCAAGGGCGACTTCATCATAGCTAAGTGCGCTAAAGACGTTGAGATGGCAGGTAAAGTGGTTCGCCAAGGCAAGGTGCTCAAGTCGGTTTACTACCGCCCAGCGGATCTTGAGAAACTAGTCAAAGCCTAAGCTTTAGCCAAAATAAGCAGAGTCGATGTGCTCTGCTTCTCTTTACCCGATCTAACTTGCAGATATGCCGCTCGGCTTACACCAATAATCATCATAATAGCCATCTATTTCAGCAGCTTTTGTACAAAAAAAACGCTAAACTGAGGTCATGACTCACATTTGGCAGACTGAGATGTTCACCTTACGTAATAAGACCCTACTTCTTGGCTTACTGCTAACCAGCTTGGTACTGCTCGCCACAATACCTGCATACGCGAATAACCGTAGCATTGAAGCCACGGCACACTTAACCACCCCTTTTAGCATTCCCCGTAGTCATACAGTGCAAATTAATGATAAAGAGCGCACCTATAAGCTCTATATCAAGCTGCCTAAAGGCTATAAAGCCTCAGAGAATAGAGACAGGCAATATCCGGTCATCTACCTCACCGATGCCATGTATACCTTCCAGATCATGTCCGGTGTCACTCGTTTCCCTATGAACTCAAAACAGATGCAGCCAGCTATCATAGTCGGGATCTCTTGGGAGCTTGGCCTTAGGAGTGATCACAGCCGCGTTAGAGACTATACGCCTAGTGTAGATAGCAGCTGGAAGAAGGTCACAGGTGGTGCCGAACGACACATGCGCTTCTTGCGAGATGGAATCATCCCCTATATGGAGCAGAACTTTCGCGTTGATCCCAGCCAACGAACCTATGTCGGTAACTCTTTAGGCGGCCTGTTTGGCGCTTACATCCTGCTAAAGCAACCCGAGCTGTTCCGCAACTATCTGTTAGGCAGCCCCTCTCTTTGGTGGCAAGAGCGACACTTTCTGACCCAGTTTGCAAAAAATATCAATTCACTTAAGGAGATCGATGCCAATGTCTTTATCGGCATCGGTGCACTAGAGCATAACGGCGAAGGCGGGGACTCAGATCACGATATGGTGGCCGATGCCCAGCACTTTAAGGCGTTACTGAACAATCTTGAAGTGAATAACCCCGATTTAAACAGCAAACTACTAATTATTAATGAGGCTCATCACGCTACCGCCTTCGCTACTTCGGCCATTCATGGTATTGACTGGTTGTTTAATCACGAGCTGGGGGTTAGCCAGTAGGCCATATTTAACCGATATTGCGCTGCTCAATCTTTAGGATACAGGGTGTCTTGAGCCGAACTCTCGCACTCTTATGGCTCAGCTCATACTCGTACCAATAGATATATAGCCGCAGCTCAATGTTGTCACTAAATTGATTGCTATTATAGAAATTGCGATAGCAACGACTGTGCTTCAAGTACCCGCTGTGATAGAGCTTTAGGATCCGCTCTCCGATATGGATTTCGCGAAAATCAATGCCATAGCGAGAGCTATGGGGAAAGTGATACTCGCCATAGCGGTACTCACCATTAAGCACCTCAATATTCTTTCCCGTCGTCAGTAAGGAGCTGATTTGCAGGGCATCGACTCGACTGGTTAAACATAAGCCCATTAACGTAACACTGCTAACGATGGCCAGACTCCAACGTAAAAGGCCTTGCGACTTAAAGCGACAAACCAGCAACCAAATAAGTAAGATAAAAACCGCAATAAGCAGTAAGCCTAATTCATATTCCGCCCACTGTCCGGCCTCATAAGCAGTCACCCAAGTCGACATTATTCCCTCCATCGTCATCAAATCCATTTGTGACTTTAGATAGCATGACCGAAGGAATGCTCCTAACGGCACTAATTGAGACAGTTAAGCGTAACGGTCTCAGCTCAATAAGCTCAGATTAACGGCCTCTGTCTCAGCTTAGTTATCCGAGCATCGCAGATACTTAATGTCCTGCTGTGAACCTTTAAAGTCTTAGTGATAAGTATAGTCAGAGATCTTCGGTGCGCAGGTATACGAAAGTACGCTTGAGCGCAGATAGGATACTGGCAGATTGAATATCTATGGATATCAAGCATAAAAAAACGCCTCTAGTGAGAGGCGTTTCTTGTGTTAAGCAGAGGGACTAAGCTAACACTAAATAATCCAGCGTCAGTGCGGCAAATAACACCATGCCAGCCCAGTTATTATTAAGAAAAGCAGTAAAACATGGCGCACGTTCCCGCCCATGGATCAGCTTTTGTTGGTACAGGCCAAAGCCTATAAAGGCCGCAATACCTAAGGCGTAGATCTCGCCTCGACCAGCCACCAGCCCCGCGATAATAAAACAGCTCAGTGCCGCAAGTTGAAAAGCCCCGATGATATGTCTGTCATAACGACCAAACAGAATAGCGGTCGACTTGATGCCAACTTTTAGGTCATCGTCTCTGTCTACCATGGCATACATGGTGTCGTAAGCCACCGTCCAACACCAGTTAGCGGCAAATAACCACCACGCCTCAGCTGGAACCGTCCCCGTTTGTGCCGCGTAAGCCATAGGGATAGACCAACTCCATACCGTGCCGAGAAACATCTGTGGCATATTGGTATAGCGCTTGGTGAAAGGGTAGATAATGGTAAGAATGATCCCAACAACAGAGAGTTTAACGACCAGTGGGTTAAGCAGCAGCACTAGGCCAAAGGCAAATAGCGCCATAACGACAAATAGCAGTAAGGCTTCTTTACTGGAGATCTCACCACTGGCTAACGGCCTAGCTTTAGTACGCTCTACATGGGAGTCGAGATCCCTATCGGCATAGTCATTGATGATGCAGCCACAGGCTCGCATCACCACCACTCCGACAACAAAGATGATAAAGACTTTAAGATCCGGTAAGCCAGCTGCAGCAAAGGTTAAGGCCATCAAACAAGGCCATAATAGCAACAAGGTACCAATGGGACGGTCCATACGCGCGAGTCGCATATAAACGTCAAGTTTATCCCTAAAATTCATATATTAGGCTCTCCTACAACGTCTTCGGCCTTTAATTTTGTAACCGCATTATGACTGAGCTGTAACAGTATTCAACCAGTATTGAGATAAATAAAATCAGTGCAGGTTTTATCGGCTAAAAATAAGGCTGAGTCTTAGCTCAGCCATAGTAAACCGTAACGGCTATAACGACTCCAGGCGTGCGTAAGCGATCACTAACCACTTACTGCCCACATCGAAAAAGTTAACCTGAATACGTGCCTGTGCGCCACTACCTTCATAGTTAGTCACCGTGCCCTCACCAAATTTAGGGTGCATAACACGTTGACCAATCTTAAAGCCTGAATCATTAAAGCTATCATCTTGCTTACTAAAGCGACTGCTTACTGCTGGCGCTGAAACTTGAGTGCGCATGCGGATCTCTTGCACATATTGCTCAGGGATCTCCTTAACAAAACGCGATGGCCTTGCAAAACTTTCACGACCATAAATACGACGTGATTCAGCATAGGTGATATACAGCTTTTGCATGGCTCGGGTCATACCCACATAGCAGAGACGACGTTCCTCATCGAGGCGGTCACCTTCATCAATTGCCATCTGGCTTGGGAATAACCCCTCCTCAACACCAGCCATAAATACCATCGGGAATTCAAGACCTTTAGCCGAGTGCAGCGTCATTAGTTGCACTGCGTCAGTAAACTCGTCAGCCTGTCCCTCACCGGCTTCTAATGCTGCATGAGACAAAAATGCATTGAGTTCGCCCATATCTTCTAGATCTTCAGGCATCACAAAGCTTCGGGCTGCTGTTACCAACTCTTCTAAGTTTTCTACACGAGCACGCGCTTTTTCACTTTTCTCCGCTTCATACATGGCTTTTAGGCCAGAGGTTTGAATCACGTGGTCTGTCATGCGATGCAGTGACTGCTCATCGGTATCCATACGCATCGCCACAATCAAATCCATAAAGCCACGCACAGCGTTCGCAGCGCGTCCAGCAAGGACCTTCTCCTCAAGTAAACGAAGACTCGCTTCCCAGAGCGTCATCTCCTGCTGGCGCGCAGTGGTGCGGATAATTTCTAAGGTTCGGTCGCCAATACCTCGGGTTGGGGTATTTACCACACGCTCAAAGGCTGCATCGTCATTCTTGTTGTTGATTAGCCGCAGGTAACCCATGGCGTCTTTAATCTCTTGGCGTTCGAAGAAGCGTAGGCCACCGTATATACGGTAGGCGATACCTTTATGTAGCAAAGCCTCTTCCAACACCCGTGACTGGGCGTTAGAGCGATAAAGAATAGCGCAGTCCTCTAGCTTACCCCCTTCATCTTGCCAATCGGTGATGCGGCCTACGATAAAGCGCGCCTCATCCATCTCATTGAAGGCACAGTAAAGGCCAATCGGTTCACCGTCTTTATCATCGGTCCACAGCTTCTTGCCCATACGATCTGGGTTATTGGCGATCAGCTCGTTCGATGCGTTCAAAATGTTACCGCTCGAGCGATAGTTCTGCTCCAAACGAATGGTTTGCGCAGCTGGGAAATCGGCTAAAAACTTATGCAGGTTCTCCACCTGAGCGCCGCGCCAGCCGTAGATTGACTGATCGTCATCACCAACTATCATCACGTTAGCCGTTGAGCCTGCAAGCACGCGGATCCAAGCATATTGGATGGCGTTGGTATCTTGGAACTCGTCCACTAAGATGTGCTTAAACCTATCTTGGTAGTGATCCAAAATATGGGGCTTGTTGAGCCATAGTTCATGAGCTCTAAGTAAGATCTCAGCAAAATCGACTAGACCAGCGCGATCGCAGGAGTCTTGATAGATCTGGTAGATCTTCAGTAAATTTTGCTCAATCGGAAAACCGCCCGCATCGATATGCGATGGGCGTAGACCTAGGTCTTTCTTACCGTTGATATAGCCTTGGGCTTGTCTTGGAGGATACTGTTTCTCATCCAAGTTAAGGCTCTTTAAAATGCGTTTGATCAGACGCAGTTGATCGTCTGAGTCTAAGATCTGGAAGCTTTCAGGCAGATTTGCATCTTTATAATGGGTGCGTAGTAAACGGTGTGCTAAACCGTGGAAAGTACCTATCCACATACGGCTCATATTGCCACCAGCCACTTTTTCTACACGCTCACGCATCTCTTTTGCCGCTTTGTTGGTAAAGGTTACCGCCAAAATGGCATAAGGGCTTTGCTGTTCAACCTGCATCAACCAGGCAATTCTATGGGTTAACACCCGCGTTTTGCCGCTACCTGCACCCGCTAAAACCAGCATACTGGATTGTGGTGCTCCAACAGCTTCACGCTGCTTGTCGTTTAGGCCGTCTAGTAAAGAAGATACGTCCATTATTGCCTCCAAAAAATCAGGCGGGCAGTATAACAGAATCGACTAACTCGGGGATAGGATTCCCACAATGGGGAGAGCGAGAAGAGAGAAGCTCCATTACCGAAGTGAGCTTTCACTTCGGTAATGAAGTCTAGTGAAGACTTTGGTTAAGCTTTTTCTGCTGCAACCACAGAGATCTCAACCAGTAGCGCATCACGAGCCATCTTGGCTTCTACACAGGCGCGAGCAGGTGCATGTCCAGCAGGTACCCATGCATCCCACACTTCATTCATCTGGGCAAAATATTGCATATCTTTGATGTAAATTGTTGCCGACAGGATATGCTCTCTATCACTACCTGCTTGCTCGAGTAGGCTATCAACCTTTTCCAACATGGTACGGGTCTGCTCCGCAATACCTTGCTCAGCATCCTTAGCCACCTGACCGCATAGATAGATGGTTCCGTTATGCTTAACAATGCGGCTCATACGGGTAGCAGTTTCAATTCTTTCAATAGTCATATTTAGATCTTTCACTCGATTATTCATTCATAATTACAGTCATTTTCAATTAAGGTTTTCTAGGCCAACCCCAATTTACTAATGAAAAGTAGCGATAATTCAAACTGATGTTTTGTTACATTTGGCGTATTTACCATTTTTAAATTTAGGTCCTATACTTATAGCCAGCAGTTAATCAATGGATGTGATTTCTGAACTTTTAAAGGACTAAATATGACTTATCCAATAAAGCAACAAATAACCCAGCAAATAGCCCTACAAGCTTTCTTCAGCGTAGCTTACGCACCAAGACCTAAACCTTGTCAGTTAACCTCACAAACAGCCTGCTCTTATCAGCGACCTTAATCCTACTCGATTCAGTCGAAAGAGATAAAGTTTCATTATCAAACTCTGGATGTGATGTATGCAAATTAGTAATAAATTGACAATAAATCCATGGCTGCTTTGCCTTCTCATGACAATTTTGACCGTTATCCTAGGCATGCTTTGGATATTTAGCTCCGCATCACAAAGCCCTATAATCCAGATTATTATCCCCTTACTCTTATCGGCAAATATCGCCCTACTCGGCGGTCTTTGGCTGCATTTTCAGCAGCAGCCATCTCTGTCGAATGACGACAGTTCGCTTGATATGGAACAGCTCCCTAAGACTCAGTCCAATGTCACTAAGCTCCATTCATTAAACGAATTAAAAGCAAAGCGTAAACAACTCTGCAAAAACAGAAGGGTCACAGCCGAACGAGACCTGATTCAAAAAGAGGAACAAACAAGTGAGCCACTTCTTGAGGCTGTGCTTGAGTCGGCAGCAGTCGCGATTTATGCCATAGACGATAAAGGAAAGTGTATTTTTGCCAATCCTCTATGCGCTCAATTACTCGGATATTCCAGCCCTGAACAACTACTAAGCTTCAACATACATGAGCTGATCTATCAAAGCAGCGCTTCTACTGAATTGACGCTGCAACTCGGTAATGGAGAGGTTAAAGAAGATATTTTTTGGCGAGCCGATGGTAGTAGCTTTCCTGTGGATTACAAATCACAACCTCTAGCACTAAAGGACAACAAAACTGGTGCGGTGATCTCTTTTTATGACAATAGCGAACGCAGAGAGGCAGAAGCGCTTATTCGCCATCAAGCCCATTACGATAGCCTAACCGACCTACCCAACCGTTTTTTAGCACTCAAGAGACTCGAGCAGTTAGTCGAAGCCAGTGAAAGAAATGGCCAGATGCTAGCGGTTATCTTTCTCGATCTCGATGACTTTAAGAAAATCAATGATTCCTTAGGCCATGAGGCGGGCGATCAGCTCCTTATCAGCGCATCGAAACGCTTACTTAATGTCACGAGAGCCGAAGATACCGTTGGCCGTTTGGGAGGAGATGAGTTCATCATATTGCTAGATGGCCTATCAAGTGCCAGTGATGCACAACCCCTAGCAGAGAACCTCATTGGCGGGTTTAGAAAGCCTTTCTATATCGATAACCGACAATTAGTACTGACCGCCAGCATAGGTATCGCCATCTACCCTAATGATGGTGAAACGCCATCGGAACTGTTACGAAATGCCGACTCGGCCATGTATCACACCAAAAGCATAGGTAGAAATACCTACTCTTACTTCACCCATGCGATGAATAAAGAAGTGTCACGCCGCCTAGCAATTGAGGAACAGATACACGGCGCTCTCGAACGGGGTGAACTCCGGGCTCACTTTCAAATTCAACTCGATATCAGAGATGGTAGCATCATGGGTGCCGAAGCCCTGCTGCGCTGGAATAATCCGACTCTAGGTAACGTATCACCCGCCGAGTTCATTCCTATTGCCGAGCAGACTGGAGTCATTGAACTGATGGGCGACTTTATTCTTAAATGTGCGTTAGAGGCGGCATCCACTTGGCAAAACAAGTTTAATGACGACTTTCGAGTCGCCATTAACCTTTCCCCAAGGCAATTTAGAAATCCAAACCTAGTACAAAGCATCACAGACTTGGTGCACACATTCGGCATGCGCCCTGAGGATCTGGAGCTTGAAATAACCGAGGGGGTGCTACTAAGCGGTCACGCCTATACCTTAGATGCCTTAAAACAGCTGAGTGATGCGGGTTTTTGTATCTCCATGGATGACTTTGGTACCGGTTATTCCTCACTAAGCTATCTAAGAACCTATCCATTTGAGATCCTAAAAATTGATCGCAGCTTTATTAACGATATGAACAAAGACGGTAAGAGTAACGAGTTGATCATCGCCACCATCGAGATGGCTCACGCTCTAGGGATCAGGGTGATTGCCGAAGGGGTCGAGACTCAAGAACAGTTAGATGAGCTTAGCTTTATGATGTGTGATTATGCTCAAGGCTTTCTAATCAGTAAGCCTGTGCCCTTCGAAGAGTTACTCGAAATTGGCACTCACTATAAGGAGATCCACGAAAATCTTGCGACTCAAGACAACCCTATTCCCCTGACGGCCATGTGAGGCATGCAGAAGCTGCAATTAGAATTTACGGCTGACCACGGCGCCGTTGTAGTCTAAGCAATCGATAACTCTCTGCTTCTGAACATTTGGGAGCTCGGATAACGGCATGAAACGGTACTCACTGTGTTCATCACTGAGCCTAATACTGTCTTGGTCACTAAGTTCACACCGAAAGATAAAGGCCTGTGAATCGTACGCTCGGTGATAATAGACCCCGCTTAGGTATTTCACCTTAACGGCCACACCTAGCTCCTCTTGGCATTCTCGCAAAAGTGCCTCGTGAATAGTCTCTCCAGGCTCTAAAGCCCCGCCGGGTAGCCCCCAGCGACAGTCACCATAGCTAGCCTTAAGTAATAAAACACTGGGCTCGCTCACTCTTTGTTTTAAGATAACTGCGTGACTACTGAGTCTAAACTTATCATCGAATGCCATCGAGCCCCTCCTAAGCTAACAAGAATTAAGTGCTCACATTCGCCATTCTGGAGCGTTTTGGCAGCCTACTTCTGCGTTGAACAACTTCACAAGGGAGCGGCCATTCTTTCAGTTATTCGCCTTGAATTAGTTTGCCAAAAACGTTCTAAGCAGCTCAACTTCTTATACTGATTGGTATTATAAAAATGCTAGACCCTAAAGAAGGGTCTAGCATCATAATGAGTCACCTTTGTCCGAACCGACTACTGCTTATCTTCTTCTAAGCCGATGCTATTCATCCAGTGATCGAAGTCCATCATATTACCAGGCAGAATCACCTTACTCTGTCCAGAGCTGACACCGTCAAGCTGCTTAAGGTACTGTGCCCCGAGTTGCATGCGCACCACGTTTTTACCACCCGGAGCAGCAATAACGGTGGCCATACGCTCGATCGACTCTGCTGTGGCTCGTGCAATAGTTAAGATCTCCTCGCCCTTACCTTCCGCTTCATTGATTCGGCGCTGCATCTCACCTTCCGAGTGATTGATGGTCTCCGCTTTTATACCCTCAGAGCGATTAATCTTACTTTGCTTATCACCCTCACTCTTTGCCAATAACGCACGACGCTCACGCTCAGCATTCACCTGCATCTCCATGGCATTTTTTACGGTTTCCGGTGGGGTAATATTTTTAATCTCATAGCGATGGACACGAATACCCCACAAGGCACCAGCTTGATCTAGTACCTCAACCACTTTAGCACTAATTACATCGCGCTCTTCGAAGGTGCGGTCCAGATCTAGGGTTCCTATCACGCTACGTGTCGTGGTTTGTGCCAACTGAATCGCGGCATAGCGGTAATCAGTAACGCCGTAACTGGCTTTTACAGGATCAACCACCGAGATATAGATAACCCCATCGACTTCAACATTCACTTCATCGCAAGAGAAACACTCCTGTGGAGGGACATCAATTGTCTCCTCTTTGAGATCGTGAATATAAGCCACTTTATCGACAAAAGGCACTAAGGCATGAAAGCCCGCGTCTAAAGTTGAATGATATTTACCTAAGCGTTCAACGATATAGGCCGATTTTGTCGGCACTAATCGAATAGACTGAAACAGCTTAATCACAAAGATGGCAAAAATTAGGCCCCAGATAGCCATTACAATTAAGTCGGTATCGATTCCTGAGATGTTCATTAGCGTGCTCCCTTCACTGAATTGGCAGACACGGCATGAGAGACCTGCTCCATACCTTCAAAGAAACCTTCAATCTTAGCTAGCTCAGCCGGTACGACAGACACATCCGCCTCACCGAGGATCTTGCCAACCTGAGCAATAAACTGCTCTTTAAGCTGCATATTCATCGCATCATGCCCGCCCTCTTTTGCAAGCGCAGCAGAGACAAGCTCCATGCCTTCGGCCTTAGCACGGGCGATAATAGCGATCTCTTGCGCTGTACCTTTCGCCTCGTTAATACGGCGCTGTTTCTCACCTTCAGAGAGATTAATCGCTTCTTGGCGCTCACCTTCTGACAGATTAATCATCGCGGCTTTTTCTGCATTGGCCAGCGTGATCTCGGCGCGCTTACTGCGCTCCGCTTCCATCTGCTTCTCTAGGGTATGGATCACCTTACGTGACGGTGTGATATTTTTTATCTCATAACGCAGCACCTTGATCCCCCAGGGGTCCGATGCTTTATCAATTTCTCGTACTATCGACTCGTTGAGGCTATCTCGCTCTGAGAATGTCTGACTTAGACTTAACTTACCTATCTCTGAACGCATGGTGGTTTGTGCTAGGTTTACCGCCGCGCGGCGATAATCTTCAATACCGTAGCTGGCAAGCTTGCCATCCATGACCTTGAGGTAAACTAAGCCATCGACTTCTAGCTGGGTATTATCTTTCGAGATACAGCTTTGTGGCGGTACGTCGAGCACCTGCTCACGAATTTCATGCTTATAGGCTACCCGATCAAAAAACGGGATCAAAAAGTGAAATCCAGGCTGAAGCACGGTGCGAAACTTACCTAAGCGTTCAATCACGTTGACCTCACGCATAGGCACAATTAGCAGCAACTTATAGAGGATAAAAAAGACAAATAGAACAAAGAGTGTAAATGCGAACATAGAGATCCCTTCCTTACTTAAACCAATTACTTTTCTACGAAGTGCTCTTCAGCCTTGATAGGCTCAACCACTAACGCAATATTATCTCTGCAGATAATCCTAACCTGAGATCCTGCAGCAATCTCGCTACCATCTCCCAATGCCGACCATTCACAGCCTTGAAATTCAATCCGTCCCATCTTTTGCGCCGGACCTATGGTTTGTTTGACGACTGCTAGTTGACCGTAAATGTCGAGTTCTTCATCGGTATTACCGACATGAGCATCACCGCCGACCAACTTTTGTGTGACTTGACGAAAGAGTAACAGTAACACCATTGAGGCAATAAACCAGAGTGTTAAGCTTTGTACTATGCCTTCCACTAAACCGATAGCCAAGGCACCTGCAACAACAAGGCAAGCTGTGCCTAAAAGGATCACAATACCACCCGGTAAAATGATCTCCGCCAGCATGAGGATAACCCCAATACATGCCCAAATTATTATCGGATTTGAAAACTCCATATTTCCCCCTGAAATGAAAGAGCCTCAGATGACTATATCAGTTGCACAGGTTTTATGCGACATATTATGTCAACCAATAGTTAAGATAACGAGCCCTACACATAATAGAATTGTTAGCTTGACGGGGTGAGCATCAATTTCCCGACGATAAAAATGCGCCACATCTGCAGGTAAATTCGCATTTAAAAACAATTGCGAACCACCACGCCCCAAGACTAACAGATAAACTATCAACAACTTATAAGCGCCCTATACTATCAAGCTAAAAAAGAATGACAAAACCTTTGAACATTGTTCACTTTCCGCCTATATTCCCCGCCAGCAAAACTCACGTTTATTATTTAATAACTTACTGCGCCCTAAGCTCCTATAAAAATAAAAGGTTTTACGATGAACAAAAAATTACTTTGTTTGGCTTTGCTAGTCAGCCCAACGGCAATGGCTGACAATATGGTTAACTGGTGGGATGTGAGTGTCACTGCGCTATATGGTGAAAACTACGACCTCGCGCCTTCAGAAAAACAGACAACCTTAACCTTTGAAACCGCTGGTGATTGGAAATATGGCGACTGGTTTGCCTTCCAAGACGTGACTTACTTTAACGGCTCAAATGTCAGCAAAGACAACACCACCTATGGTGAGATCTCTACTCGCTTTAGTGCTGGTAAAATTTTAGGTAAAACAGTAGGTTTTGGCCCTGTAACCGATCTATCGCTAGCACTCACACTTGAAGAGGGTGAAGGCCCAGTAAAGAGCTTCCTGTACGGTGTCGGTATGGATATCAAGATCCCATACTTTAGCTACTTCCAGCTTAATACCTATCGTCGACACGCAATCAGCAGCGATAACATCAGTGATGGTTGGCAGTTAACGCCCGCATTTAGAATGGATTTCCCTGTCGGTAACTCGAATATCGTCTTCGACGGTTTCATTGACTGGGTATTTGCAGCTGATGACGCAGCTTACGAGACTAACTTCCACTTCAACCCACAACTTAAGTATGACTTAGGTGCGGTGGTACTAGGCGAGCATCAGAAAAACAAGCTATTTGTCGGTATCGAATATGATTACTGGAAAAACAAATACGGTGTCGATGGTATCGATCAGAACACTTACTCGGTGATCGCTAAGTACCACTTCTAGCACAGGTCACAGTAAACAAAAAAGGCGCCATCGGCGCCTTTTTTATTGGGATTGTGACCCATCCTAAATAACGTTTATACAAGTAACTTTTTAGCCGCTGCCACAACGATAGAAACCGCACTGACTTCGGTTTTCTTCATTGTCGCTTCATCTGGGATCTCTTGTTGAGTACGATTAACAATCACGCCGGCAACGCATGCTGCGCGCCATCCCTGTGAAGCACACATGGTAAAGAGCGTCGAAGACTCCATCTCGTAGTTAAGCACACCTAAGTCTTGCCACTCTTGCATTGAGCCCTTGAACTGACGGGTGACACGACCCGAAACGGTATCGTACCGCTCTTGGCCTGGGTAGAAGGTATCTGATGAAGCTGTAATACCAATATGTGGCTCAAGACCCGCTTCGCGGCTCGCCTCAACCATAGCCGTTGTACATTCAAAGTTTGCTACCGCTGGGTACTCCATCGGCGCAAAGTGCAGGCTTGCTCCATCTAAACGCACCGACGCTTGAGTCACAATCACATCGCCCACATTCACATGTGACTGAATCGCACCAGTGGTACCGACTCGGAGGAAAGTACGTACACCAAGCTGGGCTAGCTCCTCAATGGCGATCGATGTCGATGGACCACCAATACCCGTTGAACAAACGACAACAGGCTTACCCTCGATATATGCCAAGTAGCTGGTATATTCACGGTGACTCGCTAAAAATGTCGCATTCTCCATCAACTCGGCAATACGCTTAACGCGCTCAGGATCGCCTGGCACGATCGCTAAACTAGCACCATCTAACATCTCTTTAGTTAAGCCTAAATGAAATACATCAGACATCGTGAAAACCCCTTTCATTTTTGAATTTATAAATCTAATTGAAGCGACTTTAACCTAGTCTTGGCGCTAAAAAGGTTAAGTCGATCACACTTTACCCGCCAAGAGTAAATGATTTGTCGTAATCTAGTTACTAAATCAACTTAGACTCTGAGCTAGAATATAGCAGTTACTAGGCATACTGCCAGCCATGAAAGGTGAGGTTTGATCAACAATAACACTAAGTTCCTAGACTCTAGCTGACAAGAAATAAGTTACAGATTAGCAACAGTTTAGCTAGCTCCCTCAAGCAAAGCCGTTGCGCTAGGAACACAAGTTTTCAGGGCTTATTGCTGAAGCTTATTTATGGGACATCACGGCAAAAACATCTCCTGCTCCAACGTGCATTTCTAATCGCTCACAATTTGATCGATATCACATTTAGCAGGGAGTAATCGCGGTAGTTTAAAACTGTACCAAATGAACTATCCGCAAAAAAACCGCTAAAAAGGACGCCTGCATGTTTCCAGAATACAGAGAACTTATCAGCCAACTAAAAACATCTGATAGCCATTTTCAGAAGAAGTTTCACAAGCATAACGAACTCGATGAGGAGATAAAGAATCTGGAGAAAAACATCGCTAGCGACTACACCTCAGAGCTGCATGAACTCAAGCTAAAGAAGCTACATTTAAAAGAAGAGATCTACGATATTTTGAAGAGGCACTCGGCTTAAAGCAGTTAGAAGATAAAAAGGGCGCTGAGCGCCCTTTTTTATCTTCTAAATGTGTTTATACACTCATAGAGCAGGTGATGCTATTTTAAGTCTGCTAACAGCGCATCGGCTGTCTCATAGAAGGCAATCTTAGTTATCTGGTTATTATTAAGCTCAACCAAGGTCGCTTGATCCTTTTGCGCAGGCAAAGGCTTAGTTAATTCACCTTCGTTATCCAGCGCCACTCTATATGGAAACTTTTTAAACTGAGGTAAAGCGACAAAACGTGCAATCAAAGATGGCATGCCACTGATGTCCGCCACATAAATCAGACCGCTATCTTTCACCAATTCAGGCTCAGCCTCTAGCGCCTCTTGGATAACGGTTCCGCCGTCCATACTACGACTAAATAAAACCCGAGTTGTGCTGCTATCGACCTGATATTGCGCTTCATGTTGATCCTGCAACTTAATATCAATAATTTGGTCGCCAACTTGATAGGTGCTTGCCCAAACCGACGTGGCAAATAGGCTAGATAAAACAAAAATAACGGCTCTCATAATTGGACTCGGCTAATTAGTATTAACAAAAAGAGTAACCTATTCTTTAAAGACCAACAGTAAACTTCGCGGCAAATCATGATCCTCTTCACGCAAAGCGTCTGCACACCAAAACAAACCCCTTCTCTAGCAATACACATATAAAATATAAGTTACAAACTAGTGTATTTTCAGTAAGCTAATCGGTAAAGGTTGCCAGAAGGATACAAAAATGAATGAGCAAGGATTAGACCAAGAGATCGCGCAGCTGCAAAACGCCTATACCGCAATAACTGAATTTTTGGTGCAGTATAGCTTTAGTATTCTTGGTGCCATCATCATCTTCTTAATTGGTTTGTGGCTAGCCTCTAAAGCCGCCAACCTAGTCACTCGAATTTTCGAAAAGCATGAAATCGATATCACCCTAAGTAATTTTACCAGTAACTTCGTCCGTATCTTAATCATACTGATGGTGGCAGTGATAGCCTTAGGCAAGTTAGGTATTAGTGTCACTCCTATGGTTGCCGCAATCGGTGCAGCCTCTCTTGGTGCTGGTTTAGCCTTGCAGGGAATGCTATCTAACTATGCTGCCGGAATTACCATTATTGTGACTCGTCCCTTTATAGTAGGTAATACCATCGAAGTTAAAGGTGTCGGCGGCTTAGTTAAAGACATTCATCTTGGTATGACGGTGTTAACCAACGAAGAGGGTGAAGAGATCAACATTCCCAATAAACATATTGTCGGTGAGATCTTACATAACTCTTTTGCCAATAAGCTGGTCGAAACCAAATTAAATATCAGTTATCAGGCCGATCCCCAGCAGGTCATAACCTTACTCGCTAAAGTCTTGAGTGACAGCTCAGTCGTTTATCAGGGTGATAAGGCCCAAGTGGGCGTAAATGACTTTAACAGTATTGGTATTGAGATAGGTGTTCGCTATTGGGTGGCGACCCAAAGTTATTACCAAGACAAATACCAAACTAACGCTGCGCTCTTTAAAGCCCTTAAAGAGGCCGATATCGAGATCCCTTGCCCTGTTAAGCAGATACATATTCAGCAGCCTTAAGTTAATAAATCCTATAGCGGTGTCATATGCGCCGCTATCTATTGCTATTTTTCATCATCCAAATTACTTATGGGAAAAGTCACCACACCCGTATTTTTGTGATTTTCAGCCTTTAGTCACGGCTTACCCATAAGCAAATCAAATAATCATTATTGCATTTACTCTATCGCTCTAATTTAGCCAATCCCTCAAAATGCGCTCCATTGAAATGAGAGACGAATTAAAACTCACTGGAGATAACATGATGAACAAGACACTAATTGCACTCGCATTAATGAGTACATGTGGTTACGCCAATGCAGCCGATATCGATAACACTTGGTACATAGGTGCTGGTGCCGGTCAAAGCAACTATGAGTCAGTTGACGCCGCTAGCCACCTAGGCGATGACAGCGATTTAGCTTGGAATGCCCTAGTGGGTTATCAACTAAACAAATACTTGGCCTTCGAAGCGGGTTGGCAAGATCTCGGCACCAACGACGACACTCACATGTGGGGCGGCCTAGACGGTAGCCAATCTATCGATGTCGACGGATTTACACTGGGTGCTGTGGGTACACTACCTCTAAATGAAAAGTGGTTCTTAACTGGTGAAGCGGGTGCTTATCAATACCACCTAGCGCACCAGATGAGTGCGAATAAATATGTTAGTGCTACCGATACCGCCGCATACTTTGGCGCAGGTGTGGGCTACAACATCACTGACTCTTTAGCGATCTCAGCTAAGTACCGCCGCTTTGCCGGTATCGATGAAACCGCATGGAACACGGCAAACATGGATGCACAGACAGTGGGTCTACAGCTAACTTACCGTTTCGGTGTGAAGCCTGCGACAGCGACAGCCGTTGTGCTACCAGCCGTTATTGAAAAGCAGACTAAGCCTATGCCTCGTCCAGAGCCAAAGCCTGAGCCTAAGTATGAAATTCATACCGAAAAAAGCAGTGTAGCCGTTCTATTTGGCTTCGACTCATCAGAGCTAACTAGCACTGCCAAGGCTAAGCTAGATCAGGTTATTCAGCTTTCAAAGAGCAAAGAGCAAGACGTTATCTTGCTAAACGGTCAATCTGATAACCAAGGTGATAGCCAATACAACCTTAAGCTATCTGAAAAACGCGTACAGCATGTAGAAGCTTACTTAGTTTCACACGGTGTAGAAGTGAAGAAGATCGACACTCAAGCCGTTGGCGAGCAAGATGCTCACGCTAATTTACGTAAAGATCGTGCTTTAGAGCGCCGCGTCGTCGTGACGCTAACTAGCCAAGAAAAAGTGCTAGTCGCCCAGTAACAAAGTTTTGTATCACTATTAAGGACCCGACACCGCTAGGATGGCGAAACGATACGCTAGGATCCCATATAAATCTTACCGATTTAAGGGGCTGAGAGTAGCTCTGGCAAGGACCGTCATTGCTACTCACACTAAGGACATACACAGGATCTGTCGCCCTTAACTAAGGGTGACCACAGGGATAGAAAAAGCCAAGGATGGCTTTCCCCCCTCGCTTTACACTGATTCATGTAAACATAGCCTATTCAAGCTGATTTTTATCATTTATAGTCATGTTAATGGAGGCTAGGTAACATAATGCTAACTCAGCTCAATCTTGAACGACTGAAAAATTGCGATTTAAACCTATTGCTGGCCCTTGCGGTACTGCTTAATGAGGCCCATGTTTCCAATGCCGCTAAGCAGCTCGGGCTGTCACAATCGGCGATGAGCCAGATGCTAAAACGCTTACGCCTTATGTTTAACGATCCCCTACTGCTTAAGAGCAACAACGGTATGACCTTAACCAACAAGGCTCAAGCCATTGCATTAGAATTAACGCCTCTGCTCGATAAAACCGCTCGCATCTTAGAAGCCGAACACTTCAGCCCCAAAACAGCTCAGGGGAGAATACGCTTTATTATGAGTGATGTGACGGCTCAGCTAATTATCACCCCGTTAATCGAGCTGATGAGCGAAAAAGCGCCTGGAATAGAGCTGGAGTATATTTCACAAAACGCCAATGGTTTTCAGTTACTCAGACGAGGACAAGTTGATGCAGTTATCGGCTTCTACGATAATGTGCCAAGCCCAATTGTCAGTGAACCCATAGGTATAGCCCCATGGCAAATGGTCACCCACAAAGTGACCAACAAACAAAATCTTCACGCCCATAAAGATGCTATCAAGCTATTACGCTATCAATTTCAAGAGCATAATCAGCTACAGTCAATTGAAGCACTTAAGCACCTCGATATACTCGATGCGGCATACGCTTTGACAACTAACTCTTTAAGCACGCTGCTTTATGCACTGCAAACCAATAACACCGTTACCTTACTGCCTCATTTCGCCATGGAGATTTTACCAGAGCATGAGACGAAAGGTTTTGAATGGCTCGGCTCGCCCATCAATCTAGAACTTAAAATTTGCTGGGATCGCCACCAGCGAGCGCCAGAGCTACAGCAGTGGTTTAGAAGTCAGTTAGTCACGCTTTTTCATAAACACTTTCCTTTAGCACAAGCCTTATGAATCCAACAGACTTAAAGATTATTCAACAGTGCGATCTCAACTTATTACTGAGTCTAGCTATTCTGATTGAAGAGCAAAGCGTATCTAAGAGTGCAGACAGACTCGACATATCACAGCCAGCTATGAGCCAAAACTTAAAAAAGCTGCGTAATATGTTCGATGACCCGCTGTTTGTAAAGCAGGGGCAAGGTATTCGTGCCACCAGCAAGGCGCTGAGATTATATCGCTCACTCACCGAATGGCTGCAGATGAGTGACCGACTGATCTCGCAGACGGCCTTCGATCCAATGGAAAGCCACGGGGTTATCCGCATCGCATTTATGGATGATCTCACCCAGACTATGATCCCAATGATGCTAGACAGGATCCTCGCTTTTGCGCCCAATGTAGAGCTTGAGTTTGTGCACAAGCCCAGAGATGTCTTTTCACTCCTAGAATCTGGCGATATTGATATCGCTGGCGCAGGTACAGACACCCCACCAGCAAATATTCATGGCCGCCATATCAGTACCGACAATTACTGCGCTGCTTATAGCCTCAAGCATCCCTTAGCCCAAATTGCCCAGCCAACGTTGGCAGACATTTTCGCTTATGATACAGCGGAGTACTCCGCCTCCAACTTAGTCGAGTTCGAGGTCACTCAACTAGCATTACAACACCAACTACAGCGTAAAATCACCTTTGCTACAGGCTCATTTCTAGTGCTGCTACAAGGACTGCTTGCAGGAAAGCACGTTGGCTTTTTGCCTCAACGCGTTCTTAATTCTGCTAGGTGGCAAGCACAATTAAAGGGAGTTGTGCTCACCGAGTTACCTCAGCTAGACAGCACCCTCTACTGGCACGCAAGAGTACACAAAGACCCATTAATCCAGTGGTTTAAAGATCAATGCTTGGATATTGTTAGCCTGCAAAAAAAAGAGTCATCGCCGCAGATAACTCTCAGCAATTAAAGCCCTCTTTGCCACTCCTGCCGTAACTGAATTTGCTCCGGCGTGTTCATTGCTGCTTCTACCTGAGCAATCAGAGCTTGCTTGTCTTTACCCAGTACGCCTTTTAGCACCAAGTAATTAGAGGCATGATCGGAGCGAAATACGGTTTTATTCAGCTCAAGCTCGCTCAGTAAAATATGCATCTCTTCAAACAGTTGTGCCTGATCCGGCAGCTGAAAACCGCCATCAAAAGCCTCGTCCATTCTCTGCGTCCCGAGTGGCAAGGTAACCACTAAGGTCGATAGATATTCAGGCTGCGCGGCATTCATCAGCTTGGCAGAGTTCTTGGCATGCTGCTTGGACAGTTCTACTCCACCTAACCCATTTAAGATCATCACTGAGGCTTTAATGCCAGCGGCTTTTATTTTCTGTAGTGCTGCTAATGACGAAGCATAGGTCTCCCCTTTTTGGATCCGCCCCAACACCTCATCATCGCCACTCTCACAGCCAATATAAAGCAAGCTTAGGCCTAGCTCTCTTAAACGTTGCAACTGCTCAGGGGACTTATTATTGATGTTACGTGGCAGGCAATAACTGCTTATTCGAGTCACGTTGGGCAGATACTTTTTTATCAATAGGCAGATCGCCTCAAGACGTGCAAAGGGGAGTGTCATGGCATCGCCATCGGCTAAAAACACTCGTGATATATGTGCACTCGAGTTAGCAACCTCAATAAGATCTTGCTCTATCTTGTCCGCTTTCTGTGCTCGAAATCGTTTCTGGGGCTGGGTATACATGTCGCAAAAGCTACACTGATTCCAGCTACAGCCGTTGGTTACCTGCAGAATAAGAGATTTCCACTCCGATGGCGGACGAAATACTGGTTCGATATAGTTGAGCACCGCATTCTCCTTAATACGTTAACCACACGAAAAAAAGTTGAACACTTTTTCTCACAAAAATAGATGTTTATTGAACTGGCTCATTATTTACCGGATAAAAACTAGTCATATTAGCCGGCGGTTGTATACTTAATCACTACTGGATTAACACGCTGCCTATAGAGAGAAGAATATGCTAATTGCATTACAATCTAAAGAGAAGCGAAAGGCTCCACGCCATCATGACGTTCATTGGGACGCCATGAGTGCTGAGCAGAAGATTGCCCTATATGATCTACATAAGTTTGGCTTCCGCTTGCTGTTTGTCCGCCAGCTGCCATCAGGACCGCAAGCCTTTATTATGCAGAATAAGACTCTGGCTGTGATCAGTAAAAATGGTGACGTTGACTACTCACCCGATGTGAAGTTAAGGGCATAATTTACTTGAAACTTCCGCAAGTAAAATATTGAGCAACAAAAAAGCGCACTCAAGTGCGCTTTTTTTGTATCGGTTATTCGATGCTAGCTCTTTAAAGTTAGCAACATATCGATATGGGGGATCCCATCCTCAAGATACATCTCTGAAACGGGTTCAAAACCTAACTGCTGGTAGAAGCCTTTCAGATGTTCCTGACCACCTAGCTGAATATTGTGCTCAGGCCATTTCTTAGTAGAAATCGCTATCGCTTTTTGCATTAATACATGAGCAACCCCACCACCTCGCGCAGACTCAGCAACAATGACACGGCCAACGCTGGCATCAGGATAGCTAACCCCTGGGGCCAAGACCCTCGCATAAGCCTGAATCACCCCCTGTTCATTGAGCCCAAGTAGATGTTGAGTTTGGCTATGGCGGTCTTTATCGTCTAGCTCTGGATAAGCACAGTTTTGCTCAACAACAAATACGTCCACCCTAAGCTTAAGCAGATCGTACAGTTCATTTAGTGATAGTTCAGAAAAAGATAAAGATTTCCAAAGCATAGGAAGCTCTCCAAAACAACGCAATAGAGCCGCAGTCTAGCATTTAAACCGAGCGAATAACTACGCCAAAGTCGCGTAAAATCAACCACTGCCGCATAAAGCAGCGGTTGCATAGATTAAAGTAAGGGTAGAAACTAGTTTTCTATACCTGCTGTGGTATCGGCTTACGGATCGACAACACTGCAATGACGGCCACCATGAGTAGTCCCGCCATGATGAAGAACACGTCATTATAGGCTTGTACCATCGCCTGCTGCTGCATGGTCTGCCCAAGCAGTGCCGATGCTTGCTGACTCGCGGTAACCGAGTTCGACCCCGCCGCTTGCAACATCGCTGCTGTACTGCTTAAGTAATCATTTGCCAGTGGACTGACCGCAGGCAACGTTTCTTTCATCTGGGCTAGATGAACTCGACCTAAGTTATCGATCAGGGTCGATACCATGGCAATTCCCACCGCGCCACCTAGGTTTCGCACCACGTTTAACACCGTCGATGCAGAGGCATTCTCATGCTTTTGCAGCCTAGCCGTAGCCAACATGCCAATTGGCACCATGATAAATGGTTGGCCGATAGCACGTACCACCATAGAGGCGATTAGCTGAGGGCCGGCAAAGTCGGCAGTCATATGGCTGTTCATATAATAACTTACCCCGAACATGAAAAAGCCAAATGCCGCGAGATAACGATTATCGAAACGCTGCATCAACATCGGCATGAATGGCAAAATCAGCAGCTGTGGAAAGCCCAGCCACATCAGAACCTCACCTATCTCTAACGAGTTGTAATCCTGGATCTGTGACAGATATAGCGGCACCATATAGATGGATGAAAACAGTGCTAAGCCTAACAAGAAATAAGCGATAGTTGAGATGCTAAAATCACGATTAGCCAGCAGCCTTAAATTAACCAGTGGCGCCTTTCTTTTTAACTGCAGGTAGACAAAGAGCGCAATATTCACCGCCGCGACGATAGCAAGGTTACGTATAAACTCTGAACCAAACCAGTCCTCACGATTTCCCTCCTCTAGCACCACCTCTAAACAGCCCATCCCCAATGCCATGGTGATAATACTACTGACATCGACATTCTTGAGTTCAGGCCAATTAATTGGTTTTTTCACCAGACCATAGGCAAGCATCGACATCACCACAAGCCCCGGTGGCACATTGATATAAAACAGATAGTGCCAACTAAATTGCTCGGTAAGCCAGCCACCTAAAGTTGGGCCAATTGAAGGGGCAAACGTGGCGGTAAGGCCAAAAAGCGCCATACCTACCGCCCGTTTGCTGTCGGGAAGATATTCTAGAATCAACCTGAAGGCCATCGGGATTAAAGCGCCACCAAAGAACCCCTGCATCGCCCTGAAGACGATCATCGATTCTAAATTCCAAGCAATCGAGCAAAGTAGCGATGCTAAGATGAAAATAGCGCTGTTCCACAGCATATAGCGGCGTATGTCTAAGCCTTTACTGAGCCAACCTGATAGCGGAATAGCGATCATCTCTGCCACTAAATAGGCAGTGGCGATCCAAGAGCCCTCCTCCAGCGTGGCACCTAAACCGCCTTGGATCTCTTTCATCGACGCATTGGTGATCTGAATATCCAAGATCGCCATAAAGGCGCCAATCAAGCCGCCAAATACCGCAATCCAAGCTCTGCGACTACCGGGCTCAACCTGTTGACTCATAGCAAGATTCTGTATCGCGCTCCCTACTTGGCTAGCTGACATTACAGTTGCACTCTATTGGCTACAATAGCCGACTCTAAGCTATCGCTTGCGGTATCGACTTTCACCAATGCACTCAGGCCAGGCACAATCCTGCCCTGCTCAAGCTTTTGGGCGGCATTGTCATCTAGGCGAATTCTCACAGGGATCCGCTGCACGATCTTAGTAAAGTTACCCGTGGCATTTTCCGCTGGCAGTAGGCTAAATTTAGCTCCCGAAGCTGGAGAGAGGCTGTCAATCACCCCAGAAAATGTCTTTCCCGAAAACGCATCTAACTCAATCGCTACCTTCTGCCCTGCATGCATCTTAGCAATTTGGGTCTCTTTAAAATTGGCGGTGATCCACACAGCTTCATCAGGCACTAGACTGTAAATCGCTTGTCCAGGCTGCACATATTGGCCCTGCTGCGCACCACGCTTACCGACGACCCCTGTAAACGGAGCGGTAATTTGGGTATCTGCCAGTTGAATTTGTGCTAACTGTAAGCCAGCTCTAGCCTGCTCAACACTCGAATCTGCCTCAACTAACTGTGCGTTATAGACTTTAAGCTCTCTTTGCTTCGCCACTAATGCCGCATGCATTTCATCTACATGGGCCGTCGCCGACTCGAAGGCCGCTTGGGCTTCATCCACTGCGTCTTGAGAGCTGTAATTCTTCGCCTTCAGTTTTGAGGCTCGAGTCAGTTGCTGCTGACTACGCACTCGCTCGGCTTCTGCCGCAACCACACTAGCTTGCGCCTGAGTAATAAGCGCCTGTTGTAGATCAACTTGCGCATTGAGTGTCTGCAGCTTAGCCTTAGCACTGGCTAGCACGGCTTGGTTTTGCGCGACCTTAGCCCTGTATTGACTATCTTCCAATTGGGCCAATAATTGGCCTTTTTTGACATGCTGATTATCGGTAACAAAGGTGGCTGTCACATAGCCAGGAACTTTAACGCTGATATGAGAGATGTCGGATTCGACATAGGCATTATCTGTCGACTCAAAATTACGTACTTGGGTCCACCAATAATAACCGCCGGTTAATAACGCAATAATAAGAACAGGAATCCCGAAAAATAACTTAGTTTTAGACATGAATGACTCCTTGATTAGTGAGTCATAGTTTACTACTGTCTCTGTATATTTATTAGATAGCTAAAAAATTACCCACTGTTTCACAGGTGTAACAATGATAGATCTCAATCGCATTCAAATGTTTGCCCAAGTCGTCGAGCAAGGTAGTTTTACTCGGGCTGCCAACGTCTTAGGTCTGACAAAGGCTACCGTGAGCCGTAAGGTGGCCGAACTGGAGGCCGATGCGGGAGTACAACTACTGCATAGAACCACTCGCGCACTTAAGCTCACCGAGGCCGGAGCCGACTACTTTCATCGTGTGAATCGGATCTTAACGGATCTTAAGAATGCCGAAGATCAGCTCAGTGCGAGGCAACAGACGATTAAAGGTCACCTAAAAATTGTCTGTCCTATCGAGATGGGGCAGCTCTATTTTGGGCGGATCTTCGCCCAGTTTCTAGCGCTCTACCCCGATATTACGATCGAAGCGGAGCTGACTAATCGTCAGGTCGATGTGATAACTGAAGGGGTTGATCTATTGTTTCAGATCACCGCAGAAACCGATGATAGATTACAAACCTATGCCCTGATCAATACTCCAAAAATTCTGATGGCCAGCCCAGATTATCTCGATAAATTTGGCGAGCCCACCACCCCAGAGCAGTTACGACAGCATCAATGTATCCGTATTAGTTCTCCCCATATTGACGGCAACTGGATGCTGTTTAATGGCAAAGAATGGGTGACTATAGAGCCGGAATCGAGACTCGAAACCAACAATATTACTCTGATGCGAGAGGCGGCGATTGAGGGCTTGGGGATCGCAGCGATACCATTAGTGATTGCTCACAATGCCCTAGAGAAGGGTGAGCTAGTAACAGTACTGAATGACTTTCCGATGAAACAAAGCCTAGTCACTATGAGTATGCCACAGCGAGTGTACCTACCCCGGCGTTATCGAGTATTTATCGAGTTTCTCTATCAGGCGTTATTCAATAACTGGCAAGATAAGGTGTTGGATGTACCTGATTTTATCGAGCGTCCTAAATTCAACAGTGATTAACAACAAAAAAAGGCGTTAGATAAACGCTATTCAAAATCAGCGGAAAACTATCTCGAATAGCGCTTAAATCACGCCCAAAAAAGTCATGGGCTAACTAGTTGCAGGGAGAAGCTAGCCCTTACTTTTTATTCCTTACGGTCAAACACGTGGTACTTCTCAATTCCGTATGAGCGCCCCTCTGCATGACACGTTGCACAAGACTCAGATGTGCCTTGGGTATACCAATCACCTGTCTTATCTACTTGTATATTTAGCTCTCCGCCATTTGAAATCATATGGTTAAGTGCTTGGTCACTGTCATGACAGGCAAAACAGTTAGCGGTAATTGGACTAGAAGCGACGCCATCAACCCCAGCGTTAAAGGCTTTCGACAACATGTACTGGTTAGGGATAGCGTTTAAATCTATACCGTCGGCGTGACAAGCCACACAGTTCTCAGCATTAAGCTTAGTGGCAGAGTTTGGCTCACCAGTAATGGCAGAGCTTCCTACGCCCCAGTGCATGCTGTGGACCATAGGGCCAAAGCCCGGTGCAGAGTTCTTCGAACTACGATCTTGACCATTGTTATGACATGCCACACAACCTAAACCACCATCACTGTAACTGCCGTTCTTGTGATAGTTGCTTTCGTTATTGTGACAAGTCGAACAGCTATCAACCGTGACGCTATGGCGACGCTCATACAACTCACCAGACATCATGTCTGAGTACCCGTGAAGCGTTACCCCATCGTAGCCAGCATCATCGCCAAAGTTAAAGGTAATGCGGGAACTTGCCATCAACTCTGGGAATATTGCATCTAAGCTAGCAAAACAGATAGCAGCGGTACCGTTAGCATCGAAGCTTGTGGTGCTGGTTCTTGCAGCGCGACCAACAATCGAAGCCTTGTCGTAACCATGTAAGTAAGCACCTACATAAGAGATTGTGCCATCAGATAATAGGGTCTCAAGGTTAAGCTGTTCTTCACCTTTAAATAAACTGATGTCGGTACAATAACTATTATCAGCGTTCATATATGGTGCTGATACAGTTGATGTGTGTTCATCTCGAACTTGAGCTTTTTCCATCACCTTCTTATGGAATAGGCGCACATCATCAGATTCATCGAAGCTGCTATAGGTCATGGCAACTGCAGTTGAACCGACACCTGCGGCATCGTGACAGTCAGTACAGGTACTCATGCTATTGACCTTAGTGATAGGCTCGGCATGACAGGTGTAACAGTTAGCGGGCTCGAAATCTTTCTCAAACTTCTGATGGTTAATATGGCCAATCTTCTGCATCGAGTTACGAGCATAGCCGCCATCGTCACGCACGACGTTGCCGTGACAGACCATACAGCCTGCGACAAGATCAGTCTCGCCATCGGTATTAATCGCTGTGTAACTTGGATGTTTTAATTTAGACGCCGCATAGTCGACGTGGCAACCGTGACAGGTTGCGGTAGAGGTAGTGTGCAACCCTTCAGACTTATCAACGACGATATAATTTGATTTAGCGATATTCTCACCACCACCAACAGCGATTCGAATGATCCCTTCAGTCCCCGCATTAACTGCTGGCATTGGTGCTAAAAACTCATAACGACCACTTTCCGTCATGGTAAGACTTGCGCCTTCGGTAGCCTCATTGGCACTGCCACCAGCAATGGTTCCCTCAAAATCAGGTCGACTACGGGCAATGCCTTTATCTGTCAGCTCCGCAACCTCGGCGCTCACTTTTTCTAGCCCGCTGACAAGCAGACCTTCTTCATTAGTAACTTCAAACTCAAAACGTACCGCGCCCTCTTCTAGGGTGTGGCTCAGCATTTCAACATTGGTGATTTCAGTCGCTTCGACTACTGGTGGTAATGGGCTAGTACCATCTTCGCCATCACTACCATCTTTACCGTCACTACAGGCGGCGAGGCCAAAAGCTGCGGCGACGATAAGCGCCGCTTTGCATTTATTAAAATTTCTCATCATCACTCCATAACTATAATTAAGTCGTGATCTTTTACTCCCCCGTAAATACCTTATTAGTAGTAGTTGATTATTTTTGTGATTAATTCCCCAACAATTAATTTATTTAAGCCCAATCATTAAATAAATAAACAAACATAAATAATACATAAAAAAATTAATATTTAATTAATCAAGAAAAAAGTCAGAAGTCAAATTAAAAACCAATAAAAACAAAAGCAAGCATTGAAAATAAAATAATTAAAAACCAAGAGTAACAACAAGTAACAGCCTGCGATTAAGGATTAATTAAGCAGGTGTCATACGGTAAAAAGGGGGTTGCTTGAAATAAATTGGGAAAACGACAATAAATTAAGTGTGAGTCAGTTGCAAAAGTGAACTAGACCCACACTAATAAATATTCGATAGTAAATTTATAATAAATGTAACAGCTAACCTAACACTTCAAATTCATCATCAACTAACTTAGCACAGCCATCATCTTGCAATACCCACAGCTCTTTATGGACAACGCCATGAGCCTTATTCATCTTCCAAGCCGTTGTCAGCAAGACAGATTTTTCATCGATAACATCAAACTTTGGATCTATATATTCTACATCGCGATAACCTTGGTCGATAAGGTTTTGCCAAAACGCTTGAATAGCTTCAGTGCCTATAAACTTACCAAAAGGACGGGCAAGCATCGGCGCATTGGCAGTGTATTGCGCAGCGCACAAAGCAGCATCCTGAGTATTAAAGCCTTTTTTCCATAAATCGCTTGCAAGTTTTACCGCTTCAATCAATTGCTGTGACATCTGTTTTACTCCACTTCGTGATAGGTTAAATTCAAACTAGACAAGCAGTTTACAGCGATAATTAGCATTGATAACCTAGCCAAAAACATAAAGACTGTTCAATATAACAGAACAATAGAGAAGGCTCGCTCAGGTAAAATACTATGGATCATCTACGACATATGGCCATCTTTAAACAAATAGTCGATAGTGGCTCTATCAGTGCAGCAGCCGATCGGCTCGAACTGTCTAAATCGGTTATCAGTCATCATCTAAAAGCATTAGAGCTTGCTGTTGGCGTCCAACTACTCCACAGAACGACTCGCAGACAACAACTCACACCTGCTGGTAAAGATTTCTATCTGCGCTGCCGTGAGTTAGGGGATATCTCAACCCTCGCTTGGCAAGAAGCCAGAGAAACGGCAGACAAGCTGGCAGGCCCGATAAAAATCAGCTCTCCCCACGCCTTAGTCGATGGCATCATTGCTCCCGCTATCGCTACATTGTGTCATGGAAACCCAATGATAAGGCCAAGCATTCAAGTACAAGACCGCCGCATCGACCTGTTAGGCCAAGATGTTGATATTGCCGTTCGAGTAGGAAAGCTCACTTCGAGCAACTTAATACAGCGAAAAATTGGCCAATTCCGAGATGTGTTATGCGCAACTCCTGCCTTTATTGAGCAATACAAGCAACAATTGGCCGATGGGCAATGGCAGGCCCTAGACTACATAGCTAATTCTTGGCAAGGGCAAAATATCGAACATAACCTGCAGCCCAAACTCGATACGCTAGCGACCAATACACTAAAGTTAAATTTTACCGCCAATCGCTATGCTGACACTTCCTCTGCGGTACTTTCGCTGGCTAAAGCCGGCTTAGGTGTAGCCTTATTACCTGACTTTGTGTTTGAGCAAGAATCATCGCTAGTTGAACTGATGCCGACACACCAATGCCCACTCAATGCTGTTTATGCCCTCCATGATTTTGGTCGCACTCCGCCACTACTTATCAAGCAAACTATAGAGACCCTTATAGAATCCTTTAATCAATAGCGCACTACAGCGGCTAAGACGAGATAAAGCACTAAACTAACCTGCTTTAAGCTACATAGTTACTGCTATAAAGCGAAATTATTAGCAGCGTTTAGCATTTTTAAAGGCCTGTACCTGATTTGTTTTGATAAAGCTGCTAACATTGCTGGCAATTTTTGAAGCTTAGTGAGAAAGATCAAGATGGGCAGAGCATACCAAAACCGCAAAGAATCCATGGCGAAAACTGCTGGGCAAAAAACGAGACTCTATTCTAGATACGGAAAAGAGATCTATGTTTGTGCCAAGAATGGTGGTTTCGATCCCGATGGCAACCTTGCACTTCGTCAAATGATTAACAAGGCTAAGAAAGATCAAGTGCCAGCACATGTTATTGAGCGCGCAATTGATAAAGCCAAAGGCGGTGGTGGCGAAGACTACGAAACTGCACGTTATGAAGGTTTTGGTCCTGGCGGTTGTATGGTGATTGCTGACTGTCTAACAGACAACGGCAAGCGTACTTTTACCGAAGTTCGTCAAGCATTCGTTAAAAACGATGCCAAATTAGGTGGCCCAGGCACTGTTGGCCACATGTTCGATCATCAAGCCGTATTCGTATTTGCTGGCGATGACGAAGATGCCATCCTTGAAATGCTAATGATGGCTGACGTTGATGTAACAGACGTTGAGCTTGAAGATGGTATGATCAGTGTCTATGCACCACACACAGAGTTCTTCAAAGTAAAAACTGCATTAGCGGCTGAGCTACCGGAAGACACTGACTATGTAATGGAAGAGATTACTTTCGTGCCGCAGACTATGACTGCTATCACCGATCCAGAAGAGATTGAGCAGTTTGAGAAGTTCCTTGCTGCACTTGAAGATTGTGACGACGTACAGAACGTTTACCACAACGCAGAACTTCCACAGTAACGTTTTAATGACTCGCGAAACGCTAGTCAGCAAAAAAGGCACTCATTGAGTGCCTTTTTTATTGCTCTTAAATCGACGAAAAACTACTTTTTCAATTAGCTTTTAACTTATTTCTTAAGCAAATAACGTAGCATGACGCCCTGTTGGCTAATGTCTAAAACTTCATAGCCATGGTTCTTTGCGTCATTAGGAATGTTGTTAATCGACTGCGAGCAATCGGTGATCACTTCCAATACTTCGCCCGTTTTTAGTGACTGCATCGCTTCAAGCGTAGCAACCGCAGGATAAGGACAAGGCTCACCGTAAATCTCTAAATTGTAATCAGGTACGATAGATGCTGTCATACTATGCTCCTCAGCAAAACGTCGACTCAATTGGCTTGAGCCGAATATAAAACAAATGAATCAATTCGCTATTTTTTTAGCTGATTTTTAAGCTTGTGTGGCTGATGTTGCTGTAACTGTAGCCACAGGCGCTACCTTTAACTCAGCAAGCTTTGCAGCCAGCGCTTGTTGCTCACTCTTCTGCTTATTAAAGAAGCGTTGCTCCCAGACTAAAATCAGCACCAAGGATAAGCCCAGTAATAGATAAGTCACACCTAAGCCCCCTAGTGGCCCAAACACATCCAGTAAGTTGACCTTATCCCAGCTAGTCGCCAATGGCGCGGCCACCACATCCCAATAGTAGGCCAGTATGGTTGCGCCAAGGATATTACCAATACCCACCCACCAAAAGTGTACCTGACCTTCTAAGGCACGGTACATCCAGCCTGTTTCACAGCCACCAGCAATCACAATACCGATACCAAACAGTAAGCCACCAATCACCGCATTCGGGCCAGCCCATAGGGTTTTGGGAGTCATACCTAGCTGCACATAGCTGTAAATACCGATAACACTCACCGCCATGCCTAAGATAATCGCCTTAGCCATATGGGTGCGACCAGTGATCCACATATCTCTAAACGCCGAGGTAAAGCAGATCTGCGCCCGTTCAATCAATAAACCAAAGATAATTCCCATGAACATAGCTATACCCAACTTGGTCGAGCTTTGCATAATATAGAATGAAGCCGCGATCATGGCAGCAAACACTACCCACCCTAAGCGAAAGCGATTCTGCACTTGATTCGGATTGGGTTTAGCTATTTTCTTCAAGCCACCAAGCTTAACCTTGGCGGTTGAGCGGAAAAACGGTAGCAAGGTGATCTTAGCGCCAATGTAGGTGCCTGCCGCTGCTGCAAAGGCAAAAATCCATGCATGTAGCGTAAACTGCGGAATACCGGTGAAGAAGGCCGCTAAGTTGCATCCCATTGCCAAACGCGCACCAAAGCCTGCGATCATGCCGCCAATTAGTGCCTGTGCAATACGCTTTTTGGAACTTGGCATGCGCAGCTTCATGTTGTTGGCCCACAATACCGCAGCCAAACACCCACCAAACATACCGATAATCATCACGCCACCAACACGATCCAGCGGTGTGCCATTAAGGCCGATAATCTTAAAGTACTGCCAAGTTTCCGGCTCAGCCCCAAACCACTGCAGTACATGACCACCCCAGCGAGTAAATTCGCCAGTTACCGCCCACAAAGAACCGGTAAGACCAAAAAAATAGGTCGACAAAATACCTGCCGCAATAACGGCGGCAAAAGGCGACCAGAATTTAATAAAAAACTGATTTTTAAACGTTAACCACATATTTAAACTTTACCAACTAGCATGAAAATTAAATAAAACACTTAATTTAAGCAATTGAGTCAAACGCTTAAATTAAGCACTTAAATGCAGCCCTTAATCTAAGTAAATAATTTAAGGGCCAAAAGTTAAAACACATTAATTACTGAGATAACACACTTAACTAGATTACAGCCAAGCTATTATTTACAACATTACTTAGTGTTTTATTACATAAATACAACCTTTCAGGATGAGTATAGATCGTCACTCTATTTTCACGACAAAACCCAACCAAGGTAATATTCGACCTGTTCGCGATATCAATCGCTAACGAAGTTGCAGAAGAAATTGCAAATATAATACTAATATTTGAAATGGCGGCTTTTTGTACCATTTCAAAACTGGCTCGACTGGTTAATAACAAGGCCGACTGACGAGTCTGATTATCAAAGCTGATATGACCAATTAATTTATCGAGGGCTACATGGCGGCCAACATCTTCGAAGCAGCACATAATATCACCTTCTGCCGACAACATGGCAGCGGCATGTGTGGCACCGGTCAAATTAAATGCACTTTGATGCTTATGTAGGTTACCTAGTGCTGTTTTTAAACTGTTTAGATTAAACTTTTCATTCCCTGTGACTTTTACAATCGGTTTAACCGTTTGCTCTATCTGTTCTATGCCGCAAAGGCCACAGCCTGTGCGCCCTGCAAGACTACGGCGATGCGCTTTTAACTGCATAAAACAGCGTTGAGACACTTCTATATGTACCAGTACACCAGTGGCAATGGTTTCAATCTCAATAGAACGGATATCGCGTACGCTTTCGATAATGGACTCAGACAAACTAAAGCCGATGGCGAACTCTCTTAATGCCGTTGGGCAGGCCATCATCACCACATGAGAAATACCATTATAGATCAGCGCGACTCTCACTTCTTTCGCGACCGTTTCTATTAATACTTGTTCTCTGTCATTACGAAAACAAGTGACTGAAGTCTGCTCGGTAATATTATTTAAGCCACACACAAGTTCCGTCATAGCGTTGTTCCATTTGTTCTGGTAAATAATGTCCCACTCAACGATATCAATATCGATAAATGGTATTTGGATTCACATTTAATAAAGTTTGAAATCGACCGATATTGTTTAGCCAAACACAATTATCTATTATCTCCGCAAGTGATACGGAAGAACGTCGTTTCCGGTGAAACGTCTGGATTTCAAATCCAGGTGGGGCTGCCAGCAGTCCCGGGTAGGTTCAACTCCTATGTTCTTCCGCCAAATCACTCGTTATAAATATGCTGCTATCTCGAATGACTCTCGAATTATCCTTTTTCTTTCTCCAGGTTAATCCACTGCGGTCATAAAACTCCAACAATTGAATGCTGGCCTTGCGGCCTAACTTAATCATTGAATTAAAATCAGCGGTTTTTAATTCGCCACGTATATTAATTTGCTGCCTAATAACATCCGCGTAAAAATAAAGGCGTTCAGTTAACATAAAGCGGTCTTTAATAATGGCGGATAAATAACCTAATTGAATCAGCTTACGGCACAGTGCCCGTATGCTTGTGAGCTCTACATTAAGCTGCTTAGCCAGATCCGATGACCATAACGGGCCATTTGCTGCCAACATCAATTGTTTAATACTGAGCCAGAGCTGTTGCTCATGCTCCGATAAGCTCAAGCTATGCCTCGGCAGGTGCAACAGGCCGCGAGTGCTCTGTAGCCGTTGCTGCTCACGCAGACTATCAGTCAGTTTGAGTAGCACAGGTAAAGGGTATTGCCCATGGGTCATGCGCTGTAGACGGTTAATGCTTAGACCAAGCAGCTCCGGGGATGCCTGATGATAATCTTCCACTAGGGTTAATAGTTGAGTCTCAATCTGCCGATTTAGCGTCTGAGATAGCAGGTAACCATCAAGCTCTAGCAGACGCCTATCTGCTAATAGCGGAGTGCGCTCCGTTAACTGATTGGCCCACATGAACCCAGACTTCTCAACGCAGTGATTCTGCATTTGAACCTGTAAGCTGCATTTTATTGAAGTGCACTCTGTTAATGCTTCTAAATAAGCCAAACGCTCGGGGCTACGCTTACCGCGTTTTGGCGGATTGATATCTAGCACGCGCAGCGCACCTAGGGTGGTTCTTGCTGCCGCGTCTCGCACTATGATTCGGTCTTGTTCAACACAATGAAGTGGCAGCTCACACTGCAATTCCACCAAGGTCTTACCGTCAGCAAGGCTCTGCAACACACCTATACGTGCCGTGGTATGACTATTTCCTAGGTGCACTTGTACGCTTTGCCAATGCTTGAATGAAGAGCAGGATTCAAATACGCCACAAATCACCTTAGGCGGAGCTATCGGCTCAAGCGCGGTTAACCAATCGCCGCGCAGAGCACCGCGATGCTGGTCAACTCCAGTTAGATTTAGTGCCACGCGTTGGCAATGATGTGCCTGCTCACTCGATCGGCCTTGGCTATGCAGGGTTCTAACTTTTACTGGTTTGCGCTGTCCCGAAAGATAGAGGTTCTGTCCCTGACTCACTTGGCCACTAATCACAGTACCTGTGACAACAAGGCCAGCTCCTTTCACGCTGAAGGCTCTATCGATCGCCATGCGAAAGCTAGACTCAGGACTTACTTGATTTAGCGTTTTAGTTTGGGCTTCGGCCAGCTGTCTAATAGCAAGATTTAGCTCATCAATGCCAACCCCGCTCTGCGCCGATACCACATAGATAGGACTCGTTCTTTGATACTGCCCCAACAGTTCGCTGACTTGATGTTTGACCACATCAACTCTAGCGTTATCCACCTTATCTTGCTTAGTCAGCACTACGATGAGATGGTCGAGATTAAGCAGCTGCAAGATGCCTAAATGCTCGTGGGTTTGTGGCATCACGCCATCGTCACAGGCGATGATCAATAGCGCATGTTTGGCGCAGCTCACCCCTGCCAACATGGTATTGATAAACTTGCTATGGCCCGGTACATCGACAAAGGCTAGACGCTCACCATCGACTAAATCCATAAAGGCGTAACCCAGCTCTATGGTCATGCCGCGCTGTTTCTCTTCCGGTAAACGGTCGGCATCAGTGCCTGTTAGCGCTTGAATTAAGCTGGTTTTTCCGTGATCCACATGGCCTGCGGTAACGATAATCATTGGCAGCCTCCCAAGCTCATCGCTGCGACCGTCTTGCCTACCTGCGTCAATACCCGCGCTAGCTGCTGGTCGTTATCGCTGCCACGTAGATCGAGCCAAAGCTGGTTAGCAGTAATGCGGCCGATGATCGGGATCTCAGCCGCTTTAAAGTGGCTATCGAGTTGCTGTAGGCTTAGTTGACTCTCCGGTTTCGCAGTAAAGCAAACTGATACCGAATCCAGCAACACATCAGGCTGAGAGCCACTTCCGACTTGGGTTTGACTAGCCTGTGACCTCACTTCAAATAGGGGGTGAAATGGGGTACAAGCCGCCACTAAGTGGTGCGCAAGCTGTTCAAGTTCAGCCTTTGACCTTGATAACTTTCTAAAGATGGGTAGCTGAGTATCTAGCGCCTCAGGATTGCGATACTGCATAAGCGTGGCTTCGAGTGCTGCCAAGGTCATTTTATCGCAGCGCAGTGCGCGTTTTAACGGATGGGCTTGCAGCTTAGCGATTAACTCCGCATCGCCGACCACTAAGCCCGCTTGCGGCCCGCCTAGCAGTTTGTCGCCAGAAAAGCTCACCAGATTGACGCCATCCTTAAGCATCTGCTGCGGCATCGGCTCTTTTGACAAACCAAAGCGCGATAAGTCAGTAAGCGCACCACTGCCGAGATCTGAGATAAGCGCGATGCCGCGCGCTTTACACAATGCCGCTAGCTCGGCCTCTTCGGTGGCCTTAGTAAAACCAGAGATATGATAGTTACTGGTGTGTACCTTCATTATTGCGGCGGTATTTTCACTAATCGCTGCGGCGTAATCTTTAAGATGGGTACGGTTAGTGCAACCGACCTCTACCAGCTTACAACCCGCCTGTGCCATTATGTCGGGAATACGAAACGCACCGCCTATCTCCACCAGCTCACCACGAGAAACAATAACCTCTTTACCTGCCGAAGTTGCGGCAAGCATAAGTAGCACAGCGGCAGCGTTATTATTGACGATGCAGCAACTGTCTGCGCCCGTTAGCTCATGAATCAATGCTGAGATTGCGCTGTCACGGTGGCCGCGTTTTCCCTGCCCCATATCAAACTCAAGCGGCACAGGGCTGCGCATCACCCCAGTCACGGCAGCGATTGCCGCTTCACACATCTGCGAGCGCCCAAGGTTGGTGTGTAATATAGTGCCAGTTAAGTTGATCACTGGGGTCATACTTTGGCGCTGAGCACAAACAATACGACCAGCTAACTCTTCAGCGACATGACTTGAGTCCAAGCACCAGCTTGGCAAACTTTGGTTCTTTGCTATTTGCTGGCGTGCATCTTGAAGCATTTGTGCCAATAAGGATTTAACCCAGGGCTTACCCTGCTGGTCGATAAAACTCATCACTTGAGGTATCAGTAGCAAGCTGTCCATTGCTGGTAAACAACGGTATAGCGCTTGAGTGGAGTTGATAGCTTGAGTCATAGGTCTTCGTCTGGTTGTGTTAGTTATTTTATTGAATCGATTTAATAAAAGAGCCGCACCGAAATGCGGCTCTTGGTTGGCTTGCTTATTACCTGTTTGTAAAAGCTGGCTAGTGGATATCACCGACTTTAGGCTGAGGCTCTTCACTTAGCTGAGGCTCTACTTCTTGCTCATGAGCAAGTAGCAGCGGATTCACCGTGGTTGCGCTGTATCCTTGCTCAACCAAATGGCTGTCCATCACTAAGGTCGCTAAGTCGTCTGCTGCTACTTCTAGTCTTGGGTTGATGTCGGTAAAGAACATCTTGGTGTAGCCCATACAGGTATCGCAGCTTTCAACGCGAATTGCGGCATTAGTTTCGGTTTCAGCCCACAAGAACACGCCCTTGCTTTCACCACATGAAGTGCACTCGGCGCGCACTTCATGCCACTCGGTTTCACACAAGCTGCAATGCAGGTAACGCAGTCCAGCACGTGGCTCTTCCTTGATCACGCTGCCTACAGGATGGCTTCCACAAACGGGACATAATCGTTTGTGGGCCTCTGCCGCGTCCGCTAATCCTTGTGCCACCTCTACCGCCCAATGTGACCAGTACACCGACAGTGCAGCCCAAATAAATAGGCTGTACTGCGCCGGCACTTCGGCAAAGCGTCCGCTAAGCATAGACTTGGCATAACCTTGCAGCACATCGGCTCTAGCCTTAGCTAACTCCTTTAGTACTAAGTGTAAGTCGGTGCTGACTTTTGGCATTAACTCACTAATCAGCTCCAGCAATACCGACTGCCAATAGTTGCCCCACTCAAAATGCTGCTGTGCCATCGGCTTATCTTGGCTTAGATCTAACTTTGGCTTTGGACCAAAGCAGCTCTTTGCCGCCTCACCATAGAGTGCCGATACCTTTTGTTGAGCTATTACTAACTGCTCGAGTAAGCCGAAGTATTCTGCTAATCCTGACTCCTCGGCTAGCTCAGCGAGTCGCTGTGCTCTAAATTGATAAACGGCTTTTGGGTCTGCTGGGATCACGGTCTTAATATCCAATGACTGGCCAGAGATTTTCTCAGCGTCGAGTATTGCTGTGCTCATAATTAGTGTTTTTCCTGCTTTTTAGTCTTTAATTCAGGATCATTTAGCATGTTAGGGTGATGCTTCTTACACCAAGCCCGCGACACGTAGCCGTACAACATGCCAGCAACCGATCCTTCCACCCACGTTGCCATCCAGAAATGCACAATCACAAAGATCAACATGATCACTGCGCAAATTGCGTGAATCAAAATGGCCCACTGGATAGTGCTTGCTTCAAAATAAGGGGCAAAGTAAGGCTGCCACATCATGATGCCCGTAATCGTCAATGCAATTGAGGTCACCACGAAGGTACGAAACAGCACTTTTTGACCTGGGTTGTAATGGCCGATAGCAGGGATCTTGTCCTCGTTCTCGAACATCACATCCTTAATGGCTAACATCCATGTCAGATCATTCTTTTCCCACTTGTTATGGTGGTAATAGCGCACGAGCATCAGCATTAACGGTAAGCACATCAGCAAACCGGCAATCGGATGAACAAAACGCGCCATCTGTGGTGTACCTGCAATCGAACCCAACCATTGAAATGATGGGAAGAAAAAGGCAAAGCCTGTTAGGAACGTCACCAAACCAGCGGCAACCACAAACCAGTGACAGATGCGGTCGAACAACTTATGACGCAAAATCATATTCTGCTTATGCATGAGCGTTACTCCTTATCTGACTTATCTGAGTGAGTGTGGTCAAACGCTGCTGGCTCATCTTCTTCAACGATGTTACGCCCCACAGTGATACGGTGTAGACAGGCCACCGCCACGGTTGCGAGAATACCCGCGGTACCCAGTGGCTTAACCACGTCTTGCCACAGTTTCACCGGCACGCTCGTTTTCGGATCGGCAGGTAAACCGTAGTCTTGCGGCTTGCTAACATCATGCAGGATCATCATCATGCCTGTACCACCCACACCCTCTGGGTTGTATAGACCTGCATTAACAAAGCCTCGTTTATGCAGCTCTTTGATTCTAAGATCTGCGATAAACAACATGTCTTCACGGGTACCAAACTTCAGCGCACCAGTAACACAAGACTTCACACATGCAGGCTCTTGCCCCACTTGCAGGCGGTCTGAACACATGCTGCACTTGTAGGCCTTTTGATCGATAGGGTCGAGTCTTGGTACATCGAACGGACAAGCCGACACGCAGTAGCCACAACCAGTACACTTATCGGAGTCAAAATCGACTACGCCGTTAGCCCGTTGAACGATGGCACCTTTGGTCGAGCAAGCCGTTAAGCAAGCAGGATCGTCACAGTGCATGCATGCGTTGTGAGTAAAACGCCAACGCAACTGGTTGTTCTCTTCAACTTCGTTGTACTTCATCAGTGTCCAACACTCAGAAGACAGATCCATTGGGTTTTGGTAAGTCCCTTGGAAGCTACCAATTGGCGCTCTAAGGTCGTTCCATTCTGAACAAGACACCTGACATGCCTTACAACCGTTACACTTAGTCGCATCGAATAACTTAGCGACCTTGCTTAACTTGCGGCGTACCTGCGCTGCAGGGGTGAGCTCTGATGTGCCAGAGCTTAAAATAATATCTTGAGAAGACATGATTACACTCCCTCAGCCTTAGTGATATCCACAAGGAATGCCTTAAACTCAGGCACCTGAGTATTAGCATCGCCCACTTCCGTGGTCAGTACGTTACAGCTGTAACTTCTGCGGGTTAATCCGCTATGACCACCATGACGAGGTAAGCCAACCGTATGCACCATCTTGCCGTGAACCTTGAGTGGTTGTAGACGCTTAGTCACTAGTGCTTTAGTTAGCAAACTACCGCGCTTAGAGCTGACTCGAACCCAATCGCCGTTAGCAATACCTTTCTGTGCCGCTAGAATTTCATCCAGCTCAACAAAGGTTTCAGGCATTGAAATAGCCGCTAGACGACAGTGAATAGTCCAGAAGTTAAAGTGCTCTGTTAACGAGTAGGTGGTACATACATAAGGGAACTCCTTATGTGAACCTAAGGTTTCTTGAACGCCTTCTAACAAACGTACCGCTGGGTTACTGATCACATTCGGGTGCAATGGGTTAGTGCCAATTGGCGATTCCATTGGCTCGTAATGCTCAGGGAATGGTCCCTCCGCTAGCATTTTTAGCGAGAAGAAACGCCCTACACCTTCAGGCTGCATGATAAATGGATGCGCAGACTCTTGTGGCGGTAACTTCATATTGAAGTCGCCCACATCGATGCCATGCCATTTACCCTGATCCCACTCAAGGATCATGCGTTTTGGATCCCAAGGCTTACCGTTCACATCGCAGGATGCGCGGTTATACAGCACGCGACGGTTTTGCGGCCAAGCAAATGCCCAACCTGGGGTAATCCCCTTACCTGAGGTATCGGAATTATCACGACGCGCCATCATGTTGCCTTCTTCGGTCCAACAGCCCGAATAGATCCAACAACCACAAGAGGTACTACCGTCATCTTTTAACTGACTAAAGCTATCGAGCTGCTTGCCCGTTTTAAGGTCAATACCGTTCAGCTCTTTTGCCACCTCTTCGCCATGTGGGAAGTGTGGATCGTGATAACCAGCCCAGTTAACCGCTTCAATTGGCTCCGGCAACACACCGCCTTCGGCTTTATAGAGCTCACGCAGCTTCATCAAGATCCCCGATAGGATCTCAGCATCTGGCTTAGACTCACCCGGCGGGTTCGCGCCCTTCCAGTGCCACTGCATCCAGCGCCCCGAGTTAACGATACAGCCTTCTTCTTCAGCAAATAACGTTGTCGGCAGGCGGAATACTTCTGTTTGAATTTCGCTTGGCTGTACGTCGTTGAACTCACCGGCTTTTTGCCAGAACAATGAGGTTTCTGTCGCCAATGGATCCATTACAACCAAGTACTTAAGCTTACATAACGCCGCTAAGGTCTTGTTACGGTTTGGCATAGAGTTAATCGCGTTAACCCCCTGCACGAAGTAACCATTAACTTGGCCCTTGTACATCATGTCGATATGCTTGGTGTAGTCGTACTGTAGGTCCCACTTAGGTAACCAGTCATAACCAAAGCTATTAGCTGCAGTTGCATGCTCGCCCCAGAAACTCTTCATCTGCGAGATAAAGAACTTTGGATAGTTAGACCAATAGTTTGTTTGGCCTGGACGCAACGCCTTAGGCGTATAGTTATCTAGGTATGTGGCTAAGTCTGTATCCTTGTCATTTGGAAGCTTTAAGTAACCTGGCAGGTTCTGGCAAAGCAGACCCATGTCGGTTGCGCCCTGTACGTTCGAGTGACCACGCAACGCGTTTACACCACCACCTAACACACCGATGTTACCTAGCAGTAACTGCACTAATGCCATAGAACGGATGTTCTGTGCGCCTTTAGTGTGGTGAGTCCAGCCTAGCGCATACATAAAGGTCGCCACTCTATTGTGAGTGTGTGTGCTACCGATAAGCGCACAAACCTTTTCATAGTCTTCAACTGGTGTGCCGGTAATATTACTGACAGTCTCGAAGTCGTAACGATCCACATGCTTCTTTAGCAAGTTCCACACACAGCGAGGATGCTCGTAAGTTTCATCGACTTTGGCGTAACCATCTTCATCAAGTTCGTAGTACCAAGTTTCTTTGTCGTAGCTGCGGCTACTCTCATCAAAACCACTAAATAGGCCTTCATTGAATTCGAAATCTTCACGGACTATGTAACTTGCGTTGGTATACGCTTTGACATACTCGTAGTTAACTTGTTTAGTATCAATGAGGTATCGACAAAGACCTAAAAGGAATGCGATATCAGTACCACTACGAAGTGGTGCATAACAATCAGCTAATGCTGCGCTGCGGTTAAAGCGCGGATCCACAACCACCAACTTGGCGTTATTGTGTTCCATGGCTTCTGTAACCCAACCAAAACCGACAGGATGTGCCTCGGCGGCATTACCGCCCATGATCACCACTACATTAGAGTTCTTAATATCGATCCAGTGGTTGGTCATGGCACCGCGCCCAAATGTTGGAGCAAGACTTGCTACCGTTGGGGAGTGTCAGTTACGCGCAATAGTGTCGATGGCCACTAGGCCAAGAGAACGAGCAAACTTATGAGTGATGAAGCCACCTTCGTTTGGCTGTGCAGACGAAGTCATCATGCCTGTACTCAACCAACGGTTTACTGTGATGCCATCACTATTTTTTTCAATAAAGTTTTCATCGCGATCGTCTTTCATCAAACGAGCGATACGGCTAAATGCCTCATTCCAACTGATGCGCTTCCACTCGTTAGAGCCTGCCTCACGCACTTCAGGGAAATGGTTACGGTTAGGGCTATTCACATAGTCCACTAGACCCGCACCTTTAGGGCATAATGCGCCACGGTTAACCGGATGGTCGGCATCGCCTTCAATGTGGAAAATCGCTTTCTCGGCGTTTTTACCATTGCTGCCATAGCTGTACATCAACAAGCCACAACCCACTGAGCAATAACAGCAGTTATTGCGGGTCTCTTTTGCTTTCAACAACTTATACTCACGAGGCGCCGCCATGGCAGTACCGGGCATTAATCCCAATGCTGATATGGCCGATGTGGTCGCTCCGCAGGCACACAGTTTAAAAAACTGTCGTCTGTCCATATAACCCTCACACAATTAGTATTTTCTACTCTGGCCGACTAACTCATCTCGGCACGTAGCTTTGGTTTTCCCGCTAATCCACTTTTAGTCCAACCTGTGCGACTAGCCACAAGCTCAACAAAGGCTAATTAACGCGAACCGATTATCCTCAAAGTCAGCTATACGAACAATTTATAACACACGACAAAGATCACACTAAAATCACAATAAAATAAAACACTAAAAATTGACAAAGAATCAAATCAAAGAGCCGCAAAGGCGATAAAATAGAGACAAAAACAGAATAAAACACCAAAACAAACTAACGAATAACAATCGGACATATTGACCCACAAAGGTAAGACATTATGTCTCACTGGCAATGCGAATTAGATGTTAAATAGATTTAAGGGGAAGTAGAGAGTGATAAACAGGAAGAGGCGTGAGAGCACGCCTAGCAATAGGTAATGGAACTGACAGCCCAATAACAGCTTTTTAATAACAAACTCTGACAGCCTTGATGCTAGCCGCGAGCTGGTCTAGCTTAGACAATATGGCACACCCAAAACCACCACATCATGTACTGCAATGTTCTATCAGACCTAAAAATAGAATGATTTGCCGTTGAGTAAATTTTCCCCACCAACCAATCAACCTTGTTGTTTCGAAATTTTCAATTCGACTGTTGGTGAGTTTTCAACCATAACGGCGTTATTTATGACGCTAACTCTTGCCGGCATTTAGGGTGGCCAACCTAGCTTTTTCCA
Organism: Shewanella sp. MBTL60-007; assembly: GCF_019654915.1. Classification (GTDB taxonomy): domain Bacteria; phylum Pseudomonadota; class Gammaproteobacteria; order Enterobacterales; family Shewanellaceae; genus Shewanella. Next base: position 45,245 of record NZ_BPET01000008.1, on the reverse strand, counting down.
ATTCAACTAAGTAACTGGCAATTTCCATCACCTGCTCAGCTGAAGTTGCCGATTCATTCAGCACGATATAGCGGCCATTGACTAATATGGTTGGCGTACTTCGGATCTCGGCCGATGACATAATCTGCATCGCCTGCTTAAGCTTAGACTTGATCTCTTCGGAGTTAAGCTTCTCGGTAAACTCCTGCTGCGTTAAACCGTAACCATTTAAGAAATGACCTAACTTTGATTGCTGTTGCTTGAGATCGGTAATTTCTCGCAAATCCATCACCTCTCCAAATAAAGCCGTATGGATTTTTTGTTTATCTGGCATCTGCTGTACGATAAAAAACACCTTGGCATGTAACTTCATCGCCTGATTCCACACCGCTGGCGATTGTACCAGTTGTACCCCATCGCCCATAGTTTGTTCCCACTTGTGCAGCGGCTTTTCAAACAGTTCACAGTGGGGGCAGCCATACCAAAAAAACTCGGTGACCGAAATATTATCGCTGCTTACGGGAATAGGGGTCGCTAACACACGGTAATGCACGCCTTCGACAAATCCTTCAACAAGGTTACCGCCAGCATCCGGTTTAGATGGTTCGGAACAAGCTATCATCGCTAAGGTGAGAAACAGGCTAACTAGAAGTTTTTTCATGACAGGTCCTTTTGTTCGTGTGATTGACCATATTGCGGGCTACTTAGGATCATCACTAGCACTCATCACATATTAGCCCAAAAACAAAAAGGCACTCAAATGAGTGCCTTTTACCTAATCAAACAATTCCCTGCAAAGGTTGTTTAATACCAATCAGTATAATTCTAGTTATGAACAGCAATCTCGACGCCACCAATTTTTAGGAAGCTTATCAAGGAACACTTTAGCCATCAGTATCGCTAAAATAACACCCGAGGTGTAGACGATACTGGCAGGCAATAGCTCATGCTGCTCACCAATTTGAGGCATCACCACAAAACCAAAGGTGTCGACTAGGTAGTTAACTAATATACCTGATACTAGCGCCACGCCTAATACGCCGCCTAAGTAGCCATAGAGCGCACGCTTACCTAGCTCTTTAGTCACCACACCTAAGGTGGCAATATTGGTCGCTGGACCGGCTAACATAAACACCAATACTGCACCGGGAGATACACCTGCTAATAGCAGTCCCGCTGCGATTGGCGTAGATGCCGTGGCGCAGATATACATTGGCACAGAGATAAGTACCATCACCAACATAGCCAAAATACCATCGCCCCACTTAGCCATAAAATCACCTGGCACGTAGGTTTGTACCAATGCAGCGAAGAACAGGCCGATCAACAACCAAACGGTAGTATCACGCACAAGATCGGTCGCCGCGTAATGTAGACCCTTACCGATACGACTAATAATAGAGGTGCCTTTTAGCTCCGTTGCCACATCTCTGGTCGATTCACAGCAGCTTTCAGCTTCGTCACCTTTGTGGGCATGACTCGCAGTATCCACTTTCTTGCTACTGCAACAAGATGACTTTTCTGCTACTGATACCACTGCTGGTGCCTTACTTGAGCAACACGAAGGTTTTTCCAATTTAGGCTCAACAATCTCGGTAGCTTTTTTACTACTGCAGCAAGAGGCTTTTTCAGCCTTAACTTCTACTACAGGCTCGACCTTTTTACTGCTACAACATGAGCTGACAGGCTCTGCTTTCGGCGCTGCCTGTTTGCTACTACAACAAGATGTTGCAGGCTCGGCTTGAGGCTCTGAGCCGAGCTTAGCTGCTGCGCTAGCAACGGGCTTACCGTCATCGTCATCTCGCCCGACTAATAGACCAGCTACAATCGCACTGACAACTGCGGCTATTGGCCTCACAATCGCCATGAATGGCCCGAGTAACACATAAGATACTGTTACTGAGTCGACACCGGTTTCTGGAGTTGAAACTAAAAATGAGGTAGTTGCTGCTTTCGATGCACCACTACGGCGTAAACCCACCGCCGCAGGAATAACGCCGCAAGAACACAAAGGTAGAGGCGCACCCAGTACCGCTGCCTTAACTGTGGTTTTAATGCCGTGACCGCCAAGCTGCTTTTGCATCCAGACCATAGGCACGAACATTTTCAACATACCAGCCAGTACTAGCCCGAGCAAAAGCCAAGGAGCCGACTCTAGAAACAGCTCAATAAAGTTTTCTAATAACATAACTACTTCTCACGTATATTCTTAAGTATTCGATTTAGTTGTCGATTTAGCATTCGCTCTATCCGTGCAGCTTTTAGTGAACTGCTTTTGATCATGAGCATGGGTGTCATTTTCACAGCGGATGCTGTCAGTATTTGATTCTAATGCTTCGAGTATTGAGCAATGCTCTGCACTTTCAGGGCCTCCACAGCAAGCTTGCGACAACCTTTGCAGAGACAATTGAAAATGATTCAGCTCTGCAATTTTAGCTTCAACATTCGCCAACTTGTCGTCTACCATGCCTTTTACATCTGCGCAGGCCCAATTGGATTTATCGAGTTCAATCGACAAAAGCTCCGTGATCTCCGCTAAAGTAAAACCCACAGCCTTAGCGCGCAGAATAAAGCGCAAGCGTTCGGCGTCTGCTTCCGTATAAATACGGTAACCAGAACCTGTGCGTGAAGATGGTGCCAACAAACCGTGCTTTTCATAAAACCTTAAGGTGTCAGCCTTAACCTCACACAGCTGCGCAAGTTCACCTATTCGATACATGCCTAGCTCCAAATCAATCTTAAATTCAGTTTCCAACTCAAGCATTAACCAGCGATAAAACCGACAAACCACAAGGCTTTTGCCACCACAATGGCGAGAGTATAAACCTTGGAGTTGTATCCAAGGTCAAGTCTTATTCTGCGCTTAAATAAACAAGAAAGCTTGTTCTGCTGAACGTATTGTGAAATCGCGCAGAAAAAAGCACCGCCGACTACAAATTTACGGTAAAATACGCGCGCCGTGACGAAAGGGTATAAAAATTGAGGGACTTTTGGAAAGCAGTGTAGGCCAATATGGCATGAGACTGTTCTGTTTTCCGAAAGATCCTTAAAAATAACTACTGGACCCTGTACCTACAATGAATAATGCCAGACCTATTCGTCGCGCGCTGTTAAGCGTTTCAGATAAAACCGGAATCCTAGAGTTTGCACAAGCGCTGCATGCTCAAGGTGTTGAACTACTTTCTACTGGTGGCACCGCACGCCTTCTGGCTGATAATGGTGTGCCTGTCATTGAAGTATCAGATTATACTGGTCACCCAGAGATCATGGATGGCCGCGTTAAAACCCTGCACCCTAAAGTGCATGGCGGCATTTTAGCGCGTCGTGGTATCGACGAAATCGTAATGGAACAAAACAACATCAAACCTATCGACTTGGTTGCTGTTAACTTGTATCCGTTCGCTGCAACTGTAGCAGCTGAAGGCTGTACACTTGCCGATGCAATCGAAAACATCGATATCGGCGGCCCGACTATGGTTCGCTCTACCGCTAAAAACCACAAAGACACCACAATCATAGTTAACGCTAACGACTACGACCGCGTTATTGCAGAGATGCAAGCGAACGAAGGTAGCACAACACTTGAAACTCGCTTCGACTTAGCGATTGCCGCGTTTGAGCACACAGCTGCATACGATGGCATGATTGCTAATTACTTCGGCACAAAAGTACCTGCACACAGCAAGGACGAGTGTCATGAAGACTCTAAGTTCCCACGCACTTACAACACTCAACTGGTTAAGAAGCAAGACTTGCGTTATGGCGAAAACAGCCATCAGACTGCCGCTTTCTACGTTGACACTAACCTTGATGAAGCTTCTGTTGCCACAGCTGTCCAGCTGCAAGGTAAGGCGCTTTCATACAACAACATCGCCGATACCGACTCAGCGCTTGAGTGTGTAAAAGAGTTTGACGAGCCAGCTTGTGTGATCGTTAAGCACGCTAACCCATGTGGCGTAGCAATTGGCGAAAACCTGCTTGAAGCTTACAACCGTGCATTCCAAACTGACCCAACCTCAGCTTTCGGTGGCATCATCGCATTTAACGGCGAGCTAGATGCAGCAACGGCTAGCGCGATTGTAGAGCGCCAGTTTGTTGAAGTGATCATTGCCCCTAAAGTGAGCCAAGCAGCACGCGACGTTGTCGCTGCAAAAGCCAACGTACGTTTACTTGAGTGCGGTGAGTGGGCAACAAAGACTACCAGCCTAGATTACAAGCGCGTAAACGGCGGCCTATTACTACAAGATCGCGACCAAGGCATGGTTGGACTAGACGAGGTTAAGGTGGTTTCTAAACGTCAGCCAACGGCTGATGAGATGAAAGACTTAATGTTCTGCTGGAAGGTGGCTAAGTTTGTTAAATCAAATGCGATTGTTTATGCCAAAAACAGCATGACTATCGGTGTCGGCGCTGGCCAAATGAGCCGAGTTTACAGTGCTAAAGTTGCCGGTATTAAAGCCGCTGACGAAGGTCTAGAAGTACAAAACTCGGTAATGGCATCGGATGCATTCTTCCCATTCCGTGATGGTATCGATGCCGCAGCAGAAGCTGGCATCAGCTGTATCATCCAGCCAGGTGGCTCTATCCGCGATGAAGAGATCATCGCAGCGGCAGACGAGCACGGCATGGCAATGGTATTTACCGGTATGCGTCACTTCCGTCATTAATTTATATGAAGCTTTAGGTTCTAGGTTCTAGGTTCTAGGTTCTAGGTTCCGCACCTTAGGGTCTTTGCCTCAAGCTTCTAAAAATTGATTTTTAACATTTAGAGCAAGCCATTCTTTCTAGGTCAAAGAAAGCACGCGCAACGTATGCCAATACGTGAGCATGCTTGATGCAGAGATAGGGAGAATGGCGCAGCTATAAAAGGTAAAGATATGAAAGTATTGATCATTGGTGGCGGCGGTCGCGAACATGCATTGGCGTGGAAGGCTGCGCAATCTGAGCAAGTTAAAACTGTCTTTGTTGCCCCTGGTAACGCTGGCACCGCATTAGAGCCAAAACTTGAAAACGTAGCAATTAACGTTGAAGAGATCTCAGCGTTAGTGGCATTTGCAACAGAGCAAAAAGTCGCTATCACTATTGTTGGCCCTGAAGTGCCATTAGCACTTGGCGTTGTCGACGCCTTTAACGAAGCAGGCCTACCTATCTTTGGCCCAACTAAAGGCGCGGCGCAGCTTGAGTCGTCTAAAGCCTTCACCAAAGACTTCTTAGCACGTCACAACATACCTACTGCAGCTTACTCAAACTTTACTGAGATTGAACCCGCTAAAGCTTATGTGACTCAAGTTACGGCGACTACAGGTTTCCCTATCGTGATTAAGGCCGATGGCCTAGCCGCGGGTAAAGGCGTGATCATCGCAGCAGACCAAAATGAAGCTGATGCGGCTATCGAAGATATGCTAGCAGGCAATAAGTTTGGTGAAGCGGGTTCTCGCGTGGTTATCGAAGAGTTCCTAAAAGGCGAAGAAGCCAGCTTTATCGTGATGGTAGACGGTAAGAACATTCTTGCTATGGCCACCAGCCAAGACCATAAAGCTCGCGATAATGGCGATCATGGTCCAAACACTGGCGGCATGGGCGCATACTCTCCTGCACCAGTTGTCACCCAAAAGGTTCACGACTGGACGATTGAACATGTTATTCGCCCAACGGTTGATGGTATGGCAGCTGAAGGCAATGTTTACACAGGCTTCCTATACGCAGGCTTGATGATTGCACCAGATGGCAGCGCCAAAGTACTTGAGTACAACTGCCGCTTTGGCGATCCTGAAACTCAGCCGATTATGATGCGCCTTAAATCTGATTTAGTTGAGCTTTGCCTAGCCTCGACTCGCGGCGAGCTTGACCAGGTCACAGCCGAGTTTGACTCACGCGCAGCAGTAGGCGTAGTCATGGCTGCAGGTGGTTACCCAGATGCATACCGCAAGCACGATGTGATTGAAGGCCTATCGCTAGGCAATAATGACGCTAAAGTGTTCCATGCTGGCACTAGCATGCAAGACGGTCACGTTGTCACTAATGGTGGCCGCGTATTATGCGCTACCGCACTAGGTAATACCGTAACCGAAGCTCAGCAAGCAGCTTACAGTTTAGTTGATGCTATCCATTGGGATGACGTCTACTTCCGCACAGATATTGCTTACAGAGCAATAGCTCGCGAGAACGGCGAAGGCTAACTCAGCCTCAGTTCTAGCTTAAAAGCCCAGTTAATACTGGGCTTTTTGATACCTGTAATTCGTCTAAAACATAAGAAACCAAAAATGCGAGATAGGTCGCACTTTTTTTAAATGCAAATTACCTGCATAAAAGTCCTTTAACTAATCGGGGATATTTAGCGCTTTTGGGTATCTTTCAACAACTAAGCTAAAACATTGTTTTTATATGCAACTTTTATATCGCATACAAAATTTATAACCAGATAAACCCAATTAATTAGCAGCAAACAACAACTCCAAACCCAATTGCAGCACATTTATCACACCCGTATACTCCCGCTTCAATTTTAAGCTGGAGGCGTTATGAAGTACCTAAGTCTGTTGTTGCTGTTCTTACTTACCGCATGTGGAAGTGGAGAGTCTGATTCAACAGAACCACAGAAAGAAACTCACCCAATATTGAAAGCCGCTGATATCAAACAGCAGTTTTCACCAAACATCGCTATCACCCCAAATATCGAGGGCGCGTTAGGCAGCATCAGTTATCGCCTAGCTGATAGCGCGGCAGATGACGTGGTACAGATCTCAGCAGATAAGCGTAGCCTGACAATACTCAACGCGGGTCGCACCGAACTCATCGCAACCGATCCAGGTAACGAGCAATACCTCTCAGCTAGCACCCACTTCACCGTTACTATCGAAAAAGCGCCCCGCCTCCCTCTTGTTACCAATGACCTCAGCCTGCCCTACCAAGCCGGTACACGCCATCAAGCCAACGTAAATGGTGCGCTTGGTAAGGTAGAATATGAGCTTGCCTCAGACCAGAGCGACCAAGTAGTGCTGATTGAACGTGGTGGAGAGTTCCTTATTTGGGGCAGCGGCAGTGTACTTATTGACGTCACCGATGATGGTGGCCGCAACTATCAAGCAGATACCCAGCAATTTAAAATCACAATAGAGACGGCTCAAACCGAGTTTGCTCGATTTAGTGATGTAATAGATAAACCTTTTCTATTGGGGGCAAAACTGCTCCCAGTGTACAGCGGAACGCCAACGCAGAGCATTCATTACGCTCTAGTCAATGGTGCGAATACTGATGTAGTGCAGATAGATGAAGGCAGCGGTGAGATGCTTGTCATTGGTGCTGGCGAAACTGAGGTTCAAGTAATACAAAATGCCCCACAGCATCACGACATAGTTGCGCCTCAAATTTTTAAAGTGCAGATCAACCGTGCCAAAAACCTTGCATTACAAGCCGCAGATCTTACGACCACTTATGATCAGGATGCCCAACAAACAATTCAGGTAATCGGCTCTAAAGGGAAGCTCTCTTTTAGCCTCTCTGAGAACGCGCCCTCCCAAGTCATCGATATTATTGATGAAGAAAAAGGCTATTTTAGCTTTGTCGGAATAGGACAAACACAAGTCACTATTAACGATACAGGTAACAAGAACTTCCTACCCGAAAGCCTCTCAATCAATGTAGAGGTTATACGGATCGATTCTGACTCTTTAGACAGTTTAGATATTCAGACCCGCTATCAAGAGAACCAAGTCATTCAGCCTCAAGTGATAGGTGGCCATGGAGAATTAGCCTATACCTTGGCCAATGACAGCCCTACAGATATCATAGCGATTGATGCAAAAACTGGTGCGATGACAGTGTTAAAACCTGGCATAGTGGAAGTCATCGTCAGCGATGATGGTGGAGAGTTTTGGGTTAGCCAACAGAAAAAATTCACCGTCACCATAGATAAACAGATCAACAACGAATTGATTTTAACCAACACCCGCATCGACTATGCAAAAAGTGCCGTCTTCAGCCCTATTGTGTTAAATAGCAAAGGTGATGTGAGCTTTAGCATCGATGATGGTGATGCTGTATTCAAGCAAGATGCCGAGACAGATGTGATTAGGATAATCGGCGCAGGTCGGGGCTGGTTAACAGCGGTTGATTCGGGAAATGACTATTTCGCTCCTGCTTCAGAGCGTTTTTATGTCGATGTCTCTCCCCTGTATGGCACCCTATCTATTGCTCCGGTTCGTACAAGCTACTCAGCAGGAAGAACGCTTGATATCCCTATTTCAGGCAGTATTGGCGAATTAGAATGGCAATTTAAACACGGCCAAAATGATGTCATCACAATTAATGAGGCCCCACGCACCTTCACCATCAATAATGCCGGCTCAGCAACCTTCATAGTGACGGATAAAGGCGATGCCGGGCATATTTCTCAAAAGGCCGAATTTACCGTTGTTATCGATAAAGCAGCGGAAAATACCAAACTCGAACTTTCAACAGCACTACTCAATACACAATTTTCCGATGGAGCGACACTTGCGTCTCCAACAATAACCGGACGAGGAGTAGACAGTGAAATTAGCTATTACAGTGACCTACAAACCAGCCACATTGCCATCATAGATCCAGTAAGTGGTGTGCTATCAATTAATGGTGCCGGGATTGCTAAGGTCAGCGTGATAGAGGAAAGTCGAAACTTCGAACGTACCGTGCGTCAGTTCAATGTGAATATTGAAAAGGCCAAGCATCCCGGTCTAACCTTAGAGACCAATACTCTAAACGTCGCGTTTTACCCTGACCGTGTAATTAAAGCTCCGGCTACAAGGAGTCAGTTCGGTAAGCTGAGCTATGAGCTTGAAACTGTCGTCTCTCCAGAACTTGCCGAGTTAGCGCCCAATGGTGAGATCACGGTACACACCTACCCTAAGTCTCGAGAGAATAACTACTTCGGTGTCACAGTAACTGACGATGGTGGACAAAATTATCAGTCTTCATCGGCTACCTATAAACTGTTTATCTCAGAAATCGAGGCGGGGTTAGGTGAAGAAGCCAGTGTCGATTTCAATGGTTCAGACCAGCAAATAGTCTCTCCTGTAGAGATCGCCGCCAATGAAGTTTCCTATTTCACTGCCTTTGGTGCTAGAGGCGAATTAACCAATCAGCCCGGCGAAGAACATAGCGGTGGCTACTCAACCATGGTCGCTCAAGTCTGTAAAGATCCTATCAATATAAAGGACTGCACCTTAGTGACGTTAAGACTGCAAAATACCAGTCATTGCAGTGATGGTAGCCAAGTTGCTTACCCTATCACCTCGAAAACAATTCATACCTGCCCAGGCCTGAGCCAACCTATTAGCTCTGAAGTGACGGTTAGCCTCAACAAAGAAGATGCTTTTAATGCTTGGTTCACAGAGTCTGGTCGCTACCAGACAAGCTCACCGATTGTACTGGTACACTTTGCCAAACCTCATCGTAGTGGCGGAATCATTGAAGCTGGAGATATTCAAGCTAGGGCTTGGTGGTTAATCAACCTTAATCTAACAAACCATTAGCTATCCACAAGCCCAGTTAATTCTGGGCTTTTTGATGACGGCATTGACTAGCAACCTCTCTGGATCTCGCTAACTGGATTTCACTGACCAGCTGTCGCTACCATCAAGCGAATAGCCATTTTGTGATCTAGTTAACACAAGTTCATTGTTTGAAAGCGCATTCTAAACCAAACAGCAACTAGGCTCATTGGTTAGAAATGGGTGATATGTGCTAAAAAGTTTTAAAAAATTAAACTTAAATATCAGGGGTTAACCATGAAATATTCAGTTGGCGATCTTATCTATCAGGGCGAAACATCAGGTGTTCATAATTGGGATACCCTCTCAGGCTCCTCATTTTATTGGCATCCCGACTGGCTGCATATTGCCGAAGATATGACGGGTCATAACGCCACCGCTCATATTGAACCTTCAGCCGAAAAAGCAACCAAAGCCGAAGCGGCAGAAGCAATCGTTAAACACCTAAACAAGTAACCTGTACTCAGGTTAGATAAGCTAAACGTTCGCTTACCAAGGGTCGCAAGTCAGCGACCCGCCTCTATCGCCCTGCGTGCAATCTTATCGATAAGCCCTGGGGCGATAACTTTAATGAAACGTCCTACCCTTCCCCTGAAAGAGGTGATTAACAGACGCTTCCTACTCGCAATGGCGGGTAACATCATCTGCGCGCACTGCTCAGCGGTCATGATTTTCGCTTCCTGCATTGGCGTATCACCCAAAGCTTTTCCTTTTGCATCTAATGCGCGCTTATGAGTCTGCGTCACCACAAAGTCGGGACAGATCACCGTCACTGCAACCTTATAATCACTAAGCTCAATCCGCAGGGAATCAAAAAAACCGATTACGGCATGTTTAGATGCCGCATAACCTGAACGTGCGGGTACCCCTGTCATGCCAGTGAGCGAGGCGACGGCCACGACTTGACCTTGGCTCTGTTTAAGATAGGGAATGGCGGCATGGGTAAGATAAGCAGACCCGAGATAGTTAACCTGCATGATTTTCGATAACACAGTTAAGTCTTCAAGCTCATCGAAACGTGACCACATAGTCATGCCAGCATTATTAACTAAGATATCTAGCTGACCAAACTCAGCAATACAAGCTTGGATTAAGCCTTGGCATTGAGCTTGTTCCGATACATCTGCCACATGCACTAACGGCTTATAACCAAGCGAAGATAACTCTTGGGCTAAAGAGTTTAACCGTTCGAGGTTGCGAGCACTGACCACCAGCTTGCATCCTTGAGGTGCAAGCGCCAAAGCTAAGGCTCGGCCAATGCCTTCAGATGCACCAGTGATGATAATGACTTTTTCTTTAAAGCTATCTTTAAATTTGCCCTTTAAAATATCCATATATTAGCGAACCACTACCAAGCTGTTTTTATGTCTGGTCGTTAAAGCTCACACATATATACCCAAAGCGCAAATTGAGTTCAACAAGCCTTAGGCGATGAGTATCTCTGGAGTGATTTCAGCTTGATATGACGCGAGCGGCTTAGGGCGGCCGATGGCATAGCCTTGAGCATAGTTAACTCCGATGATCTCAAGCTTATCCATGATCTCTTGGTTTTCCACAAACTCAGCCACTGTCTCGATCCCCATCACTCGGCAGACATCATTAACCGACTTAACGATGGCATAATCTTTAGCATTACTGGCTAGGTTTTTCACGAAGCAACCATCGATTTTCACATAATCGACTGGCATCTCTTTTAGGTAACCATAGGACGCAAAGCCGCTACCAAAGTCGTCTAGGGCAAAGGCGAAACCGCGCTTACGCAGGCCTAATAACATCTTCATCGCGCGACTGCGATTTTGGATGGCACTGGTCTCGGTAATTTCAAAACAAATACAGACGCTTGGAATACCAAAGCGGGTTTGCTGACGCAGGATGAAATCTGCGATCCCTTCGGCACCAAGACTATTACCAGACAAGTTTATCGAGAGGCAGTGATCATGCCACAGGTGTTCATTTAACGATAACCACAAGAAGGCTTTTCTGATGACCTCTTTATCCACCTCTACTATCAACTTAAAGCGCTCGGCGGCGGTAATAAATTGCGCTGGCGGTAGCAATCGTCCATCAGATTCTTGGATCCGTAACAAGATCTCCAGACGCTGACGATGACTATGGGAGGAGATACGTTTGATTTTTTGATAGTAGAGGATCAATTCATTATGCTCTATCGCCTGCACAATTCTAACCGCCCACTTAGGCGCATTACGCAGCAGGTTAAGATCTTTATCGCGGCCATCAAAAAACTGTACTTGATTACTGCCTTTTTGTTTAGCAGAGTGGCAAGCAATTTCTGCATCCTTAAGCAACTCTCGCACGTCTTCATTTGCCTTGTTGCCCGCCAAGGCGATACCAACGCTGACACCTACACGATAAGCTGTATCATCATGAAGCAACATCTGAGCGTTCACGCTCGCGATAATACTTTTAGATAACTTAGCAACCTCAAGCGCGCTGCGATCCTTTATCGCTAAGGCAAATTCGTCACCGCCCAAGCGCCCCAGCAACTCATTATTCAATAGGCAAGAATTTATCGCTTTTGCCACCTTTTTGAGCATCTCATCGCCCGCATTATGACCACAAGAATCATTGATTAACTTAAATTGCTCTAAATCAAAATAGATAACAGCCAGAGACTTTGATTGCTGCGCATAGCTCACTAAGCGAGTCCCGAAAACGCTTCTAGTGACTAAGCCAGTGATAGGGTCAAAATCGACACATCTCTGTAACTGACGCTTTAGCAAAGCTTGCTGGGTGATGTCTCGCAAGACTATTGCCGCCCCTATGACTTTCCCTGCATGACAACGTAGATGAGTTAAGCTGCCGTTGACCAACATAGGAGTGGCTCTATTTAGACGCAATAAGAGCGGAGCAGAAGTTTTATCAGCCTCTTGTATAAAAGCCACGACCTTAACGGTGACTCCAAGATTACAGCATAACAGCTGTTCAAGACTGCTCCCCTGCACCTGTTCATTCTTAAGCGCCAGCATACGCTCAGCATAAGGATTGATATAACTGACCTTGGCTAGCGTATCGGTAAAGATAACGACTTCAGAAGTGTTGTCTAAGACAAGTTGGGAGTGACTTTGCTGACGATAGAGAGCCGACAATAACCCATTAATGTTTGTTGTTAACGACGCTAATTCAGTGCCAGCGGCGCTATCGATTAGTTGGCATGTCTTAGAGCCAACATTGAGGCTTGAGCATTGAGTAACAAGCTTATTAAATGGCTTGATAAGTGCCTGTCGCAACCAGAAATACAGTGCGAATTGCAGTGCAACCACAAAGCCCAACAGCCCTAATGCTAGCAAAGTGTATTTCATCGCTATCTGGGAGAAAAAGTGATTAGAAAAACTGATAGAGAGATGAAGCGGAGTATGCTCAATGATTGAGGGGAGCTTAAGCTGAGCCGTCACCGTATCGTCCATAAACAAGTGCTCTGTGGCCACGACGCCAGTTTGAATTTCAGCCTTGGTTATCATCCCCTTCTCAGCAAGGCTCAAGAGATAATCATTCGTCAATCGACGAACTAAGAGCAAACGCTCTCCATGGAGCTGCCCCTGCAGACTAATTAAGTAACTCTGCTGCTGGCTATCAAGATATACGCCGGTTTTCTCCCGCTGACTCGCTAACAACTCTGGCGGTGGAGCAAATTTATCGTCACCTTGCACTCTAAGGTAGGTCAACTTCCGCCCTGTAATCCCCAGTAACTGAGTGTCTCTCAACAAGCTGCCATCGCTGCCTAATAGGCTCGGCAGGCCTTGTTGTGAGTAGAGTGGGTTGTTATGAAATACCAGTTGAAACGACTCAAGATCTTTATTCAGCTGTGATTGAATACTCTCAAGCTCTCTTTCTATGATATAGCCTCGAATCGTATCGATCCCGGTATATAAGTGTGCAATTCCAGCCAAACAGCTAGCAGCGAGGAGGGGGATGAAAATCCCAAAGATCACTAAGACAACTTTCTTGCCAATTTTCATCTAAAAATAACGTCTCTAATTCAAAACCAGCCAGCAACTCTGGCTACTACTCGGTTTGCGCTAGCAAAGTACCCCATTTTTGGCACAGATAACACCAGTATGTGCAACGGTCGTTGATAAAAACATCAACGAGTTAATAATAATTACCGAATCTGATATTCGGCAGCATTAACGAATAATGAGTGATGCTTAAGGCTTAGTTTCAATGATGAATTTGAGCAGAAAGAGCAATAACAATTGGGGATTAAAGATAGGCTTACTAAGTGCCAAATAGCAGAAACAATAAAGGCTCAGTAAACTGAGCCTTTATTTATACTAATCAATAGTAAATCAGCGTTTATGCTAATTGATTACTTGTGGTACTTAGCCGATAGCTCATGTACTGAGTTGATAAACGAGCCAGCATGCTCTGGATTAACGTGCTGGTGAATACCATGACCCAAGTTAAATACATGACCAGTGCCTTCACCGTAAGAAGCAAGAATTTGCTCCACTTCTTGATGAATACGCTCTGGAGAAGCATAAAGTACAGATGGGTCCATGTTGCCCTGCAGTGCCACTTTATGGCCAACACGGCGACGTGCATCACCGATATCAACAGTCCAGTCTAGGCCTAGTGCATCACAGCCAGTTTCAGCCATAGACTCAAGCCATAGTCCGCCACCTTTAGTGAACAGTGTTACTGGAACCTGACGACCGTCAGCATGACGAGTTAGGCCATCAACGATTTTCTGCATGTAACGTAGAGAGAACTCACGGTATGCGTGGTGAGAAAGCGCGCCACCCCATGAATCGAAAATCATTAGTGATTGTGCGCCGTTAGCAACCTGAGCGTTCAGGTATAGCGTCACAGAGTCAGCTAGCTTGTCTAGAAGCATGTGCAGAGTTGCAGGCTCTTCGTAAGCCATCTTCTTAATCTTTTCAAACGCCTTGCTAGATCCACCCTCAACCATGTAAGTCGCTAGGGTCCAAGGTGAACCAGAGAAACCGATTAGTGGCACTTCACCTTTTAGCTCACGACGAATAGTGCTTACTGCACGCATTACGTAGCCTAGCTCATCTTCAGGATCAGGGATGCAAAGCTTTTTAATTGAGTCGATAGTATCTGTAGGACGCTCGAAACGTGGGCCTTCGCCAGCTTCGAAATATAGGCCTAAGCCCATAGCATCTGGAACAGTTAGAATGTCTGAGAACAAGATAGCTGCATCTAAATCATAGCGACGTAGGGGCTGAAGAGTCACTTCGCAAGCTAAGTCTTGGTTCTTACAAAGAGACATGAAGTCTCCAGCTTCTGCGCGGGTTGCTTTATATTCTGGAAGATAACGACCTGCTTGACGCATCATCCAGACAGGAGTTCTGTCGACAGGCTGTTTTAATAACGCACGTAAATAACGATCATTCTTTAATTCTGCCATTTGGCTTGATTCCTAAACTTATAGTGATATCCGCTTGGGGCGATAGTTTAGCATTTACGTTAATAAAGTAACCCGAATCCGTAAAATAATGTGACAAGTAACGCGACAAATTCCACCAACTCGGAGGTAGTTAACATTATTGAACTGATTCACGGCTGTATTTTCTCTCTCTTTACTACAGTTCACAGCTTTAGAGTAAAACGTGAAATAGATTCACAACTTAGCTTAACCTAAGCTGTACGGCTCGCAATGTGACAGAAAAAAGTTGCACCAAGGTGTTAGCTTTGGTATAAAAAGTCTGCGCTAGCAAGAACAATCAAGAAGCTCGTCGCATCGAGCCCGCAAGAACTTTACTCGCCCAGCGATAGATTTCTATCGCTGGGCATTTTATTTTTTAGCACTTTGTTCACAAACCTCCCGCTGGTATGTCCATTCGCTAAATCCTCATAAATCCATCAATAATGGTTGATCAAAACCACATTTTTCCCCTACATTAGAGATACAGAGATGGATTTTTAACGGGGAAGATCATGCTAAGAAAGCTAGAGAAAGCCGAACAAAAATGGGGCGGCTCAAATACTCTTATAGATCAATGGTTAAATAATCGGCGCAACCTACTTATTAACTATTGCCAAATAGCAGGGATCCCGCCATATGAAGAAACCGAAAAATCACTACCCGCCTTTGACTCAGTGAAACAGTTTTGTGACCAATTAATGGATTATGTGTCAGAGGGTCACTTTGAGATCTACAACCAAGTCGTTACCGCCTGTGAAAAACATGGCTCTGAGAGCCAAGCGCTAGCCCAACAACTCGTGCCACAGATCAGCGCCACCACAGATACCGCCTTAGACTTCAATGACAAATACACCGAAGCCGAAGATGAACAGGTGCTATTTCATCTAGATAAAGATCTATCATCCCTTGGGCATGCAATGGAAACACGCTTCGAGCTTGAAGATAAACTGTTAGAAGTACTGCATACCAAGCATTCTTAGGACTTAAAGAAGGTTCTAGGTTCTAGGTTCTAGGTTCTAGGTTCTAGGTTCTAGGTTCTAGGTTCTAGCAAAGAGTAAAATGAACCAACAAAAAGGCCAGCTGATTAGCTGGCCTTTTTAGTGCTCCAATCTAGCTTAAACAGCCGACTGGAAGATCACTTCGTCGGCTTTTGCCGTGTACGATGCTATCTGATCGAAGTTCAAGTAACGGTAAGTGTCAGCTGCTGTCGCATCTAACTCTTTCGCGTATGTCTGATACTCATCAGGAGATGGCAAACGACCAAGAAGTGCTGCCACTGCCGCAAGCTCGGCTGATGCCAAGTAAACATTGGCACCAGTACCAAGGCGGTTCGGGAAGTTACGAGTAGAAGTTGAAACCACCGTAGCACCTTCAGCAACACGTGCCTGGTTACCCATACACAGTGAACAGCCAGGGATCTCGATACGCGCACCAACACGACCAAAGATAGCGTAATAGCCTTCTTCAGTTAACTGATCGCGATCCATCTTAGTTGGCGGCGCAATCCACAAGCGTGTTGGTAGAGTCGATGCAAACTTATCTAGCATCTTACCCGTTGCACGGAAGTGACCAATGTTCGTCATACAAGAACCAACGAACACTTCATCGATCTTAGTATTTACCACAGATGAAAGTAGAATCGCATCATCAGGATCATTCGGTGCACAAAGAATTGGCTCTTTGATTTCATTAAGATCGATCTCGATAACTTCAGCGTATTCAGCATCGCTATCCGCTTCCATTAGCTCAGGGTTCGCTAACCACTCTTGCATCGCGGTAATACGACGCTCAATGGTGCGACGATCGCCGTAACCTTCGGCAATCATCCACTTAAGCATAACGATGTTTGAGTTTAGGTATTCGATGATTGGCTCTTTGCCTAGCTTGATGGTACAGCCAGCAGCACTACGCTCAGCCGATGCATCTGAAAGCTCAAATGCCTGCTCAACTTTTAGCTGCTCAAGACCTTCAATCTCAAGTACACGACCAGAGAAAGCGTTGATCTTACCTTTCTTCTCTACCGTGAGTAGACCCATCTCAATCGCTTTATGTGGAATCGCATGTACCAAGTCACGTAGCGTGATACCTGGCTGCATTTCACCTTTAAAGCGCACTAAGATCGATTCAGGCATATCCAGCGGCATCACTCCAGTTGCAGCAGCAAAAGCGACAAGGCCAGAACCTGCAGGGAATGAAATACCGATAGGGAAACGTGTATGCGAGTCGCCGCCTGTACCTACAGTATCAGGCAGTAACATACGGTTTAACCAAGAGTGGATAACACCATCACCTGGACGTAGCGCAACACCACCACGATTCATGATGAAATCTGGCAGTGTATGGTGCGTGTTCACGTCAACTGGCTTTGGATAAGCCGCTGTGTGACAGAAAGACTGCATGGTTAAATCGGCGCTGAAACCAAGACAAGCCAGATCTTTAAGCTCATCACGAGTCATAGGGCCTGTTGTATCTTGTGAACCCACAGAGGTCATCTTAGGCTCACAATATTGGCCAGGACGAATACCTGTAACGCCACATGCCTTACCTACCATCTTCTGCGCAAGGGTATAGCCCTTACCAGTGTCCGCCACATCTTGTGGGCGTACAAATTCAGTAGAGGCCTCAAGACCTAATGTTTCACGAGCGCGGTCTGTTAGACCACGACCAATAATAAGTGGAATACGGCCACCAGCGCGAACCTCATCCATCAACACATCGGTTTTCAGCGAGAACTGTGAAATCACTTCATCAGTATCATGGCGCTTAACAATGCCTTCATATGGATAGATGTCGATTACATCGCCCATCTCCATCTTGCTTACATCTAGTTCGATTGGCAGTGCGCCAGCATCTTCCATGGTGTTGAAGAAGATAGGTGCAATCTTGCCACCCAAACAGAAACCACCTGCACGCTTGTTTGGCACATTCGGGATATCATCGCCCATGAACCACAATACTGAGTTAGTCGCTGACTTACGCGAAGAACCTGTACCGACAACGTCACCCACATAAACCAGTGGGAAACCTTTAGTCTTAAGTGATTCAATCTCTTTGATTGGACCGATAACACCTGCTTCATCAGGAACGATACCGTCACGCGCATTTTTAAGCATAGCTAGCGCATGCAGTGGGATATCAGGACGTGACCAAGCATCTGGTGCCGGAGATAAGTCATCGGTATTGGTTTCGCCCGATACTTTAAATACGGTTAATGAGATCTTTTCTGCAAGCTTAGGACGAGAAAGGAACCATTCAGCGTCTGCCCAAGAGTGAACAACCTGCTTAGCAAAGTCGTTACCCGCCTGCATTTTTTCGACAACGTCATGATACGCATCGAACATAAGTAGAGTGTGAGATAAGGCTTTTACTGCAAGCGGTGCTTGCGCGTCGTTATCTAACTGAGCGATCAATGGCTCAATGTTATAACCACCTTGCATAGTACCAAGCAGCTCAACTGCGCGCTCAGACGATAAGATAGAAGATGACGCTTCGCCTTTTGCGACTGCATCTAGGAAACCAGCTTTAACGTATGCGGCTTCATCAACACCTGGTGGGATACGGTTTTCAAGCAGATCGAGAATAAACTCTTCTTCACCTGCAGGTGGATTTTTTACCAATTCGACTAGTTGTGCCACTTGTTGGGCATCTAATGGCTTAGGGACTACGCCCTCTGAAGCACGTTCTGCGACGTGTTTACGATATGCTTCTAGCACGGCAACATTCCTCTTTGTTTGGCGTTCAATACCAATCTAAGATTGATATAACAGCGAAACTGCTCGTCTTCAAATTGAAACTGACAGCTCGGCAGGCTCGACCCTTCATTCGAGCGCTATTATACTACAGCTTTACAAAAGTATGAATCCGATCACACTTCAGCAAAACTAAAACAACACTCAATCGACATCTCGAGCTATACAGTAGAACTATTCGCTCAAAAAGAAAACTAGACCATAGTGGGAAAGTTTGATCTAAATTATATAAATCATAGATTTAAATCTCTTTACTTCTAGAATCGACACTCAAAATTCTGGTCAAAACAGGCCTAAATATAGTGCTATCATATAGGTATTATTCAAGAAAAAGCCCATTTTCATAGCTAATATTCACCAAAGTTATAATGAACATAATTGGATACTTATGAGTACAGCAACGCTAAAAGCCGTAATTTTCGACATGGACGGTGTGTTAATCGATTCCGAGCCAGTATGGCAAATTGCCGAACATAAGGTATTAACCGAGCTAGGTTTAAACGTTTCCATGGAAGATATGGCTCTCACAACCGGGCTGAGAATTGATCAGGTAGTGGCCTTTTGGTATAGCCGCTCTCCTTGGGATAACTATGATAACCAACAAACGGCGCAGGCCATTGTCGATCGGGTAGTCAGCCATATCACTACACATGGAGAACCGATGGCAGGCGTTATAAAAGCACTCCAAGCCTGCCAAGAACGTGGTCTAAAAGTCGGTCTTGCAACCTCATCTTCTAGCGATATTATCAATGCTGTTTTAAACAGGCTGCAGATCAGAGAATATTTTGATGCCATCAAGTCTGCCGAACACTTGGCTTATGGCAAACCCCACCCAGAAGTATATTTAAGCTGCGCACAGGCACTAAATATTGATCCTATCTATTGTTTGGCTATTGAAGATTCATTTAATGGATTAGTCTCGGCTCGCGCAGCGAATATGCAAACCATCGCGATTCCAGAAGCTAAAGATGCTGCACTCAGCAAATGGGTCATTGCACATCATCGGCTTAACAACCTATCCGAGCTAGCAGAGTTTTTGGCTAAGCATTGCTAGCCAAAGAGCTCCCCCTAACTCACGCCAAGGTAGAAAAATAAAAAGCCCATCTTTCGATGGGCTTTAAATCTTATCAACTTGAACCTACCAGTTCTTTCCAAGAAACAGGAATATGGTTTTTTCTCCATCATCGGATGCACCAAAACCGAAGGCGGCCGGACCAACACTGGTATCAATTCCTAAGTATAAGCTTCCGGCATAAATAAGGTCATCTAACGACACGCTATCTTTTTGGCTCCATACGTTACCCGCCTCGATACTGGTACCTAAATATAACGGATATTCGGTCATGCCCAGTACATCTCGACCTAAGTCATACTGATACACAAAGGCACCAAAAATTTTATGGGAACCGTACAGGGCGTTCTTGTGGTAACCCGATAGATTCAAGAAGCCACCTAATTCAGAAACGTTGACAGTAAAGGCACCGTCCTTATCGACTGTCGCCAACGATGCTATCCCCACAAAGGCATGATTCCCCACACCGACCGCACCGCGCCAATCGGCCTCATATTGCATCGAGAAGTCATTAGAGTCGCCGATACCATCGAGTTCATATCCCTCTTTTCTGAGATACACATTGAAGGTAAAACGATTGCCCGATGTTGGGAAGTTGATACTGTTTAAGTCATCATAGGCAAATTTAAAGTAGCCACCATAGCCAGTGTAATCTACCTTACCAAAACCCCAGACGTCATTTTCAAGATCGCCCATTTCGCCCAGTATGCCGATTTCAACCATACCGTTTTGGGTGTAGTTGGCACCAATCCCCAGCTCTGTACGATAAGCCGTTTGTTTTAACTCCAACACTCGGCTGTTATTTTCAAAAAAGCTCCAGTCTTTGAGTTCATACTCAACCCGTGCACGGCTAAAGTAGGACTGATCTCTTGCTAACGGTTGATAAAACTCCGATGCTAATAACTTGTCGTAACCAAGTGATACCTCGTTACGCCACTCTCCACCGGTCTCAGTTAACTCCGTCATGGTGTAAGCCACATCGAGCGAAACAGCAGAGTCTAAGCTAAAATCATCTTCCCAACTAAAGCCGAGCTGAAAATAGTTTGGTCCCCAAGACTTTGCCTTAGTGGTTACGGTAAGTACACGTCCCTCTTCCGTATCGGAAAACTCCGCATCAACTCGCTCAAACTTATCTAGGGCATAAATTCTCTTTAAACCAGCCTCTAGCTCCTCTACTGTAACTGCTTCTCCAACATCGAGATCTAGATTGTCTGCGAGAAGCCTTTCACTCACTTTAGAGTCATTATCATAAATAATCTTAAGTAACGGCCTATCAATATCGGCTAGCCACTGCCTACTCTTTTCTTTTTTATGAGCCAAATATTGCTTGTACTCGCCAGCATCGTCACTGTATTGCTCAAGCTTGTCGCTTTGCTCCCGCGCAGCGATCTCACCTAACGGCAGCGCGATAGGCATGATGCTAAAATCTGTGGTGCTTAACTCACCGATGTTTGGCCTAATCAAGATATCATGATCGCTAAGCAGGGCTTTTTGCCTTTCAGAACTCGCATTAGTAAGCATGGTGGAAAGCTGATTCAGTACCGCAACTGTGCTATTAAGCTCATCCTTACCAACCAAGGGAGAGCCGATATCGACAGCAATAATAATGTCTGCGCCCATAGCCTTCACCACATCGACGGGCATATTGTTTGCGATCCCGCCATCCACTAATAACTTGCCGTCAATGATCGCCGGCTGCAAGGCTCCGGGAACCGAGGCTGACGCCTGCATCGCAGCAACAACACTGCCAGAGCTGAGAACTACTGGCTCACTGGTAACGAGATTCGTTGCAACCGCACGGTATGGAATAGCAAGATCATCGAAATGACCGAATTGATGCACCAAGTTTGTAGAACTACGCAACAACAGCGACATCGTCTGTCCTCGAAGTAAACCAGCAGGGGTTTTCACTTCCTCGTCACTGTAGCCAACATTTATTGGAATATTGAACTTATCGCGAGTCTCTTTATCTCGGTAACTTAATGACTCTCGTGGGATCGTATCTGAATAACCTTTACTCCAATCGGTATTCATCATGATGGCTTCAATTTCTGCCGCGCTATAACCTAAGGCATACATGCCCCCGACATAGGCGCCGATACTGGTTCCAGCAATATAATCAACGGGGATCTTTTTCTCTTCGAGTACCTTAAGCACGCCAATATGCGCTGCGCCTTTAGCACCGCCACCACTCAGAACTAAACCAATTTTTGGCCTATCTTCAGCAAACGAAAACTGCGAACTAGCTAGCGCTAGAAAAAGAATAATAACTCTTTTAATCATAATGACTTATTTAGCTCTTCTACTGGTGTCTTAACGTATTTTATTTAGTGGCAATGCGCAAGAGATTGCGCACTTTTCGGCTAACCTTCTAGGCTTAACTCTTGCTCTAGCCCCATATATTCTTCAATTGCTGCAAGTGGCATGGGCTTAGCAAAGTAATAGCCCTGAATCACATAGCACCCTCGACTGAATACATGTTCGAGTTGCTCATGGGTTTCAACGCCTTCAGCAACGACATCTAACTTTAAGTTTCTCGCGAGCTCAATAATACTGCTTGCTATCGCCTGATCGGCTTTATTGGTTGCGATATCAATCAAGAAAGAGCGATCAATCTTAAGAGTGTTAACTTCAAAATGTCGTAAGTAAGCAAGCGATGAATATCCCGTACCAAAATCATCAATTGCGACATCGATACCTATCTCTTTAAGTGCTTTAAGATGTTGCTTAGCGACCTTGAGCTCTTTCATCAATACCCCTTCGGTGATCTCTAATGAGAGCGAAGAGTTTGGCATGCCAGTTTCAGCCATGATCTGCTGAACACCGCTAATAAAATCTGGAAGACGAAAATGTAGTGCCGAGATATTAACCGAAACCTTGATAGGCTCTGATAGTTGCTCCGCCCAACGTGCTCCGTATAGGCATGCCTCTCGCATCACCCAACGATCTATCTCAACAATAAGTCCGCACGCCTCAGCAACTTTGATAAAGATGTCAGTTCGAATAAAGCCCTCTTTATGGTGACGCCAACGCAGAAGGGCTTCCACACCAACGAGCTTATCATTTTGTAAAATATCAATTTGCGGTTGAAAATGCAGCTCCAGCTGATTTCTCTCTATTGCCTTACGCAGATCAGCTTCTAACTTTAAGTGATAAAGTGCTTCTGCATTACGCTCCTCGGAATAATACTTAAAATGGCCACGCCCCTCTTCCTTAGCATGATACATAGCCAAGTCCGCATTTTTAATTAACGCCTCAGGCTGCTTCGCATCTTCTGGCCATAAACTCACACCTATGCTGGTTGAAATGTAAAACTCTCGACCGTAAAGCATAAAGGGCCGCTCAATACTCGCGAGTAACTGTTCACACAGGTAGTTTATCCCATCGATATTTGGGCCATCTCTAAGCAGAATAACAAACTCGTCTCCACCGAAGCGGCACAAGACATTTTCATCAGAGATTAGCGCCTGTAAGCGATTAGATGCCTCAACTAATAGGGCGTCTCCCATACTATGCCCATAGGAGTCATTTACATGTTTAAACCTATCTAAATCTAAGAAGAGTAACGCTAAACTCGTACCATCCTTTTCAGCCTGATATACGGATTGAGAAAGTTTACTCGAAAATAATGAACGATTAGGCAAGCCCGTCAGCACATCGTAATTGGCTAAACGACGAAGATCGGCCTCGGTACGTTTTCGCTCGGTAATATCTGAAAACACAGCCACGTAATGACTGGTGTCACCATGGGTATTCAAAATCGAGGAAACGTTTAACCAGACGGGCCTATTGAGCCCCTCTCCGGTATCCACAAAACACTCACCAGTCCAACTCAGCCCTTGCTGTAATAAGTTGGCGATACTCGAACTCACTCCGTCTACTTGTAACACCTCAAGGAATGCTAAGCCAATTAAGTTATCTGGCGCTAAACCAATCATATCTTGAGCCGACTTATTGGTAACTTGAATTCTCTCACTACTATCAAAGATAAGTACGGCTTCTGAAGTGTTTTCAAACGCTTGCGCCAATAAGTAGACATCGTCTTTGAGCTTGCGCTGTTCGGTAATATCACTGTAGATCCCCGAAACCCGCTCTATGACTCCAGTGGACAGGCTGCGCTCCACCGGACGCCCCATTACACGTACCCAGCCCATACTGCCGTCTGTGCGCCAGTATCGATACTCAAGTTCAAACCTATCGGTACGCTCCTGTAGCATATCCTCCCAAGCCGCCATCACTTCCGCTGCATCATCTTGATGAATGGGGAACTCTTTCAGGCTTAGGTATACTTGCGGCTCTTCGGCACTCAACAATCCGGCAATGTTTTCTAGGCGAAACAGCTCCCCCTCTCGCTGCCATTCCCATAGCTCTGAGTTACTGCCTTTTAGCGCCTGTTTTAAACGATTTTCACTATTAGTCAGTGCTGAGTTCATGACTTTAAATGCTTTCACTTGGCGCTGACGAATAAGAATAACGCCAAGGGCTGCAAGCAATAAGCAGATAAGTAGCATTCCTTTAAACCATGAGCTCTGCCACCAAAATTTTTCCACATAAAAACGATAGGAGAATGGTGTATCTGACCAAATTTCATTATCCATGCTAAGGATATCAAGTGCATAGGCACCTGACTCTAAACCGGAAATATTCAGCTGCGAGTTGCCATCGAGATAAATATAACTGGCTTGTTTATCAAGGCCGCTACGACGCAGGCGATACTGGAGTTGCATCGGCTTTTCATCAAGGTAGTTGTTACGGGATAGCTGAAAACTGATCAATTGTGCACCCGGCAAAATATGATAGTCATTCAGTGGCATCAAATTGAGTTCGCTGCGGTCCTCAAAATAGATCTCTACTGACTCCAAGATCACAGAGTCATGAGCAGTTCTATTTTCCAGTTTCTCAACATCGAGCAACATTGCTCCATCAGGCGTACCGAGATAGACCCCTTCGTCAGCAGCAAAATAGGCCCCCTCATTTAGCTCATCACTGATCCAGCCATCATGTGGCAAGACAGTGATAATCTCCCCATCGATAAGGTTTTGTCGGATCATGGAGCGGGGGCAGCCAATTAAGCGGTAATTCCCCAAATCCTCGATAAAATAGATGCCGCTACACTTAACCTTCCAATCATCGGTCACGCTTCTAAGGGCACCGGTTTGCACATCATAGGAGATGAGTCCCTGCGCATCCAAGCCAAGCCAAAGCTCTCCGGGATTAACCTCTTTAATGAATCGAACATTGGGTTCACCGGGACGAAAACTTAATGGCTCCAATACCGGATGAAAAGTCTCCTGTGAGTCTAGGTAGCCAAAAATATGATTACCACCTAACCATAAGCGCTGGCTGCTATCTCGAGTAATCGAGACGATCTCAACCGCTATATTACTATTAAGGGCGCTGCCTAAGCGCACCGACTTAGGCTCAAGGAAACCCTGTTCCCAATAAAATAGCCCACTACTCGTTGCGAACCAGATACGCCCCTTGATGAGAGGATCGAAGTAAGTATTGTAAACAACTTTATATTCAAGCGAACTTTTACCACCGGACCAGCTGGCAAAGCTTTGGGTATGGAAAGTATTCTTATTTACGACAGATAAACCATTGGTACTCGAGAGCAATAGGTAGTCTTCATCTAATGAGTCGATTTTATAAATGCTATCGTTTAGGTTTATGCCATGAGGATTAATGACATAGGATCCCTGAGTTCGCTTATCCACGAGGATCAAACCTGCATCGGTACCAAACCAAAGGTGTTCATCATCTGTATAGATAGCCCAAATCACCTCGTCCTTCATCTGATAGGGTGTGGCTTTGCTGAACTTATCAAGAATAAAGCCGGGATCGTTAGCTAAGATAGCCACTCCATCACCGCTGCCACCGACCCAAATTAGGCCAGTTTCATCGACGGCGATGTCGTAGGTATAATCCATATTAGATTTCAGCTTTAATTCATTACCGTAGAGCACACCTTTTTTGGCATCGGGAAACCATCGTAGCAATCCAGCCCGAGTAGAAAGCCAGAGAAACCCCTGCTTATCTTCGGCAATACTCGTGATGTAGTGCTGGAGCTGTTCAACTTTTTCTATTGTTAAACTGGCTTGATCGATCTCAAATAACCCCTTACTCGAAGTTATCCAAGCTCGGCCACTGGAATGACGAAAAACACTCTTAATTTTTCCCCAAGCATCGGGCCAAGGTAACACCCTCAACCTGACCCCGTGAATATCTCGTACCTCTAAATGCTTCTCTTTGCCGATAAGCAGACGCTGATCGGATAGGGGTAACATAATACGCCATGGATGATCGGGATTACTGGGAAGGAAGTTTATCCGTTCAAGTAACATGCTTTTATAATTGAAGCGAAGCAACTCACCGTCAAAGGTCAAAAAGATCCTGTCACCGTTAGCATCTTCTATTTGAGATACGATGCCGCTACCGCGATACTCAGGAAATAACTCAGGGCTACCAAACTCGATAAATTCGTTGGTATAAATATCATATAGGTAAATGCGATAGGCGCCACTAACAAGGATATGCTGCTTACTTAGAGGCAGAGCGAGATAAAGCACACTATCGGAGAGTTTTGAGTTTAAGCCGACCTTATCGATACGACGAACTTTATTACTGCTGACTCGATACAGCCCCTCTTCTGTCGCCAACCAGGTAAAACCATGCTCGTCAAAAGAGATATCCCACACAGTGCCATTGATGAGTCCATCACTTGCACTCAATACGCGCTGCACCACTCCGTTAGCCATAGCAGGCACGGCGCAAGTAACCATTAATAGAATAAAGCCAAGCCAAATTTTTTTAATTATTGTTCTCATCTGCTTTAGTGCTCTTTCAGATTAACCTGAATGTAGCATTTAGATAACAGAGATTCACCCTTTGATTACCTAAATAGCGCTCGTCCGAGTAGCTGACAATAAAAAAGCGCTCAAAAGAGCGCTTTTTTCAGATGAAAAGCAGTTTATCTTAACCGCTTACTTTTTCTTCTTTGCCTTTGGGTTTGGCAAATCAGTGATTGAACCTTCGTAAATCTCAGCCGCTAGGCCAACAGACTCATGCAACGTTGGGTGAGCATGAATCGTTAGTGCTAGGTCTTCAGCGTCACAACCCATTTCGATTGCAAGGCCAATTTCACCTAATAGCTCACCACCGTTAACACCGACAATAGCACCACCAATAACACGATGTGTCTCTTTGTCGAAAATAAGCTTAGTCATACCGTCAGCACAATCAGAGGCGATTGCGCGGCCACTTGCAGCCCATGGGAAAGTCGCAGTTTCATAAGCAACACCTTGCTCTTTCGCTTCTTTCTCAGTCAGACCAACCCACGCCACTTCTGGGTCTGTGTAAGCGATTGATGGGATAACTTTAGGATCGAAGTAGTGCTTAAGACCTGAAATCACCTCAGCAGCTACATGACCTTCATGCACACCTTTGTGTGCAAGCATTGGTTGACCCACGATGTCACCGATTGCAAAGATGTTTGGTACGTTAGTACGCATCTGCTTATCAACATTGATGAAGCCACGCTCATCGACGTTAACACCAGCTTTCTCTGCGTCTAGACCCTTACCGTTTGGTACACGGCCGATTGCAACCAATACCGCGTCATAACGCACTGGCTCTGTTGGCGCTTTCTTGCCTTCCATCGTCACGTAGATGCCATCTTCTTTTGCTTCTACTGCTGTAACTTTGGTTTCAAGCATCAAGTTGAACTTCTTCTTGATCTTCTTGGTGTAAACGCGAACTACGTCTTTGTCAGCAGCTGGGATCACTTGGTCAAACATCTCAACCACGTCGATTTCGCTACCTAGAGAAGAGTAAACGGTACCCATCTCTAGACCAATGATGCCGCCCCCCATAACCAGTAGCTTGCCAGGCACTTCTTTAAGCTCAAGTGCATCAGTTGAATCCCATACGCGAGGATCATCATGAGGAATAAATGGCAGTTGAATTGGGCGAGAACCCGCTGCAATAATTGCTTGTTCAAAATGAACAACTTTAACGCCGTCTTCACCTTGAACTTCTAGCGTGTTAGGGCCAGTGAACTTACCAAGACCATTAACCACGTCAACCTTACGCATCTTAGACATTCCGCCTAAGCCGTTAGTTAGCTGACCGATTACCGACTTCTTGTATTCACGTAGCTTATCAAGATCAATCTGTGGCTCACTGAAAACTACACCGTGGTTAGAAACCGCTTTTGCTTCTTCAATGACTTTAGAAACGTGAAGCAAAGCTTTAGAAGGGATACAACCAACGTTTAGACATACACCGCCTAACGTGCTGAAACGTTCGACGATAACAGTATCTAGACCTAAATCTGCAGCACGGAATGCAGCTGAATAGCCAGCAGGGCCAGCGCCTAGTACAACTACCTGAGTTTTAATTTCGTTACTCATGTTTTCCTCTATTCTTTTTATGTCGTTGATGGCACCGACTTAACAATAAGTACCGACTCAACGAAAAACTGTGGCCAAATCTTGTAAGGTGGCCGCATTTTAACCTTTGTTTGATACGGATCACAATCCTAGAAACACTTAATCTTGTTGATGATTCTTAATAGTTGAAGATTAAGCTATCTAGAAAATAGGCTGCTTGAATCAAGCAGCCTATTTTGTTTAAAGCACTAAGGTTCGAATATCTGACAGGCAGCTATTCAAGTAAGTGATAAAACGCGCACCATCGGCACCATCAATCACTCTATGGTCATAAGAGAGTGATAGCGGCAACATCAAGCGCGGCTCAAACTCTTTACCGTTCCAAACTGGCTTCATGTCTGACTTAGATACGCCCAAGATAGCCACTTCAGGTGCATTCACAATCGGCGTAAATGCCGTACCACCAATGCCGCCTAAGCTTGAAATCGTGAAGCAACCGCCCTGCATATCAGCAGCCGTTAGCTTGCCGTCACGGGCTTTCTTAGACACTTCTTTCAATTCATTAGAAAGCTCATGAATCCCTTTCTTATTCACATCTTTAAAGACGGGAACAACAAGGCCATTCGGCGTATCAACAGCGATACCTATGTTGACGTACTTCTTCAAAATCAAGCTTTCGCCGTCTTCTGACAGTGAAGAGTTAAAGGTTGGGAAAGTTTCCAACGCCTTAGCTGCCGCCTTCATAATAAATACTAAAGGCGTGATCTTCATGCCTGAATCTTTCTTCGCTTCAGCAGCATTTTGTGCCTTACGGAAAGCTTCTAGCTCTGTAATATCAGCATCATCCCACTGGGTAACATGCGGGATCTTCACCCAGTTACGGTGTAGGTTAGCACCTGAGATCTTTTGAATACGTGATAGCGGTTTAACTTCTGTCTCACCAAACTTGCTGAAATCGACTTTTGGCCATGCCAATAGATTCAGTTCGTTACTACCACCAGCAGTATTAACACTACCCGACTCAACTTGCTTGATCGCCGCCTTAATGTAGTTTTGAACGTCTTCTTTAATGATACGACTCTTACGGCCAGTACCTTTAACATTAGCTAGGTTAACACCTAGTTCACGCGCCATACGGCGGATCACTGGTGACGCATGTGCGTAAGCACTGTTCTCAACGAAATCTTCTTTCGCTGCAGTTGTCGGTGCCTGACTAGAGACTGCTTGGCTAGGTGCAGGAGCTGCAACTGGCGCTGGAGCTGCTTGCGCAGCGGCTGGAGCCTCAACTGCAGGAGCGCTACCCGCCACTTCGAAGGTCATGATTAATGAGCCCGTAGACACCTTGTCGCCTTGAGCAACTTTAATCTCTAACACTTTACCGGCAAAAGGTGCAGGCACTTCCATCGCAGCCTTGTCGCCCTCAACAGAGATAAGAGATTGTTCTTCGGTTACCGTGTCGCCCACTTTAACCATGATCTCGGTCACTTCAACTTCATCGCCACCAATATCAGGTACGTTGACGTCTTGTGCTGTTGGCGCTGCCGATGGTTCAGCGGCTACTGGTGCAGGCTCAGCAACAGGTGCTGTTTCTGCTGTACTTCCTGCAGCGTCAGATTCAAAAATCATAATTAATGAGTCTGTAGACACTTTATCGCCAACGGCTACTTTGATCTCTTTTACAATACCCGCTTTCGATGCCGGGACTTCCATCGCAGCTTTATCACCTTCAACAGAGATAAGCGATTGCTCTTCTTCGACCTTGTCACCAACACTCACAAGGATCTCTGTTACTTCAACCTCATCCGCACCAATGTCAGGTACATTAATTTCGATTGCCATTCTGTATTGCCTCTTACGCGTATAGCGGGTTTGTCTTGTCAGTGTCGATGTTGAACTTAGCGATGGCTTGTGCAACCACTGACTTTTCAATATCACCACGTTTTGCGAGTTCATTCAGTGCCGCTACAACAACGTAGCCAGCATTGACTTCAAAGTGACGACGTAGGTTTTCACGGCTGTCTGAACGACCGAAACCATCTGTACCTAGTACTTTGAATGTTTCTGAAGGCATAAATGCACGAACTTGTTCCGCATAATTCTTCATATAATCTGTTGCTGCAATTGCAGGCTCTTTGCCCATCACTTGAGTGATATACGCTTGCTTAGGCTCAGCTTCAGGATGCAGCATGTTATAACGCTCAACATCTTGACCTTCACGAGTTAGCTCGTTAAATGAAGTCACAGAGTAAACATCTGACGCCACATCGTACTCATCACTTAGAATCTGCGCTGCTTTACGCACTTCATTCATGATAGTACCCGAACTCATTAACTGAACCTTATGGCTACCCTTATAAGACTCAAGCTTATAGATACCTTTACGAATACCTTCCTCGCAGCCTTCAGGCATTGCTGGCATCGCGTAGTTTTCATTCATTAGCGTCAAGTAGTAGAACACGTTCTCTTGATCGCCATACATGCGACGAATACCGTCTTGCATGATAATCGCTAACTCATACGCGAATGTAGGATCGTAAGAGATACAGTTCGGGATGGTATTTGCTTGAACATGGCTGTGACCATCTTCATGCTGCAGACCTTCGCCGTTTAGTGTTGTACGACCTGCTGTTGCGCCTAATAGGAAACCACGAGCCTGCTGATCACCCGCCATCCATGCCATGTCACCAACGCGTTGGAAACCAAACATAGAGTAGTAGATGTAGAATGGGATCATAGGTAGATCGTTAGTGCTGTATGAAGTTGCAGCTGCAACCCAAGACGACATAGCGCCTAGCTCATTGATACCTTCCTGTAGTACTTGACCAGAAGTGGCTTCTTTGTAGTAAGACACAACACTGCGATCTTCAGGCGTATATTCTTGACCATATGGGTTGTAGATACCAATTTGGCGGAATAGACCTTCCATACCAAAGGTACGTGCTTCATCGGCAATGATAGGCACGATGTTCTTACCAATACCTTTATTCTTAAGCAGAATGTTTAAGGTACGCACGAAAGCCATTGTGGTTGAAATCTCACGCTTTTGCTCAACAAGCAAAGAGCTAAATTCTTCAACTTCTGGCAGCTCTAATGGCTGTGTGAAGTTAGGTAAACGCTGTGGAGTATAACCATGCAAGGCATCACGACGAGCATGCAGATAATCATATTCAGGCGATCCTTCCTCTAATTTGAGGTATGGAAGCTCAGATACTTTATCATCAGTTAGCAAATCGCTAAGACCTAGACGGTTGCGTAGCTGAAGTACATGGGTCATATCCATCTTCTTCACGCCGTGAGCGATATTCTTACCTTCAGCAGCATCACCCATACCGTAACCTTTTACAGTTTTAGCTAAGATGACTGTTGGCTTACCTTTAGTGTCTTGCGCATTCTTAAATGCTGCAAACAACTTAGATGGCTCATGACCACCGCGCTTAAGCGCGAAGATCTCTGCATCTGTCATATCAGACACAAGCGCTGCTGTTTCTGGGTACTTACCAAAGAAGTGCTCACGTACATAAGCGCCGTCTTTTGACTTAAATGTCTGGTAGTCACCATCGATGGTTTCATTCATTAACTGTAATAGCTTGCCCGATGTATCTTTAGCAATTAAGGCATCCCAGTTGTTACCCCAGATCACCTTAACCACATTCCAGCCAGCGCCTCTGAACAAGCCTTCAAGCTCTTGAATGATTTTACCGTTACCCATCACAGGACCATCTAGGCGCTGCAGGTTACAGTTAATTAAGAAACATAGGTTATCTAGCTTTTCACGGGCAGCGAAAGAGATTGCACCGCGAGATTCTGGCTCGTCCATCTCACCATCACCCAAGAAGGCATATACGCGCTGGGCTGAAGTGTCTTTTAGACCGCGACCATCTAGGTACTTAAGGAAACGTGCCTGATAAATTGCAGACATTGGGCCTAGACCCATAGATACAGTCGGGAACTGCCAGAACTCAGGCATTAACTTTGGATGTGGGTATGAAGGAATACCTTTACCATCAACTTCCTGACGGAAATTATCTAGTTGCTCTTCTGTCAAGCGGCCTTCAACGAATGCACGCGAGTAGATACCAGGAGAGATGTGACCTTGGTAATAAACTAAATCACCACCATCAACCTCGTTTGGCGCACGGAAGAAGTGGTTAAAACACATTTCATAAAATGAAGCAGCTGATTGGTAAGACGCCATGTGGCCACCGAGGTCTAAATCTTTTTTAGACGCACGTAGCACAATCATAGTTGCGTTCCAGCGAATAATAGAGCGAATACGACGCTCAATAGTTGTATTACCAGGATAAGCAGGCTCTTGACTCGTAGGAATAGTATTGATGTAGTTAGTCGTAATCCCCGTCGCCATATCGACACCGTCTAAGCGGGCCTTATCTAGTACTTGTTCTAATAGAAATTGAGCACGCTCAACCCCTTCTTCACGTACAACAGATTCTAAAGCAGACAACCACTCGTTGGTTTCTAGTGGATCGACATCTTGTAGCATATGTTCAGACATTTGCAGTCCTTTCCTATACGTAATACCTAAGTAACTACTTCCAGTTATTAGTGTATTTGGATTTAACCTACTTCGGTTACAAGCCTATTCTTCGAATCGAGTAAGCTTATACACCACTCTTTAAGCGGCGCAGACTACGCTGCAACCGGCTATCTTCTTCCCTTACAGACAACATCACTTCTTCGATGTAACTTAAGTGTTCATTCGAAGCTTCGCGTGCCGCTTCAGGGTCTCGACGAACAATGGCTGCGAGCAGCGCTCGCCGGTGTTCATTGGCCATCGTAGAGGCTTCTTCGCGTCGGCTTAAAAGCTCTAAGTTCTGTGCCACGTTCTTATGCAGCACAGGGGATAAACTTAATACTAGGTGTAACATAGCCACGTTGTGGGAGGCTTCTGCAACTGCACGGTAAAAACGTACAATGGCATTAGCTTGCTCTTCGATGTTTTTAGCAGCTTCCACTTCTAAAATGGTGCGCTTGATATTTTGCATATCGGCATCGGTACCACGAAGCGCAGCAAAGTACGCCATCATGCCTTCTGTTGCATGACGAAACTCCAGCAAGTCATACTGACTCTCTGAATCTGAATGCATTAGTTCAACGATTGGATCGGCAAGACTTTGCCAAAGCTGCTCTTTTACATAGGTTCCGCCGCCTTGACGACGCATCAACAAGCCCTTTGCCTCAAGCTTCTGGATCGCTTCACGCAAAGAAGGTCGGGAGACTTCAAATTGCAACGCCAGTTCACGTTCGGGAGGAAGCTTCTGACCTGGTTGGATACTCCCTTCCAAGATCATCTGTTCCAACTGCCCCATAATGACGTCGGATATTTTCGGCTGGTTTATTTTGCTATAAGCCATATGGGCCTCAGCTCCTATTGTAAATTGGTCTTACCAATTTAATTGACTGAGCGCACTTTATCAAATCACACTTTGGATGTCCAGTTAGTGATCTACATCATATCTATGCACGATGTGTGAGCATAGCTGATTTT
The DNA here is from genome assembly GCF_019654915.1 of Shewanella sp. MBTL60-007. Classification (GTDB taxonomy): domain Bacteria; phylum Pseudomonadota; class Gammaproteobacteria; order Enterobacterales; family Shewanellaceae; genus Shewanella. Next base: position 11,609 of record NZ_BPET01000008.1, on the reverse strand, counting down.
TTTCACTATGGGGTCAGACCAATGTGCCAAACTAGATAATTAGCGCAGTGATAATTATTATCATAAGCAATTAAACATGGAGAGATTTTTGATGAATATTAACGATAAATGAGACTGTGCGAACCACTTTAATTCAGTGGTCCGCACACAAATTTGCCTAATTATTTGAAGGCGTATTTTTTATTATCAACCTGACTGTTTGCCTATTAACTCACCACCCTTTAATTAACGACACCGAGTATTGTCATTAATGACAGCACAGTGATCAGCAAGATGAAGTTGCGTTTACTCAGTTGCAGTAGTGCAATAGTCGATTGCAAACAGATAGGTGCAGAAGAAGCTTCCGGCAAGGTTTCTGCTGCGACTGCAACATGGGAAATGATATTTCTAGCCGAGCGATTGGGCTTAGTCGCATTTTGCAGCCAAACCGCAATAGCTTGTCTAAAGTGGCCACTCAAAACATAACCAAATGAGAAGATTCGACTTGGCAACCAATCTAATACGAATAGTAGATTATCCACCAAGGGCAATGGCTTCTCACGAAGATGGCTCTGCTCACTATAAAAACGCACGCTACAATAAAGCACAGCCCCAACAGGGCCTAGCACTATGAGGTATAAGGCAATAGCACCATAGTAACGGTAGTTAATCCAAGCAACGCTTTGACCAACTACCTCACCTAAATCCTTCTCATCCACCGACTCTAGACTCTGGCTAGGATCCAGTGCTTTGGCGTAGTGAAAACAAGCTTGTGAATCGCCTCGACAAGCGGCTTGAATATAGCGCTTAAACGCCTGCCTCTGGGTGTTATGACTAAAGCACAAAACAGCAATGGCTACCCAAAGTGCAACGCTTACCGCCCCCCAAAGTAAACCTGAAACCAACCAAGATAAAATATAAACCACAACACTAGGCAGGATGATCGCCACTATCATCGAACCCAAAGTGGGCTCACGCTCATCGTTTATTAATGTTTTATGGTACTTAGCTAATAACGCATCAAACTGCCACGCATCTGGCAACAGCCTTAACCGTTCGACCAAAATGGCGACTAACAACGCAAACAAAGCCATATTTTCCACCTTTCCTATTTAGCTGCAGCACAAGCCCAAGCCGCATCTCCCATTGGCACTCTATCTAGAATGCCGCCTTATATCGCAGCCAATCAAAGCTACTACCGGGATCCGTTTTTCTCCCAGGCGCTATATCACTGTGTCCTGTAACCCTATTCTTATTAAGTGCAGGGTAATGTTTAAATAAGCTATGAGTTAGCTCAATTAAGCATTGATACTGCTCATCTGAATAAGCAACATCGTCCGTTCCTTCAAGCTCAATGCCTATGGCGAAGTCATTACAGTTTTGCCGACCGTCAAACTCGGACACTCCAGCATGCCAAGCGCGATCATCACAAGAAACATACTGCACTAACTCACCATCTCGCCGTATAAGAAAGTGGGCTGAGACCTCTAACCCCTGCAGCTCTTTAAAACTTGCATCGGCGTCTATGTCTAAACAGCCTTGAAATAACTGGTCGATATAGGGCTCACCAAAACACCCAGCTGGCAGACTGATATTGTGGATCACCAACAGGCTCACTTCATTGAGCGGTCTTAGATTAAAATGGGGTGACGGGCAAAATCGAGCCTGAATCACCCAGCCATCTAGTAAAGTAAGCGACAAAAGCGAGATCCCAAAGCTAATATATTAAACGCACTTTAGCAGTTTTAACCCTATGAATATAGCCACTCTTTTGAGTTTTATCATCTTAAAAAAGCGAACAATTCAAGAGTATAAACCGCAATAATGCTAGCCTCTTTCCTAATACCAATCAGTAAAAACATTTGGTCCCTCAGCGAGAATTTAGCGGCTCAGAGGCAAGCAATGAGTGAAGAGCAATAGTTATTTTACGGTTAAGCTCACTCTAGTTTAAAAAGAGTCACGGCATCAGAACCGCTAAAACTCGCCATTCTGGAGTTTTTTTGACTGCCTAATTCTGCGTTGAAATAGCTTTATAAGGGAATAACCATTATTACAGCTATTCGCCTTGAAACAGTTTGCCAAAAAACGCTCTGAGTAGATCAAATTCTTATACTGATTGGTATAACCCTTTATGTTAAGATAAAAACCATTATTAAAGCGTGCCTCATATATTCCTGTATAAGCCAGTAAGAAAGGACAGCTCACATGCTTGAAAATGACATTCGACTCTCAGTCAAATCTGCTCTTGACGAAGATTTAGGTCATCAAGATGCCAATTCGGACTTCTCCTCTAGACCACGATCCGATGCCGACATTACCGCACAACTGATCCCAGCAGAAAAACTCGCTCAAGCCACACTCATCACCCGTGAAGAGGGCGTTTTTTGCGGAAAAGCCTGGGCCGAACAGGTTTTTAATCAATTAGGTGGCGAAGTCGCCCTACATTGGCATGTTGATGATGGTGACTTAGTGCTGCCCAACCAACTCCTTTGCGAGCTAGAGGGCCCCGCTAGAGCCATCCTCACCGGTGAGCGAACAGCGATGAACTTCATCCAAACCTTATCGGGTGTCGCCACGTTAACTAAACACTACGTAGATCGTTTATCTGGCACTCACACACGCCTGCTTGATACCCGTAAAACCATTCCGGGCCTGCGTACGGCGCAAAAATATGCAGTGACGTGCGGCGGTGGGCAAAATCATCGTATAGGGCTCTTTGATGCGTTTTTAATTAAAGAAAACCACATCATGGCCTGTGGCGGTATCGCCAAGGCCATTCAAACAGCCAGAGAACTACATGCTGACAAACTGGTCGAAGTCGAAGTGGAGAGCATTGACGAATTAAAACAAGCCCTCGATGCCCAGTCTGATATCGTCATGCTAGATAACTTCGACATCACCATGATGCTTGAAGCGGTCGAACTGAATAATAGTTACAAAGACAGAGGGCTTGGCGTGAAGCTTGAAGTATCCGGTGATGTAACCCTTGAGACCATAGGTAACTTCGCCAAAACGGGCGTCGACTATATCTCAGTAGGCGCATTGACCAAGCATGTGCGCGCACTAGATCTATCGTTAAGGCTTAAGTAACCCTTCAGCCACATTCAAGACAAGATGAGATGAGATAATCATCAACAAAAAGCCTAAGCTAAACGCTTGGGCTTTTTTAGTTAAAGCAAAACGCATTTAAAAGTCGCGCCTAAAATTGCCAACAAATAACCTGCTCATCAGATAAACTTTACCGTCCACTCTCAAATTAACCTGCCAGATAACGTTTTTATCGAAATGAATAGAAATGCGTTTAAAACGCTTTTACTCCCTATATTTAATCAAGATAGGAAAGAAATGTTAAACTAACCCAATGACCAAATAGGTATATTTTTCTAATCACACGCGCCCAACTAATAAAATAAAAACAAAGCTTAAGTTTATTTAGCGTCACGACCCAATCGCCAAAATTTAACATTTAAGTCAATCCTGCAGCCCTTGATTAGGCTTCACAAACAAGTTACTCGGCTTTGAGTTTCCCATTAGCATTAACCTTTATTGTTCCTCTCCTAGCCTAAATGCAAATAAGCGGCGCATAGCAGCTTGCAGCATCAGTATATCCATAGAGTATTTAGGGGCATTAGCTTTTATAAAAAGCTCATGAATCGATCATCAAAAAAATGACACCTTAACCATAAGTGCCAATATTTTAAACACAGTCAAACAACCGCTATAACCAAAGCGACCGCAATTACTTATTTTTAGAAAAATTAGCAATTAAAAAGCTACTTTATGGCAATTCACTATTCCATTTTTATTAACTTTGTACTAACTTGCACTTAGGCGAGATTGCCGGCTTGGTTAACTCGTTATTGATATAACAACAGCTTTGGCTTAACGAAAATGAAACAGATCATTTATTAACCAAAACTGAGTAAGCTTCAGTTAAAAAAAGTAATACAAACTTACTGAACAAATTTGTTAATACTGAATTTTTCTGAAGATGAAACACGTTAACAATAACGGCGGGTGACCTTTAAATTTAACTTTTTATATTTAAGATAGAAACGGATACCTAAAGTCGCGCTATGCGTCACTAAGTAGCTAAGCGAGATACTCTCAGGCAATAGCCAGTATCAGCCTTAGTTGTGACCATTAGTATAAGGAGTCGCGACATGCTAGCGCAGGAGCATCGAGCAGGGTTGAAGCACTATTCACTGATGTAAACAGTGATATACACAGTACGAATAGCGATTTGAATAGCAACAGTCTGCGTTCAAACGTGATTCAAAGCTTTCTAATGGAGATAGACATGAAAAGCATGATGAAATCAAACATGAATAACGCTAAGGGCTTCACCCTAATTGAATTGATGATCGTAGTGGCGATTATCGGTATCTTGGCTGCGGTAGCGCTTCCAGCTTATCGCGATTATGTTGCCGCAGCTCATGGCGGTGCAGCAATGAAAGGGGTTAGTGCGTACACATCAAAAGCTGTCGCTTGCGTTCAATCAGGCGTTGGCTGTGATTCCATTAAAAATGATGGTACTAACGTTGCAGAATTAACTGTTACACCGACAGACACCGCTTTTGCAGAAGAAAGTGGTGGCAAAATTTCCTTTGATGATGGCATTTGTGTGATTACAGCTACTGTAGGTGATTCTGGTACAGTTGAGTATACCGCTGATGTAGCAACCGGTGTGACTGGAACAACAAAAGAACAATGTGCTGACGGTGCAGGCAAAAATGTAAAAGCTGCTGCTTAACTAAGCAACTGCTGGTCAGAAGGGGATGATTGCCCTTTTGGCCAGCTACTCAAGCTAAAGTAGGTTTATTTATGCCAACGACAGGCTTACACCTAGGCTTATCAACTCTCTTCATACGTAAAAATTTGCTCACAGAAGAGCAGATAGCACTAGCTATCACTAAATCCCGTAAGAATAAAGCATCACTCGTCTCCACCGTTATCTCTGAAAACCTAATCGATGCCCGTAAAATAGCCGAGCTCTGCTATGAAGAGTATGGTACGCCGCTGCTTGACCTCAACGAATTCGATATTGGCTCAATCCCAGAAGAATTCATCAATAAGAAGCTGATCGACAAGCATAAATGTTTGCCGCTGTTTAAACGTGGCAACCGTCTCTATATCGCCACCTCCGATCCCACCAATATTGCCGCACTGGAAGACTTTCAGTTCAGCGCAGGCCTACATGCCGAAGCGATTCTGGTGGAAGACGATAAACTCTGCAAAGCGCTTGAAACTATTCTTGAAGATGACATAAGTGGTCTCGACTTAAGCTCAATTGATGAGGAAGCTTTAGCGGGTATCGAAGTCACCGACACCGATAAACGCAATGAAGAGCAGGATAGCGATGGCAAAGATGACGCGCCGATTGTCATCTATATTAATAAGATTTTGACCGATGCGATCCGTAAGGGTGCATCGGATCTGCACTTTGAGCCCTATGAGAAGCGCTACCGCATCCGTTTTCGCATCGATGGTATCTTGCATGAAGTGTCTGAGCCACCAGTAAATTTATCAGGCCGCATCTCCGCACGCTTAAAGGTGATGTCAAAACTGGATATTGCCGAGCGCCGTATTCCACAAGATGGCCGCATCAAGATGAAGCTTTCTCGCACTAAATCTATCGATTTTCGTGTCAGCACCCTGCCCACCATCTGGGGCGAGAAGATAGTAATGCGTATCTTGGACTCCTCTTCCGCCCAGCTCGGTATCGAGAAGCTTGGCTATGAAGATGACCAGCGACTGATGTATGAAGAGATGCTAGCCAAGCCTCAGGGGATGATTCTGGTTACTGGGCCTACAGGCTCGGGTAAAACGGTATCACTTTATACCGGCCTCAATATTCTCAATACCCAAGAGCGCAATATCTCTACCGCCGAAGATCCCGTGGAAATTAACCTCGAAGGGGTGAACCAAGTTCATATCAACCTAAAAGCAGGCTTAACCTTCGCCTCTGCGCTGCGCTCATTCCTACGTCAAGACCCCGATGTAGTCATGGTGGGGGAAATTCGAGACCTAGAAACTGCAGAGATCGCCATCAAGGCGGCGCAAACGGGTCACTTAGTACTATCCACCCTACATACCAACTCGGCAGCCGAGACCCTAACCCGTTTAATCAATATGGGCGTCCCCGGCTATAACATCGCCAGCTCGGTTAACCTGATTATTGCCCAGCGACTCTCAAGGCGCCTCTGTCCAACTTGCAAGGAAGCTGAAGATATACCTGCCGAGGAGCTACTTAAACTTGGCTTTAATCAACAGCAGGTCGATGCTGGAATTACTCCATTTAAACCTGTAGGTTGCGACCTCTGCTCTGGCGGCTATAAAGGCCGAGTCGGTATCTATGAAGTGATGAAGATGTCCGATGAAATAGCCCGTACCATCATGGAAGGCGGTAACTCATTACAAATTCTGAAACGAGCTAAACTACAAGGCATGCGCGACCTACGTGAGTCCGGATTGTTAAAGGTCATTCAAGGTGTGACCAGTATCGCTGAAATAAACCGCGTCACCAGCTTCTAACGGCTTAGGTTATTTTAGGCTGAGCAACAAACATCTCAATTAAAAGGAACCAATATGGCTACGGCAACAATAAAAAGTAAAAAGCCTCGCGCCAAAAAAGCTAAGGATGAGCCTAAAGTAGTCACCTTCGAATGGAAGGGAACTAAGCGTGATGGGTCCAAAACATCAGGAGAGTTAAGAGGGGTATCCAGCGCAGAAATACGCGCTCAACTTAAAAGCCAAGGGGTAACTCCAAAGCTTGTAAAAAAACAGGCTGCTCCACTGTTCAAACTTGGAGATCCAAAAATAAAACCCATGGATATCGCCATGGTGACCCGCCAAATTGCAACCATGTTGGCTGCTGGCGTCCCCTTAGTAACAACCATAGAGTTACTTGGCCGTGGCCATGAAAAAGCCCAGATGCGTGAGCTTTTGGCGACAATTCTTGCCGAAATTCAATCTGGTGTACCTCTTTCCGATGCACTCAGGCCCCATAGAAAATACTTCGATGACCTCTATGTCGATCTCGTTGCCGCAGGCGAGCATTCAGGCTCCCTCGATACTGTTTTCGACCGGATAGCCACCTACAGAGAAAAATCTGAAGCGCTGAAATCAAAAATTAAAAAGGCGATGTTCTACCCTGCAGCGGTCGTGATAGTGGCAATTTTAGTTACAACATTACTGCTACTTTTTGTTGTGCCTCAGTTCGAAGAGATCTTTAAAGGCTTCGGTGCAGAACTCCCAGCCTTTACCCAGTTTGTATTAAAGATATCTCGAGGACTTGAAAGTTCATGGTATTTCTTTGTCGCCGCAATCGCTATTGCTGTTTTTTCATTTAAAAAAACCCATCAAAACTCTCAAAAATTTAGAGATCAGGTAGATGCATTTATCTTAAAAATACCCGCTATTGGACCGATTTTACATAAGGGCGCTATGGCCCGCTTTGCACGAACTCTGGCGACCACCTTCGCCGCAGGTGTACCTTTAATCGATGGTTTAGAGTCAGCGGCTGGAGCATCAGGGAACGCCGTTTACCGTAAAGCAATTTTGAAAATTCGCACCGAAGTGATGTCGGGCATGCAGATGAATGTCGCCATGCGCACCACAGGCCTATTCCCCGATATGTTGATCCAGATGGTGATGATCGGCGAAGAGTCCGGCTCATTGGATAACATGCTCAATAAAGTGGCTAATATCTATGAAATGCAAGTCGATGATGCAGTTGATGGCTTATCAAGCTTGATAGAACCTATTATGATGGTGGTTATCGGCACCGTTGTTGGTGGCCTTATTGTTGCTATGTACTTACCAATCTTCCAGATGGGTAAAGTAGTGGGCTAATAACTAACACTACCATAAAGAAAAATAATGACTGATCTAATTTCTGTTTTTAGCCAGACTCCTTGGCTGTTTATTGCATTAAGCTTTATCTTTGCCGCCGTGATTGGTAGCTTTTTAAACGTTGTGATTCACCGCATGCCGGTGATGATGAAACGCGAATGGCAGCAAGAATGTAATCATTACCTCAGCGAATACAAAAAAGAGGTGTTTGAAAGCAATAAAAAACAACTCGAAGCCCCTATCGATGCGTTCCCTGAAAAGTACAATATCGTTGTTCCGGGCTCGGCTTGCCCTAAGTGCAAAACCAATATTAAGGCTATCCACAACCTCCCGATTCTTGGCTGGTTGATGCTAAAAGGTAAGTGCGCTTCATGTAGCACTAAAATCTCTGCCCGTTATCCTATCGTGGAGCTTATTACTGGCGCACTAGTCGCATTTCTAGCTTGGCACTTTGGCCCAACGTTAGAGTTTGCACTCACCACAATACTCACCTTCAGCCTTATCGCTTTAACCGGCATAGATCTAGATGAGATGCTACTGCCAGATCAGCTCACTCTGCCTCTGTTATGGCTGGGTCTTATCATCAACTTAGGTGGCACTTTTGCAACCACATCCGATGCGTTAATTGGTGCTGCTGCAGGTTATCTGAGTTTATGGAGCGTATTTTGGCTGTTTAAACTATTAACAGGCAAAGAAGGTATGGGCTACGGCGACTTTAAGCTGTTAGCCGTTTTTGGTGCCTGGTTCGGCTGGCAAGTACTGCCGCTCATTATCTTACTATCATCTCTAGTTGGTGCCATAGTGGGTATCGCACTTATAGTATTCAAGAAATTAAATCACGGTAACCCCATTCCTTTTGGTCCTTACATTGCGGCGGCTGGCTGGATTGCGATGATCTGGGGTGAGAGCATAACAAACTGGTACCTATCGACCTTATAAAGGCCATACACACATAAAGGAAAAGCAATGGCTGATTATATTGTTGGATTAACAGGTGGTATTGGCAGTGGCAAAACGACTGTAGCCAATCTGTTTGCAGAGCTAGGCATAACGCTTGTCGATGCAGATGTGATTGCCAGAGACGTTGTTATGAAGGGCTCCGATGGCCTAGCTCAAATCGCCCAACATTTTGGCGATGATATCTTATTAGATGATGGCAGCCTAGATAGAGCAAAGCTGAGAGAACGGATTTTCCAAGACGATGCAGAGCGAGTATGGCTAAACGGACTACTTCACCCATTAATACGTGAAACCATGCTGAAGCAATGTGAGCAAGCGCAATCAAATTATGTAATTATGGTTGTGCCCTTGCTATTTGAGAACGGGTTAGATAGCTTAGTAGATCGGACACTTTTGGTGGATATTTCACCAGAACTCCAACAACAGCGGACCATGTGCAGAGATAGTGTTACCGCCCAGCAAGTTAAAAATATAATAGGCAGTCAAGCTTCAAGAGCTGAGAAACTGTCAAAAGCTGATGATGTCATAGACAATCAAGGAAAGATATCGGCGTTAAAGTGCAAGGTAGAAGCACTACATAACTTTTATTTAAAATTATCCAGTAATTCTTGAATAACGCCATGACTGAACTGATCTACGAACAGCCTCTAAATGAAAAAATCCGTAGCTACTTACGCCTTGAGTATTTAGCTCAGCAGCTACAGGCTAACCTAGATCATGATCACCAACACCGCTGTTTTTATCCCCTATTTTCCCTATGCGAACTCTCAGAACGCTGTGACTATAGAGGAGAAGTGCTCAAAGACTTAGATAGGCAGCTATTCGCGTTATCAAAATGGCAATCACTACCCTCCATAAATGACGAGCAAATTGAGCTATATATATCAAAACTGTCAGCAGCTAGAGACGTACTGCAGGTAGCACAGAGAACAGGTCACCAACTTAAGCAAGACCGTTTCTTAACGGCCCTCAGGCAAAGATTTAATATGCCTGGCGCAAGCTGCAATTTCGATCTACCACAACTACACTATTGGCTGGCTAAACCGTGGGAAGATCGTCAAGCGGAATATCAAGACTGGGTTAGCCATTTCGCAAGCCTATTATCACCAGTTAAGCTGCTTCTAGACTTAACCAGACAGACAACAGAGTATCAAATTAAGCAAGCCTCCGGTGGCTTCTACCAAGGTAATAGTGAGCAGGCACTGTCTTTAATACGAGTTAAGCTCTCAGCCGATCTAGGATGCTACCCAACGATTAGCGGCCATAGAAATCGCTACGCTATACACTTTGTACAGTTTGATCAGCAAAAACACTCGGACCAAACCGTTGAATTCGAGTTGGCAACCTGCCCCTAACACTTTAAAATCTGCTAATACACTTTGTAACCATCAGCAAAACATCTGACAAGGCCCACTATGTCTTTAACCGTTAAATGCCCCACCTGTCAAACGCCAGTTACATGGAATGCAGAATCTGAATTTAAGCCCTTTTGTAGCGAGCGCTGTAAGCTTATTGACTTAGGCGACTGGGCCTCAGAGAAAAACGCTATTCCCGTCAAGCCTGAATTCGATCCTGAAATGTTAGATCAACTCGGTTATGATGAAGCGGACTTTTTCCTCGATGAAAATCCTTATAACGATGATAAGAACTCATGATCAAACAGATCCACGTTGCAGTTGGTGTAATCCAAGACTCTAATGAGCAAATTCTCATCGCTAAGCGCCCACAGCATCTCCATCAAGGAGGTAAATGGGAATTCCCAGGGGGTAAGGTAGAAGATACAGAAACGACATCTGAAGCGCTTATAAGAGAGCTGAAAGAAGAAGTTAATCTAGATGTTCTAAACACATATCCTCTCATGGAAATTCATCATGACTACGGCGATAAAAAGGTATTTCTTGATGTACATTGGGTAAAAGATTTCAGTGGCCAAGCTACAGGAGTAGAAGGCCAAGAGATTGAATGGGTTAAAATGAACCAACTTAGTCAATACGATTTCCCCGAAGCGAATAACGCTATCCTTAATAAAATCCTTAGCTAACAGCCACTCTTACGAACATCCATGAGCCACAAAAGTGGCTCTACTCGCTTTTCCAGTTACGCTAGCGCGATACTCCCCTACTCTCGTAGTTCGCGCAGCGAACACATAGGGGTGAAAATCTGGCGCTTTGAATACGCAGTATTCAGCCCCTCTGCTTTAAGTGAAGAGTGAACGCGGAGAAGCTTGCTTTCGTAGCTGGAGGCAAGGCACATGGCCTTTCCTTGGCATCCATGCCATCAAGGCATTTGTTAGTCCTAAACGTCAGATATGCCGAATGCCTGAAACGCATGGATGCAGTTTCTGGCCCCGCTCAGCGGCGGGTTGACGTTGGGAGTAGGTATTGCACGTACGTGCTTAAGTAGAAAAGTCAACTTAACCGGTAACGATACATTGATTAGGTAATCTTAATTACTTTTGTGTAGCCCAAACGCAAAAAAGCCACCTGCTTTTATCATATAAGAGTAGGTGGCTTCTTCACTTAATTTAAAGCCTGGAAATGGCCAGCTTCGAGCAAGCTCTCCGCGTTCACCCTACTATCACATGATTTGAAGCATGCTTCGCATGCACTCTCTACTTCCCCATGTTCGTTCGGTCATCTTTCCAGGCAATAACGAAAAAAGCCCGCTACATCGTAGCGGGCTTTCTCGTTATTTGGCGCCTGGAAATGACCTACTCTCACATGGGGAGACCCCACACTACCATCGGCGATACTGTGTTTCACTTCTGAGTTCGGAATGGATTCAGGTGGGACCACAGCTCTATGGTTTCCAGACAA
>NZ_BPET01000007.1 GCF_019654915.1 Shewanella sp. MBTL60-007 | reverse complement strand
CAATATTAGGGGGTTCCGTATCTTTTAGCAGCAAACCGACAAGGAACTCGCATTAGCAAAACTAATATCAAATGCTAATTATTCTAGTTTGTCACTCCTGAACGCCAAGCCTATAATTCGTCTCGTTTTCAGGAAGTGTCTGCCTAGCAGATTCGGAAACAAAGAACTCTTAAACTTTCGTGGTCTTCCACGGGAGTTATATCCCTGGTTCTTATGCTTGACTTCCTTCCTTCAATTTGTTGATTGCAATGATTTATTTTTGCGGCCCGCTTACCTTGTAAGCGGGCTTTTTTTTATTTTAAAGTTGGCGACTAACTCCTGACGGCGATAAACTTCAGCCACAAAAAAGCCCAGCGATTAAGCTAGGCTCTTCAGTGTTTCATGGTTGGCTAGAGTGGTTTACTTATTCTAATCACGACCCTACGGTTTCGCGCCCGCTCATCAATCGTCTCGTTAGAGGCCACATGCCTCCTCTCGCCATGACCGAGTGTATGAATACGATTTTGGCCAATCCCACTTGCTACAAAAAATTCCTTCACCGAATCCGCACGTTTTTCAGATACTTTTTGATTCACACTGCGACCGCCATAACTATCGGTATAGGCATCTATCAGAACCAAGTCAACATTTTGGTCGTAAGCTAAATACTCTTGTATTCTTGCAATCTGTGATTTTGCATAACGAGTTAACTCTGTACCACCAGATTCATAGGTTAGTACCGTAAAGGCGATATCCTCGAACGAATAGGGTAATAACGAAGACAAACACGACTTAAACTCTGCATATTGGCGTCTAAAGTTCACCGCCGAGAGACCGACCGCGATCTTATTCGCTTCATTATACCAATCGGCATAATAGAAAGTTGGTTGCATTCCACTTTCTAACTCAGCAAGCATTGACCAAGCGGCGTTACGTGGAACCTCTCCACTAAAGTACTTCTGATAAGTAAGCTCTGTGATCTCTTTTGACAGCACTCCTGGGCGCCAAGCTGGAGCCATACTCATCAACTTAGCTTGAGTAACCTGATCGGGCTTAACCCACATATCTAGGGTGAAGTTCAAGTTATGGTCTTTACCAGCCCGGCTGGTAAAGACCGCTTTACCATAGGCCGGAATATCGTGCTCAAGACGGCACATTATTGGATTATTGCCACTTAAACGCCACTGCGACTCCTCCAAAGAAGCGACATACTGCCTCAACTCTGCATTCGCAAAAAAAGGTAGGCACAATAATGATGCTAAAATAACCCTAAGCCGCATAAAATTACTCTCTCAATTTGTATCACCCCTTTCTATCGGCAAAGATTTATCTTTCTTTAGCCTATAAAACGACCAAACACACATGACAGTGTATATCAGTTGCAGCATAATAGGCGCCTGCACACTTTTGGGAAATTTTAATGACTGACACTTTTGACCCTAACTTAATGAAAAACCGCTTTAGAGGGTATTTCCCAGTGGTCATCGATGTTGAAACCGCGGGTTTTAACGCGAAAACTGATGCACTATTAGAAATTGCAGTCAGCATGCTGAAAATGGACGAGGACGGTGTACTCGGGCTTGATAAAACGCTCCATTTTAATATTGAGCCCTTCGAAGGTGCAAATCTTGAGCCTGAAGCGCTGGCTTTTACCGGTATCGACCCAACCAACCCACTCCGTGGTGCCGTCAGTGAGAAAGAAGCCTTTTTAGAGATCTTTAAAGAAGTCAAAAAAGCACAAAAAGCGGCAGGTTGTCATCGCAGTATTATTGTTGCTCATAATGCGTCTTTCGATCACGGCTTTGTCACCCAAGCTATAGAACGTAATAGCCTCAAGCGTACGCCATTTCACCCTTTTGCCACCTTTGATACCGCGACATTAGCGGGATTAGCAATTGGACATACTGTACTAGCAAAAGCCTGTGCGATGGCTGGTATTGCTTTCGATAATCGCGAAGCGCATTCTGCTCTTTACGATACTGAACGCACAGCAGAGCTATTCTGCCTTATCGTCAATCGCTGGAAAGCGCTAGGAGGCTGGCCGTTTATTGCTGATGAAACCGATAAAAGCCTAAATGATATCGATACGACTCCTTCAGAGCCAAGTGAGCTGAGCTAATCATTTTAGATTTAGCGAACAAAAGCTTGCTGATGTAAATCGCGCTATAGCAAACAAAAAGACGAAGACAATCCATCTTCGTCTTTTTGTTTAAACTGCTAGCGCCATAAAACCAAATCAGTGACTATTCCAAGTATCCACGCTTACTTAACCACTCTAAAGCCCAGTCTTATCATCAAGCTTTAACGCATCGATTACGGCAAAGATCTGATGAAGCTCTCTAAAAAGCTGCTCAATATCATAGCTAAAATCCAACGGTTTAAGGATATCTAACTTAGAGTCAAAGTAATTATGCTTAGTGGGTATTTTCATAAACAGTTTCCCCTCTTTAAAGCTCGCTTCTAGTTGCGAGCCATAAAAACTAGATAATGACTGAAAGCGTGCCATGGTAGTTGGAGTTAACAAATAACGCGCTTCAATCTGATCACTACTATAAACCTCAAATTGACGCTCAAAGTTCACATCCTCAAGCTTCACTCGAGACAAATCCTGTTTAAAGGCTTGGTATTTATTACCAATAGCGCCCTTATCTAGCCTCACCTGAGTTTCACCAACAAATTTTTTAAAAGTATCAAACTCAATAACAATACCGTCGAAAATGGTTTTATATTTAGTTTTATTATCTTCGGTACCATTAGCTACAGATAGATTGAGCTCGCGAACAAGAAAAGCTATACCTTTATATTCACCTTTAACACTATCTTGAAAAAAGCCTCTATCGTATTTAGGCAAAATACCATACCGCTCATACTCTTTAAGCGCTGGTAGATTCTTAGGGTTAAGCATAAAGCTCTCACCAAAGTAACCCAGCACAAGCTGATGAATGACTTTAATGACGCCATCACGAAACTTAAATGTTTCGCTTCCCGCCCAAAAATTTACCGCTACGGTCACAATCATTGCAAAAATAAACAACAGCAAACCACCAACAAGCGCAAAACCATCGCCATTAGAAATAGCTAAAGCATAAAACATACAAGCAAAACCAAACAATCCTGAGAATATGGCTATATAAGAAATCGGTTGACTAATTTTTCTTCGCTCTTGGTATTTAGCGACAATAGGTATACGTTTTGCTTCATAGCGACGCCATTTGGGCGCGATGTGTTGTTGGAAGTATTGGGCAAACGAGTGTTTGTCCTCGGCCGGAATATTAAACTCCATCGGGTTCATACAATATCCTTTATGTATTAATTCTGCAGAAATCCCATTCTGCTTTTAACGCTAAAGCTTAAAAAACTCTTTTTATACAAAAAAGCTGCGATTAACGCAGCTTTTATTATGCTAACACTAACTACAACTTAATAATTATAGAGAGTCTGCATTATCAGTTAGGTAAGAAGCAACGCCTTCTGGGCTTGCATCCATACCCTTGTCACCTTTTTCCCAACCCGCTGGACATACGTCACCGTGATCTTCATGGAATTGAAGTGCATCAACCATACGGATCATTTCGTCAACGTTACGGCCTAGTGGCAGGTCATTAACGACTTGGTGGCGAACCTGACCTTCTTTGTCGATTAGGAAAGAGCCACGGAATGCAACACCCGCTTCTGGATGCTCTACATCGTAAGCTTTACAAATCTCGTGCTTAACGTCAGCAACTAGAGTGTATTGAACTTGGCCAATACCGCCCTTGTCTACTGGTGTGTTACGCCATGCGTTATGAGTAAACTGAGAGTCGATTGAAACACCGATAACTTCAACGCCACGCTTCTTGAACTCGTCCATGCGGTGATCGAAAGCGATCAACTCTGATGGACACACGAAAGTGAAGTCAAGTGGATAGAAGAATACTACAGCTGGCTTTCCTTTAATTGCTTCTGATAGGGTAAAGCTATCAACAATTTCACCATTACCTAGTACCGCAGCAGCTGTAAAATCAGGGGCCGGACGGCCTACTAATACGCTCATTTTATTTCTCCGTCTATGGATTGCTAAAAACGCTGTTTCGTTTTAAATCTAAAGCATTATAGGCAGTGTATTTCTTTGCACAAGCTATTTGAGAACAATATCACCTTTTTAAATGAACATTTGATTAACCGATTACAGTCTGCACAATAACACCAAATCCCCACATTACCATTCACACTTTATTTTCATATTTAGCTACAGCTAATTCACAAACCAGATTGAATTCAAGATATAGCTTGCTGATGCTGGACATCTGGGGCAGTAACAGGCAAAAATGGCTGAATACCTCAAATATAAGAAATAGATTAATCATATTATGAATGCTGTTGTCATCGCTGTATGCCTAATGTTAGGCCTCAGTTTAGCTAGAGTGAATATCGTCATTGCACTTACAGTGTCCGCATTAGTCGCAGGACTTGTTGGCGGCATGGATCTGCATCAAACGGTCGCGGCTTTTAATACTGGTCTTGGCGGCGGTGCTCAAATCGCCTTAAGCTACGCCTTATTAGGTGCCTTTGCTGTTGCCCTTTCCCATTCAGGTTTAACAACTTTAATCTCAAATAAGGTTATTAGCTTATTAGGTAAAGAACAAAATAGTACCAACAATCAACGAGTGCGTTGGGTGCTGCTATTATCTATTCTTGCGATGGCTATCTCTTCACAGAACCTCTTACCCATTCACATCGCCTTTATTCCAATTTTGATCCCACCTTTACTGCATGTGATGTCAAAATTAAAAATGGATCGGCGTTTAGTGGCTTGTGTATTGACTTTCGGTTTAGTGACAACCTACATGGTATTACCTGTCGGTTTTGGTGGTATCTTCCTTTACGACATCTTGTTAACCAACCTCAATAGTAATGATTTACAAGCAGTCCAAGCGCAAGTCGCGCCAGCCATGATTATCCCAGCTCTTGGTATGGTGTTCGGTTTGTTGGTCGCAATTTTTATTAGCTATCGTAAGCCACGTGAATATAAAGAAGAGCAAATTCTTGCAGCTGAGCCAGAAGAAAGTCTAAATAAACGTAATATTGCTATCGCCGCTATTGCTGTTGTTTCAACCTTAGTCGTCCAGCTTTATACTGGCTCAATGATTTTCGGTGCTTTGATTGGCTTTATTGTGTTTAGTTTCTCTGGTGCCCTCAAGCATGTTGCGGATCAAGATATCTTCAACCAAGGCGTGCGTATGATGGCCAACATTGGTTTTATCATGATCTCAGCCGCAGGTTTTGCCGCAGTGATTAAAGGCACGGGGGATGTTGCTAGCTTAGTCGAAATAATGAATACGGCGATTGGCGATAACAAAGCTCTAGCCGCCTTTTTAATGCTACTTGTCGGCTTACTTATCACTATGGGCATCGGCTCATCGTTTTCAACCATCCCTATTATTGCTGCAATCTATGTACCTTTAGCCATGAGCTTTGGCTTCTCAGTTGAAGCCACGATTGCTCTAGTTGGCACCGCGGCAGCGCTAGGTGATGCGGGCTCGCCAGCATCAGAGTCGACCTTAGGCCCAACCGCAGGCCTTAATGCTGACGGTCAGCACGATCACATGAAAGACAGCGTTATCCCAACCTTTATTCACTACAACATTCCTTTGCTAGTGTTTGGTTGGATTGCCGCCATGGTGCTCTAGGTCCTATAAAAATGAAAACAAAAAAGGAGCCATTTGGCTCCTTTTCTTATTTTGAGATTTATAAATACTTATTTAGTACCAAAAATCTTATCACCTGCATCACCAAGACCTGGCAAAATGTAGCCTTGCTCGTTTAGGCAGTCATCAATTGACGCAGTATAAAGCTCGATATCCGGATGCGCTTTCTCAAGTGCAGCAACACCTTCTGGTGCAGCTACGAGTACAAGAGCTTTAATCGCTGTACAACCACGCTCTTTTAGTAGGTCGATGGTAGAGATCATCGAACCACCAGTCGCAAGCATTGGGTCAACCACTAACGCCATGCGCTCAGGCATGTTGCTTGCAAGTTTTTCAAAGTATGGAACTGGCTCAAGTGTCTCTTCGTCACGGTAAATACCCACAACAGAGATACGCGCACTTGGAACGTGCTCTAATACGCCATCCATCATACCAAGGCCGGCACGTAAGATAGGTACTACAGTAACCTTCTTACCTTTGATCTGTTCAATTTCAACAGGACCATTCCAACCTTCAATAGTGACTTTTTCAGTTTCAAAGTCAGCCGTTGCTTCATATGTTAGTAAACTGCCCACTTCTGCCGCTAGTTCGCGAAAACGCTTGGTGCTGATATTAGCTTCGCGCATTAATCCAATTTTATGACGGACTAAAGGATGTTTAACTTCAACGACTTTCATCTTGTTCTCCTAGTTTTCTAACGTATTTTTTACGGTAAATTTTAACGATTTTAGTAGATTTGTTCGCGTAGGCAAACTTAAAGTTTCAAAAAGGCGGTAAATCGTGACCTCTGTCGCTAAGTTTATTGAAAAACTTAGCTTTCGACGCTAACCACAAGCTGGTAGAATGGCGCCGCATAAAATCCTATAACAATCTATACCCGTACCCGAAGAGGATCTCCGTGAGCACTCCTACTACCCCACTAAGCTATAAAGATGCAGGCGTTGATATTGATGCCGGAAATGCACTAGTTAACAACATCAAGTCAGCAGTAAAACGTACCCGCCGTCCAGAAGTTATGGGCAACCTAGGTGGTTTTGGTGCACTTTGTGAGCTACCAACTAAGTATAAGCATCCAGTACTGGTTTCAGGCACTGATGGTGTTGGCACTAAGTTACGTCTTGCTATCGATTACAAAAAGCACGATAACGTTGGTGTTGATTTAGTTGCCATGTGTTCAAACGACCTTATCGTTGCAGGTGCAGAGCCTCTGTTCTTCCTAGACTACTATGCTACAGGCAAACTTGATGTTGAAGTTGCTACAGCTGTAGTAAAAGGGATTGCTGAAGGCTGTGTACAATCAGGCTGTGCATTAATTGGCGGTGAAACTGCTGAAATGCCAGGCATGTACGAAGGTGAAGACTACGACCTAGCAGGTTTCTGCGTTGGTGTTGTAGAGAAAGAAGAAATCATCGACGGCACTAAAGTGCAAGACGGTGATGCGCTTATCGCATTAGCTTCAAGCGGTCCTCATTCAAATGGTTTTTCGCTTATCCGCAAGGTATTAGAAGTGAGCAAGGCAGATCCTGAGCAAGAACTGGCAGGTAAACCTCTGATCGACCATTTACTTGAACCTACAAAAATTTACGTAAAATCACTGCTTAAGTTGCTTGAAGAGCACGATGTTCATGCAATGTCACATATTACAGGTGGTGGCTTCTGGGAAAATATCCCACGCGTACTACCTGAAGATTGCAAAGCAGTGGTAAACAGCGACACATGGCAATGGCCAGTCGTATTTAACTGGTTGATGGAAAACGGTAATATTTCAGAATTTGAAATGTATCGTACCTTCAACTGTGGTGTTGGTATGGTTGTCGCCCTACCAGCAGATAAAGTCGATTCAGCCTTAACACTGCTAAATGCAGAAGGCGAAAACGCATGGTTAATCGGAAACATTGCCAAGCGTAACGGCGAAGAAGAGCAAGTGGAGATCCTGTAATGCCCCAGAGTTGTCGCGTTTTAGTATTAATTTCAGGTAATGGCAGTAATTTGCAAGCCATTATCGATGGTTGCGATGATAACCTTCAAGCCGAAGTTGTTGGTGTCATCAGTAATAAGCCCGACGCCTACGGATTAGTTCGCGCTCATCACAACGAGATTGATACCAGCTGCGTGATAGCTCACACAGGTGAAACTAGACAAGAGTACGATGCACGCTTGCTTAAAGTGATAGAAAAGTACCAGCCAGATCTTGTGGTCTTAGCAGGCTTTATGCGCATTTTAAGTGACGAATTTGTGCAACGTTTTGAAGGTAAGATGGTTAACATCCACCCTTCACTCTTGCCTAAATATACAGGTTTGAACACCCACCAACGCGCAATCGATGCAAAAGATACCGAGCATGGAGCAAGCGTGCATTTTGTTACGCCAGAGCTTGATGCCGGTCCAGTGATCTTACAGGCTAAAGTCCCCGTTTATGAAGACGATACTGCCGATACATTGGCAGAACGTGTTCACGAACAGGAACATGCTATTTACCCGCTAGTCGTTAAATGGTTCAGCCAACAACGTTTAGCAATGCTAGACGGCATCGCCCAGCTTGATGGTCAAGCACTACCGGCTAACGGTTATGCTGCTGACTAAAGAAATGTTTAAATAGCAAAAATACAAAGGCACCTTAGGGTGCCTTTTATAATCCATTTATAAAACCCTGCTAAGTCATCTACTTAACTTCCACAATATCGCCTGGCTGCCAACTCTTATCAAACCAAGATTCTAATGGGCCATAGAGACGTAACAAAATAAACCAACCTTTATTGGGTACTGTTTGGATCCAGTTACTCTCTTTGCCTGTAGGAGCCTCAGGACCGAAGTAAATATCCACGGAACCATCGGCATTTTTGGTCAAATCGTCACGCTGATTATTTCGACTTGGGAATTTCTGTCCGGTCTGCAACTCCGAACGAGTTTGCGTATCATAAGCAACCACCGACCAGAAGTTCTTTGCTGGAACATCGGCAGGAATATTCAGCTTGTAGGTCTTGCCACCGTTCAAATACATTGAGTCTTTTGATTTATCTAGCATAGCGTATTGAGAGCCCTTTCCAATCAGCTTCAACGCCATTGCAGGGGTGTTCACCGTCGCCATATAGAAGAAGTAAGTGCGGGCATCTAAATTACGCCCCCCTTCACCATCATCAATTAACCAGCGGTAATCACCGCCAATAAAAGCCGTTTTCCAAAGCCTATCTGGATATACGTATACCGTATCATCTTGGGGTTGAAACATTAGCGCTCTTGCGGACGCATTACCGATTGCAACACCGTCTGTCAGTAAAGCGGCCATGTGTTCGTCTGGTGCAAAAGGCTTACCCTTTTGAATCCCTATACTCGCCATCAAGCCTCGAAGTTCGGGGTCGATAAATGACACAGGCTCCTTCTCTAGTACTGGCTGGATCTCTTTGAAGAAGTGAAAATCATTGGCATGCACCGTATTAAACTCTAAGCCACTGCCCGACTGAAACTCCATCTTTGGCGGCTGACTCTGCTTGGCCAGAGGATAGATTTTTAGGTGTTGCTTAAATGCTTGAACGGCTGAATCTGTCTTACCATCTTTTAAAAAGCCGCGCGCAATGAACCAATTGGTATAACTTGTTGAACGCGAAACAAAGTAACCTTCTGGCACCTCACCTTTGTAATCAGGAGGTAAAATCAGGTATTTGCCCCCTTTACCTTTATCAGGCCCCACGATTCCCATATCCGTAACAAAACGGAAAAAGGCATCATTAATCGTAGTTGGTCCCATTCCAGCTGGCACTTCAACAACAGTGGGGCCATCACGTTCAAGGTCTAAAAATGCTGAAGCATAAACCGTGTCGGTATTACCGGTTAAGAAAAGTGGATTTGAGTCCATCAACTTATCAAACAGTAGTACTTGATTTGATTGACTGACCCCTAGACTTTCATGGCCAATTCGTAGCGCTTCTACAGAAGCCATAGGGATCGCATTTAAAAACGTTTCAGTTGCACGAATAGTATTGAGGTTGTCATAAATTTTACGACTAGTCTCAACCGTTGGCGCTCCGTCATGGAACTCCAATGTACCGATACTCGTTTCAACCTTGGTAGGTGTCATGATGTTAGCAGGGATCTTGTTGTTATAACCTGGAGTAGAGTTATCTGCCGCCAGTAACGGTGATGACAATCCCAACAGTAGAGCGGTGGATGCTAAAACTGACTTGAAAGCAAGTTTGGTATTCATTATCGTCCTTAGTTTTATTTCACTATCATTCCTTTACCTTACAGACTAGGAGCTGAATAAAAGCTGGTCAATACAAACATTGACTGTAAGCGGCCTGAAGTCCGATTACTTTATTCCTTCTCTTCAATCACTTCTCAATATAGACGACTCATCCTTCGCTAACACCACACAGTTACGCCCCTGCCTTTTAGCAAGGTAGAGCGCCTTATCTGCACTATCAAGCACGAGTTGCCAAGATTCAACGAGGGTCAGTGCATCTATAGGTTGCCCGACGCCAACCGAAACGGTTAAGTGCAATTGCAACTCTGCAACCTCAATTATCGCTTCGCAGATCGCTTGACGAATACGCTCGAAGTGCCCTGTCAGTGCTGATACCGTTTGTGGACAAGAGGTCTCAGGCCAGCTAAGTAATAAAATAAACTCTTCTCCTCCCCAGCGAATAAGCAGGTCATCTTTTCGGATCTTGCTCTGGATTAGTTGGCCTACCCGAACTAACACCTCATCACCGATATCATGACCATAGGAGTCATTGACCCTCTTAAAGTGATCGATATCGATAATAGCTAGACACACCCTAGTATCTTTAGATGTTGGTAGTTGCCCTTGCTGCGCCAAATAATCTAAGAAGTAGCGACGGTTATATAGCCCAGTTAAGGTGTCTAGGTTAGACTGCTTATATAGCTCTCGATTAGAACTTTGTAGATTCTTATTATCATTTTCAAGTCCGTAACGCTTCCAGATCAACAGTGAAATGGAAATCACAGACACGAAAATAATAAAGAAAAGTAGCTTTTCGCGAAGTTTTTGTTCCGCAAGTCGGGCATCTTGCGCATCATTCTCAGCTTTTAACACCGCAAGCTCCTGCTGGCGATATTTCTCTTGATAACTTTTACTCAACTCAAGGCTCATCTTGGCTCGCCTATCAAACAGTAAAGCTTTATCTTCTTCGTTAGCCTTACGCTGATAATCCAATGCGCTTTTATAATCTCCCTGCGCCTCATAGACTAAGGCATAAGTATTATAGGTATCAGCTAATCCCGCCCTTGTACCTATTTGGCTATATAAGGTCTCACTCTTTACCAACGCCACGAGAGCATCATCAACTTGCCCCAAATTAAATAAAGCCTTAGCCAATATTCTGCTACAGTCACTTTCAAATAACAGATACCGATTTACAGAGGCGAGTGCAACACACTCTCTACCTATATCAACGGCCAACTGATATTGCTCTATCGAAAGGTAATAATGCGCCCAAGAGGTCTTGGTATTCACCTTCACGCGCAAATTGCCACTTAACTCAGCATTTTTCTGGGCAGCGATTAAATAGGGAACGCTCTCACGCACCCTACCTAATTGATCTAATATAAAAGCGGCATTGTTATTAAATACACTGAACTGCTCATAGCTGCCGCCATATTCGTCAATATGTGCTAACGCCTCATTATTAGAGTCCCAAGCTTTATCCCACTCCTGAAGATCGACATAGATAACCGCAACATTAGACAGAACCTTACTAACATAAGGATCAGCCGGTTGTGATCTAAAGATATCGAGAGCGTTTAGATAATACTCAAGTGCAACATAGTACTGATTTTGAAAATAATAAAGCGCTCCTTTGGTATTAAAAGAACGCCCTGTCAGATGGTCGAAATTAGCAGCCTTCGATAAACGAATGGCGTCATCAACCAAAGCCAATCCATCTTTAAAACGACTCTGTTTAACAGCAAAAGTAGCCTGCCACATTTTCGCTTCGGCGATCAGCCAAACTTTATTTAGCCTTTGTCCCGCAGTCAGCATCTTTGATATCGCAAGCTCAGCGGCCTCTGGACTGCCATTTGACATCTCTATGTCATGTAAAATGCGATAATAGGCAAATGCATGATGAGCTGACTGCTGCGCCTGCTCTTTGGGGATCTCTTGCGCCAATTGATGACGTTTATGGTCCGGATCAAGGGTCTTATCATTAAGCAAAGCCAAAATCCGCTGACCATTGCTTAATTTTTCGATGGTATGTAGTGGTGAAAACTCGGCTGCATTCACCGCAATAGAACTGCATACCAGAACCAAAAAAATAAAAAACGTAATAAACTTTTCCATAAGAGTATCACTGGTTTTGTATAAGAATGGCAACACAACCTAAGGTTTACAAACCTATATTAGGGAAGTAAAACATAATGTTAGTGGCTTTCTATCTTCATAATTTAATCAATAAAGACACAGTATCTTAAATACCACTAAGGTCAATCAAATTATAACAACTCATCAATTACTACCAACAATACCAACTCAAGCCACTAATACTTGAATCTTCACTGTCCCACGTGATGACATTGTTAGTATCAGCTCAATAAGTTAAGACGAGTGTACTGAGCCCTCAATTAAACCAAGTATTAAGCAGCTAATCGCTCGCGCAATATTAAGTAACATTTTTACAAATAGATTATCAGCTCGCCCCCTTGCCATAGGGGGTAATCTTCCTCCATCATGCCTATTAATACCGCTAAAAAGTCTAAAACAACAATAATAGGACCTATTCATGCGTTCAATTTTGCCTCTTTGCGCACTCGCCTTACTAAGTGCTTGTAGCCAACACCCAAGTAATATTAGCAAGCCAAACGACGTCACCTTCGATGAGGCTCGCTTTCGCCAAGACATAAAAAACCTCGCTTCAGATGAATTTGAAGGCCGCGCGCCGACAACCAAAGGCGAGCAGCTAACACTGGATTACCTGAGTAATGCATTCGCAAAAATGGGGTTAGAGAAACCTAACGGCAAAGATTACCTCCAGGCGGTACCAATGGTGAGTTACACCGCATCGGAGCAGCAGGAAATTCAATTAGGAGAGCAACAGCTTAAATACCGCCAAGATGTGGTATTAGGTAGCCGTCATGATATTGCAAGCATAGATATCAACGAGGCACCGCTGGTATTTGTCGGATACGGTATTAATGCGCCAGAGTATCAATGGAATGATTATCAAGATATAGATATGCACGGTAAAATAGCGGTGATCCTCGTCAATGACCCAGGTTTTGCTCGGCCCGACTCTGGCAAGTTTAATGGTAAAGCCATGACCTATTACGGCCGCTGGAACTATAAGTTCGAGGAGGCCAGTCGCCAAGGCGCCTTAGGCGCAATTATCATTCACGACACTAAGCCTGCTTCTTACCCTTGGTCCGTCGTGGAAAACAGTTGGACTGGCGCTCAACAAGATTTGGTACGTAGCCCAGCCGAACAAGCACAGCGTGTACAAGTCGAAGGTTGGATCACCTATGATGTAGCCACCGAGCTATTTGATCGTTCGGGTTTGTCACTAGCAACCATTTCAGATCGGGCAGCCGCCAGCGCCATCAATCTAGCGTTAAACCAAACCGCCTCAATTGCCTTTGAAAATAGAGCCGAGTATGCCAACAGCTACAATGTCGTTGCTACCTTGCCCGGTAGTAGCCGCGCAGATGAACATATTCTGTTTACCGCTCATTGGGATCATATTGGTGTAGATGCCAGCAAAGATGGCGATCAGATCTACAATGGCGCCCTCGACAATGCCTCTGGCACCGCAGGCATATTGGAAATTGCGCGCCAGTTTGCCAAGCAAGCTAAAAATGGTCACCCTCTCGCACGTTCAGTCACCTTTATCGCCACGACAGGCGAAGAACAAGGCCTATTAGGTTCTCGTTATTACGCTGCCAACCCTATCTATTCACTCGACAAAAGTGTGGCTGTATTCAACTTAGACAGTACCAATATTTACGGCCGAACCACTGACTACACCATAGTCGGCAAAGGTAAGTCAGAACTGGAAAACTATCTAGTGAATGCGCTCAAGAGTCAAAACCGCACCGCCAAACGCGAGAAATATCCTGAATCAGGCGGTTTTTTCCGCTCCGATCATTTCAGCTTCGCCAAAGAAGGTGTGCCAGCGGTATTTGCGGGCGGTGGCAGTGAACCAGTTGACGAGGCCACCGCACAATACAAGGCGCAGATGAAACAGAAAATGAAAGGCTGCTATCACAATGTCTGCGATGAGTATCGTGAAGATTGGGATCTTTCTGGGGCGCTGGAAGATCTAGCTATCTTCTACCAAGCCGCCTTCGAATTAGGTAACAACCACGACTGGCCCGGTTACTACAAAGGTACAGAATTTCATGCACTGCGCCCAGCACAAGAAAAACAGCCAAGCCAAGAAAGTGCCCACAAGAGCAAGGAGCTAACTAACTTCTAACTGAGCAGTGAAATACCGCTTTCCAACACGCCGACTTACAATTAACGAGTCGGCGTTTTTTTTGTTCCTCCTTAATACAACCAACTACAGACTTCTCAAACTGTAACTACTTCGTTCAAAATTCAAACTAAAAACTGATATTTATCGACTTATTTCGCCAAAGCGGTTTTAAACGCTTGTCATTGAGAATTATCCAATCTCCAACCACCCCAAACGCCACAGAAATAGATAAACCACACGATAATGCACAAAAAATTAAACAATCATCATTTGATCAGATTTAAAACCAAGATTTCACACAGTAAAAACGCAAAAATACAATAAAATCATTAAATGCAGATTTGTATTATTGAGTTTTCGATGGCAGAGTAATAGTCAATTGAGTTTAAGACAGAATTTTTTGGAGTGAGCTATGTGTTCAATTTTTGCAATTTTAGATATCCAATCTGACGCGACGCCGCTGCGCCAAGTCGCTCTAGAGATGTCCAAACTTCTGCGTCACCGAGGCCCTGATTGGTCAGGAATTTACAGCAGTGACAAAGCTATTTTGGCCCATGAACGTTTAGCCATCGTTGATATTGAACACGGTGCACAACCGCTACTTAGCCAAGATGAATCTATCGTATTAGCCGTTAACGGTGAGATCTACAACCATAAAGAGTTAAAGGCCGAGCTTGGCGACAAATACAGCTACCAAACAAACTCTGATTGCGAAGTGATCTTGGCTCTATATCAAGAGTACGGCACAGAGTTCTTAGATAAGCTCAACGGCATTTTTGCCTTCGTACTTTACGACAAGGCTCGTGATACCTACCTTGTCGGTCGAGACCATATGGGAATTATCCCACTCTACACAGGCCGAGATGCTGAGGGTAACTTCTACGTTGCATCAGAGATGAAATCGCTCATGCCTGTATGTAAAACCGTAGAAACCTTTACCCCAGGCCACTATCTGTCGAGTGAAAAAGGCGAGCTTACCCATTACTATCAACGTGACTGGCGTGAATTTGCCGCAGTGCAAGATAACCCTGCCAGCGCAGAAGATGTACGTGACGCATTAGAAGCAGCAGTTAAGCGACAATTGATGTCTGACGTGCCTTATGGTGTCTTGCTATCCGGTGGCCTCGACTCATCAGTCATCTCAGCCATCACCCAAACATTTGCTAAGCGCCGAATTGAAGACGACGGTGAGAGCGATGCTTGGTGGCCCCAGCTTCACTCGTTTGCTGTTGGCCTTGAAGGTGCGCCTGATCTTGTTGCAGCACAAAAGGTGGCCGATGCGATTGGTACTATTCACCACGAAATCACCTTTACCTTCCAAGATGGTATTGATGCGATTAAAGACGTGATCTATCACCTAGAAACTTACGATGTCACCACCATCCGCGCTGCGACCCCTATGTATTTGATGGCGCGTAAGATCAAGGCTATGGGTATTAAGATGGTGTTGTCAGGTGAAGGCGCCGATGAGCTATTTGGTGGTTACCTATACTTCCATAAGGCACCAAGCGCTCAAGCTTTCCATGAAGAACTCGTGCGTAAGCTGGACAAGCTACACCTATTCGATTGCCTACGCGCTAACAAAGCGATGGCGGCTTGGGGACTTGAGGCTCGCGTACCTTTTCTAGACAAAGAGTTTATGGATGTGGCGATGCGCACCAACCCTGACGCAAAAATGTCTAAGAACGGCAAGATCGAGAAGCACATTTTACGCGAAGCCTTTGAGCATAAATTGCCTAAAGAAGTGGCTTGGCGCCAAAAAGAACAGTTCAGCGACGGCGTTGGTTACTCTTGGATCGATGGTCTTAAAGATCACGCCGCGCAAAAGGTGGACGATCTACAATTAATCAACGCTAAGTTTAGATTCCCATACAACACCCCGGAAACGAAGGAAGCCTATTTCTACCGTACTTTCTTCGAGGAGTTGTTCCCGCTGCCAACTGCCGCAGAAACGGTACCAGGCGGTAAGTCAGTAGCTTGCTCAACCCCTGAAGCACTGGCTTGGGATGCGAGTCTGCAAGGGATCATCGATCCATCGGGCCGCGCCGTGCAATCGGTACACGATAGTGCTTATTAAGCCACAGCTCATAAACCAAAGCATTTAGCTGATCCTTGCTCAATTAAAAAGCCACTCGTTTGAGTGGCTTTACTGTTTAAAGGTTAGCAATACAAGATGATGTGTTAATTAAGCGCTTTAAAATAGTGCTGATTAATATCCACGATCTCAATAGTTACACTCGAGACCGACGCAGTGATAAGCGCAATCGCATCATACACTCGTTCAAGCAGCAGAGACTTTTGCTCATCTGTGCGCCCAGGCATGATAGCGATATTAAGATGAATAAAGTTTGCCTCATCTAAATCACCCACTTTAAAAAATTCACAACTGTGGGCACGGGTCTTGATTGCCTGAGGCTCAAACAGCTCCGACTCGACGAGGCCGCGGTGACATGCAGTCACTAGGGCTTCAATCGATAGCAACTCGGCTAAAGGTGCGGAATATTCAATCGTGCAATGGGGCATTTTCTACTCTCTTTGCTAGTAATAAAGAATAATAGGAGTTTATTCAGACCAGACGGCATATTCATTACCATTAGGATCGAGAAAGTGGAATCGCCGACCTCCCGGAAAAGAAAATATCCCTTTGCAGATCTCCCCTCCCCCTCGCACCACACTAGCTTGTGACGCCTCGAGTTCTGTAGAGTAGATCACAATCAATGGACAGCCTGAGTCCGTGGTGAATGCCTTGTCGCTAACAAAAAAGCCGCCTGTTATACCGACATCGACAAAGCAAGTGTAGTCAGGGCCGTAATCGACAAACTCCCATCCAAAAACTTGATGAAAAAACACCTTCGTCTTATCGATCTCTTTCACCGGGATCTCAAGATAGTTAATACAATGATGTTGGTTTTGACTTTGTTGCATCTATCACTCCTGTGAACCTGTGTTTACCCCTCTCGCCATTGATTAAAACATATTCAGTTTTAGATAACAGCTACTAGATAAATAGGTTAATCAAAAGAATGCAATATCCATTAAAAAGGGAGCCTAAGCTCCCTATTTCACACCTTTTAACCGTTAACAACTTAACCTTGAATAAGCGCCGCTGCTAGACCGATTAAGCCACCGAATACT
The DNA here is from genome assembly GCF_019654915.1 of Shewanella sp. MBTL60-007. Taxonomy (GTDB): domain Bacteria; phylum Pseudomonadota; class Gammaproteobacteria; order Enterobacterales; family Shewanellaceae; genus Shewanella. The sequence continues at coordinate 99,536 of NZ_BPET01000007.1, read as the reverse complement.
CCGCCCCAGACCACTAACCAACCAAGGTGCTCACGGATCATCTCCTGCACTATCTCTTTAACAAGTTGTGGCGTTAACTCATCGAGTCTTTGGGTCACAATCTCTTCCACTTTTGCACGCATATCCGCAATCATGTTCGGCTGTTCAAGCTCGGCTTTTAGTAACTCATAAAAGTCGTCACCTTGGGCGATTTCACTCAACGAACTCTTCATTTTTTCAATAAAAGGTTCACGTAGCGGCGTTATGGCATCAGTGCCACCGAACATAGCCAGCATACCGCCAAAGGAAGATTGTGCCACGGTACTTACGAGAGCATCGAATGCTGGCGAAAGGTCAATTTTCTCAATCACTGGTTGCAGATTTAACTGCTTTTCCACACCGCCTTTCTCAGACAAGAAACGATCAATATTTTCCTCGGTAAAGAATTGCTTCATCATAAGGTGCGCAATCGCCGCCTTAAACTCCTCAAAGCGTGAAGGGACGACACCAGAGCCATATAAGCCCGGCACCTTTTCAAACAGCATATGGATAGCGAGCCAGTTGGTCACCGCACCCGATAACGCAAATAACCCCACTGTTAATACGATCGGTAAGGCAAAAAAATAGCCTACAGCAACAAGAATAGCAGCAAGCAGATTGGTGATAACACTCTTATTCAAGCTAATTCCCCAGAGCAAAATTGAAAACGCGCTATGGTATCAATCAAGAAAGACCCGAGGCAATAGCCTTACAGCCATCGAATTAGCTAAGCGTCACAAACAGCTTGTTTAATGACCAGCCTAATTATAGGTAGTGATAGTAGGTAACACTTTGTATTAAAAAAGATTAGCTCTATAAAAAACTGCGCCCCATTTATCGTTAACAAATATTTTCACTAAAAACGCCAAAAGCATATGATACACGGCTCATTTAAATGATAATAAGTCTAAAATTGAAATAGGTGTATCAGCCTTTAACAGACCCGCCTTGGGGCTCTCCCGTTAAAGCGATAAACACTCTGCCACATTTAATTCGACGAAGGTCAGTATGTCTTTTATCAAAAATTTACTTAAACCTATACTCAATGGCTATCGGCAACGCCCTAGATATCAGCGCCTGCTCATCATACTTTCTGCCATTTACCTTAGCTTTACCGCCCTTTTAGGCCTCTTAGTTCCCTATATTGTTGTCAAACAAGCGCCTAAGCAACTATCTGAACTACTGCAGCGACCAGTGACCTTAGAGCAGGTAAAGATCAATCCTTTTACCCTAGAAGTCGCTATTGATAACTTCGAGCTTCACGAAACCAATAATCTGCCCTTTATCGGCTTTAAACAGCTCACCTTTGAATACCAATTTTGGGACTCTATTTTTAATGGTGCATTTAGCGTTGCCGACATCACATTGACCAGCCCGGCAATCAATGTTGAGCGTATAAAAGCACCGCAAACATTGCGCTTTAATTTTTCAGATATTATCGACACTTTAGCTAATCGCACTAAAGAGGATGCCAGCGAAGAATCAACAAAAACGACTGCTATTCCGCATTTTATTATCTCCAACCTCGCTATCGTAAATGCTGATTTAAGTTTTATTGATCATGTCACGAATAGCCGACTACACTACCCTGAACTCAATCTAAACGTTAAGTTTTTCGATTCAGAGTATGCAATCCAAACGGCGCTAGAAAATCTTGGTGAGCAACAAAAAACTAATCACTACTCGATACAGGTGGTTGGCCGTGAAGGCGGGAATATTGCAACTCAAGGGATAGTGCAGCTGGATCCCCTTAACATTGTCGGCGACGTGCAATTAAATGACATACAGTTACCACAGTTCTGGTCGTTTATCTCTGAGCACTTTGCGCCTGAACTCACCTCTGGCCGTTTGAGTCTATCGAGTAATTACCAACTTCAGATGCAAGACAACAAATTCGAAGTCACTACAGACCTCGGACTAGTCCAACTCGACGAGGTTAACTTTGATTACCAAAAACAGTCGATAATCAAGCTGCCTATGCTTGCGCTTAAAGGGATAGCCTTCAATCTGCTGCAGCAAACTGTTACGGCTGAAAGCTTAGATACCAACGGTCTAGTCCTTAACGCTAAAGTGAATAAAGACGGTGCTGATCTTGCCACGCTATTCACTCCATTAAGTGAAACCAGCTCCGCAGCACAAGAGACTAAAGCAAAGCCCTTCACACAAGCTGTTGATAACAATCAAGACCTAGTGCAAAGCAAGTCCAGCTGGACGGCCGTACTTAAGGGGATCAACCTTAAAGATTATCAAGTCAACCTCACTGAGCAGTTGCTGACTAAAAGCACCCTTTGGCAAATAGACGACATTAACCTCACCACTGGCGCAGTAGAAGCAAGTCTGGCTAAGCCGATAGACTATCAACTGTCACTCAATATCAATCAAAAAGGGATAGTTACGACTACCGGCAGCATAGATGTATTAAAGCAGTTGGTGAACGCCAAAATGTCTGTTACCGAGTTTGCCCTGCCGCAATTACAAGACTACCTAAAGCCTTATGTAAATATCGAGCTTAAGCAAGGTGATTTTAATACCCAAGGAGAGCTTGTGATCGATGCTAAAACCGAGCAATTAAGCTATATCGGCGAGTTAGCGATTAACGATCTACTCATTAAAGACACAGTACAGAAAAAAGAGCTACTCAAATGGAAAGGCCTAGCCATCAACCGTATGGCATTTGATAAGACCGCCAACCGCCTCGATATCGACCATATAGTCCTAAATCAGCCCTTTGGCCGTATTATCATTGCTAAAGATAAGAGCACCAACATCGGCGATCTTGTGGTACAACCGCAACCCGAAGCCCCAATTGAAAAGTCTAAAAGCGCGCAAGCAAAAACCGCCGTCACCGCCAACGTGACGACTAAAAATAGCAATGACAAAGCATCTACTCAGCCTTTGGCGTTAACCATCAATAAAATCAGCTTTAAAGATGGCTCAACCTTCTTCGCTGATAACTCATTAACCCCCAACTTTGCCGCCAGCATCGAACACTTAGACGGTAGCATCAGTAAATTGTCATCAAGCAGTGAGCAAACTGCATCGGTCGATATTAAAGGTAAAATAGACCGCTATGCCCCCGTCACACTAAAAGGCGATATAAACCCGTTACTAGAACGGCCCTATCTCGATCTTGCCCTAAGCTTTAAGCATGTTGAGCTAACCTCAGTGAACCCATACTCGGGTACCTATGCCGGCTATTACATAGATAAAGGATTGCTTTCTTTAGATCTAAAATATCGACTCGATGACAACAAATTAGTCGGTGACAACCACTTGGTGGTAGACCAGTTAAAACTGGGAAAACCCAGCGACAGCAGCCTAGCAACTACCTTGCCGGTCACCTTAGCCATCGCACTACTGCAAGATAGGCATGGAGTGATTGATTTAGGCCTGCAGGTTTCTGGCGATGTTGACGACCCAAGCTTTAGCATTGGCAGCATAGTGATGAAAGCCTTTACTAATGTGATCACCAAAGCCGTGACCGCTCCCTTTAGTTTGCTCGCCAATTTACTTGGTGCCGATGAAGGGGAACTCGATAAGATCAATTTCGCTGCAGGTATCGCAACTCTAGACAATAGAGAGCAAGAAACTTTAGACAAGTTAGCCGAAGGACTGAATGACAGGCCCATGCTGACCCTCAATGTTGAGGGAGGCGTTAACATGCTTGAAGACAGCCATGCTCTCAATGAACTTAAGCTTAAACGTAAACTGGCCCAAACCGCACAGCTTGATATCAAGACACTTCCAGTAGCACTTTCCCCAAGTAGCTACCCTACAACAGGGCCGCTATCTGATGCACTCATTGCTCTGTATGAGACAGAGCTTGGTCGTTCGGCTCAGGCTGTAAAAGATAAGATAGTGGCAGAACATCAAGGGGAAGAAAAACTAACCCCAGAGCAATTATCTCAGCGCTGGCATATGGCGCTGTATAACTTTACCTTAGGCGCCCAACGTATTGCCGAGGATGCACTCGGAAAGCTGGCTCAACAACGGGCAACTGCGGTGAAAACCTACTTAATCGAAAAAAGAAATATCGCGCCGGAAAGAATATTCCTGCTCGATAGTCGAGTCGAGCTTAACACTGGCTCAAGCCAAGCCTTGTTAACCTTGTCCGCCAAGTAAGCTTATCTTTAGATGAAACACAAGCCACAGAAGGCACACTAATGATTAGTGTGCCTTTTTATTCTCCTTGCAAAATAGTCTCTCTTTCACTTTTGTTATTAGATTTAATCAGTTAATGTCGATCCTATGACCTAAGTCTATACATACTCATTCGCAGCTAAAATCTAAGGAGTGATAGATGAAACTCGCCCTACTGAGTGATCCGAATACCGAAAATGCCCAAGCGGCAATCAATGCGCTACTACAATCGCTCATTAGCATTAATAAGCATTCGCCGTTAAGGGTTGGCTATATCGCATCGCAGCCCGATCCACATCGAGAGTTCTATCAACAAGCTCAGCAAATGTATCAAGCCCTCGGTGCCGAACTCAGTGTTTATCTCGAATTAGAGGGAGGATTTTCACAACAATCTCTCGAATGCTTACTAAACTGCGATGCCATTCATCTCTCAGGCGGCGATACTTACCGTTTCTTAAAGGGCCTTAAAAATAGAAAGCTATTGCCGGTGCTGCGCCAGTACGCCATTAATGGCGGTGGCCTTATCGGCATTAGCGCTGGAGCTATGATTATGACCCCCTCGATTGCAAGTGCCAGCCTTTGTGGCGATATCAACCACTGTGGGCTCGATGATTTAAGCGCCCTCAATCTCGTGGACTTTATGTTTACACCTCATATTGACCAAGCACAGCTGCAAAGCGACCAATTTCAACAACAGCTAGCTGTATTCAAGCAGCAACTCTGTTTATGCCCAGATGATTCCAGTCTCCTATTCATTACAGGTAAAGTTGAACAACTCGGCGTTTGTCAGTGGCATTTATTGTAAAAATGAAAAGTGCTCTTTATCCAATACTTTCAACCCTGTAACACTTGAGTTAAAATCTGCCCGAGTATCAATACATCAGAGGTAGTTAATGTTTATTATTCGTTGGGTATTAGGTCGTATCATTTTGTTTTTAAACTTTATTTTTGCGCCTAAAAAACTGAAGCGTCCACAAGAAGAGCAACAAAGAATTAACAGCGAAACCAGCAACATGACTATTTACGAGTATAAGGCATGCCCATTTTGCGTAAAGGTTCGTCGCTCACTGCGCCGTCAAGGCTTAAATATCGTCACACTCGATGCCAAGCAAGAACCGCACAAGAGTACATTACTAAACGGTGGTGGCAAGCTGCAGGTCCCTTGTATGAAAATTGAAGAAAACGGCCAATCGACTTGGATGTATGAATCCTCAGAGATCATCAACTTCCTCGATAAGAAATTTGCATAAGTAAAGTCTATAAAAAACAAAAGGCAGCATAAGCTGCCTTTTTCATCTCTATCTCAAGCCGATATTTCTAGGCTACCTAGCATTTGTTGGTGCAATCAGTGTCGCGTTATCTGGCAGGTCTATATGGGCGATATCTTCACGCCTCATCATCTAGCCTCATCGCCTCTTTGATCTCATCACTGCTAAAACCTTTACGGGATAAATAAGCGTATGCTTTAGACTTCTGTTTATAGTCAGTTAAGTCATAACGCTTTTTAGCTAGCTCCTCTTTGCAACTGTGATAAAAATCGACATCCCCAGTAAGCGTCAGTTGATACAAAGTCTCTTCAAAATCGCTCAAATCAATCAGTCGCTGCTTTAGCTCCTGCTCAATAAGAGTCAGACCTTTACCTTTGTTATATAACTTGATTATTTCACTGCTTAAGTCGACTTTATCCGCCTTCACCGCCAATTTACTGCGCAGAGTGTCACGCTGTGGATGCTGTGATAAGGCGTGCTCTATCTCTACTCGAGAAAATCCTTTTGACGTCATCTGAGCGAAGACTTTCTCTTTGTTAGTGCCATGAAAGTTATCATACTTGCCGAGAAGCCTAGATGTAGCCATCTCAAAGGTATCGACATTTTGCTCATCCATCACCCGCTCTATGGCGCTATCGATCTCAGAAATGGAGACGCCCCGCTGCTGTAATTTGCGCCTTATAGCACCTGTGCCTAACTCATGGCTAAAGGCCAGCTCGCAATAGCGTACTGCAAATTCAAAATCACTTTTTAGATAGCCGCTCTCAATAAGTCTAGCCAGTACAGTATCGATCCACTCTTGATTTTCGGTTTTCCGTTCAAGCTTGCTGCGAATTTCATTGATAGTGAAATCTTGCTGGCTTAGATGCCAATAAGCACTATTAAAAACATTATCGATGGTTTTAGCTTGACGTAGTGGTGGGCGCTGCATAACAAATTGAACTTAAATTGAAAAGTAACCAGAGCCAGTGTAGCAGATCCCTGCTCAGTTAAAGAATATTCAGTTAAAGAATAAAGAGTAAGAAATAAGAGTTAAGAGTACAAAGAGACGCCGAGAGAGCCCTGACTCGGCGTTCGTTTTCAAAAAATTATCTCACCTTATTGATCATGCCTTTAAGCACAATATCGTGGTAGCTCACCAATCCCGCTATCTTACCGCTCTCAATCACAGGCGCCTTAGTAATACCAAAACGCTCAAATAGACGCGCACTGTAACGCACATCCATCGTACCGGGGACTGATAGCACGGGCTTGACCATGATCTCATATACATTGACTCTCTCGGGCGATCTATCCTGTGCCAGCACTTTCTTAGCAATGTCACTCATCAGTACCATGCCAAATTCATCATCGTCATGGCGTTTATTAACAAACAGCACGTTTACCTTGCTTTTAACCGCGTGTTCAATGGCATCGGCCACGGTTTTCAACCCATCAATCATGGCGTAATCTTGACTCATGACATCATGATTTCTGACTAAGTTTTCGCTTTTCATATTTGATCCTCAATATCATGAGTAAGTTTTTGTACTTGATGGGCAACGCCAACGGCGTCTTCCACATCAATTTGAATCGCAATGCCTTTACCCGAATCGCTGTCAAAACCGCCAACTTCGCTGACCGTTTCTAATATCGAGCGACATAGGTGCTCTTCAACCAACAACAACACCACGTCACGCTGCACGTCTAACGATAGGCCCATAAAAGTTTTCTGTTTATTCAGCCCTTCACCACGAGCGTGATTAATAACTGTCGCCCCCGTCGCTCCTTTACTGCGAGCCGCATCGAGGATCGAATCGGTACAGGCGTCATCAATAAACACCAAGATCAGTTTAAAGCGCATTATCTCGCTCCTTTTGGGTTCTATTCTTAAGTTCCACTAACTGGGCATAGCCCATCACAGTGATCATCGGAAATAAGCTGGCAAAGGCGATAAGGCCAAAGCCATCAATCAGTGGGTTGCGCCCATCGACATTGGTGGCAAGTCCCAGACCTAAGGCTGCCACTAACGGCACGGTAACGGTGGATGTGGTCACTCCGCCAGAATCATAAGCCAGAGGCACTATGGTTTTAGGCGCATAAAAGGTTTGGATCACCACCAGCACATAGCCCGCCATGATGTAGTAATGAATAGGGTCACCCACAACGATACGAAAACAACCTAACGCGATACCAAAGGCGACACCGATTGCCACCGAAATACGTAAGCCCTGAATACTTATGGTGCCACCGGAAACCTGATTTGCCTTTATCGCAACCGCGATAAGTGATGGCTCAGCAATCGTGGTACTAAAGCCTATCGCCGCCGCAAAAATATAGACCCAATAATAGTCCTGCCAGCCATTAACGGTATTTTCAAGATCGTCTTCATGGATAAACTCATGGGAGGTGAGCTGCTCGGCCATACTCTCACCGATCGGAAATAGTGCCATCTCAAGACCCACTAAGAAAAAGCTTAGTCCTAAAATGACATAAACAAAGCCAGCAGCGACGCGGCGCCAATTTGCCACGGGCCTTCTCAACACACCAAGCTGAAAGCCAAATAGAATGATCGCAATAGGGACCACATCCCTGATGGTCACCAGCAAGGTATCGAGTACTTGCTGCAACATATCCATTAAAGCACTCCTTTTAAAGCACCAGCATTCCGTAGATCAGCACAAAGATCATCGGCATTAAGCTGGCAAACGCGATCAAACCGAAACCATCAAGCATGGGGTTACGCCCCTTAATCACAGTTGCCAAGCCCACACCTAGAGCAGTCACTAAGGGGACAGTAATCGTAGACGTCGTCACCCCGCCCGAGTCATAGGCGACACCTATGATGTTTTCTGGGGCAAATGAGGTCAAAATCATGACGATGATATACCCTGAAATAATCAGGTAATGGATCGGCCAGCCTTTTAAGATTCTGACCACCCCCAGTAAAATTGCCAGCCCCACCGAAAGCGCAACCGTTAGCCGCAATCCCAAAGCATAGCCATCCATAGATTCTTCGGTCGGTGCTATTGCTCCAGCATCAGCGGCAACCTCAGCCGCCTCGTTTGCGACGGCGGTTAATGCGGGTTCAGCGAGCGTTGTACCAAAGCCAAGAGAGAAAGAAAAAACCACCAGCCAAAAAACACTGCCTTTACGCGCTAGGGCATGTGCTAAAGACTCCCCGATAGGGAACAGCCCCATTTCGAGACCAAATACAAAGAAAGTTAAACCGACGACGATGAAGACAAGGCCGATGAGTATAGAAAAGAGGTTATCTGGTGCTTGCTGTAGCACAAATACCTCGAAAAAGCAGACCACCAAGATTATCGGGATCAGATCTTTAAAACTACTAAACAAGGCTTTGAAAAGCTGATTAATTGAAGCCATAGTCACTCCTTTGAGGCCACATTTTCAGTGTGCCAAAACCAGCAAAGATAACAACAAACAATTAACAAACGTTGCAATAAATTTGAGCTAGATCAAGCCAGACTCGAGTGAACCAGCCAAATTGGACCTTGGCCACCCGAAAATTGAATCACGCATAATGAAAAATGGCCACACGGCATGTTATACCGTGCTCATCAGTGCCTGGATTGGCGCATTATCACGCGCAAAGTTTAATTAACAAGCTAAACGCTACAAATACCCAAACTTAATAAGCACATTTTTAGCAAGATCCACTCAAAAAAGATTAAAACCACGCCAGAAAGATAAAATTAGAGAAATATTTTCACTCTATTAGTGAAAATCAATCAAAAATGGAAATATTCGATTGACAGCTTTCACCCACAAATGTTTCTATATAGTCACTGAAACAAACAAGATGAATTTTAAATGACACAGTTTATTACTTTCCAAAACATTAATTGGTGGTGGCACTTCCCAAATTAGCGGGTGGTGTGGAACTGTGTGCTCAGAAAACTGAGTCAAGATTCAACAAGAAAGCCCGCATACACTGCGGGCTTTCTTGTATCTAAGCGATAATAAAATAAGCAAGAAGAGAGAAAACCCGAAGCGGCAGGCTAAAAAAGTGAGATAAAACAATGAACAATGCAAGACCCTATAAGGCAGGAGCATAAGCATGGAACACACTATCGCTAAGGTTATCACCCAAAAAGCGGCGCTGGCGTATCATGACGATCCACTTAGTCTATACCAGCATGTAACTCAAGATGCCCCTCACACCATGCTACTGGAATCGGCTGAAATTGACAGCAAAGACCACTTAAAGAGTATCGTGCTGACCCACGCTGCAATGATGATCCGCTGCAGTGGCTACCAACTTGAATTTAGCGCGTTAACAGGCAACGGTAAGACACTAATCTCGCCTATTAAGTCCTTTTTCGAGCAAGCCTTTCCGACCACGGTAATTAACCATTTTGATGGCTCAAGCTTAAGCCTTACCTTGCAAAAAGAGTCTAACCAACTCGATGAAGACGCGCGCCTAAAGTCGACCTCTCCTCTCGATGGTCTGCGAGCGCTAGTTAAGCACATTCGCTGCGATGAAAGCCCTGAGTTTGAAGATCTGTTTTTAGGTGGTGTACTCTCCTATGACTTAATCGACACCATCGAGCCACTGCCAAGAGTGCCACAAGGTGATAACAGCTGCCCTGACTACCTATTTTATCTCGCTGAAACCTTAATTCTTGTGGATCATCAGCAGCAAAGCGCTGAAATCATCACTCACCAATTTGTTTCTCAAGCACAAGGCACCGTAGATAGCATTACAGCCACACAGACGCAGCGTATAGCTCAGATACAGCAAGCTTGCCAGTCATTAGCCCCCATTGCCGAATTACAAGCCATCGAAGCAGAAACGCAAGTGAATATCTCTGACAGTGACTTTAAAGACACGGTCAATAGCTTAAAAGAACACATCATCGCTGGTGACATTTTCCAAGTGGTGCCGTCACGCAGTTTCAGCCTACCTTGCCCCAATACATTAGGTGCCTATCGCGCACTGAGACTGACAAACCCAAGTCCCTACATGTTCTACTTTCGCGGAGATGACTTTACGCTATTTGGTGCGTCTCCAGAGAGCGCCCTTAAATATGAGGCTAAGAGTAACCAAGTAGAGATCTATCCCATAGCTGGCACGCGAAAGCGGGGCAAGACAGCCAACGGCGACATAGATTTTGATCTCGATAGTCGCAACGAACTTGAACTGCGCCTTGATAAGAAGGAGCTATCTGAGCACATCATGCTTGTAGACTTGGCCCGTAACGATATCGCTCGCATCAGTCAAAGTGGCACTCGCAAAGTACCTGAACTATTAAAAGTAGATAGATACTCCCATGTGATGCACTTAGTTAGCCGTGTCACCGGCCAACTAAGAAGCGATTTAGATGCTCTGCATGCCTATCAAGCCTGTATGAATATGGGCACCTTAACAGGAGCCCCCAAAGTGAGTGCGGCACAGCTTATTCGCTTAGCCGAAAAAACACGCCGCGGCAGCTACGGCGGCGCAGTAGGCTACCTAAATGGCCTTGGTGATATGGATACCTGCATTGTTATTCGCTCGGCCTTCGTCAAAGATGGTACAGCTTATATTCAAGCCGGAGCTGGCGTGGTATTCGATTCAGATCCCCAAGCTGAAGCCGATGAAACTCGACAAAAAGCACAAGCCGTTATTTCAGCCATTAAGATGGGAGGTGGGCTATGAAAATCTACCTGTTAGATAACTTTGACTCCTTCACTTACAACCTAGTGGATCAGTTTAGAAGCCTAGGCTATGAAGTTGTAATTTATCGTAATGATGTCGATGCCAACTTTATCGCTAACAAATTGCTCAATGAAACCGTACCTGCGGCACTTGTGCTGTCACCAGGCCCAGGTGCGCCCCATGAAGCTGGCTCGCTAATGGCTTTAATTGAATGCGTTGCAGGCAAGGTGCCTATGTTGGGGATTTGCCTTGGACATCAAGCCTTGGTTGAGCATTACGGTGGTAAGGTTGAGCGCGCAGGACAAGTGGTTCACGGTAAAGCTAGCCCAACCTTTCATAACGGCACAGATATCTTTGCAGGCCTCCCCTCACCGCTTCCTGTTGCCCGTTATCATAGCTTAGTGGCAACCCAGATCCCCGAGTGCCTAGAGGTCATTGCGACCACAGAAGAGATGCCGATGGCTATCATTCACAGAGAAGACAAAGCGGTGGGTTTTCAGTTTCATCCAGAATCCATTTTAACCACTTTAGGTAGCCAGCTGTTAGTGCAAAGCTTAGGGTACTTATCTAACGCACTAGCCGACAATAGCCGCGATAACGTAGAAGGATAAGATAATGAGTCAAACAGAAATCACTCACACTAAAGTTAAGTCTGCTGAAGCGCTTATCGAATCCCTCTATCGCGGAGAAAGTTTAACCAGGCAAGAAGCAAAAACACTATTTAGCCGCATTATCCAAGGTGAGATGAATGAAGTCACTATGGCGGGTATGTTGGTAGCAATGAAGATGCGCGGTGAAACCATCGATGAGATCTCTGGCGCAGCCGATGCACTAAGAGCGGCAGCCAAAGCTTTTCCTACACCGAACAAAACGACTGCGAGCAAAGGCATCGTCGATATCGTAGGTACTGGCGGCGATGGCCACAATACCATCAATATATCCACCACTGCCGCGTTCGTTGCCGCAGCAGCGGGGGCCAATGTCGCTAAACACGGTAATCGCAGCGTCTCAAGTAAATCCGGCTCGTCTGACTTGCTAGCACAATTTGGTATCGACCTAACCATGGCTCCAGAAACCGCCCGCGATTGCTTAGACGAGTTAGGGCTGTGCTTCCTGTTTGCACCTCACTACCACGGCGGCGTCGCCCATGCAGTGCCTGTGCGCCAAGCGCTTAAAACCCGCACCCTATTTAATGTGCTTGGGCCGCTCATTAACCCATCCCACCCTGACTTTATGCTGCTAGGCGTCTATAGCTCCGAGCTTGTTGCCCCCATCGCAGAGGTGGTTAAGGCTCTTGGTATTAAGCGTGCTATGGTCGTTCACGGTAGCGGCCTCGATGAAGTCGCACTACACGGTGATACCTTAGTGCATGAGTTAAAAGAGGGAGAGATCAGCGAGTACCGCATTAACCCTGAGATGCTTGGTGTCCCAAAAGCAGAGCTTAGTGATTTAGAAGGCGGTGCCCCTGAAGAAAATGCTGAGTATACCCGCGCCATCCTTAAGGGCACAGGTCAAAGTGCCCATATGAATGCTGTCGCCATAAATGCAGGCTGCGCCCTCTATGTTGCCGGCATTTGTGATGACATTAAATCAGGTACAGCGTTAGCATTAGAGACGATAAAGAGCGGTAAAGCCTACGAATTATTGACCCAGCTTGCTAACGCTAGCCAAGCTGACAAAGGAGCATAATGTGAGCACGGATCTACGAGATACAAGAGTAGCCAAAGAAAGCAACGTATTAACTAAAATTGTTGATACCAAAACGGCTCACATTGCGTCACTTAAGCTACGCTTTCCTGAGGCAAACCTTACCCCTAAAGTGTCTGACAGAAGTTTATTTGATGCCCTAAAAGCCCCAAATGCTGGGTTTATTTTAGAGTGTAAAAAAGCCAGTCCATCTAAAGGCTTAATTCGTGGCGTGTTTGATGTCGATGCTATTGCCGATGTCTATAACCGCTACGCAGCAGGCATCTCGGTATTAACCGATGAGCAGTTCTTCCAAGGGGACATGGACTATATTCCACGAGTGCGTGCTCGTGTTACGCAGCCAATCTTGTGCAAAGACTTTTTCGTTGATGAGTATCAGGTCAAGCTTGCCGCTCACCAAGGCGCCGATGCCATCTTATTGATGCTATCGGTACTGGATGACACACGTTATCAAGCCTTAGCAGCCGAAGCCGCTACATATCACCTCGATATCTTAACAGAGGTCAGCAACGAAGCTGAGCTGACTCGCGCCATTGAGCTTAATGCCAAGATAATCGGTATCAATAACCGCAACCTACGCGACTTATCTACCGATCTTGCGACTACAGAAGAACTCGCGCCGCATATTCCTGCCGACAGAGTGGTGATCAGCGAGTCTGGGATCTATAACCAAGCACAGGTTCGCCGTTTAGCGCCCTTAGTCGATGGTTTCTTAGTTGGTAGCTCGTTAATGGCTGAGGATGATCTCGACCTAGCCTGCCGTACCCTAACTTTTGGGCACAATAAAGTTTGCGGTCTAACCCGTATCGAAGACATGCTCGCTGTCGCAAAAGCGGGCGCTGTCTATGGTGGACTCATTTTTGCCCAAAAATCACCACGATCTGTAACTTCCGAGCAAGCAAAAGAGTTAGTCAAGCAATTACATCAAAGTGGCACCAAGCTCAAACTAGTTGGGGTATTTGTCAATGAAGCCGTCGATGTTATCGCAAATTTAGCAATCGAGTTAGGTCTGTTTGCGGTGCAGTTACACGGTAAAGAAACAGCTCTTGAAGTGAGTCAGCTAAAAGCGATTTTTACAGAGCAAGACTGCCGGACTCAAATTTGGAAAGCGGTTGCGGTCGATGTTGAAAGTAACAACGAGCTAATTATTCCGGAAGGTATCGACCGAATCGTTTTTGATAGTAAGTCAGACGGTCAATTTGGCGGTACAGGCCAAACCTTTGATTGGCAAAAGGCACTGCCAAACCGAGATACGGCACTACTCGCTGGCGGCTTAAGCCCAGATAATGCAGTGCTAGCCGCAGCCCAAGGCTTTTACGGCTTAGACTTTAACTCTGGTCTTGAGCAAAGCCCTGGCATAAAAGATTTTGGCAAAATATCAGCCACGTTTACCCAGCTACGTCAGTACTAAGCTAGATAATACTAGTACAACAAGCTAAGCAAGAATATCGCCACATGCTGAACCGGCCTGTGGCCACAAAATGAAAAGAGACAGGACAAGATTATGAGCAAGTTAAATCCCTACTTTGGGGAATATGGCGGCATGTACGTACCACAAATTTTAATGCCGGCCTTGAAGCAGTTAGAAACCGCCTTCATCGAAGCCCAAGAAGATGAAAGCTTCCAGAAAGAGTTTACCGAGCTATTAAAGAACTACGCGGGTCGCCCAACAGCATTAACGCTGACCCGCAACTTAAGTCCTAATCCGTTAGCCAAAATCTACCTAAAGCGTGAAGATCTACTTCATGGTGGTGCCCACAAGACCAACCAGGTATTGGGTCAGGCCTTGCTAGCCAAGCGCATGGGGAAAAAAGAGATCATCGCCGAGACTGGCGCGGGACAACACGGTGTGGCAACGGCTCTTGCCTGTGCCCTACTCGGTCTTAAGTGTAAGGTGTATATGGGCGCAAAAGATGTTGAGCGTCAATCACCAAACGTATTTAGAATGAAGCTGATGGGCGCAGAAGTGATCCCTGTAACCTCAGGTTCAGCCACCCTAAAAGATGCCTGCAACGAAGCTATGCGCGACTGGTCTGGCAGCTACGATAAAGCTCACTATCTACTGGGTACGGCCGCAGGGCCACACCCATTCCCAACAATTGTGCGTGAGTTTCAGCGTATGATTGGCGCAGAAACCAAGAGCCAAATTCTCGAGCGTGAAGGTCGTCTGCCGGATGCGGTTATCGCCTGTGTCGGCGGTGGCTCCAATGCCATCGGTATGTTTGCCGACTTTATCGATGAAGAAGAGGTCGCACTCATTGGTGTCGAGCCGGCGGGTAAAGGCATAGATACGCCAATGCACGGCGCGCCACTTAAGCACGGCAAAACCGGGATTTTCTTTGGTATGAAAGCGCCATTGATGCAAGACAGCGAAGGGCAAATAGAGGAGTCGTACTCTGTATCGGCAGGGCTTGATTTCCCATCGGTTGGGCCGCAGCATGCTCACCTTGCAGCCATTGGCCGCGCGACTTACGAGTCAGCAACCGATGATGAAGCACTCGAAGCTTTCCAGCTACTAGCACGGTCAGAGGGGATTATTCCAGCCCTTGAGTCGGCTCACGCACTGGCTTATGCGGTGAAGCTTGCCAAAGAAGCGACTAAAGAGACTCTATTAGTGGTCAACCTATCGGGCCGCGGTGACAAAGATATCTTCACCGTTGCAGACATTCTTGAAAATCAAAACCAGAACAGCTAGGAGAGTGGCAATGAGTCAACGTTATCAGGCAGCCTTTGCCGCCCTAAATGAGAAAAACCAAGGCGCATTTGTGCCATTCGTCACCTTAGGCGACCCATCACCTGAACTATCACTTAAGATAGTAGATACCTTAGTGGAAAACGGTGCCGATGCCCTCGAGCTTGGCTTCCCATTTTCAGACCCATTAGCCGATGGACCTGTTATTCAGGGGGCTAACCTGCGCGCCTTAGCCGCGGGCACAACGCCAAGCCAGTGCTTCGAGATGCTAGGCACCATTCGTGCTAAATACCCTGACCTGCCTATCGGCTTACTTTTATATGCAAACTTGGTTTACGCTAATGGCATCGATACCTTCTATGCAAAATGCCAAGCCGCTGGTGTTGACTCTGTATTGATTGCCGATGCGCCAGTCGAGGAGGCCGCCCCCTTTATCGAGTCAGCCAAAGCCCACGGCGTATGCCCAATCTTTATCGCGCCGCCTAATGCCGACAGCGACACGCTCAAGCAGGTCAGTGAAAAAGGAGAAGGCTACACTTACCTGCTATCACGCGCGGGAGTTACCGGAACTGAATCGAAGGCAGGTATGCCAATAGATGACATTCTCACTCGTCTAAAAGAGTTTAATGGCGCGCCACCGCTACTCGGTTTTGGTATTGCTGAGCCAAATCAAGTCAAAGCCGCTATCGATGCGGGAGCTGCTGGCGCCATCTCTGGTTCTGCTGTGGTTAAGATTATCGAAGCCAATAAAGACAACGAGACAACCTTGTTAAGCACTCTCGGTGAATTTACCCGCAACATGAAAGCGGCGACGGCTCGCTAATAATATAGCCTCGCAGATATAAAAATAGCGCCTTGATGGCGCTATTTTTGTTTAAAAGCTCAATTCAATAATCGACTACTCATTAACCAATTACTTGAGCATCTCAGTCTTATTTCAGCATCTCGTTGACGCGAATGACCTGCGCGCGATAACCCGTGGCAAACATATCATGACTATCGATATTGATGCGTACCGCAGGCTTTGTTTCGCCATATCTGTGCTCAACCAGAATGGATTGCACCTTACCAGTGGTGTCATCCATCTTCAGGTTGCCGTAACCGCCTCCCAAACCAAACAGGCCTGCTGAGGCGAAGTAGCTCATCATGCTGTCTTTATCGGCTTGGTATTTTACAATAGAGGTCACTGGTGAGTAGCCTTCATAGCCAAGCTCATCTTTACCGTATTCCCACACCTGCTGAACCGTCATGTTTTGCTCATCGATTTTATACTCTACTGAGCGCGAGTACTTTTCGGTAGCAAACATAGGCTGGCCTAAATCGCGGCCATCGCCGTTATCAAATACAGTTAGGGTACCCTTCTCTGGGACTAAATAAGCAGTATGTGATGTCCAGCTAAAGTCAAAGTCTTTATCCTGACATGCGCCCTTTTCATTACACCAGATCGGCTCACCGTCTGCCGTAATAGGTTTAAGTAGTTTATCTTGGAACTTCTCGCTCCAGCCCTTGCTGGCACTTAAGATCCACTTAACTTGCTTATTACGACCAATTTTAATCACCGCCGACTGATGGCGCGAGCTGATGATAATGCTGTCGTCAGCAGGATCATACTCAATAGAGTTAACATGAGCCCAGTTACGACCGGTTGCTACTCCATGAATGTCACCATATGGCGCCTTTGCTAAGTCTTCCTCTGTGGTTTGATGACCCGCATCGTCAAGGTTGATGTTTAGACATACCGCGCCCGCATCCAGAGATAACAGCGCCGCGTCACGCATTGGATCTAAGATGGTGTTGAGATCCCAGTAATCCACCAACTTACCCGTGTTATCCACCTCGATAATTTGGTCACGCACAGTGTTAACCAAACGGCCATCTGCGGTACGGTAGTCTTTAGCGGCAGCGCGAATAAACACGTTACCATTCGCCCCCTCAATACCTTCGTGTGAGGCATCGATAAAGTTACCCGGTAAGTTATGCTCAGAGATCATCCGCCCCATAATCGACATCTTCTTCCAACCTTGGCCTTGTACCCACACCATGTTGCCGTCTTTAGTGACGTTCATGCCCATGGCATAACCAGCATTGTCATAGCTTTTCGCGTCATGAGTGGTATAGGGATTCATATACCAGCGAATATCACCCGCTGTATCAATAATGAAGAACCCAGGTTTACCATCCCAAGAAAATGCCCCGGGCGCATCGACATTGTTATGCATCAGCGGTGCAGCTTTACCGTCGGCATTGGTCCAGTTTACAAAGTACAATCTGTCTTTAAAATCGGCATCGACATGCTCAACTTCAACCAGTGGCGCTTTAGCCCACTGACTTTCAGAAAATCCCATATCAATATCGGGGGTTAGCATTTTATAGTCGTGGGATTTACGCTCACCATTCTCCGTCCACTTAACGGTAAAGTGGTTCATAAACGCTGGATAAAGACCAAAAATAGGCACGCCGCCTTCATCCATCACCCGCATATCATCGACTTGGTAAGTCAGACTCACACCATCTTCATCATTAGCATGTACGGTGACTTCAACGCCTGAAATAGTATGACCCGCTAGGGTGACTAAAGCGGTTAGCGGCGCGTTTTCATAAGGGTTATGAATGATATAGCCTAACGGAGCACCATCAACTGGCTTAGGCTTCATACCATCAATAGAGGCAAAAACTTGGGTGCCACACAGACTAAGGGATAAAGCTAATGCGGGTAGCATTAAAGAGGGTCTAGACATTTAATTGATATTCTCAGCGAGTCAAAAACTGAGGCCGATTATAATCAGCAAATTCAATTAAAGTAGCTGCCTAATTAACACAACGGCGAGTATATTTTGAGTTTGATGTAAGGATCACGCTTTAGCTATCTCAATGCAGATAAAGCAAACTTTCATTAAATACCATTGTCGTTTATCCATACACTAGGCATGCTGCTTACTCGTCCATATTCTCCTTGGTGATATTGTGCTTTTTGGCGTACCACATCGCCATGGGCACTTCGATAATCAGGTACATAATCAAGGTAAACCAGAACCAATTAACATCCAGTAGCAACAAGCTAAACTCTTCGCCAGAGCCCCAATATTTCCCCCCTACCAGCGTTAATACAAATGCAGAGATGGCAATATCACACCAAAGCAAGCGTGTAATATCGCTACCTGCTACTTTAGGGTAGATAGACAGATAACTCACCACTACAACCACGGCAATAAGTGCGACAATCGATAATTCTGCCATAGCCATTAATTAAAACTCCAAAGTCAAAAGTTAGTCAGAAAAGGTCAGCTAGCACAATTTATCCTCAAAAGCTTACTTCCTTTTCAATTTAGTGCATATCAGCACTTGCCATCAAATCGTTTATATCCCTGCACCTCAATTTAACGATAATGTTCTTACGTGCTGTAAATCAAAAACGCAGCCATGAGGCTGCGTTTTAATTCTGTTGGAGGCGCTAAAAGCAAATAGCTTAGAAACGTCCTACCAAGCCCAAACCTAGACCAACGCCATCATAGTCAGAATCCAGGACTTTTGAAACTTGAAAGTTTGCCGAAAAATTGTCTGAAATGCGCAGCCAATAAGCTGTCCGCACATCAAATGCATCATCGAGGTCGCTATTGGTATAACCCACACCTACAGACCAAGAGTTGTTAACGTACAAGTCTGCCCCCAGATTTACTACATCATCAAACTCGTTATGCGCCCAGTTTGCGCTTAAATCGATGCCAGCAGTAGATTGAAGAGCAATGTAACTACGCACTTTTAAACCGTATGTTTCAGTGAAGTTATCATCACCATCTTGATAAAACGCAGATACTGCAGAGCTATCGTTAAAGTAATAACCCACTTCAGCTCCATAAGTATTGAAGTCATAGCTTGCTACATCAAACTTTTGATAATTAGCAGCAACGAACCAATTAGAATCAAAAACAAATGTACCATCGACACCATAACTATCAGTATCAGTTGGATCGAAGTTTTGATAGTTTGCTCCGACATTTGATTCTTGTGCTAAAAATCCGTTCAGCGCATAAGGTGTTTTGCCTTGCTCAACACTTTTGAAATAGTAACGATAGTTCGCGTTCCAAAGACCGTCACTCACTTCTTCTGAATTAGTTGCATAACTAAGACTAGCTTCATGTTGATAGTTGTGATCTTGAGCTGCTGCAGCACTTAGGCTGGTAAGGCTGAGAAGAATTGCTAAAGCTGTAGTTGTTTGTCTCATCAATTTATTCCCTTATATTGTGTTTAATGCTAAGAGATAATGATGTGCAGGTATATTGATAAGCATAGGCAGATCATATGCCATCCTTGATATAACTCAGTGATTAAAACCATAATCACTGCTGCCCTCCTAGCGATGCACACAATAATTGAATCGTTGACAAAATGAAACACTAAAACACGATAGAAACTTACAAAAACAACAAAAACTGCAAAGCTTTACACCCTCGAAAAACAACATAAACACAACAGTATCAAGCACCCTACATTTTGATCACATAAAAGATGGTAATCCTCCGTGCTTTTAAACATAGATGCAGTGAAGTGTACTTAGACACAAAAACGCAGCCATTAGGCTGCGTTTTATTAAATTTATTTTTGAGAGACTCTAATCA
Organism: Shewanella sp. MBTL60-007; assembly: GCF_019654915.1. GTDB lineage: Bacteria > Pseudomonadota > Gammaproteobacteria > Enterobacterales > Shewanellaceae > Shewanella. The sequence goes on along the minus strand of NZ_BPET01000007.1, from coordinate 79,454 downwards.
CCGAAGTCATCAAGTAAAATGTTCTCAGGCTCTACCCCTAGGCTTTCTAGCATGGCGATTACCGATGAGTTCATAATCGGAGGTCCACACATGTAAAATTCACAATCTTCAGGCGCTTTGTGATTTTTAAGATAGTTTTCAAACAGCACGTTATGAATAAAGCCAGTGTAACCTGTCCAGTTATCTTCAGGTAGTGGATCAGACAGCGCTACATGCCAAACGAAATTGTCGTTCTCAGCCGCTAGGGTATCAAAATCATCTTGATAGAAAACTTCACGGGTTGAGCGCGCACCGTACCAGAAGCTCATCTTACGCTTGGTCTTCACACTCTTAAGCTGGTTAAAGATATGCGAACGCATCGGCGCCATACCTGCACCACCACCAATAAACACCATTTCAGCGTCGGTCTCTTTCACGAAGAACTCACCGAATGGGCCAGAGATAGTTACCTTGTCACCCGCTTTCAAGTTAAAGATATACGATGACATCTTACCCGGAGGGACATTATCACTTGGTGGCGTAGCGATACGCACATTAAGCATGATGCGGCCCTTCTCGTCTGGATAGTTTGCCATTGAGTAGGCGCGCAGCACATCTTCATCGACTTTTGAAACTAGCTTGAAGAGATCGTACTTTTCCCAATCATCACGATATTCAGCAGGAATATCGAAATCGGCGTATTTCACTTCATGTGCAGGGGCTTCAATCTGAATATAGCCACCCGCTTTAAAAAGCACATCCTCACCCTCAGGCAGTTTAAGCAGTAGCTCTTTAATAAAGGTTGCTTGGTTATCATTTGAGATCACCTCACACTGCCACTTTTTAACGCCGAAGATCTCCTCTTCAACCTCTAGCTCCATATCGGTTTTCACCGATACCTGACAAGCTAGGCGACAACCCTCTTTCGCTTCTTTCTTAGTAATATGGTCGCGCTCTGTCGGCAAGATTTCACCGCCACCAGATTTAACCTTTACTCGGCACTGACCGCAGGTACCACCACCGCCACAAGCAGATGGGATAAAGATATTCTTGCCAGCAAGTGCGCCTAGCAACTTGTCTCCGGCCTGCGTCGAAATACTTTTCTCTACATCATCATTAATGCGAATGTTGACGTCGCCTGTAGAGACCAATTTGCTCTTGGCGAATAAAATCACCATTACCAATATACTCACCACTAAGGTGAACATACCGATACCAATTGCCATTTCCATCGAATCTACCTTTTGTTTAATTCGTTTTCATTAAAGGGGTTTCAAGACTCAAAACACCGTTAAATAGAAATTCCGGAGAAAGCCATAAAGCCTAATGCCATCAAGCCCGTCGTAATAAACACAATGCCTATACCCTGCAACCCTTCAGGGATAGCATGAAACTTCATGCGTTCTCGCAGACCGGCTAGCATTACAATCGCCATTGCCCAACCAAAACCTGAACCTAAGGCAAATACCGTCGACTCTGCGAGAGTGTAATCACGGTTCGCCATAAAAATCACGCCAGCGAAAATTGCGCAGTTCACTGTCAATAGCGGCAAGAAGATACCGAGCGAGTCATACAGAGCTGGAATGTACTTATCTAAGAACATCTCCAAAATCTGCACTAAGGCTGCAATCACACCGATAAAGGTAATGAGCTGCAGATAACTTAAATCCAGCGCTGGGTACCCAGCCCAAGCAAGCGCGCCAGGCGCTAATACATTGGCATAGATCAGTTGGTTAACTGGTACTGCAATAGTCATCACTACGATAACCGCGATACCAAGACCGAAAGAGGTTGATACCTTTTTCGATACCGCCAAGAAGGTACACATGCCCATAAAGAACGTTAGCGCCATGTTGTCGATAAACGCGGCTTGAATAAACAGATTAATATAATGTTCCATATTGACCCTTAGCCTCGCTTACGTTGAATGACGTTGATTGACCAGATCATTAGGCCAATAAGGAAGAAAGCGCTCGGTGGCAACTTGAACATCTCGTTTGCAAGATACCAGCCGCCATTCTCAACGGTTTGTAAAATCTCATGACCAAACAAGGTGCCACTGCCTAGCAGTTCACGAACAAATGCCACACCCAGTAAAATCACGCCATAACCCATAGCATTACCCACGGCGTCCACAACCGCCAAATGAGGCGGATTCTTCATTGCAAACGCTTCGGCACGGCCCATGATGATGCAGTTGGTGATGATCAAGCCAACAAATACCGATAGCTGACGCGATAGCTCATAAGCAACATCTTGCAACACCATATCCACCACGATTACCAGTGATGCAATCACTGTCATCTGGGCGATAATACGCACGCTGTTTGGAATGAGTGCACGAATGGTCGAGATAATCAGGTTTGAGAACACCAATACAAAGGTTACCGCCAGCGTCATCACTAACGCGGTCTGCATCGAGTTACTCACGGCTAACGCCGAACAGACACCTAGCACCTGCATAGCAACGGGGTTGTTGCTAAAAATAGGTCCAGTTAATATGTCTTTAGTCGAAATAGTTTGAGTACTCATCCTTTATACCTCCGACGCTTTTAGTTTTTGGAAGAAGGTTTCAAAACCTTCATTACCGAACCAGAACTGTACGGCTCGCTGTAAGCCACGTCCGGTCATAGTAGCGCCACTCACAGCGTCAACACCGTGAACGTCACCTTCTTTAGCGCCGCCTTTAACGACTTTAAAGGCTACTTTGCCCTTCTCATCGAAGATCTGCTTGTTATGCCATTGAGATGTCCACTCAGGATCGTTCAGGAAGTCACCGATCCCCGGTGTTTCACCGTGCTCATAAATCACAATATTTTCGATGGTATTGAGATCAGGCTTAAGTGCTACAAAGCCGTAGATCATCGACCATAAACCTTTACCATAAATTGGCACCACAACACTGCTCAGCTTGCCGCTATCATCAAACACCTTAAATACACGCACTTGATCGGCACGGGATTTAATTTTTGCGGTGTCTTTCTTCGGCTTGCTAGATGTGTCTGGATTGATCGCAGCCATGCGCGGATCAAAATCCATCACATTGGCGCTCGAATCCACCTCACCGGTATCTAGCGAGACCAGTTGTGGCTTAACGTCTTTTGCAAACAGCGCTCTGAAATCTTTATCACCGCTGATATCGATATCTGCAGCAAGCAGTACATTTCGCATCAGCTCATCGCGCTTCTTCACTAACTTGCGCTCTTTAAGCACTTCTGCCGTGCCCGTGATCATAAATGAGCACAGTAAACATAGGGTCACAGTAAAAATCATGGTGCCCATAAAAGAATCTTTCTTAAATGCCATTACGCTTTATTCTCCGTATTGACCTGAGGATTCGCACTCTTTGGTGTCCGATAGATGACATATTCAAATATCGCTTCCCAAACATTGGCAATTAACATCATCGGCATCGCCAATAATGACGCACAGCCGCTTTGCATCGAATAAGTTCTATTATCCATGGCGCTTAAGCCTCCGCTTGATATTGGCCTTGGCGACCAAATAATCGAAGATAGGAGCCCACAGGTTGGCAAATAAGATGGCGAGCATAATGCCTTCAGGCATTTTTGGGTTCACCACTCGAATAAGTACTGTCATAAAACCAATCAATAACCCGTAAGCAAGCTTACCTTTACGGGTATAAGAGGTAGTTACAGGATCGGTGGCCATAAACATCATACCGATAGCAAAACCACCCGTGACGAGGTGCCAAGTCCACGGCATTGCAAACAATTCATTCTTGCTTGAGCCGATAAGGTTGAACATGGTCGCTGTTACTATCATACCGAGCATCACACCCGCTACGATTCGCCAATCAGCCAAACGTGTCAGGATAAGGAAACTACCGCCAAGTAATAGTGCTAAAGTACTGGTTTCACCAATTGCACCGGCAGTAAAACCAAAGAAGTGGTTCCACCAGTTAGGGTCACTAAAGGCATTAAACCAAGCATAATCGGCAAAGCTCACCTTACCTGCTGCGGTTTGCATTAAGGTCGTTGCGCCAGAGAAACCATCGACAGCGACGAGCTGACTCACAGCGGTCACTTGTGATGGGTAGGCGAAATAGATAAAGGCTAAACCTGCAAGCGCTGGATTTAAGAAGTTGTAGCCCATGCCACCGAAGACCTCTTTTGCCATGATCACACCAAAGGTGATCCCCATGGCGACCAACCAAAGTGGCGTTGAGACAGGTAAAATCAAGGTAAACAGTAACGCGGTAACGAAGAAACCTTCGTGTAACTCTTGACCACGAACCTTGGCGAACACCATCTCCCAAAATAGGCTGACAGCCAATGCCGTTAGGTAGATAGGCGCATAGAAACTCAGGCCGTAGAGGAATAAACCGATAAAGCCAGTTTGCTCACTCATGGCACCAAAAATCAGATTAAAAGGAATAAGCTGCCACACATCTGCTGTAGCTAAACCCGATGCAACAGCAATCTGAGCTTGAAGGCCTATGTTGTACATACCAAACAAAATAGCGGGTAATAGACATAGTCCTACTATGGTCATGGTGCGTTTTACATCGATCGCATCACGAATATGTACTTTACCTTGGGTGCTGCGACCGTGGGCAATCAGCAGCGAGCTAAGGTAGCCCTTAACCGAGTTACCCGGAGCATAATAATCCTCTTGGATATCAGGTTTTTTATCTTGCTGACTCATTACCCTTCCCTCTCAATAATCTCTAAACAAGCACGCAGCTCTTTGCCAAAGTCATACTTGCCTGGGCAAACAAATGTACACAGTGCCAAATCTTCTTCATCCAGCTCTAATGCACCTAAAGCTTGCGCCTCATCTGTATCGCGAACCACTAAATCTCTCACCAACAGGGTCGGTAAGATATCCAGAGGCATGACGCGATCTAGCTGGCCAAAGGCCATCATGGCGCGAGCCGAACCACCAGTGTGCGTTGTAAAGTCGAACAACTGCTTGGCTCCCTTGAGACGAGATGTAACCGCTCGGGTAATAGAGAACTTTTTAGAGCCGCCACGAACCCAAGGCAATAACTGATGCTTAGCATCTTCTTGCAATACACTGATTTGGTTATGGAAACGGCCTAGGAAGTCATGAGGTCCTATTGCAGTATGACCCGACAACACTGAGCCTGACACCACCCGAGAGAAGCCCGCTTTAAGCTCTCCTCGAATAACTTCTGATAGCTGTGCGCCCGCTTGAATGCGAAGCAAGCGTGGATGAATCACATCGGGGCCGGCCAATGCGACAACACGGTCAGTATAAAGCTCACCCGTTAAAAACAGTTTGCCGTAGGCGATAACGTCTTGATAGCCAAGGTGCCACACTGGGCGCTCAAGGCTGGCAGGCAAGACGAAATGAATATGGGTGCCAACGATCCCCGCTGGATGAACACCAGCAAAGTAGTGATTGCTGACTTTGGGTAAGTCATGACCCGGCAATGGTTCACCTTGCTCTTGGCATAGGTGTACCTTTCCATCGGTCAGCTGGCTCAATACCTGTAGCCCCGCCGCAAAGGCTTCCGTCTGCTCAGCAATAACGAGTCTAGGCTCTGCGGCCAATGGATTTGAATCCATTGCGCTAACAAATATACCAGCAGGGCTGCTATCTAATTGAGGAGCTTTAGAAAAAGGGCGAGTACGTAGCGCGGTCCACAAACCGCTTTCAACGAGCTTATCTTGTACGGCTTGACGACTTAGAGAGCCAATATCTTCACATGCTGTAAAGTTTTTAGCCTCAGTGCCATCACATTCAATAACGATGGATTGAAAAAGTCTGCGTTCACCACGATTAATAGCGATGACCTTACCACTTGCGGGCGCGGTATAAATGACGCCGGTATTTTTTTTATCTTCAAAAAGAGCCTGGCCCTTTTGAACGCTATCCCCGACCTCGACAAGCATAGTGGGTTTCAAGCCGACATATTCTTCACCGAGCAAAGCGACATGAGATGCCTTAGGGCCATCATGGATAACTTGCGAAGGTTCACCGGCTATGGGCACATCTAAGCCCTTTTTTATCGTTATAACTTGGTTTGAGTAACCTGCCATCACTAAAATCAACCGTTAAAAAATTGGATGCACAATAGTAAATGTTTGTTAACTAACATTCCGAGCTAGACTTCACACTTTGCGGCCAAAATTGTAAGTTACCAACAAAAAAAGAACGTTTGCAGGGGGCGTTTCGTGACAGACATTCAAAACTATCAGCAAAAAATGCTACTTATGTAGTTTTAATACGTAAATAACATAATAAATAACCAATAGGGCTAACAACTGTGGAGTTACAGACTAAACTCTATGAAAATTCATTTTTAACAATAAGATAAGAATCAGACTGTCATGTAACACCTATGGTGATAGCCCCTCAACCTAACGCCATAGCTTGGGAACAGCAGTAAAATTACACAACAAAAATAACACTAACGTGACTTGCTTTCAGTTCCAGCGCTTATCACGAATTTTTCTCATCTTGCTCACTACGACTATAGCGACTTTAGCTACTCAGCTAACTTCAACTCTCGGTTCTTTGCCCCTCAACCTCGTCCTCAGCATTAATCGAAAGCTATCGCGTCATTCATTAGCCATCGACTGCGCCAAATTTGCCAAGCTGCACTAAACTTATCATAAGGCTGAATATTGGATGCTCATTTTGCTATCACACAGATTGCCCGCCTTTATGTCACTGCTACTGGTTGCAATTTTTCTGCAACTATCATTTTGTTGTGCCAGCAGTTACGCCGACACAGCACAAGAACAGAGCTTAAACTCAAGGCCACAAGTCTTAGTTCTGGAGTTTGAAGGCGCCATCGGCCCGGCAACCAGTGAGTACCTCACTCAGGGAATTGAACAAGCGAACGCAAGCGCAGCACTTGGAAGTGGCGATGTCGAGCTGATCGTTATCGTGATGGACACCCCGGGAGGCCTAGTCTCCAGTCTAAGAGATATCAACCAAACGATTCTAAACTCCTCAGTGCCTATCGCCTGTTTAGTCGCGCCGCCAGGTGCCAGAGCGGCGAGTGCTGGCACCTATATTCTTTATGCCTGCCATATCGCCGCTATGGCCGATGCCACCACCTTAGGCGCGGCAACCCCTGTCAGTATTGGTCCGGGTAGCGCACCGACGCCAGCCCCCAAAAAAGATCCACAGGATGAAGAAAAAACCACCCCAAGCAGCCCTAGTGCTATGGAAAAGAAAGTGCTCAACGATGCTATCGCTTATATAAGGGCATTAGCGCAGCTTCGCGGTCGTAACGAGCAGTGGGCCGAACTCGCGGTAAAAGAAGCGGCAACACTGACGGCAAAAGAAGCTCTTGAAAAAAATGTCATCAATCTCATCAGTCCCGATGCCCCAAGGTTGGTGGCAGAGCTAACGGGTTGGCAAGTGGAAATAAATCATCAGCAACACACGCTGGCATTAGATAACGCCGAGCTACATTACTTAAGACCCGACTGGCGTAACCGTATCATCTCCACAATCACTAACCCCAACGTGGCTTATATTCTTATGTTAATCGGGATCTACGGTATCTTGCTCGAATTCTATAGCCCGGGGATCGGTGTCGCTGGCGTGACGGGAGCCATTAGCTTACTTATTGCCCTCTATGCTTTTCAGATGCTTCCCATTAGCTATGCGGGCTTAGGCTTGTTACTGCTCGGGATCGCACTGATCACCATAGAATCTTTCGCCCCCAGCTTTGGCATATTTGGCTTGGGGGGCATCGCCGCCTTTGCCATCGGCTCCTTGTTCTTACTCGATACCGAAACCGATCACTTTGCACTTTCACTGCCTCTCATCGCTGCAGTGTCGGTGACTGTGACATTCATGTCGCTATTGGTACTGGGCACGCTATGGCGTAGCCGAAAGTCACCAGCGGTCAGTGGAGATGGTCAGATCGTCGGTCAGACTGCTGTGGTCGTCGATGACTTTACCCTGTCAGATCTCGAGAAAAATAGAATCGAAAGAGAAAAACTACCGACGGATGTACTTGAAGCCCACAATGTAAACGACATTCAGTCTACCTATAAAGGCTTTGTGCTGCTTCATGGTGAGGTTTGGGCGGCCAACTCGCAGTCAGCGCTTCACAAAGACCAGCAAGTTATCGTTATTGTGCGCCACGATCTTTCACTGGAGGTCGAACTGCCTCCAATTTCTAATCAAGCATTGCTCAATAGCTAAGGAATCGAATATGGAACCCATTGTCAGTAATGGCAGCGTCTTTATCGGCGTATTAACCTTCCTGGTTGTCGCCTTACTCGTCAGCATGTTTAAGATCTTAAGAGAGTATGAACGCGGTGTGATCTTCCTCTTAGGCCGTTTTTATATGGTAAAGGGGCCGGGGTTGATCATAGTGATCCCCATAGTGCAACAGATGGTACGAGTCGATTTGCGTACTGTCGTGATGGATGTACCGACTCAGGATGTGATCAGCCGCGATAACGTCTCAGTAAGGGTCAATGCGGTGATCTACTTTAGGGTGATCGATGCTCAAAAAGCGATTATCAATGTTGAGGATTACCTGCAAGCCACATCACAACTGGCACAAACCACCTTACGTTCGGTGCTCGGTCAACATGAACTTGATGAGATGCTGGCCAATCGAGAGATGCTCAATACCGATATTCAAGCCATTCTTGATACCCGTACCGATGGCTGGGGGATTAAGGTATCTAATGTCGAGATCAAACATGTGGATCTAAACGAAACCATGATAAGAGCCATCGCTAGACAGGCCGAGGCCGAACGTACTCGTCGAGCCAAGGTGATCCATGCGTCTGGTGAGATGGAAGCCTCTGCGAAATTAGTTGAAGCTGCCGAGAAACTCTCCTCCGAACCCAACGCCATCTTACTGCGTTATTTGCAAACCCTCACCGAAATCGCCGGAGAGAAGAACTCCACCATTCTGTTCCCCCTCCCTATGGATCTACTCAAGGGCGTGTTAGGCGATCAAGATAAAAAACCGTAGCAAGATAATAAGGTTTTAAGGCCAGCGTTTCATTTTGCTCTAAAAATGCAAAAGCCCTCTAAAAAGAGGGCTTTCTATTGTTAACTAACTGGTTAACAAGCTCGCGAGAGCTAAATAGGCTTAGCTATTAGCATTCGCCTGTGCCGCCACTGCAGGGATCTCAGTTTCAGGGTTAAACTTATCGATAACCACAGCACAAACCGCATCGCCAGTAATGTTTAGCGTCGTTCTGATCATGTCAAACACACGGTCAAGAGCAAACAGTAGTGGTAAGCCTTCAATTGGAATACCAGCAGCAACTAATACCGCAATCACGAGGAATGATGGACCCGGTACACCCGCTTGGCCAATCGCACCTAGTGTCGAGGTGAAGATAATCGCAACGTAAGCGGCAAGACCTAACTCAACATTGAACATCTGAGCGAAGAATACTGCAACTAGACCGTAGTAGATAGCGTTACCACTCATGTTAATGGTGGCACCTAATGGCAATACAAATGCGGCTGTCGACTTAGATACACCTAGCTCTTTCTCACACACTTCTATGTTCACAGGCAACGCAGCCATAGATGAAGCAGTAGACATCGCCAATGCTTGTGGCTTCTTCATTGCCGATAGGAACTTGCCAACCGGAACGTTAGAGAAGAACTTCACCATCAATGGGAAGAAGATAAAGCCGTAAATTAAGATAGCGGCAACATAAACCACAAACAGGTTCAGTACCACAGTCAATGATTGGAAACCAAAGGTACCAACAGAGTCAGCCATCAAGCCAAACACACCAATTGGCGCAATCAACATCACGATGTTAATCATCCAAATAAAGGCTTCAACAATAGTATTAAGTGCAGAAGTGATCGGCTTAGCAGCGTCTTGATTAACTTTAGTTAGTGCGATACCAAAGAAAATACAGAACACCAAAATTTGCAGAATGTTGCCGCCAGTTAACGCCTCAAACACGTTAGTTGGAACCATACCGATAATGGTATCGGCTACACCTGGCAGTGCGCCCTGCTCAGCGGTTACAGCAGCCAGACCCGCTGTATGCTGTGAAAAGTCCATACCAACACCTGGCTGGAAGAATTCTCCCATCACCAGTGCCAAGGTTACAGCCAATGCTGACGTCGCCATGAAGAAAGCGATGGTGCCAATACCGACTTTACCCGCCGATGGACCGGCGCCTAGACTCGCGGCACCAGCGATAATCGATACCGCAACTAACGGGATCACCAACATTTTGATTAAGTGAATGAAAAACGTACCTAACGGAGCAAAAATAGAGGCATCGTGCCCCATCACCATACCCACTATCGCTCCCAAGACCATGGCTACAACGACTTGGAATCCGATATTTTTATAAAACTTTTTCTTTATGTTCAACACCCTAGCTCCATCACAGACTTACTTTATAAAAGAGGGATCTATCCCTCTTTGATTATTTAATGCAAAAATAACATGCAGCATTGTCAATTAATGTGATTCACTAACGAGTTATGACTAATTACGATAAATAATAAAATTTATCTGCCCTGCATTGAACAATCATCAAAAAATGGCGCCATAAAAAATAGAAAGTTCATTAATCAAAATCTAGTGTTACAAACAATGGTGCCACCGCAACCAACGCACAACCCGAGCCAACAATTACACAACACTCATGCTTAAAAATAACTCACAGTATCACCTATTAAAGCAAAGCCATTCAGGCTCTGCTCACTTAAAGTGGATATTTGTCACCATTGCACCTGCTCTATTTCAAAATACCGACTCGATACCTTGCCTGATCACGCAGCAAAGTATAGGTAAAAACGGCTTACATTTTGACTCAGCCAACAGTCGCACATTCTTGTTGTCACAGCATAATTGCTAACTATTTTCACAGGCTAACTGGCTAAATTCTGTCTATTATTAAAGATGCACTTAAGCCTATTAAATCCCCCACTATATAAGTGAGGAGATAGTGCGTTATCAATGATGTTTCACGCCTTATTTTCACAGAGGGTATTATTATGCGTACTCGCCAGATTTTGTGCCCAACTGACTTTTCAGAAACGGCATCCCACGCCCTAGGCTATGCCATCGAGATGGCAAATTTATATCAAGTCAATATCCGCTTGCTACATGTGATGAGTAAACCCTACGGCGAACACCATTACGACATTGTGGTAGAAAGTCTTGAAGAGCTACAAACTCAGCTAGAAGCCTATTCAAACGAAAAACTCGATGCTCTGGTGAAGGAAATCGAGCCTCAGCTTAATAAGACACTGCAAGTTAAAACCGCAATTAGAAGCGGTGATACCTTTGCTCAAATTCTCGAAGACAGTATTGAGAATGATGTCGGCATGATAGTTATCGCCAGCCATGGCCATACAGGCCTGTCTCATATGCTCAACCCTAACGTATCAGAACAAATAGCAAATAAAGCCAAATGCCCTGTTTTGGTGGTTAAATGATTAAAAGAAGGTTCTAGGTTCTAGGTTCTAGGTTCTAGGTTTTAGGTTTTAGGTTTTAGGTTTTAGGGAAAGCTCAGACGGAACAAGTGTAAACGGATAGTACTAAGACGAACGCTTCGCTCAATAAAACAGAAAAGACTAAAGCTTTATATAGAAACGCTGCGCCCTAGAACCTAACATTTGCTTCTTTGTAGATCGGCATTTATGCCGTAAACCTAGTATCTGAAGCGCCGTTATGTTTAGCTGTATCTTATCTCCAGTACAGCATTCAAGTAGCCAAATGAATAGCACAAAAGAATCAACTGATAAGCTAACTCAATCACTCACAGGTGGTTGCCTATGCCGCAAGGTGCAATATCGCGTGACGGGCCTTCCCTTCGATGCAGACTTTTGCCATTGTCGGCACTGCCAAAAAAGTACCGGCTCTGTTGTTGGTGCCTGGATGGATTTTAAGCGGGAGCAAGTCGCCTGGCTTACAGAGCCCCCAACAGAGTATGCCTCATCCGAACATGTTCGGCGCGGCTTTTGCCCCCATTGCGGCAGCCAGCTTAGCTTTCGCGATCTGCGTTATGAGCAATACCTCACCTTAAGTATCAGCACACTCAATGAGCCAAATGCCATCAAACCAAATTATCATATCTACACCGACAGCCAACTTGAATGGTTTAACATTCAAGACAACTGCCCAAGGTATGATAAAAACAGAGGGTAAAATGAAGGTGCTAGGTCAGGAAAATAAATCAGAATATGAACTGGCACTAGATTTGTCTTACCCTAGGATCTATAAGCGTAGCGCCCTCGCTCCTAGCCAAATATAAGCCCATGAACTGTAAAATCCTGTAATCTCACTGCTAACTTACGTCGATATACGTTATGCTGGCTCATATAAACCAAAAACTCGAACAAAAAACACCTATGCGCTTAACTTCACGGCTTTCAGCTTTGCCTTTTATTGTCCTACTGAGTACGTTAGTGGGGGCTTGTAGTAGTAAGCCCGATATCGAACCCGAAGAGTTTGCAGGACAAGTTTCCGACTCCTTTAGAACCGATATCATGAGTAATGGCTTAAAGCTATTTACCTACCGCGCCATCCTCACCGCAGATACACCACAAAGTGCACCTTTACCACATGAGGTACGCTCAAACCAGAAAAAACGCTCACGCACAAAGCAAGGTTATCAAGGGCCAGATCTAAGCGGTTGGACGGCGCAAGTAGAGCATGGTTTACAACAAACTATTAAGATGAACGGCTATTGCCGCGATGGCTATATCGAGCTTTATCGCAGCATTCAAGTTGACCGCGGCACCATACGTGGTGAGTGTAACGATGGCGCCGATGAAGCGGATCTCGCTAAGTTTGATTTTTAAGATTTCTATTGAGCACTTATATGGACAGTTTACTTAAAACTGTCCATATAAGTGCATGAAGTATAAAACTTTCAAATGCTAAACAATTCACATTAAAGGTGAAAACTCCACCAAATAATCCGCTCTTTTGTAGTTAACCTATCTATGTCATTTTTAGGTTCTCTCTTTAATAAAAAAGGACTAAGATACCTAGGATTGGGGAGTAGTCACTCTGTCGCGCCGTCGTCATTCCGTTGCTTTTGCTTCCGGCTCGCGAGAACACATTAACTCATGTGTTTTGACAAGACCAACAACACGTATTTGCTTTTATCATTTTAGCTATGCGGTTGGTCAGGTGCACCCAACTTTCCTGTACCATCCGCCTGTCGGAGGTATCATGTCCTTAAATGAACTCTTTTCAGGTTATCAAGGCCTACTTATTCTCACTCTGTTGATGCTTAGCATCGATTTATTACTCACAAGAGGCAGGGTCAATTTTCGTTCAGCCATAGTGTGGAGCGTGTTCTGGTTTTCGCTGGCATTTTTATTTGCAGGAGCGATTTACCTCTTTTGGCCAGAAATGTCGCCAGACAGTCAAATTTCGTCAAGGGAAGCCACCACAGCATTTATCACGGGTTATCTTCTTGAAAAGTCACTGAGCGTCGACAACCTATTTGTTTTTGCGCTGATCTTTAGTCAGTTCAACGTACCAGAAAAACATATTCCTCGGGTTCTGATGTTAGGTATTGTAGGGGCACTAATATTGCGCGGCATCATGATTTCAGTTGGCGCACCACTGATTGCAGAATTCCACATGATACTTTATGTGTTCGGCTTCTTCTTAATTTGGACTGGTATACAACTTTGGCGTCAGCATGCTCAAGAGAGCACATCGTTTTCAGACAGTATCGCCGTTGGTTTAGTGAAAAAATGTTTGCGGATCAGCCCAGATTACCATGGGAGTAAGCTCTTTATCCGCGATAACATTGGAATATTGGCAACCCCAATGTTAGTCGTTGTCATGGTCATTGCGATGACAGACATAATGTTCGCCTTGGATTCAATCCCTGCGATCTTTGCGGTAACACAGGAAGCGTACTTGGTACTTGCTGCAAACGTCTTTGCCTTATTAGGTCTACGTTCGCTGTACTTTGTTCTCGGTGGTATGTTGAGCAAATTTGCTTATTTGCACCATACGTTAGCGTTCATGCTGTGCTTTATTGGTATCAAAATGCTGCTGATTGATACCCCATTTGCTATAACAACATCAGTGTCTTTAGCAGTCATTGTCTCTTCGCTTGCAGCAGGTATTGGCGCATCCATTTGGAAACAGCAGCAATTGGAAAAAATTAGTAAACAAGCCCTTGCACTTAAGCTAACTCAAAAAGACTGATAAGCAGATACGGCTCTGTTCAACCATAAGGTGGTGATAAATAGCGGCGCGTTCAAGTAATCAAAAAGGTGTAGCAGCCCTTTAAACAAGACGATATTTGTCACCGTCGAGCGACTTTAAAAAGTTACAGCGCCTCACGGCTATGGCAGGTATAGCGATACTGCCTTATACCTGCCACAGAGGGAGCTGACAGATGTCATTAAGTTGTAATAGCGTATATGCAAGTGAAATATCTAGTCCAATAAAGATAACAAATCACCTCTTAACATGGTTCTAGTGACTAACTTTAAGGGATTAACTTTAAGGGGCTAACTTTTAGGGGCGAACTTTAAGGAGTAAGTTTGATGCTGTACTTAACTTGTAAAATGCCAATTCCATCTCTGCAAGTTTTAAGAGAAACTTGCTAAGTTCACGTTAAGTAAATATCCCTCAAAAGCACATTTACTCGGACTACCAAGCTCATTATGATGCGCGCACCTAAACTTTTGGAATACCACCAAGATGCGCACCACATTTGTTCTTTTCGCCCTGCTCTACTCTGTGTTCTGCTCTCTATTCACTATCAATGCCGCTGCTCAGCCTCTAGCTAAAACCAGTGAAAATACACAAGTTCAGCCTATCGCTATTTTGGGTGCGATGGATGCTGAAATTGAAAAGCTACTACCTGAAATTAACCAGCGTCAAACTCACACTATTGCCAAGAACACATACTACACTGGCCTAATTAATGGCAAACCTGTTGTTGTGGCACGTTCTGGCGTAGGTAAAGTCAATGCAGCTATCACCACTTATGTGCTGATTAATCACTTCGACGTTAATAGTATTATTTTCACCGGTATCGCGGGTGCGGCTGGGCCTAAACTGAATGTTGCCGATGTGGTGATCTCAACGGCCCTAGTGCAGCACGATGTTGACTTAACCGCCTTTGGTGCGCCGAAAGGTCAGCTTGATGGTTATGATGATCGCCTCTTCTACGCCGATGAAAAGTTACAAGCGCTAGCGCTTGAAGCGGCAAAGGACTCGGTCGGTGCAGCGCGCGTGCACTCTGGCATTATTGCAACGGGTGATCAGTTTATTGCCGATAAGGCAGTGGTCAGCATGCTACTTCAAGAGTTCAACGCTATTGCGGTTGAGATGGAAGGTGCTGCAGTTGCGCAAGTGGCCGACATGTTTGACATTCCACTCGTCGTTATTCGTACCATCTCTGATAAAGCCGATGGCTCAGCCCACCTTGTTTACGAAGAAGCCAAACAAGTGACTGCGGACAATTCAGTTGCCATCACCTTAAATATGCTAAGTAAAATGTAAGCTAGCGTATCACTGTCTAAATCGAGATAAAGAAAGGTGCAAAATTTTTGTTCGCGCCTTTCTTAGAACCCCATAAACAAATTAAACCATTACAATTCAGACGGTTAAGCAAAAACCTCCAGTAAAGTTTATTTATTTTAAATCTATTTTAAAAATATATCGTCTTTTTGAATCCTTGCTCGTCTTATAGAGGTAAACACAAAACCGTGATCCCTTTTGGAGCAACAAAATGATAAAACTGATCAGCTTTAAAAACTGCCCGTTCGTACAACGCGTGATGGGCGCGCTAATAACCAAAAATGTGCCATTTGAAATCGAGTACATCGAGCTAAGCAACAAACCACAATGGTTTTTAGATATCTCTCCCAATGGCCAAGTACCTGTGTTAATCACAGAAACAAACAAAGTGCTGTTCGAATCTGACGCTATTGTTGAATATTTAGATGACAAATATGCGCCGATAGAAAATGTCTCGCCAGAACAAAAAGCACTCGATCGTGCTTGGTCATACCAAGCAAGTAAACACTACATGGCTCAATGTGGCACTATGGCCAGTAAAGATAAACAAACATTCGATACTCGATTGGAAAACTTGCAAAAGTCATTCGCAAAGGCTGAACAACAACTCAATGGTTCTCAGTTTTTTAAAGGGGATTATATTTCTAATGTTGATATTGCTTGGCTGCCCTTACTACATCGTGCGGCCGTAATAAAGCAGCAAGCCGGATTCGACATGCTGACAGGGTTTCCGAAAGTGCAAAACTGGCAGGCAGCATTGATAGGATCTGGACTTGCTGAAAAAACCGTTCCACAAGATTTTGTAGCAGTGTTCAGCCATTTCTACCTGAGTAATACCTATCTCGCGGCAGTGATGAATGGAACAGAATGCAATAACAGCAATCGTTGCACGCCAGAAACAAGCTCCTGTTGTCAGTAATCAATAACATGTAGCTCACTAATCACAACTTGTACAAGGAGTACGCCTGCATTGGCCAGCTTGCTCCTTGATACGAGTTTTTAACTCATGAATCCAAACTTAGCTCCCCCCAAAGGTACACTATGCTTGTATTTAAACCTGCTCTTATAAAGATAGATAATAGAGAAGCGTTACTCACACCGGAGGATAAAAACCTGGTAGAAATGGCGCGCAAGGTCAATATTAACATTCCGGCGCCATGTCTAAAAAACCAACGAAAGCGTGGCTGTTGTAGAGCTTGCTTAGTCGAAATTAACGGCCAAAGCGCTTATGCTTGCTCAACAAAGCCCACAGCAGGAATGGTGGTCACTGTGCGAAGGAAAGATTTAGATGAAGTTCGTAAGAAGGCTATAAAAGACTTTAAGCTACAAGTTAAGCCAGCCGTTAATCCTGCCTGCTATTGTGGTTAAACCAAGCTATGTCATATATAAAACATACAAAAGAGCAGGTTGTCGCATCATCAGCTCTGGTAACTGTATAATTAATTTGTGGTCGAAATAACTTACAGTCCAATATGGGCACGAATAAGCCACATCGGCGTCACAGCAAGAGAGTCAAAGCGAGTTAATGAGTATGCGTTTAGAATCCATTTGGACTGAATATCAATCAAGTCTTAAAGCTTTTTTACATCGAAAAGTTGCCAACACTGCGGATGTCGAAGATCTTTTACAAGAGATCTTAATCAAAACACATAAGAGCCTACAAACCGTTACCGACAGCAGTAAAATCAAGCCATGGATATTCCAAATCGCCAACAATACCATCATCGACTTTTATCGTAAAAATAGTCAATTGAGCAAGTTAACAGCCGATGACTTATGGTATGACGAACAAGATGAAGCGCTTATCATTAAAGAACTTTCTCATTGCCTATTGCCATTTATTAAGCAACTGCCAGAAGAAGACGCTAAGTTATTAATTGCCATTGAAATTGACGGTACGTCACAAAAAGATTTTGCCGAGCAAAATCAGCTAAATTATTCAACCTTGAAATCTCGGGTTAAACAAAGCCGAAAAAAACTCTACCAGCTATTCAACAGCTGTTGTGAGTTCTCAATTGATAGCAAAGGCAACATTATGGAATATCAATCAAAATCAGGCCACTGCGATCGCTGTTAAAAGCAGCGATTCTTATTTTTAATTAAAACCCGTAAATAAAAAGGCGCTAATCCATTGATAAAGAACCTTTTTACTTACGAGCCAATATAAAGTTAACCAGAAGCTGCAATGGCCTCAGCCTTCTGACTAAAGCTAACCTTGCCAAAATCTTCTAAAATCGCGTAACAAGCAGGCACCATAAACAGCACCAATGCCGTTGAAGCAAAAATACCGAACACCATAGACACCACCAGAGGCTGCAACACCTGCGCTTGAATACTGGTTTCAAGTAATAGAGGTAACATACCCGCAGCTGTGGTTAAGGACGTAATAAACACCGCCCTAAAGCGCTCTTTGCTAGCGCTCACTACTGCTTGATGCACTGATTGCCCTTCCTCTACATGGTAGCGAATATACTGCACCAGCAAAATTGAGTCGTTAACCACCACACCAGCAAGCGCCACAAAGCCCATAATTGATGGCATACTCATGGAGTAACCCAGCAACAAGTGACCCCAAAGCACGCCAATTAAGCCAAGGGGGATAACTGCCATCACCACCAAAGGCTCAATGTAGCTCTTAAACTGCAAACTTAAGATGGCAAATACAGCCAAAAGACCGACAATAAAACCACTGGCCATAGAGTTTTGCGTGGTCTTACTTTCTTTCACTTCGCCCTCATAGCTGACTCGAATACCGGGATAGCGCTTTTTCAACTCAGGCAATAACTCGGCCTTAAAGGCATTGTTAATCTCGCTCGCATTGGCTAAGTGAGTATCCACTTCACCAGTAATGGTGACAAAACGCATACCATCGAGACGCGAGATCTTCACATAACCACGCTGCCACTCAAAATCGGCCACGGCAGAAAGTGGCACCTGCTCGCCAGCACTGCCGATGGTGATTGGGAAGTTGGCGAGATTTTCAAGTTTGGCCGCATCGGTTTTATCTAGCTGCACATCTATTTGAATGCTTTCTGGCCCCACCTGAATATTATCGGCAGTCTGATGAAAGTAGGCACCGCGCAGCTGACTAGCGAGCATCATACCGTTGACCCCAAATGCTTCTGCGCCGGGTTTCAGAGTCATCAGAATCTCTGCCTTACCCGGCCGCATACTGTCCATCACGCCTGATACGCCGTTAAAGCCTTGCAAGTATTGTTGAACCTCAATTGAGGCTGACTTAAGCTCGTCTAAATCATCCCCTCGGACGCGGATTTCAATCGCACGCCCCGCAGGTCCCATCTTAGGTTGCTTATAGACAATTGCAATTGGGTCGACCATCTCACCTACGCCCTGCTGCCACTCTCGAATAAACGTGCTCATCAAGGTTTGGCGAACTTCAGCGCTCAAGAGATCGATTTTCACCGTGGCCACATGGGCACCACTTTCTCCCGCATCGGCGTTAAAGTTAAAGCGCTCGGTGATATGCTGAATGAGTCGCTGACCGTCCTCTTTCTGACTGTATTTATCATCTAACGCCTTAGCGACGCTGACGATTCGGTTAACCACATGCTCGGTCTGCAGCAGCGTTGAACCCGGCGGCAAGATAATGCGCGCCTCGGCCACATCACCATCAAGCTCGGGGAAACCGACAAACTTAATCGCGCCGCCTGCAACCAGTGAGATAGAGATAAATAACAGGCTTATCACCGACCCCATAAACACATAGCGCCAGTTAATCACCCACTCTACTGCCGCCACTAATTGCACGGTTCTAAAGTGTTCGAACTTTTGATTAAATATTTGCTTAAAGCGGCTGGTCTTACGCTCTTTTCCCTTCGCTGAGTGGGCCAGATGATTGGGTAAAATCAAAAATGCTTCCACAAGGCTGATGGTTAAGATCAGCAGTAAGGTTTGCGGCACGACTCGTAGCACCTTACCCATGTCGCCTTCCATAAAGGCGATACTGGAGAAAATAAATACCGTGGTTAAGAATGACGAAACAACACCGGGCAGCACACGCTTTACACCTTGAATCACCGCATCGGCCTTGCTCATGCCACGTTCAATGTGAGCAGCAATCGACTCGGCTATTACGATAGCATCATCCATCATAATACCAATCGCCATCAAGAAGGCCACCAGCGTCATGATGTTGATGGTTAAGCCGACCTGCGCCATAAAGAAAAGGCTCCCCATAAAGGCGATGGGTAGGCCCATGGCCACCCAGAATGAGTAGCGTAGGCTGAAGAACAGCCACATACACAAGAAAACGAGTACCACCCCCTGCCAACCGTTTTTAATCAGCATGGTTAAGCGATCCCACAGCAAGGAACTCAAGTCGTTAGAGGTGCTAATGGTGATACCATTTGGAGTACGCAGTTTCTCGGCGTCTAAAAAGCCGATAATCTCCTCTTTGAGACGCAGTGAGTCCTGAGACTTATTTTTAAATACAGTTAAAATTGCGGCTTGCTCACCATCGAAGCGAATACTCTCCTCATCGAGCTCAAATCTGTCAGTAATGGTGGCGATATCACGCAAGCGCACCACACCACCCTGCGCATCGGAACGAATAACGATATTAGCAAGACGCTCAGGCTCCACCTCCCGCTGATCAAAGCGAATAAGAATGTTCTTACTTGGTGTCTCAACCGTACCGCTTGGCAGCTGCACGTTTTGCTGCTCAATCTGTTTAGCCACATCCGCAACACTCATGCCTAAGCGCTTGATAGCGCCAAGCGAGATCTCTACCAATAACTGATGGGATGAGAAACCCGAGATCTCAACCTGACTAATGCTGGTATCAAGCTTCAAACGACGTTTTAAATCTTCCGCATAGGCTTTCAGTTCCGGCTTGCTGGTCGAGGCAGATACGGCGATATCTATGATGCGTTCATTAAAATCCAGCTCTTCGACGATCGGCGGCTCAATTTCCGCTGGGAAGTCCTTAATGGCGGAGATCTTAGTTTGCACATCCACTAGGCTACGGCTCAAATCTGCTTTATCGTCAAGCTTGAGTGTCATGCGTGCCACGCCTTCTAAGGCATCACACTTGGTCTCGATAATACTGCCAAGACTGTCGACGGCATCTTCCATTCTAAGGCAGAGATTCTCCTCCACATCTTGTGGGGATGCGCCAGGCAACACCACCTGTGCGGTAATATAACTTTTGGAAAACTCGGGAAACGTCTCGCGCTTAAGCTCAGGCAGCGCCTTGATCCCCAACACGATAAACGCCAGCATCAGCATCGTTGTGGCAGTGGGGTGACGAACAAAAAATCCGATCACGGCTGCATCTCCCCTGGAGCAGTTTCAGCTCCCTTAGTATCACTGCCTTGATTGCGCAGCGCCATGCCATTAACCGCTGGAATAAGGTCAGTTAATACTAACTGCATACCATTAACTAACTCACCTTGCACCGCCGCTTGCCCCTCTTGGCGGAACAGCACTTGCACATCTATCAGCTGCAGTCGGTTATCCTGATCCATGATATAGAGCTTCTCACCATGCAGTGCACGCTCAGGCACCATCCAGTAGTCACGCTCACCGCCTTTAATTCGGGCACTGACAAACATACCGTTCACCAATGGTGGCGACTGACCTATTTTTAGCTCACGGTACTGCTGCTCCACCTGTAACACTATGCTGACGGTGGCTAATGTTGGATCCACCGTTTCGCCAATGCGGGTAATTTCAGCTGGCCAACTAAAAGAGTAAGTGGCCCCTTTTAAGGTGATCTCTGCCGTTAACCCCAAGGTTTCGGCGCGAGGTAATTCATGGCCTTGCCCTTGCGGCTGAGTCACCGTCTTCATTAAGGTCATCACATCACCAAGCGATAGCTGAGCCTCGACCTCCATCACCTCTATGCCATTGATACGTGCAAGCACCTGCTGCGGCGACACCACTTGGCTAGCTTCAACGTTGACCTCGGCAACGCGCCCTTCAAAAGGCAGTCGAATTTCGGTCTTGGTTAGCTGACTCTGAGCTTCCTGCTCACGAGCAACCGCTTGTAGTAGTTGTGCTTCAAGAATTTGTGTCTCGTTGGGCATTAAAGTCAGGGAGTTGTCTAGCTCTTGCAGCTTCTGCTGTTGAGCGAGCAGGTTTTGCCTTTCACCATCGAGCTCTGATTGCGAGATAAGGTTTTTCTGACGCAGTGTCTCTTTACGCTTTAAGTCAGATTTGACCAAGTCATAGCGATTATTTTCAATCTCAAGCGATAACTGCAGGTTTTGAAGTTGTAGCTTCTTGCCTTCTAACTGCCCCTCAAGCGCCTTACGGTCAGCCTGTGCCTGAGCCAAGCGGATCTGATAATCCAGCGGATCAATTGCTAATAATAGCGTGTCTTTTGCTAATATTTTACCAACGGCCAGATCTGGATGTTTATACACCACACGGCCACCGACCTCTGGCAGTAATTGCCACTGAATTTTGGGGCTAACGCGACCGAAGGCATCCACTTGTGCCACTACAGTGCTTTTCTCTAAAGAGATAACCTCAACTAATTTACTCGGCTCCGCCTGCAGCTCTAACGGCGGGTGACTGCGCATTTTGACGACTAACACCAACACCACAAAACCTACCGCGACCGCCGGAAAGAAATACCATCGTTTGCCCTTAAATGCCGACATTATTGCGTACCTCCCATAAAGTTCCTACGAGAGAAGTACAAGGTAATGCTTGGCCAATTGAGTATAAAATTCATCATTGAGTTAATAACCGTGCAGTTTTGCCATTGATAACGGCATGACAAAGGGAAACATCCGAGTTCATTAAGTGAAATAACGGGCAGGGAAAAACGGAACTGGGGTTATTAAGCATGACACCAAACCGCACTATTCACCTAAATAGCGCAGTCTACTGTTTACCCTGTTTTTTTGCATGAAGAATCGTTACTCAAAAACCAGAGTTTTGAATAACTGCACACTACGTTAATTTAACGGGTAAGTTTGTAAAATAATTTTGAACTAAAGCTAAGTTGTTGGATCCACTCGTCAAGAGTAAAAGCTAAACTAATGAGAAGCGGATCATATACATAGAGGTGATCCCTGGGTAAATCTGCCTAATTAAAACTTTAAGCTCCGCAAGACTCATATTCTCTTGTTCAGCGTGACTGTTATTGAGATCGTCATACGCCACTTGTTCAACCGATAGAATGTCTAACTCGCCGTAGCAACGACCATCTTCTAAATTGGATACCCTCACCCGCTGCCCCACCTGATAATAGGACTCTGACTCGTCACGTAGGGTAATGGTCTTCTTGCCCGCTAAAATACCGGCTTCGAAACGGCTAAAAAAAGTGATCTCATTCGGTGGATTCATAATACTTTAACTACTCAATTTAATGCATCGCGATTGATGCTTTTAAGCCATTTTAATTGTATGCGAAACATTGATACATATTTTTCGACGCCACATATTAAAATAGCTAACTGGAACCGACAAACACTATGGTAGCGATAGCCGCCTGTTTAAGGTAAAATTCGCCTCCGATTTCTAGCTTGGCGCAGAATGTGCCACAATTGTCATCATTAATAGGCATATCGTAGAGTAACCATGAACAGAAAACAGAAGATGATCAAAAAGACCGCAAAACGTGCCAAGGCTCGCCTAAACAAGCACACTGCGCCTACGATCAAAAAATACGTGTCTAAGGCTGAGCGTGCAGAGCAGCAGGCTAAACTTGAAGCCGAAGCGGCAGAGCAAGCAACTGCAGCAGTAGAAACAACAGATGCGGCAACTGACTCACCTGTTGTAGAAGCAAACGAAGAAAAAACAGTACCAGCTAACTAAAGAGCAGCCCTTTACGATTAATAGAGCTTATTTGCTAGCGGCGCCGTCCTCTTTAACGCCAATAAGCTCAGCCACTTCGTTGCTCCCCTCACAGTCCTGCTCCTCATTGACGATTGCCATGTTGGCACAAGAGGATGAGAGTGGGCTCTGACCGCTTAAGCTCAGCTCCTCGTCAAACTCAGTTTTATCCTCAGCTTCAACCACAGGCTTAACAGCCGCAGCCCTAACCTTATCAACCAGCCTATATGCCACTAGGACACCCAATACGCCGAAAAGTATCGAGCCAACAGCTTGCCCCATCAGCACACCATAAACCCCTCCAAACTGCGCACCAAAGTACACAAAAGGAATAGTGCCCACTGTCGCTTTACCCACATTAAACAAGGTCGAATACTTGGCCTTACCTAAATTATTGAAAGAGGCGTTGGCGACAAACAAAATACCGGAGAAGATAAAGAACACCGCAATATAGGAACAGAAAAATAAGATCAGCTCAGCCGCATCACCTTTCATATCAAATACGCTGACAATTTGGTTTCGAGTTAAAAATAGCAGCAGTGACACACTCACGACATAGACGGTGCAAAACTGGATAGCCCGAGTCAACGACTCTTTCACCCGCCCAAACTCCATCGCACCATAGTTTTGCCCAACAATGGGCCCAACGGCACCAGAGAGCGCGAAGATCATACCGAACGATACTGGGATAAGCCGTCCAAGCACCGCCCAACCGGCAACATAGCTATCACCAAAGTCTGCAATAGCTCGAGTCACCACCGCATTACCTATGGGCGTAGCCACATTAGTCAGCATCGCGGGGCCCGCAATGGCAAAAATAGGCTTAAGATCTTCCACAAAATGGTCGATGTTAAAGCGCCCAAATAAGTTATGCTTTACCACCACACCGCGAGCTGCAACCGCAAATACCGCAAAACGGGCCATTACCGAGGCAACTGCGGCACCTTCAATCCCCATGGCAAACATAAAGATAAATATCGGGTCGAAGATGGCGTTAACGCCACCACCAATCAAAGTCGATACCATAGACAACTTGGCATCGCCCACCGCCCTCAATGCGCTACCCAGCGCCATAGCAAGACAGATAAGCGGCAAGGACGGCACCAAAATATTGAGGTAGCCCTCGGCAAGCTCAGCCGTTTTGCCCGTAGCCCCCACTAGACTTAACAGCTCAGGAATAAACATATACACGCTAAAGGCGACAAAAAGACTCATCAATAGCGTCACCACTAAGCTGTTGAGTAGCAATCGCTTAGCCTTTTCAGTCTCTTTCGCGCCGATAGAGCGCGATACAAGCGCCCCCAGCGCTATGGATAGGCCAATACCGATTGAGGTGGTAAAAAACGAGATGGTGCCGGCGTAGCCCACCGCAGCTGCTAACTCCTGCTCCCCGAGTAAACTCAAGAAAAAGATATCCAGCAGATCGACCACAAACAACGCCGAAATCCCGACCGCAGCGGTAGAACTCATCACTAATATGTGACGTAGAATCGATCCCTGTACAAACTTGGCTACAGCCATAACACCTCTTTGTCTCTGACTAATCCGTTAACTTTGTCTATGTTTACAACTCGCTCTCTAATTCACTACCGCAATGATCGCAGTAAAGCGCATTATTTTCATGGCCTACTTTCAAGCAGTTACTACAACGCCTTAGGTCTCGCGTGCGGCCAATTTCTTGGGATATCTCCGCAGTTAAAATACCCGTTGGAATGGCAATAATTGAGTAACCCAACAGCATGGTAAATGCTGCAATAGCCTGCCCTAGTGGTGTGCCAGGGGTAATGTCGCCATAGCCCACAGTCGTGATGGTCACAATAGTCCAGTAAATCGACTTGGGAATAGAGGTGAAGCCATTATCCGGCCCTTCAACCACATACATTACGGCACTCAACACCACAACAATCAAACTGACCGAGAAAAAGAAGATAAATACCTTACGACTCGACTGCATCATGGCACGTAGCAGCAGATTACCTTCACTTAGATACCGCAGTAGCTTCAATACTCGGAAAATCCTGAATAGACGCAGGATCCTAATGACCATAGTGAAGCTTGCACCAGGGAAGAACAGCGCTAAATAGGTCGGTAATACCGACAACAAGTCCACTACACCATAAAAGCTTCTGGCGTAACTGAGCGTCTTGGCCGAGCAATAAAGCCTAAGCAGATACTCAATGGTGAAGATAATGGTAAAGCCCCACTCCAAGATGACAATGATGTCACCATACTGCTCATGAACTGAAGCCACGGTATCAAGAAAAACAAGCAACACACTCATCACGATACAGATCATTAAAGTGATATCGAAATAACGCCCCGCTGGAGTATCGGTTCCAAAAATAACTCGGCGTAATTTTAGTTTAAATAAACTTTCTGGCTCTTTCTCTGTTGCCATTGCTACAGCAATTCCTTACAAAAAGTGACGAAGAAATCATCGACTTAAACTGACGAATCAACGTTTTAAAATAGATAATATGAATAGTGTGACACGCATAGGGTAAGAGCTCAAAAATAATCTTTATCTTTGCCGTCAACACCCGTGCCATTTTAGGGTAAGATAAACTCTGTCATTCATCGATATTTAGCTCTTTCGCTCAAGGTTATCCATGCGCTTTATTGTTTTATCACTCAGTTTGTTGATGCTTATCTCTAGCACGCTTTTTTCTACCGCGTCCTTCGCAAGCGCGATGAGCAGCGGTAAAGCCGACCTTGTGGTCGTCACCAAGTCAGAAGCAAGCATGGCTCTATTACGCCAAGGAAAAGTGCTCAAGAAGTATCGTATTGCTATGGGTGATAATCCTATTGGACATAAACTGACAGAAGGCGATCAACGGACCCCCGAGGGCCGTTACCTATTGGACTATAAAAAGTCTGACAGTGCGTACTATCGCGCTATTCGTATCTCTTATCCCAACGATGAAGACCGCCTGCGCGCCGATGCACTCGGTATTAGCCCTGGTGGACAAATCATGATCCACGGTGAAAACCCCAACTCTAGCCTAAGCCCAGAAGAAGCCCAGATGTATAACTGGACCGATGGTTGTATTGCGGTCACCAATGCTGAAATGGATGAGCTTTGGCGAGCGATCGATGAAGGCACACCGATAGAGATCTGGCCCTAAACACTTTTACTCTGTTCCAATTTTACAACCTGATTTAGGGCCTCTTTTTATTAGAGGTTCATTTTGCTATAAGGCGTCCTATGACATACCAAGAATTAATCCGTAGCTGGCCTACATTTAGCCAGCGGATACAAGCATTTGTCCAAGAGTTAGGTCTGGACTCACTCGCGCTCGAATGTGATCACACCGCCCTTCGCGTCAATAGCACAGAGGCGGCTGATGAACTACGTTGTGGATTTGAAAGCACTGGGAAAGTCATTTCAGACAACATGATTAACGGCCGACCGATTTTGATTATCGAGTTACACCAGCCATTAATGATGGGTACAAGCACTATTGAGTGTGTCGAGCTGCCTTATCCAAGTGACAAAGTCTATCCGGTCGAAGGTTGGGAACATATTGAGCTAGTGCTAGATTGCGGCGCTAAAGATTGCGACACACTGAGCCAAGCTCTACTTGAACAAGCACCACAGCTAGCACCAGTGTTAGCCGGCGAGACAGATATAAAAGTTAAACTGAGCTCACCCAAAGGTGATAAAGAGCGTCTTCCAAATCCGACCATTGCCTTTAAGAAACAGGGAATTTGCGTCAAGGTACACGCTCACGGTATTAAAGCGGTTATTGCTTCGGAAACGGAATAAGACGTTAGGTTCTGGGTTCTGGGTTCTAGGTTCTAGGTTCTAGGTTCTAGGTTCTAGGTTCTAGGTTCTAGGTTCTAGGTTCTAGGTTCTAGGTTCTACAAAGTTTAAGTCAATAAAAAAGCGCAGCTATCGAAGCTACGCTTTTTGAGAAATCTAAACTTATTAAAATGCTGTTACCTGCCAACAATAGACTAAAGCAGACTCAAAAATGATTAATTGTACATCTCAGCCTGCCACAGCCTTTGTTTAGCCTAAATCAGGGGAGCTTGGTTAATTTTAGACAACGATTGATTAATATCGAAGATCTGGCCACGGACCTCATTGATGCCCATCTCTTTTAAACGAGCGCTATGCATAGCAAGGTAAGCCTTTGCAGTTTGTTCATCCTCAAATAAATATATGCCGCCACCGAGTTTGTTTGCCGCACTTTCAGTCCAAATCTTCCAGATCAATCCGGGCTCTTGATTAATAGATTGCGCCAGTCCTTGAAGCACCTGTGCCATCTCTTCTCCAAAAGGCCCATTAAACTCAAAATCAACTTGCAGTAACTTATTCATTTTAGCCATCCTATTTTTCCAACCATCTTGTTTATTTATCGAGAAAACACATGGCAAAGGTTCACCTATTTTCTCGGAATTAACGGCATGATACTCTCAATAAATAGACACTAAAGTTCATAATTTTGCGAATTACTGTAGATAGAATAGACCGATGAGACTTAAGACAACCTTAGAACAGTGGCTGACACTATCTGAAATCGATAAAGCAGGTAGCATACAAGCCGCGGCTGCAAGACTTAATAAAAGCCATACCACACTTATCTACGCCGTAAAGAAGCTAGAGGAACAGCTTAGTATCACACTTATCAAGGTTGTTGGGCGCCGCGCGGTACTCACCGACGAAGGCAAATCTCTACTGCGGCGCGCTCAATCTATGCTTGAACAAGCCAAAGCACTGGAGCAGCTTAGCTCTCAAATAGCTCAAGGAGTGGAGTCTCAATTAGTGGTAGCCATAGATCATCTATGCGATCGTGCATGGTTATATCGACCCATGGCCGAATTTTTTGAATTAAACAACGCGACCTCGATACAGATTGTAGAGACCTCACTGTCCAAAACCAGCAGTATGGTGACAGAAGAATTGGCAGATATCTCTATTATCACTCTGCCCATTACTAATTACCCATCAGAAAGCTTTGCCATGGTGGACATGTATCCGGTTGTGGCTAAAGGTCACGCCTTAGCCTCAATAACCAAACCCTGCTTAGCCGATCTCGCCGCAAACAGGCAAATTGTTATTCGCGATTTAGGCAATGATCTTTGCTCAAGCAAGTGTCCTGACTTCGAAACAGCACTCGAAGACGCTGGTAAAAATAGACTCAAGGAGAAAGTCAGCACAAAGCTGAATCAAGATGTCGGTTGGTTAAAATCGAATCAGCGCATCACAGTTGATAACTTTGACCATGCTTGGGACGCAGTAAAGCTAGGAGTGGGCTATAGCCGTTTACCCAAACACGTTATCGATAAGTACAATAATGAGGATGTGGTTATTCTTGATATTGAACATGCTCACAGCTACCAAGTCCCACTGCACCTGACATTACCCAAAGGTGTTAAAACAGGGCCTGCGGCTATGCAGCTGTATCAACTACTGTTAGGAAGTAGAGTGAGCTAACATATAGATAGCCAAGAAAATATAGGTAAATATTCACTAGTCTGAGCTCAGTAATTTTTTGCCACTCCTTGCTGTAACTATAGTCCTTACAAGTGTTGCTTAAACCAAGAAACTATCTCTTGGTTCGCTTGTTCTTTATTGTGGGTTAAGCCATGATCATCCCTATCATAAACCACCAGCTTATGGCTCAAGTTATGCTGTTTCAACTTATCGGCCAAGATGATTGAATGGCTGACATCGACTCGCCTATCATCGCTGCCATGTAGCAACAGGATCGGTACATTAGTGGGTAACTTATCTACCCATTTAATCACCGAGCGTTTTTCAAGTTCGCTAGTTTTATTTTGTTGATAGTTTGGAATACGCTTTTTATATACACGCTCCATATCAGGACGCTGGCTAAGACCAGCTAACAGATCAGAGTTCCCTGCTACCGTCACTACCGCTTTAATATTTTCAACCTGCTTTAACACCAAATAGCTTTGCATTCCCCCTCGGCTCCAACCAAACAGGCCAATACGTTTTGGATCAACCCCCACAATACTTGGGATGTAATCAATTAAACGAATCACATCTTGTATATCTTTACCACCAAACTCATCTTGAGGTTGCTTAGCATAATATCCTTGGAAGCCATATTTCGAGTCAATTTTATCGCTAAATGTGCCACGATATTGGCTACCGAAAATGACAAAACCTTGTTCAGCTATCGGAAATAAGGTCTTAAACATAGATAAAAAACGAACACCACCAAAATTCCCATTGCCACCTCGATTAAAAATAACAACGGGTAATGATCGGGGCATGTGTTTAGGCTTAATAACGTAGCCTTGCACCGGAACACCATCCACGTCATAGCTAAAGGTTCTGCAAGTTAGTTTTTTATAAGTATCGAACTTTTCTTTTGAATAGCGTGATTTAAACAAAGCGAGCGATTTATCAACTGCCGTTTCTGCATGATATGCCTGTTTAAACCGCTGTCGAGTATGCTCCACCCACAAGTCATACTCAGAATATGACTCATGAAAGCAGTCTTGCTCCTGTGTAACTAAGGGGTGCTGTATTAGCATAGAAGGATTTGTACTAAACGGAGCAAGAACAAATAGAGAAAATGTTAATGCTGTAGTTGTTAAAAATAAGCTCACTAAACATTCCTTTTTAGTTAGCGCACAACACAATATCAATGACTAGGAAAAATTCAAAGCACGCTTGTTTTTGCCAAAATAATTAACACTTTGCATCAAGGCATAAATAATCAGCACTGAAGAACAATTAATGATGCTAACCAAGGAGAGCACCACTTCAATTAGGGAAGCGAACTTCATTGAGAAACTATCAACTCGATAGGTTAAATAAATCATAGGTAACTGCATAAAAATCGCTGTCAGCCAATTAAAAGGAAAACGAGGCAATAAACGGCGATAAGCACTGACCACCAGCAATGCTGGTAGCAAAGCGATTAGATTATCTTGAACCAAGAGTAACAACCACTGAGGACTATTCTCAGTTAAGTTCTCAGTGGCAATTAAGAATTGCAAGGTAAATGATAAGCTTGCGGATAACTGAAAAATATAAAACGTGAGTATCGCTAATATCAGGCCAAATGCTAATGCGGGTATGTATTTCACCTGTAAACCCTTTAAGTCAGAAAGCAATTTAATACATACTCTTGATTTGCTCCAAAGAGTGTTCGTTTATCAGCAATGCAGCCCACTGGCTTTCTAAATCCACATTGTAACTAGCCTCAACTAATACGAGTTCTTCATCTAGTACCACCGTATATGGTAAGGCTTGATACGCATTGGCAAAAAAGCGTTCTTGCAAAGGCTTTTCTCCTTCAGTTGCTAGCCAAACAGCCCCTGTAAATCCCGCTCTTTCAATCATTGCCTGCACTGCTGATTTATCATTATCCAACGCTAAAGCAATTAGGTTAACTTTCACCTCATTATTAGCGCTCAACTCTTCTATTTTTTTCAATGAATCGAAACAGGGAGCACACCAAGAAGCAAAGAAATAAATAACCGTTTTTTGCTGTTTTAACTCATCGAAAGACCTGTCATTACCCGTTGAGTCAATCATTTCAATTTGTTGAATAGGCTTGCCTATATAAGCTAGCGAACTTGCAACCTTTTGTTCCCAGCTCTGCGCAGAAATATTACCACTAAGCAATATCAAAAAAATCAATATACAGTGTTTCATTTTTATCTTCCTTGATTGAATTTAAACTCTAAATAATGGCAAAGATAATAACAATGCTTTCCTATCGTGACAGTCTGAGCCTAAATACTAAAAGTTAAACAAACAGACTCACGCCCAAATAGCTTTATGGATAATGGCAGTCTATCTAGATAGTTTTAGTATTTACATTAGGTTTTCATGCCTAGGTAGAAGCTTATTCCGCCAATAACTAACATTATCAGTAAGATAAACTCACCTAAGAGGGTCGCATTGATGCTCATTTGCAAATTCCCTTTTGCCGTTTTTGTTATTATTGTCGTAAACAGGTTAACTGAAATTTGTCTTTGACTTCAAACATATTGTTTAATTACTAGCCAAGATACAGACAAAAAAGCCCCGTCTAAATGACGAGGCCTTGGTAATCGGGGTTTAAAAAATTAATATTCAAACTCGAAATTACAGCGTTAACAAGTAGTCCAATCCACCCGTTATCGCAGCGACCTGCGCCAAAATGCAGTTCTCATCGTCCACCAGCGGACTATCTGGATAAACTTCAGTGGTGGTGACATATTTGGCATCTGTCACGCCCGCGCAAAGGCCTAGCGCTTTGGTAGCATAATTAATCACGCCAAACTGCGCTAAGTCGACACCAATTAACTTACCGTTTTCATCGGCGGGGGCAATATGAGTTACCTGTTCTACCGATTTAATCATTGCCGTTTGAAACGCAGCTTGCGGGTTGATTGTGTCACCAACTAAGTAAAAACCATCTGGAATGTTCCAATTGGTGTGCTCCACTGCGTCACGCGCTGCCAATGCAGGCCTAAATTCGCTGTTATCGGTATCAGTAGTTTCATGCAGATCGATATGGGCAAAAAACTCAACTCCAAGCTTGGCTAATAGCGCCATCAAGGCTGCAGATTCTTCAGCAGGACTGTCTTGATAGAAAGAGCGATTTGGATCGACTGCTTTAGGGTTCCAACGGTTAATGGTCTCAAAGCCCCATGGACTGATACAAGGCGCTACTAAAATATTAAAATGATTTGCATATTCAGCCGCTTTGGTTTCAACGAAGCGAATCGCTCCCTGCACGCCACTGGTTTCGTAGCCATGAACGCCACCTGTAACGAGAATTGTTGGCTTAGTCATATCCCAATTTAGTGACTTAATCGCAAACAACGGATAACGCTCAACATCGTAGGAAAGTGCACCATACTGCTCAACCTCAAAACGCTCCTTTAGCGCGAGGATCTTAGCTACGACTAACTCTTGATAGGAGCGTTTGATCTCTTGAGCATCAAACCATTGGGCCTTTTCGGACTCGCCCCACTTTTGACCCTTTACACCAATTGAATATGCTTGCTGATCCATTATTATTCCTTTTGACTTGGTTTTCGCCCCAAGCTCTTCTATACCTAATAACTAATTATCAACTGCCATCTAACCTTATAGCTAAACAGGCGAAATTTAATTGCCCGAAAGCATAAACGTGATATTCATCGATATCAATGCAGTTGTCTGGATTAGTTTTCATGGCGTTCGTTTTATCAAATTTATAAATACGATATGACGCGCATTACCTAGCAAGGAGAGTTGGTATGACAGCCTTAAGACACGGATTTACCATCGGACTAGAGAGAATGAACGATGAATTCTTTCTCACCCTCAAAGCAAAAGGCAAACTCACCCATAGTGATTACCTCGCCATGACACCAGTAATCGACTCCGCGTTAGCGGAAGTCAAACACCCCAAGATTAAAGCACTTTTCGATGCGACTGAGCTTGAGGGGTGGGAGCTAAGCGCGGCATGGGATGACTTTAAGGTGGGATTAAAGCATGGAAATCAGTTCGTCAAGATTGCGCTTTATGGCAATAAGGGGTGGCAAGAACTTGCCGCAAAAATTGGTAATTGGTTTATCGCTGGGGAGACCCGCTACTTTGACGATGAGTCCAAAGCCCTAGCCTGGCTTAACCAGTAGCGAGGAATCAATCGCATTGAATCAATACCGCAGATAATAAAGCCAGCACCCGCCGGCTTTATTATCAGCAATTTACCGACCCGCTAGTGCTCTGGCTGGCGGGGTCTGGCTAGCTTTCCAAGCCGGATACAGGGTCGCGATAACGCTCATGACAAAGGCTAGCAATATCACAGTCATCACATCACCGCCTTTAAGCTGTGAAGGTAAAAAGTCTATAAAATAGACATCGGCCGATAACAACTGGATACCAAACAGCGACTCTATGCCGCGAGCAATGGCACTTAAATTCAGCGCAGTAATCGTGCCTAACACGCCGCCGATAGCGCAGCCCAACACGCCATTAAACGCTCCCTGAACAATAAAAATTAACATCACTGAGGCTTTTTTCATGCCCATGGTGAGCAAAATCGCGATTTCTGACTGCTTGTCTCTAACCGCCATCACTAAGGTTGAAACGATATTAAAGCAAGCCACGGCAATCACGAGAGCGAGCACTAAGTACATCACCATTCTGACCAACTGAATATCTTGATAAAGATGACCCTGAGTACGAGTCCAATCTGAGATATACACATATTGCTGCTGGCTATAACCTAAATCCCGAATAAGCCTTGGTGCGGCAAACACATCGTCCACTTTAATCCGCACGCCTGACACACTATCACCTAACTTCAAGGCCTTTGCGGCATATTGCATCGGGATATAGGCGGTGCTCATATCAAGCTCTCCCCCTAGCTCAAAAATCCCTGAGACCACAAAACGATAGCTCTTTGCCGCACCTATCTTACTCTGTGACTGGCTGATATTAGGCATATACAGGCTAAGGGACTGACCAACTTTTAAATCGAGACTCTTGGCTAAGCCTTTGCCTAAAACAATATTATTACTGTCTTGTTGAGCAAGGCTATGCCAACTATCAGCCGACATAAATTGCTTAATATTAGAGACTTCTTCCTCACTATCTACATCGACACCGAGTACGGTTATGCCTTGAAAGCCACCAACTTTTTGCACAAGCCCCTGCATACGCACAAATGGCGCTGCGGCTAAGATCCCTGGCACCTTGTTGGCATCATCTACGATAGATTGCCATTGCCGTATAGGTTCATTCACACCAATAAGTTCACCATGGGACACGACCCCTAATAGTCGCTGCTCTAACTCTTTCTCAAAACCGTTCATGGCCGACAGCACCACGATAAGTACCGCCACACCTAAGGCAATTCCTGCCGTTGAAGCGAAGGAGATAAAACTAATAAATCGATTCGATTGGCGGGCAAAATAAAAGCGCCAGCCTACCCACATCGCTAACAACGCTCTCATGCGTTAAGCTCCTCGGCTTGCACTAGACGACCATCTTTCATATGCAACTGCCTATCCATTCGCGCAGCTAAGCTTTGATCATGGGTAACCACCACAAATGCAGTACCAAGTTGAGCTGCAAGCTCGGTGATTAGCTCATAGACGGCTTCACCGCTATTCGCATCAAGGTTCCCCGTCGGCTCATCGGCTAACACCAACTTAGGATCGTTAATCAATGCTCTGGCAATCGCCACACGTTGACGCTCACCACCAGACATCTCTGCCGGAGTATGGCTCAACCTATGACCCAGTCCTACTCGCTCAAGCAGTGATTTGGCTTTAGCTTCTACCTGCTTACGTCGCTGACCTTGAATAAGTGCTGGCATAGAGACGTTTTCAAGGGCTGTAAATTCAGGCAACAAATGGTGAAACTGATAGATAAAGCCCAAGTGCTCATTTCGCACCTGCGCTTGACGCTGACTCGACAGCTTATAAAGATCTTCACCAAGCATAGTGACACTGCCGCTACTAGGGCTGTCTAGCGTCCCCATAATATGCAGTAATGTACTCTTACCTGAGCCAGAGCTGCCAACAATCGCCAACTGTTCGCCTTTAAAGACTTGCAGATCGACATCATTTAAGACCTGAGTATCGACCGAGCCTTCTTGGTAACGCTTGCTCACATGACTGACTTGCAGCAGTAATTCTTGATTCATTTTTAACTCGCTATTCGTATCTTGTTCCTGGCTTACTCATAAAGCCGCATTCTCGCAAAGCCGCTTGCTCGTATCCTTGCCTACTTAATAGAACCGCTTATTCATATCTAAGTGCGGTCGCAGGCTGCACATGGGCGGCTCTTATTGCTGGATAAATGGTGGCAAGCAATGTTATCACTAGCGTGCCGACAACAATCCACGTCAGCTGGCTCACTTCAAGCTGTACAGGTAAGTTTTGACCCGCTCCTAATATTGAGATCCCAAGTGCTTGAGTAATTGTGTTTAAGTTAAGGGTGAGTAAAGTACCAACCACCACACCGGAGATGAGACCGATAACGGCATTTAACGAACCTTGGATCATAAAAATACCCATCACATTCGCTGTCGTTAAGCCTTGGGTCTTAAGCACAGCAACATCTGTGGTCTTATCAACGACCATCATCACTAAGGCCGATACGATATTAAAAGCAGCAACGGCAATAATCAGGCTAAGCATTAAAGACATCATGTTCTTTTCCATCTTCACCGCACCAAAAAGATGCCCATAAGTATCGCGCCAGTCGGTAGTCGTCACAGGCATTGCAAATTGCGCCACCACTTCAGGAGCAATTTTGGCGGCATTAAAAGGATCGTCCAAATATAGACGTAGCTCTTTAACCTCTCCCGCCTTTTGGCGCATCAATCGCTGCGCATCATCATGGTGAACATAGGCCAGAGTCGCATCCACTTGTGAGCCCATCTCAAATACGCCAGCCACGGTGAACTTACGCTGACTCGGCACAGGGCCTAAAGGTGAATAAACTACGCCATCACCGCTGAGGACTCGAATTTTATCACCAGGAGCAACGTCGAGTTTGCGCGCGAGTTCGGCGCCTAAAATTATCCGATATTTACCCGACTCTAGTGCATCAAAGTTGCCTGAATAGACGCGTTTAGTGGTATTGAGCAGGGCTTTTTCTTGATCAGGATAGATACCATAGACTTGAGCAGCACCAATATTGCTCGGAGACTGCACCATAGCTTGGGTCGATATACTCGGCGTTGCACCTTGAACCCCAGGCAATAGGTTTAACTTGTCAACTTGCTTTGACCAATTATCGATTGGCGTTTGCGAATGCACGGTTAATTGTGGCACCGCACCTAAGATCCGCTGTTTAAGCTGACTCTCTAGGCCATTCATCACCGAACTAACAAGGATCAAGGCTGCCACACCGAGTAAAATACCAGAAACGGAAAAAAGAGTGATAAACGACGCAAATGCGTTAGCTTTACGGGAGCGCCAGTAGCGGTAACCAATATAAAACGATAATGAAAAATTCATTAAGAAACCCAAATAAAATCGACTTAAGCTGAGCGCAATAACGATTAATATAACGCCATCGAAGTCACTGCCCTCTCCTGCAAAAACAGGATAAGGATCCACTCAGCAGTTCACAAAAAAGCCTCAATTTCCTCTCGATACTAAGACATTTGTGTGTCTAACCTTGCTAAATCATAAAGATGCGCACGATAATAGGGGTATTAGCCCCCTAAAAACAAGAGGCAATACCCTTGTTAACTGACTCTACCGCCTATTTTAGTATTAATCACCCATTTGATGTCTACTTGAGTCCTTGGGACAGTGCTAAACCTCTGCCGTTAGTCGAGCAGCTCAGCCTTATGCTGCCGACAAGCTTACAGCTGATTAGTGATGTAAAGGCTCTCGAATCAGATTGCCTGTTACAATTGCGCCACCTCGATGACGATGCCAAAACCGTGGTGGAGTTTTTAAAACTGCAATCGCGCAAAATCGATATGGTGTTACAACACATCATGGCGAAAGAGGAGTATGAAGGTACTCACTACATCGGCAAACAGTTTGGTGGCAGTGGCATTACTCTTGTTAGCCCTACTCCCCTAGAGCTAGGACAGGTGTTTCAGGTGACACTGCATATTAAAGAGGAGCTTGTCGCCTTGCTCTGCTTTGCAAAAGTCATAAGTTGCTCACTACTCGAAGCTACGGATACACAATCAACTACGCAATACGCCGTGGAGCTGAGCTTTTGCGTTATCCAAGAGAACGACGTTGAGCAGTTAGTCAAAGCTAGCCTGACTCTACAGCAAAAGCAGCTAAAGCTACGACAGTTATCTCGCTAAGCCAAAAAGAATTTTCACTGGCATGAGCTGAAACAAGCCTCTACAATACTTAGCAAGTTTACTGCTATTGGACTTGTTTCCTCGCCTTAATGAATGCTTTCTCTGTATTGACTCCACCAGCGGTCAAGAGTGCCAAATTGGCACAAACGCTGTGTACACTCGGCGGCGCAGCCCAAGCGCTAACCATCGCAAATATTGCCAAGCAACATTTAGGTGTCACCTTAGTGGTGACAGCTGATACGCCCAGTGCAATCACTCTTGATGCAGAACTAAGTTACCTGCTCAGTGAGCAATCAATACCGATTTGGCTTTTTCCCGATAGAGAAACACTTCCTTACGACAGCTTCTCGCCACATCAAGATCTGGTCTCCCAGCGCTTAGAAGCGTTATCACGTATACCTCAGGCTCAACACGCAGTTGTCATTGTCCCAATCACCACCTTGATGGTGCGCCTACCACCACAATCGTTCCTGACGGGTAACGTATTGATGCTGGAGAAAGGCGATAAGTATCGTCTGTTAGATGTACGCGAGCAGTTAATTAACACAGGCTATCACGTGGTTGAGCAGGTCTATGAACACGGCGAGTTTGCCGTGCGAGGCTCAATTATCGATATTTTTCCTATGGGTTCGAGTCAGCCTTATCGCATCGAGTTATTCGATGATGAAGTCGAAACCATTCGTCATTTTGATCCAGAAACTCAGCGCTCTAGCAAAGAGATCAATGCTATTCGTCTGCTTCCAGCGAAAGAGTTCCCTACCGATGATGCCGCGATAGAAGGCTTTAGGCAAAGGTACCGCCGCCGTTTTGAGGTATTGGTTAAAGAACCTGGCTCGATTTATCAGATGGTCAGTAAGAAAACCATGCCTGCGGGAATTGAAAACTACTTGCCACTGTTTTTTGATGAAACCGCCACCCTTTTTGATTATCTCCCAGATAATACTCAGCTAATCACCTTAGGTGACATTGAAGCGGCCACTCACTCGCACCTTAATGAGGTTGAAGTTCGCTACGAAGACAGGCGCGTAGACCCATTAAGGCCACTACTCACGCCACAAGAATTATATCTACTGACAGAGCAAATCTTCGCATCTTTTAAAGGCTTGCCTCGCTTTGGACTTAAAGATGAAGCCTACACGGGTACAGCATCGCATGCCAAAGCCAGTAAACTGCCAGATCTCTGCGCCAACCATAAGCTCAAACAACCTTTGGTTGAGCTTGAGAAATACGCCACACTCGGCGAGCGTATGCTATTTAGTGCCGAATCTGAGGGGCGCCGAGAGGCGCTGCTAGAGCTGCTTGCTAAGATCAACCTCAAGCCTAAACAGTTTAGCCATTTCGATGAATTTGTCGCCAGCAAGGCAAAACTCGGCCTGATTGTTTCTCCGCTAGCCCATGGCTGCGTGATTGAAAAGAAAACCGGTGGCAAATTTGCTCTTATTTGTGAAACGGAACTATTTGGTCAACGCATCTCTCAACGTCGTCGCCGTGATAAACAGCGCCAGATCAGCTCCGATGCCTTAGTTAAGAACCTTGCCGAGCTAAAAGTAGGCCAACCCATAGTCCATCTAGATCATGGTGTGGCACGCTATCAGGGTCTAGAAACTTTAGACACAGGCGGCTTAGTGGCCGAGTATTTAGTCCTTGAATACTCAGGTGGCGATAAACTCTATGTGCCTGTTGGCTCACTGCATTTAATTAGCCGCTACAGCGTTGGCCCCGATGAGGAGGCAACCCTTAACAAGCTCGGAAATGAAAGCTGGGCCAAGGCGAAGAAAAAAGCGGTTGAGAAAATTCGAGATGTGGCCGCGGAGCTACTCGATGTCTATGCCCGCAGACAGGCTCGTCCCGGTGAGGCTTGTCGAATAGATCAGGAAGAGTACGCACTGTTTGCCAACAGTTTCCCCTATGAGGAAACCGTTGACCAAGAGACAGCCATTGAAGCAGTACTGGAAGATATGCGCTCGCCAACGGCGATGGATAGATTAGTTTGTGGAGATGTGGGCTTCGGTAAGACCGAAGTCGCCATGCGCGCCGCCTTTGTCGCCGTCAATGATGGCAGACAGGTCGCCATCTTAGTACCGACTACTCTGCTCGCTCAGCAGCATTACGAAAACTTTAAAGACCGCTTCGCAGACTGGCCATTTAAAATTGAGGTGATGTCTCGTTTCAAGACTGCGAAAGAACAGACTCAAGTGATGAAAGATCTGCTCGATGGTAAAGTCGATATCGTGATTGGTACCCACAAGCTGCTGCAATCGGAAGCCAAGTTCGAGAATCTCGGCTTGCTCATTATCGACGAAGAACACCGATTTGGCGTAAGACAGAAAGAGAAGATCAAAGCCCTCAGAGCCAATGTCGATATCTTAACCTTAACAGCAACGCCTATTCCGCGAACATTGAATATGGCAATGTCTGGCATGCGCGACCTGTCAATTATCGCCACCCCGCCAGCTAAGCGACTCGCAGTGAAGACCTTTGTCAGAGAGTACGATGAAGCAACCATTCGTGAGGCTTTGCTACGTGAAATATTAAGGGGGGGTCAAGTTTACTTTCTGCACAATAGTGTCGAAACTATAGAGAAGCGTGCAGCAGAGATCAGTGAGCTGCTACCAGAGGCACGCGTGGTGACCGCCCATGGGCAGATGCGTGAACGTGAACTTGAACGAGTGATGTCTGATTTTTATCATCAGCGCTTTAACGTATTAGTCTGTACTACCATCATCGAAACAGGTATCGACGTGCCATCGGCCAATACCATTGTCATTGAACGCGCTGATAACTTTGGTCTGGCTCAGCTACATCAGCTACGCGGCCGCGTGGGACGCTCTCATCACCAAGCCTACGCCTATTTGATGACCCCTCACCCCAAACGTATGACTAAAGATGCCCGTAAACGTCTAGAGGCGATCGGTGCATTAGAAGATCTTGGAGCCGGCTTTATGCTTGCTA
Source organism: Shewanella sp. MBTL60-007 (assembly GCF_019654915.1). Lineage (GTDB taxonomy): Bacteria > Pseudomonadota > Gammaproteobacteria > Enterobacterales > Shewanellaceae > Shewanella. Next base: position 39,503 of record NZ_BPET01000007.1, on the reverse strand, counting down.
CCCAAGACTTGGAAATTCGCGGTGCCGGTGAGCTACTTGGCGATGAGCAGAGCGGTCATATCTCCAAGATTGGTTTTACCCTCTATATGGAGATGCTAGAAGATGCAGTGAAGTCGCTTAAGCAGGGAAAAGAGCCGTCGCTAAATCAGATGCTACGACATCAGTGTGAAATTGAACTACGCATTCCTGCGCTACTGCCTGAAGATTACGTTGGCGATGTGAATATTCGTCTCTCGCTGTATAAGCGGATCGCTAACTGTGAAACCGCAAAAGCACTCGATGAGATGAAGGTCGAGTTGATTGATCGCTTCGGTATGTTGCCCGATGCGACCAAAAACTTGATGGAAATGACACTTTATAAGCATTTGGCCACACAGTTAGGCTTAAGAAAAATCGAAATGCACGCTAAAGGTGGTAGTATAGAGTTCGGTGAAAACAATCAGGTTGATCCAACCTTTATCATCGGTTTGCTACAAAGCCAGCCACAAGTATATCGAATGGACGGGCCCAATAAGCTAAAATTTGCTATGCCTTCTGAAACAGCTAAAGATAGGCTCGCATTACTCAAACTGTTAATTGAGCAGTTGTTTCAACATCGTCTTGGAGAATAATCGTGTTAAGACTATCTAAAAACAAGCTAAGCGCAGCTTTAGCTGTTGGCCTTCTATCCAGCTTATCTGTAAGCGTTAATGCTGCAGAAGAGCGTTGGTTTGAGGTTGAGGTCTATATCTTCGAGCGGGACGTTCCAACCGTAGAGCAGTGGCCAACAGCTCCCGCAGAGACTCGCACACGTAAGACAGTCGACTTTATTACCCCTATGGTCAGCACCGATTTAACGGCTGTGAGTATGGGGCTGAACGGCTGCACCTCAAGCGATTGGGCAACCGATAGCGTAAACTGTAATGAGCAACTTAGCAGCGCGAATCATAAAGCCCTAGCCGATGTACCGATGCAGATTGCCGCTCCCGCCCCCGCCACTGCGCACCTTGGCGATGGAGCAGTACTGCTAGCCGAAAGTCAGAGCCAATTTAACGATATTATCGCGACGATATCTCGTGAAAAAGGTACCACCAGCCTCTTGCATATGACATGGCAGCAATCAATGCTGCCTCGCAACAGAGCGATTCCGGTCAAACTGTATTCAGGACACGACTATTCAGATGAATATGAGTTTAACGGTCATCCGATCAAAGTTCAGGAGGCCAGCTCAGAATTTGGCAACTTCGACTTTATGACAAGTCAGTTTGCAAACGACACTAATAAGCCAGTGTGGAAGTTTGATGGTACGATTAATATCTATCTGCAGCACTACCTCTTTATTGAAACAAACTTCACCTTGCGTGAAGAGGGCAACAAGACGGTTACCGTTGCACAAAATGAGCAGCTAACGACTCCAGAGGCAACACAGGCAAGTACGCAAGAGGTTACAACGCCTTACCTCTACGCTATTCCTATGGTGCAAAATCGAAGGGTGCGTAGTGATGAAGTCCACTATTTCGATCACCCTAAAATGGGTATGATCATTCAGATCAGAAAGATGGAGCACCCAAGCGCAAAGGTACCCAAGAGCAATAGCGTTGCCATGGAACCACTAACGACCTATTAAGGCTGCATAATTGAAAAATCGAGGTAGATCTCATCTGCCTCGTCCTCTTCAACAATCACGTCGTCCACCCGAGATGCTGGTGCGCCGATGTAACACCATCCAATGAGCTTGTCGACCGCGACTTCGCTCCCTTGAGCTAAGATTTGCACCGTACCATCGCTTAGATTACTCACATAGCCCGTGACCCCTAAAGTGTTCGCTTGAACAAGTGTATTCTGACGATAAGAAACACCCTGTACCTTCCCCTTCACTTGTATCATGACACGCTTCATAACCTATTCCTTGTACGAAAGACTCCACTCGCTAACCACCGAGTCCAAATAAAAATATTTCAGATTAAAAACAATCTCATTGGTATTAGAAATAACATAGCCTAAAGCACTGTCATGAGCAAAGATAAGCTCATATTTACAATCATATTCATCTACAATCGCCTAATCTCTGCTAGCAAGTTCGATGAATAGCAAAATCATGGCTCCAGCCAGCCGCTTGCAAATGCCACCCAATAAATTATCCCAAAAGTATAGGTATAAAAAACCACCAATAACCTAATGGCTATTGATGGTACTTAGAAAACTTAACCAACGGGACGAGTAGTCTTTAATCGTCTTAATAAGCTTAACCCATGGGACTAACTGTCTTTGAACTTTTTAATAAGCTGAAGCTGGGCCGCTAATGAGATAAACTTGTGCGACTGCTCATCATCCCACTCGACCGTATAGTAATCTTTTAGAGTCGATTCCACCTTCACATTGTCATTAACCTCGTCTTGGCGAGCCAAGATACACAATGCCTTACCTTTATTTAAGGCTCGGAAGTCTTTAACACACTTATTGGCAATATCGGCATACTCTTCAGGTCGGTCAATTTTTCCGGCCATGTTATCTTGAGGAAGCAAATTAGGATTAATCAGCACCGATTTAATGCCATTTAAGAAGCCTATGCGCTCAGCCCAATATCCGCCTAAGCCCACGCCCAAAATCAGCGGTGATTCATCATCTGATGACGCGATCTGCTTGCTGACCTCATTCAAGAGGTACTGCATATCATTTTTAGGATGCAAGGTACTGTAACTGACCAAACGTACGTCATCATCAATAAACTGTAACTGACGCATTTTGTCATGATTACCGGGGCTTGTTGCATCAAACCCATGAAGATAAAGGATCATTATCGTCCTCCAAAAAATTTTATGTATATAATCAACTGCTAACTTAGCAAGCCGAACTGGTATCTATGTTGCGCTAAATCAAGTTTTGAGCAATGGCTTTGGCACGCTCCCAACGCTCATTATCTTCGAGTGCTTTAACCACTCTGGCTTGATCGGGTTTTAATAAATTAGCATTCAGTCGGTTATTATCAGTCGGCCAATCTACACCCTTTAGCACCTCTGTCGCGCCTTTACTGTCGTTACAAACTAAAATCATATTACACCCAGCATCGAGCGCTGCTTGTGCCCTAGCTGTGTATCCGCCAGCTACAGCGGCGCCCTTCATACCGAGATCATCAGAGAAAATTACCCCATTGAAGGCTAGCTGTTTGCGCAGCACTTCTTGCAGCCAAAATGGAGAAAAGCCAGCTGATTTGCTGTCAACCTTAGGATAAATCACGTGCGCAGGCATAATACCCTGTAAACGGTCTTTACCGATTAAGGTCTTAAAGGGCTGCATATCGTTGGCAAAAATCTCATCTTGTGTACGTTCATCAACGGGCTTGGCAATATGAGAGTCCGCTTCTACGCTACCATGCCCAGGAAAGTGCTTACCCACTGCGCACATACCCGCCTGCTCCATGCCATCGATAAAGGCACTCGCCAGCTCGGCAACCTCCTCCTTGTCAGGACTAAAGCTTCTGGTACCTATCACCTGACTGACCCCATTTAAATCCAATACAGGGGCGAAGCTTAAGTCAATATCGACCGCAAGCAGTTCTATCGCCATTAAGTAACCTAGCTCGGTTGCCCAACGCTTGGCCAGTGCCATATCCCCTTTTGCTGCAGGAAGAATATCACCCATGGCAGGTAGGACGGTAAAACCATCTCGAAAACGTTGTACTCTCCCCCCCTCATGGTCTACCGCAATCAGGATATCGGGACGAATCGCACGTATTGACTTAATGAGGGTAATCAATTGAGCCCTACTGACATAATTACGACTAAATAAAATCAAGCCGCCTATCATGGGATGAGTTAACTGCGATGATTCCGTAGCGCTCAGCTCCGTTGACTCAATATCTAACATCAAATAACTCATATAACCCTCTAAATTTTTAATACCTTAAAGATCTCACCTAGCAAAGCTTAAAGAAAGCACTCTATGATTTGAATAGTTAAACCTTAAATAAATGCATGTTAAACAATAACTAGTACTGCTTTAAAAACAAAAAAATATCATTGCTGCAACCAAACTGTAATTAGATTATCTAATGCGTAGAAATTGCATACAAAAAACTAATGATCGAGAAAAAGCTAAAGTATGGGATACTTTTTAACACCAATTAATTCAAACGACTAAGATTAACATCAAGCATAGTATTTTCACGCCCAAGAAGTGAAATATACCAAGATTATGGGCATAGCTCCATTGCAGGCTGTCTTAGTGGGATTGGTCATAACTATAACGACTAGAGCAATAAAGGTTTAGCATGATTAGTGTATTCGACATGTTCAAAATCGGCATCGGGCCGTCAAGTTCTCACACCGTGGGACCAATGAAAGCAGGAAACGTTTTTATTGAGCAACTGCAAGAGTTAGGTCATCTCAACGAGGTTGATGAATTACGTTCTGAACTATTTGGTTCTTTAGGGCAAACAGGAGTTGGGCACGGCACTGGTAAAGCGGTCATTCTAGGCCTGATGGGAGAGGCTCCTGAAACGGTTGACACCGACAGCATCGATGCCATTTTAGAGCAAGTTAAGAATACTGATAAGCTCAAGCTTGCAACCGGGCGTGAAGTGCTCTTTACCCGTGCAAACGGCATTACCTATCACAGGCGTAAAAGCCTACCCGCTCACGCTAATGCGATGACCCTATATGCCTACAAGGACGGTGAATGCATCTATAAGCGTACCTATTATTCGGTCGGTGGTGGCTTCATTCTTGATGAAGATGAAATTCAAGCTCAAGACGCATCACCAGCAGCACCAATTAAGTCTGCCCCTTTTGATTTTAATTCGGCTCAACAACTGCTTGAACAGTGCACCGAAAACGGGTTTAGCATCTCATCACTAATGATGGCTAATGAACTTAGCATTGCCGAGGTCGATGATATCAATGCTCGTTTATGGGAAATTTGGCTGACCATGAAGACCTGTGTCGAACGTGGTTATCAAAAAGAGGGGATTCTTCCCGGTGGGCTAAAGCTTAGACGCCGCGCACCTTCGCTCTATAGACGCTTGAAAGCCGAAGGTAAAAACTGTGTCGATCCACTAACAGCAATGGATTGGGTTGATCTATTTGCTCTTTCCGTTAACGAGCAAAATGCTGCAGGCGATCGCGTAGTTACCGCACCGACTAACGGTGCAGCAGGCATCATCCCTGCCGTTTTATGCTATTACGATATGTTCGTGCAAGAGGTCGACCAAGACGTTTGCACTCGCTACCTACTGACAGCTGCAGCCATTGGTATTCTCTATAAGAAGAACGCCTCAATTTCTGGTGCCGAGGTTGGCTGCCAAGGCGAGGTGGGCGTAGCCTGCTCTATGGCGGCTGCCGGATTAACTGAAATCATGGGCGGCACCGTTGAACATGTTGAGAATGCAGCTGAAATCGGCATGGAACATAACCTAGGTTTAACCTGTGACCCAGTCGGCGGCCTTGTACAGGTGCCTTGTATCGAACGTAATGCCATGGGCGCAGTCAAAGCCATCAATGCCTCACGCATGGCAATGCGCGGTGATGGTAATCATAAGGTATCACTGGATAAGGTGATAAAGACCATGATGGATACGGGTAAAGATATGCGCAGCAAATATAAAGAGACTGCTAAAGGTGGCTTAGCCGTTAATATTGTTGAGTGTTAACCACACATTTTATCGTTACAGGCTAAGCCTCTCGTGATAAAACAAAAAACCTCGCTATTGCGAGGTTTTTTATTGGAAGCAAACTCTACCTTACTGGTAACTCGATATCAGTAAACATGGCCTCAATCAGCTGTGCATCTCTTAACGCTACCGCTTGCTCAACGACCGGACGAGTTAAATGCGGCGCAAAATGTTCGATAAAATCATACATATAAGTACGTAGGAAATTGCCCTTTCTAAAGCCTATCTTAGTCGTGCTATGGGCAAATAAGTGGCTTGCATCGATTGCCACCAAGTCTTTATCCATATGCTCATCAATTGCCATAGAGGCGATAACACCAACTCCCAAACCTAGTCTTACGTAAGTTTTTAATACATCGGCACTGGTCGCACTAAATACCACTCGAGGCTCAAGACCTGCGCGATTAAAAGACTTTTCAATTTCTGAGGCGCGATCAAAACCAAATACATAGGTTACTAATGGAAAACGGCCTAGATCTTCGATGCTAATATTGCTGCGTGAGGCGAGCGGATGGTCGCGCTTAACCACGATTGAGCGATTCCAGTGATAACATGGCAGCATGATTAAATCGCTATAAAGATGCATCGCCTCTGTTGCTATGGCAAAATCGGCTTCACCTCTTGCAGCAAGTTCACTGATCTGTGATGGCGTGCCTTGATGCATATGCAAATTAACTTTAGGGTAACGGTCAATAAAGCCTTGAATAATATTGGGTAACGCGTAACGTGCTTGAGTGTCTGTCGTTGCGATATTCAACTCACCTTGATCTGGCTTGGTATACTCTTCAGCCACTTTCTTGATACTTTCGACTTTACCTAAAATATCATTGGCAATACTAATCACCTGCTGACCTGCGGGCGTTACATGGGTCAAGTGCTTACCACTGCGCCCAAAAATCTGGATCCCTAACTCATCTTCAAGCATACGCACTTGCTTGCTTATACCCGGCTGAGATGTATACAGATTTTCCGCAGTAGCAGAAACATTGAGGTTGTGATTAACGACCTCTGCAATATACCTAAGTTGCTGCAACTTCATCTTATATCCTTCCAATGGGCAGGCTAAAAACCTGTCTAATATATGAGTTATGAACCATTCAAGTATAATTATTGGTTATAGTACAACGCTATAATTAAATCAAATGGAATATAGCATAATTGTCAATCTCTGCGAAGCACTTCTAGCTAATCCATGATGAAGATTACTACCCTAGAATGTTGATTTATAGTAGCATTAGTCGAATTGTAAATTTATTGGTTTTGCTATGATATTTGCTTCCGTCTTGATCTTGCTCGGCACCCTTTTACTGCTAGTAATTGGAATTAGCATCGTTCAGCAACAAAAAGCACGCGTAGAAGCTGAGCGGCGCAATGAACTTGCACGCCATCGGGCTATAATTGATGAAACCGAAGAGGTTTTGTCAAATACGGGCCTATTCCCTTGCTCATCAGATCTCATCCTTATGCTCTACCGAAGAGTTGAAGATGCACTAACTAACGCCCTCCCTATCGCTCGTAATCAGAGTAGCGATTTCGAGCGCCGTTTAATTGATTTGCGAGGCCAGATCCAAGCACTGCAATCTGCGCCTAAACCTGCGCCAGCAATCGAGTTATTTCGCTTACCAGACAGTGATAGACAGATCCTTACTCTTGTACAAACGCTTAAGAAAATGAAAGCGATTTTGCGAGCTGAGCATAATAAAGGCAAAGTTGATCCCAGTATTTTTAGTCAAGAAGAGCAACGTATCGATAGCCTACAACTTCGAATTAACGTTGACTCAATGCTAGGCAGGGGCAGAGCAGCCTGTTTTATGAAGCAGTATGGCTCGGCTAAACAGATGGTGACTAAGGCCCTAGCAACACTACACACAATTAAGGCTCAAACTCCAAATGATCCCTTTATCGCCCTAAAAGTAGAAGAAGCGAAAGCGATGCTTGAGGAGATCACCGGTGCGCAAAAGAGTGCGCATCCTGTTATAACCAAGTCCAAGGCTGAAGATGATGATATCGACGTTTTATTCCAGCCTAAGAAGAAGTGGTAACCAAAGCTCAATTTACTCTAATAAAATGAGTTATTTGCAAACCGTATAGCAGTAGCAATAAAAAAGCCCCGATGATTCGGGGCTTTTTTATTACGGTTTAAAGCTGAAGTCTATGACTCGTCTTTTTTCGCTTTTGGCTTGGCTTTTGGTTTAGCTTTTGGTTTAGCTTTCGCTTTTGGCTTAGCCTTGGCTTTAGCTTCTGTCACCCATTTGCCGTCAACATACTTCGATGTCCAGCCAGTCGCTTTACCATCAACGTCTGTTGCCACATACTGCTCTTTAGTCTTACGACTAAAACGCACTGTAGCAGGGTTACCATCATCATCTTCTGTTGGTGCATCGGCTAGGTACTGATACTTTGGCCATAACAGTTCACGGTACTTAACAAGCTCTTTCACCAACGGGCCACGAGTTTCTCGCGACTTAGGGAAAGTACTGGCAGCAAGGAAGATCCCCGCAGCGCCGTCTCTTAGCACGAAATACGCATCAGACTTAGTACACTTAAGCTCTGGTAAGTGAATTGGATCTTCTTTTGGCGGCGCCGCTTCGCCACTCTTCAGTAGTTTACGGGTGTTCTTACACTCTGAGTTCGTGCAGCCAAAATACTTACCAAAACGACCATTTTTAAGCTCCATATCGTTACCACAACGATCACACTCAATGATTGGCCCTTCGTAACCTTTGATCTTAAATTGTCCCGCTTCGACCTCATAGCCATTACAGGTTGGGTTATTACCGCATACATGTAACTTACGCTTCTCATCGATTAAGTAGCTATCCATCGCTGTGCCACAAATGCCACATCTGTGTTTAGCTCTTAATGCTTCGGTCTCTGCATCTTCACCATGTTCACTTATTGCCTCTTCACCAGGCGTTAAATTAATCGTGGTTTTGCAACGCTCTTTAGGTGGCAATGCATATCCTGAACAACCTAGGAACACGCCAGTTGTACCTGTGCGGATCCCCATTGGACGACCACAAGTCGGACACTTGATGTCATCAGTTATTACCATCTCATTCGGGCGCATACCGCCCTCTTCAGGTGGCAATTCAGCAACCTCTAACTGCTTGGTAAAGTCTTTATAGAAACCATCGAGCACTTTCTTCCATTCAAGCTTACCTTGGGCAACATCATCCAATGTTTGCTCCATGCTCGCCGTGAAGTCATAGCTCATTAGATCTTCGAAACTACCGACTAAACTATCGCTGACAATCTCCCCCATTTTTTCTGCGAAGAAACGACGGTTATCGACTTTGACATAACCACGATCTTGAATCGTAGAAATAATCGTTGCGTAGGTAGATGGGCGGCCAATGCCACGTTTTTCAAGCTCTTTAACTAGAGAAGCTTCACTATAACGCGCTGGCGGCTTAGTGAAGTGCTGCTTAGGTTGCAGCTCTTTTAGCGTAACCGCATCGCCTTGTGCGACGTATGGCAACGTATTGTCTTCTTCGTTTTTCTTCTTGATGGCAGTTTGAACGCGTGTCCAACCATCGAAGCGCAACGTACGACCTGTAGCTTTCAGCTCATAGTCACCCGCTTTTACAGTCAAACGGGTTGCGTCATATTTAGCAGGTGTCATCTGACATGACACAAACTGACGCCAAATAAGCTCATATAGGCGCTGTGCATCACGCTCCATGTCTGAAAGAGAAGCGGCGCTAACTTTTACGTTTGAAGGACGAATCGCTTCGTGAGCCTCTTGAGCGCCCTCTTTGCTACCGTAGCGAATTGGTGATTCAGGTAGGTACTTGTCACCATACTCTTTACCAATCATGTCGCGAACGCTGTCGAGTGCTTCTTGGCTTAAGTTGGTCGAGTCGGTACGCATATAGGTAATATGACCCGCCTCATATAAGCGCTGCGCCATCATCATGGTCTTCTTAACACCAAAGCCTAAACGCGTACTCGCAGCTTGTTGTAGGGTCGATGTGATGTACGGCGCCGATGGCTTGCTTGATGTTGCTCTGTCTTCACGAGCAGCAACCACAAAACTAGACTGAGATAGTTGGCTTACTGCAGTCTGAGCCTCAACTTCATTAACAGGGCTAAATGCTTTGCCTTGAAACTTAACCACCTGCATTTTTAGCAGTTCATCGGTTAAGGTATTTAACTCGGCATGAACATCCCAAAACTCTTCTGGCACAAAGGCTTTAATTTCACTTTCACGCTCAACCACAAGGCGAACGGCTACAGACTGTACACGACCGGCTGACAGGCCACGTGCGACTTTCTTCCATAACAGTGGCGAAGCCATAAAGCCCACGACACGATCGAGGAAACGACGCGCTTGTTGTGCGTTAACCATGTTGGTATCGAGGACCGACGGCTGGCTAAATGCATCTTGAATCGCAGTCTTAGTGATCTCGTTAAACACCACGCGTTGATAGCGAGACTCGTCACCACCAATCACTTGTTGTAGGTGCCAAGCAATTGCCTCCCCCTCTCTATCCAAATCGGTTGCGAGATAGATATGGTCAGCAGACGCTGCCAGGGTTTGCAATTCTTTAACGACTTTCTCTTTGCCTGGTAGGGTTTGGTATTTGGCTTTCCAGCCTTTTTCAGGATCCACCCCCATGCGGGCAACTAAAGCTTGCTTCGCTTTTAAACTCTTATACTCAGCCTTCTCCTCTGGAGACATCAGTTTAAGTTCAGCTGCTGTTTTACTGACAACTTTGGCGTCTGAACTCGATGATGTAGGCAGATCACGGATGTGACCTACGCTCGACTTAACGATGAAATCTTTGCCTAGATATTTATTAATAGTCTTGGCTTTGGCCGGTGATTCGACGATTACTAGCGATTTACCCATAGATTAATTTGCGCCAACGAGTCTCAGAAAACGGAAAATTGGCTCCATATATAGAGGGTTGTGTAAAGAGTTTCAAGCTAATCCCTCTTTTATTTGTACTGGAGTACCAATTTTTAACCATTTTTGAAATAAATGTGAAAAAATATAGTGCGTATTTAAAAATAAATATTTCATTATTAGTCATCAAGCAAGTATTAGTTGTGCATTTCGATGCAAATCTACAGTTTTCATCAATTTTTACTCGCTTGTGAAGCACCAGCTCTTAAGTATACTGGCCGTAATAATTACAACTCAGAGAAAGATATAACACCTGAGCTACCCTTAAGGATAAAGAAGAATGAAGCATTTTGAAGCGAATTTCGACGGACTCGTTGGGCCAACGCATAATTACGCTGGTTTATCATTTGGAAACGTCGCCTCTTTAAATAACGCCGCTGCCACGTCAAGCCCGAAAGATGCGGCTAAGCAAGGTCTCAAAAAAGCCAAAGCCCTAGCCGATCTTGGTCTCGTTCAGGGAATGCTTGCCCCTCAAGAACGCCCAGATCTATATACACTGCGAAGAATTGGTTTTTCGGGTACAGATGCTGAAATCTTAAATAAAGCTGCTAAAGAAGCACCTGCGTTGCTACGTGCCTGTTGTAGTGCCTCCAGTATGTGGACAGCTAACGCCGCAACTGTATCCCCCAGTGCCGATACCCATGACGGCAAGTTACATTTCACTCCGGCTAACTTGGTCGATAAGCTACATCGCAGCATAGAGCCAACGACCACGGGTAATATTCTTCAAGCTACGTTTAACGATAGTCGCTTTTTCAAACATCACCAACATCTACCAGAACATACTAGTTTTGGCGACGAAGGCGCAGCTAACCATACTCGACTTTGCAGCGAATATGGTCATGCAGGTGTCGAGCTCTTTGTCTATGGCCAAGAAGCCACTAATCCACAAGCGCCTAAGCCACAAAAATTCCCTGCTCGCCAGACTCTCGAAGCTTCACAAGCGGTGGCTCGCCTGCATCAATTAGATGATGAGGGCACGGTTTATATTCAGCAAAATCCCGATGTGATTGACCAAGGTGTATTCCATAACGATGTCATTGCAGTGGGTAACCAAAATGTGTTGTTCTACCATGAGCAGGCCTTTTTAAACACACAGGCAAAACTTACTGAAATTAAGAACAAGTTTGGTGACTCAGCCTTACACTTTATTGAAGTTCCTACCTCTAAGGTGGCGATTCAAGATGCGGTAAAGAGTTACTTGTTTAACACGCAAGTTGTCACGTTGCCTTCCGGTGAGATGGCGATTATTGCGCCAACCAACTGTCAAGAAAACCCAGCCGTATTTGCTTACCTTAACGAGCTAGTGACGCTTGATACGCCTATTAAGCAAGTGCTCTATTTTGATGTAAAGCAGAGTATGCAAAATGGTGGTGGCCCAGCATGTTTGCGTCTACGCGTTGCGATGAACCAAGACGAAGTGGCAGCAGTTAATCAGCACACCTTAATGAATGATGCACTGTTTACTCGCCTAAATCAGTGGGTAGACAAACATTATCGCGATCGCCTATCGGTTGAAGATCTTGCCGACCCTCAACTTGTCATTGAGTCGCGCACAGCACTCGATGAGCTAACCCAGATCATGAAGCTGGGCAGTGTTTATCAGTTCCAAAGATAACACTTGTATTAAGTCCGCTTTACAACATAAAAAAAGCCCCGCTATATGCGGGGCTTCTAATTGTTATCTCTTTAGTTAATTGAGATAGGTAATGAAATCACCTGGGTTTTCACTCCGCCTGGCGTTTCAACTGTGACAAGGAAGGTTCCTGAGTTTGGCTCATCTTCACCTTTAATGGTCACACTAAACTCTCGTCCGCCATTATAATTAGTGCTCGGCCAAACGTATTCAGAACCACTCACAACTGAGCCCGCACTCGCCGTAAAACGAACCTTAGAGCCTGCAGGCATCTGCTGATTATGAAGATCTGAGATGGTAAAATATACGGTTCCTGTCGCTTTACCGATAATATCGATACTTTGATCGTAAGAGCCATTATCCCCACTATAACTATCAACAATTAATACGCGAGAAGGGTCTGTTGCTAATGCCGAGCTACCTGACATCACGATAACTAGACTGCCACGAACATAAAGAGACTTAGAGTCACTGACACCATCGGCACAAGCATCATGAACTGGATCAGAGCACAATACGCCATTATATTTGCCATCTTTAAGATCAAAGACACCGTTAGAATTAAAATCAACTAACTCCTCTAACTCGCCACCAGCTTGACCATTGTCCTGCTGTGGGTTAAACAAGCCATCTTCATTATAATCATTAAACGCATCATCTAAATCAAACGGCATGCCACTCACATCGTTCTGTGTTCTAAACGCCGTCACTTCATCAGCATCAAAACGGCCGTTACCATTTAAGTCAGGGAATGATTCTTCACCAATAGCTGTGGCTGTAATAGTCGCTCGTCCACCATACTTTTGACCATAATGGTTACCATATACACCTAACGCTGAGTCAAAAGACAAGGTCGCAATAGGATCGTTAACCATCACACCGGCACCATTGATTAGCTGATAACCTTCAGGTCTCGCCTGCTGACTGGTCCAGATAACGCTACAAGCGCCTTTCTCAGTTTGACAAGCATCTTCAATAGAACCGCCTTCAGTGGTAAATGAAATCGTTGTTCCATCAGGAACAGGGTTATTAAATGCGTCAGCTAAGCGAGCGGTAACAGTGACCTCTGTACCATCAACATCCCATCCTTCTGCATTTAATACTGAAGCAGATAGAGAAAAACTATCTTGATCCGGAATACCCGTAGACACAACTAGCTCACTCGACTGACTCGAAATAACAGGAGTAGAGTCAACGACAGTACCAGTGACACGCACCGATGTTGCTACCGTACCAGTTCTCACCACCGTCTGGGCAATACCTTGATTATTGGTCGTTGCAGTCTCAGGATCTAAGCTAATTTTACCCACTTGAGTATTGAGCTTAAATGAAACTGCTTGATTGCTAACTGGGTTGCTATTTGTATCTAATACCTTGAATTGTATAACCGAAGACTCTACCCCGCCCGTACCTAAAATACTGATATTTTGCGGTGTCGCAGATAGGAATACGATACTCCCGACATCTGCAGGTAATACTTTAATCGTTGCCGTTGCCGCTAAGTTCAGTCCACCTGCATTGGCAGTCACATTAATCGCATCGTCCCCTTTACACCCCTTAGCTAAATAGGTGGTGGTAGCCACACCATTTACCGAAGGAACTGGTGAACTAATTTCAGCTTCTGGACTTGGCTTAGTTGAACAGGTTGAAGAGAAGTTAACATCTACAGGCTGAGTAAACGGGTTACCATTTTCATCTTGAATTGCCACCGAGATTGTTGCCGTGCCGCCAGCAGTTAACTCGTCTACACTGACGTTTGCAACACCTTCTTCAAAAGGCGTACCACTACCCATTACAACATTTGTTGCACCAATAACGACAACAACTTTCCCCTCTTCGCCGCTTGAGAGTGAAGCTGTCACTTCTCCAGCCCCAAGAGAGCTACCAGCATAGATATCTACAGTTGCTTTACCATTGCTATCGGTCACAGCTGACTTAATTGGCAGATCACCTATGGTTGTTGCAAAAGTAACGATAGAAGGCTTATTAATGCCACTTACCGTTGCCGTCACCTTTCCCGGTACGGTTGTGGTAATCGCTTCAACAGGTGCGCCATCTATATCCGTTAACGCAACAACAATAGACGCGCCGCTGCTAACTTCACCGCCATCGCCTTCCATTACAAAAATCAATGGTTCAGAGGTTATATCGCTATAACCGGCTACTTCAACGGTTAATGAGCCCGCTCCGGGGATATTCGAAGTCGCCAATAACACTTTAGCGGTACCATTACCGTCAGTCTTATCGGTGCCGATTCCAGGGATAAAGGTTCCTATCGAACTGTTATCTAACTTAAAAGTAACTAACTTTCCAGCCAAAGGCCCATGGAGAGAACTTGTTACCACAGCCGTAACTTCTGCAGGCTCCTCTGCTTTAATGGATTCAGTGTTTGAAATTGAAAGTGCGACAGTAACTACTTCTGTCGGCTCCGGCGGATTTGGGTTGCCTGGATCGGTCGAAATACTGCCGCCTCCACCACAACCTATGAGGAAAAATGACCATATTAAAGCAAAAAAAACACTATAAGCTGACTTCATTGTCAGACTCCCTGTTACTCAAATTATTATTTTCGGCAATTATACATTCACCTAAAGCCATACATTACACAATTTACCTGCAACTTTTCCACAATAAACAGCTATTTTTTTAAAAGAATCAACCCAAACTTTAACCCAAACCCCATTTCATCAGTGTCACTTTCTTGTTACGCTTTAGTGCGCAAATTGAAAAGCATAAAAATTATACAGGAAGCACTATGTCTGCTACGAAAACCAAAAAACTCGGCCTCACGAGTAAGATTCTGATCGGTATGTTTACCGGTATTATTCTTGGATTATTATTACGCAATCTGTTTCCAGAGAGTGATTTCATAAAAGAGTACATCACCGAAGGCTTTCTAAATGTCATCGGAACCATCTTCATCTCCAGCTTAAAAATGCTCGTTGTTCCCCTAGTTTTTATTTCATTAGTCTGCGGAACCTGCTCCTTGAGTGAACCCTCAAAAGTGGGACGCTTAGGCGGTAAAACCATCGCGTTTTACCTGTTTACAACGGCTATTGCACTTTCAACGGCGATCCTTGTCGCCATCGCCGTCCACCCAGGAAATGCCAGCATGGTGACCGAGGGGATGCAGTTTGATGTTAAACAGGCGCCTAATCTTTCAGATGTCATCATCAATCTAGTCCCCACTAACCCACTGCATGCGATGAGTGAAGGTAATATGCTTCAGATCATCATCTTTGCGGTGATCTTCGGTTTCGCTATCTCACACATTGGCGAGCGTGGTGCACGTGTTGCAGCGCTGTTTAACGACCTTAACGAAGTTATTATGCGTGTTGTTACGCTTATCATGCAGCTTGCTCCTTACGGTGTTTTCGCCCTGATGGCAAAACTGGCACTCACACTGGGTATGGAAACATTTGGAAGTGTTGTTAAATACTTCTTCGTAGTTTTGGGTGTTTTACTTGTCCATGCATTCGTGGTTTACCCTACGCTGCTAAAAGTGTTCTCAGGACTGAATCCATTTACCTTTATCCGCAAGATCCGTGACGTACAGCTATTTGCTTTCAGCACAGCAAGCTCAAACGCGACACTGCCTGTGACCATTGAAACGGCCGAACATCGCATGGGGGTAGACAACAAGATCGCCTCATTCACCCTACCACTAGGTGCAACGATTAATATGGATGGCACCGCGATCATGCAGGGTGTTGCCACGGTATTTATTGCTCAAGTCTTCGGTATCGAGCTAACCATTACCGATTACGCTATGGTAGTTGTAACCGCAACGCTTGCTTCTATCGGTACTGCAGGGGTTCCAGGTGTTGGTCTTATCATGCTTGCTATGGTACTCAACCAAGTCGGCCTGCCTGTTGAAGGTATCGCATTAATTATTGGTGTAGATAGACTGTTAGATATGGTGCGAACAGCGGTTAACGTCACTGGTGATACCGTAGCGACAGTGGTAATTGCCAAGTCTGAAAATGAATTTAACGAAGCGGTATTTAACGACAGCCAAGCCGGTAAAGTTGCGCCTGGTTTCAATGCTCAGGTTCATGCTGAAGAAAATAAACTAAGCTAATTTTCATCGCTACAATGACTCATTAAGCGAGTAATCTACTGGCTTTAAGAGCAGCATTAATCAAAAGGCATCCAGTTGGATGCCTTTTTTGTACCAAATTAGATTAACACCGTAAGACTATATAAGAATAAGTATAAGGATAAGATCGGCGGTAACTATTTAATATTAAGCTTTTTTAGGAGCCTAGCGGGCGTGCCACCAACCATAGAGTCCGCTGGTACGTCTTGGTTAACCACCGAGCCAGCGGCAACAACTGAACGTGCACCAATCGTCACTCCTTGGTTAATCACCACATTACCGCCTATCCAGACGTCGTCTTCAATGGTGATCGGTAGACAAAAGGTTTCCCAGCGACGTCGGCTTAAATAATCTACTTCATGGGATGCGGTATAAAACTGACAGTTTGGCCCGACCATCACATGATTACCTATGCTGATCTTAGCGCCATCAAGCATCACTGCGCCCATATTGATAAAACTGCCGTTTCCAATAGTTATCTGTCTACCAAATTCACAACTAAACGGTTCTCGCACTATAGAGTCTTCACCAATACTATTGAGCAGTTGTTTTATCAAGCACTGTGTTTCACTAAAACCTAAACTATTGCTAATTTGCTTTTGCAATAAATAGGCATTGTCTCGTACTGCTGAAATCTCAGCATCTGCACCATCAAACACTTTGCCATTGAGCATTTTCTCGTATTCAGTCATCGCTTCATTTTTCTTATGTTATTTCAGGGGTAGGTTCAAAAAAGGCATAACTCAGAATGCTAAGTTATGCCTTTCAAAATTATGTCACAGCCAGCCCTTAAGGCTTCTGAGCTTATCTTTCCCAGTATGACTCTTCTAAGCTATCTTCACGTTCTGGTAAGCCACGAGAAAGTCTAGGACTATGCTGCGCAAGTACTTCGTACGCTACACGATTTGCATACTTACAAATTTGTGAGAACGATGAATAACAAAGTCCATCACGCTTATGCTTACTTGAACCTGGTACGTTAGTCTTGTGGAAAGTATTAGACGCTAAATCATGTAGCAACGCCGCCAACGCACCGTCACCAGCACCGTTAGTATTACGAATAATTTCAGGGCCACCCATATAAGGAGAGATATGAGCGTACACCTTTAACGGTGAATCGCAATCAGCCTTTAATTTAGGACGAGAGAATTCGTAGCGGTTAAACTCAGGAATTGAGCCAGGCAATAAGGTATGGCTAGTTTCACGCTTCTCAGAGTCTTCAGTGTAACCCGCAGTGTAAAGTCCTAGAGGACCCGCTGTGGTCAATACCATGTCACACCACTCTAACGCCGCTTCACTTGCCAATAGTGGGTCGCTAAAGCCTGTTAAGGCTTCGCCTTCATCTTCGTTCATTGCCAAAATAGTCACGTGCTCTTTAATGAACTCTTGCCACCACTTTGGATCTTCTTCGATTAAAAAGCGCGTACCTAAGGTTAACACCACAGGCACTTCGGCTTCTTTGGCATAGTTAATCGCTGTCATAGCCGCTTCGGTGATCTGATCATCACCACTGGCACGCATCAAGTATGCCGTCAGGATCAGCGCCGAGCCACCTTGAACAACCTCTTTATCGATGTATTCAGGTGTCAGTTGATCCATAGACCCCTTACTGATCGCAAAAGTACGCTCGCCACACTCAGAAATAAGCGTGAAACAGCGACCAATAGGGCCAGCAACAGGTTGTAAGTAGTTTAGATCCACCTTCGAAGAAGTATTACAAAGGTAGCGATAGGCATAGCTACCCACCTCAATGCTTTGGCTCATCACGCCAAATAGCACTGAGCGATCGTCGGCTAAAATTGAGTAGTTGTGTACCGTGTTACCAATGGTACCGCCAGCAAATTCATCGCTGATCAAATCATTGTTCTTCAGCTCGGTATAAAGTGCATGTGCCTTGTCATCGTCGATCAAGGTTGAGTTGCCTTTAGGCAGCTCATAGCGGCTCAATAACTCATCTTCCACTTTAGCCTCAATATCTACCAACGTCTGGTCGATACCAGAGATGTAGGTTGAAATCGGCAGAGGCTGCTGGATCAACTGCGCAAGCAATGGATCACGATTTTTGACCGGAAAATAATGTTTAGACTTACGCTGACCTGGAAACTTCATATTGAGCTCTCTTTCATTCGGCATCCATGCAAAATATAAATTAAAACGGGTAAGTTATCTCAAGCTGCTTATTTTAATACCAACAAGCAAACTCTGCACTTCAAACAGCTAGCCAGTGTAAAAACTCTCCCTTCACTATTTGTTTAGCTTAGTCATAACTAAGCAAAAATAGTGAACTTAAAGGGCTAGATGCGCGAAAAGGTGGGGGATTTTACCACACCCCACCTCTTTCGCTAGCTGAAATCACTATAGAAGTTAGAAAATTTAATACCAACCTTTTGTTTGCTCTTGAACAAGCTTAGCTAATAGCGCTATATGAGCAGGGGTATCGTTTAAGCAATCAATAAATTCATAGCGCTCACCACCAGCCGATAAGAACTCCGCTTTCCCCTCTTGGGAGATCTCCTCCAAGGTTTCTAAACAGTCAGATGAAAATGCAGGGCACATGATATCCACCGACTTAACTCCTTGTTTAGGTAACGACTCTAACAATTCATCAGTTGCTGGCTTTATCCATTCCTCTTTACCAAACTGGGATTGGAAGCAAATTCGCCACTGCTCTGACGTTAACCCTAATGCCTCAGCTAATAGTTCAGCAGTTGCTTGGCACTGCTCTTGATAAGGGTCACCCTCGGTGATATAGCGAAGCGGTACGCCATGAAACGACATCATCAATACATCGGCTTGACCTTTAGCTTGCCAGTGAGTCTTAACCGACTCAGCGAGCGCTTGAATATAAAGCGGGTGGTCGAAATACTGTTTATTCATACGCAATTCAGGAATATTGCGCTCAGCTTTAAGTAACTCGGCAATCGCATCATAAACAGGGGCAACGGTTGAGCAGGAATACTGGGCGTATAGTGGTAGAACAAAAATCTTTTCAGCCCCTTGGGACTTAAGGCTGTCGATACCCGATTGTAATGATGGATTACCATAACTCATCCCCAGCTCAACCGGAATCGCTTGGGCAAACGACTCATGCAGCTGTTGTTTGAGTTTATCTCGCTGCTTTTGGCTTATCACCATCAACGGCGAACCGTCATCCCACCAGATAGACTGGTAAAGCTTAGCCACTTTAGCGGGGCGGGTATTAAGAATGATGCCATTTAAAATCGGCTTCCAGATCCACGGAGAGAGATCGACAACACGAGGATCACTCAAGAACTGTTTGAGGAATTTTTTAACGTCAGGAGCGGTAGGTGAATCGGGGGTACCTAGGTTTACTAATAACACACCAAATGGTGGGGCTAAGTCACTCACATGAATTCTCTTTTTAGCAAGATATTCGTGTCAGGCTATCATCGCAAAAAGCATAAAAAAAGCCCATTTACATGGGCTTTTTAAAATATGAGAACTAGCTCATAAACACTTTGTTACTTAGCTATATTTGCGCTAAGTCACAAGCGACTGTTTAGCTTAGTGCTGCAACAATTTCTTTGCTAACGCTAGCTACAGACTGAGTACCGTCGAACTTGTTGTAAGTCACGTCACCTTTCGCCGCTACTGCGCCATAGTATTCTACTAGTGGCTTAGTTTGCTCATGGTAGATATCAAGACGCTTACGTACTGTCGCTTCTTCATCATCTGGACGAATCGCTAGGTCTTCACCAGTCACGTCATCTTTACCTTCAACCTTAGGCTGGTTGAAAACAATGTGATACACACGGCCAGAACCTGGGTGAACACGACGACCGCTCATGCGCTTAACGATCTCTTCGTCTGGCACATCGATTTCAATCACGTGATCAAGAGCAATACCGCTTGATGCCATTGCATCTGCTTGTGGGATAGTACGTGGGAAACCGTCTAGTAGGAAACCTTTAGCACAATCATCTTGTGCAACACGCTCTTTTACTAAGCCAATGATCAATTCATCTGAAACCAGTTGACCCGCATCCATTACTTTCTTAGCTTCTAAGCCTAGTGGCGTGCCCGCTTTTACTGCAGCGCGTAGCATGTCGCCAGTTGAAATTTGAGGAATACCGTACTTTTCCATAATGAATTGGGCTTGAGTACCTTTACCGGCACCTGGGGCACCTAATAGCATAATGCGCATCTGAATCTTCCTCTTAATTTCGCACTGTGATCCCCATATCGCTCAAAGGCGTACACCAAAGCCGCCTAGATGATGGGTATTGTTCTGTTTAGGGCGGCGATCTTCGCATAAATGGCCGCTATTTTGAAGTAATTTTCATTCGACTTTAGCATCAGTCAGGATAAAAACATCAGTAAAGCAAAGTGTAGAGTTTGCGACGATACTGATTCGCTAAACTGTTGCCTTGCCCTAACGCCGTCAAAATCTCTAAAAATAGTACCTTTACTTTACCATCCAATGCCGATACATCTTTTTTCAGTGGCATAAATAGCAGCTCAAGAGCTTCATCGTTACGTCCAGCTTGATGTAACGCTTTAGCCAAATCTATTACCAACTCTAAATTATCAGGCGCCTTTTCGACCGCTTGCTGCAAGTTTCGGATCTCAGGGGTATCGGCTGCATCTAGCGCTAATGCAAGCTTTGCCTTAAGGCTTTGATAATAACTGTCTTGATCCGCAAGTCCCACAGAATCAAGTAAGCCTTTAGCGTCTTCAAGTACGCCAAGTGACAGGTAAACATCGGCTAATGCGAGGGCGATTTCAGCGAGTGGATTTTCACTGTAAGCATCTTTTAGTAAAGGCAGTGCTGCGATCGCATTTTGCTCAGCCAGAAATATTCGGGCCTGATTAAGCTTAAGCTGCCACTGTGCTGGCAGGTGCTTTTCAAGCATCTCCATGACTTGAGGTGCCTCTTGTACACCCGCAAAGCCATCGACAGGTTTACCTTCATGCAAAACTAAAGTCGTTGGTAGGCTTTGAATCTGGAAATAGTTGGCTATCTCCATCTCCTGCTCGCAGTTAACTTTAGCTAATACAAAACGGCCTGCCTGCTGCTGCGTAATACCTTCAAGAGTTTGCATCAATGCAAGACTCTCTGGACTTTGAGTCGCCCAGAAGGCCATCACGACGATCTTCTCCATCGAAGCATCGACCACTTGTTGGATATTTTCTTTCGTCAGTTCTAGAATCGATTCCATAACTTTCCTCTAATATTCTAGAGTTCTAATAAAAAAAGAGGCAGATTGACTGCCTCTTTAATCATAGCCTTTGTTTACTTAACGCTAGCTAATAACATCTGGTTCATTAACTTAATAAACGCCGATGGATCCGCAAGGCTGCCCTTTTCAGACAATAACGCTTGCTGTAACAGTAATTCAGACCACTGAGCAAATAATTGCTCATCTTGCTCGTCATTCAAACGCGCAACCAGTGGGTGCTCAGGGTTTAGCTCAAATGTTGGCTTAGACTCAGGCACATCTTGTCCTGCCGCTTGCATCAGCTTGATCATCTGAGTCGACATCTCGCCTTCACCCGCAACCACACAAGCTGGAGTGTCAGTTAGACGTGTCGTGACTTTAACTGCAGACACTTTGTCACCAAGGCTGTCTTTAACACGCTTCACTAGGCCTTCAGATTCTGTTTCTAACTTCTCTTGCGCCTCTTTCTCGCTCGCATCTTCAAGCTCACCTAGCTCAAGATCACCACGAGTCACTGAATGCAATTTCTTGCCATCGAACTCAGTTAAATGGTTGATTAACCACTCATCGATACGCTCAGACATCAATAGTACTTCGATGCCCTTCTTACGCAATAATTCAAGGTGCGGACTATTAGCAGCGGCTTCATGGCTATCGGCAACAATGTAGTAGATCTTAGATTGACCTTCTTTCATGCGCTCGATGTAGTCAGCCAGTGATACGTTTGCTGTCGCTTCGCCAGTATGAGTCGATGCAAAACGCAGTAGACCAGCAACACGCTCTTTGTTAGCGAAGTCTTCTGCTGGGCCTTCTTTTAGCACTTGACCAAATTCAGTCCAGAAAGACTGATATTTTTCAGCATCATTTTTAGCAAGCTTTTCTAACATGCCAAGCACACGCTTAGTCACAGCGGTGCGAAGCGCCGTTGTCACCTTGTTATCTTGTAAGATTTCACGTGATACGTTTAACGGCAGGTCATTCGAGTCAATCAAACCCTGCACAAAACGCAGGTAACTAGGCATGAACTGCTCAGCATCGTCCATCACGAATACACGCTGAACAAATAACTTTAAGCCATGCTTACGGTCGCGGTTCCATAGATCCCAAGGTGCTTTGGCCGGAATATAAAGTAAGCTAGTGTACTCTTGCTTACCTTCTACACGGTTGTGACTCCACAGTAGTGGGTCAGTATAGTCATGAGAGATGTGCTTATAGAACTCTTTGTACTCTTCATCAGACACGTCGCTCTTGTTACGAGTCCAAAGTGCCGTAGCCTTGTTCATCGCCTTCCAGCTACCCTCAGTCGCAGCAACAGCTTCAGTGTCTTCTGTTGCTTCAACAGCTGGCGTGCCCTCTTCATACATCTCAACAGGTACTGAGATATGATCAGAGTACTTAGTGATGATTGAGCGTAGACGGTAGTCATCTGCAAACTCTTTCTCATCTTCACGAAGGTGCAGTGTAATTTCAGTACCACGAGTTTGCTTAGAGATAGTCTCGACCGTGAAGTCTCCTTCACCAGCAGATTCCCATAGTACCGCTTCATCGGCACTATGGCCTGCTGCACGAGTGCGAACGGTTACGCGATCTGCAACGATAAAGGCAGAGTAAAAACCAACACCGAACTGACCAATTAGCTGCGAGTCTTTTGACTCATCGCCTGATAGGTTTTTAAAGAAATCGGCTGTGCCCGATTTCGCGATTGTGCCAAGGTGTTCAATCACACCATCGCGAGTCATACCGATACCGTTATCTTCAATAGTCACGGTACCCTTCTCTTTATCGGCGCTGATACGAACGCGCAGCTCGCCATCACCTTCATAAAGATCATCGTTAGTTAGGGCTTCATAGCGTAGCTTATCGGCAGCATCAGCAGCGTTAGATACTAACTCACGCAAAAAGATCTCTTTGTTAGAGTACAAAGAGTGGATCATCAAATGTAGTAGTTGTTTGACTTCAGTTTGAAAGCCATGGGTCTCTTGTTGTGACATGAAATGTTCCCTTTAAAAAATCAGTTTTAGTAAAGCTTGCTTAAGAGATGGGGCTAGAAAAATACATTTCAAGGGAGAAATTTGGCATAGCCTTCAATTGCACAAAAAAAATCCAGTCCGTGTTCATTCACAGACTGGATTTTATTTATGAAGGCATAACGCTCTTTAGATAGGTAGCCGTCCATTAAAGGAAAGCGCTAAGGTCGTACTATCAACATATTCAAGCTCACCGCCGACTGGCACCCCATGGGCGATACGACTCACAGTTAGGTTATGACGCTTTGCCATATCGGCAATATAATGTGCGGTCGCATCCCCTTCTACCGTTGGGTTCGTTGCTAAAATAAGCTCACTCACATCACCAGATGCCAAATGCTGCTCAAGCAAGGCAAGTCCAAGCTCTTCAGGTCCAACACCATCGAGTGGTGACAAATGGCCTAACAACACAAAATAACGACCAGTAAAGTGCCCCCCAGCTTCAATTGCTAATACATCGGCAGGCGTTTCGACCACACAGATCACCTCTGAGTGACCACGCTTAGTGCTCACACAAATGGGACAGTAAGTTTCTTCGGTGAAAGTACGACATGACTGGCAATGGCCAACATCAGACATAGCTTTAGCCAACGAATCAGCAAGCTTAGTCCCCGCCTTGCGGTCACGCTCTAGAAGCTGAAATGCCATTCTTTGGGCAGACTTAGGCCCAACGCCAGGTAAACAACGAAGTGACTGGATTAGCTCATCAACGAGTGGACTAAATTTCATTTAACATTCCGCTTAGAAAGGCATCTACATGCCCTAGAAAAAAGTCGATGAGCGCTGCCAAACGCGGCGAAAGCCCCGCTAAGACAACTCATCATAAAATTAGCGCCAGATACTAGCATAGAATCTGAAGGTTTTGTCCCTTTCAAGCAATAGGTAATACCTTTACGACTCATCTAGCGCAACAATTAAAGCTCGATTGCTCTCACATCAAAAGCTACTGCCGATAACTTACCCTCTGCCGTTGCCCGCATACCTGGGCTAATAATCTTCCAGTAAGCTCTATCCTCCAAACATATAGCCCCAGAGAACTGCTCGATATTAACCCCTCCTTTGCAGTGTTTTCCCCAATAATCCTTACGCTTATCGGAAAAAGTGATCTCAATCTTAGCTGGCTTAACACTAATAACATGCACAAAGTTACAGCCGCCCGCAACAAGGGCAAAACTTAGCACTAAATTACCGATAATAATTGCGAACACTTGCTTTAGCAGGCTCTGCCCCATTTGCTCAGCCCGTTCTCTGCTATCTGAAGACATGGTTTTCAACAACAAAATAGGAAGGGATATTGCGTAAACAACTCCCCCAGCAATATAAACTGAGCGGAAAAGCTCATCTCGCCAAAGTAAGTCAGAGAAATAGATAAAGGACAGCAACCCTAAAAAGGCGGCACTGATGTAGGTGATTACCGAATAATTAACCAGCTGCTGCAAAGGCGTATTTTTAGGGAAATAATGTTGAATTAACTTTTGCTTACTCATGCTCAAAAGACGCTGTAGGTGTTCCTCCAGCTCCCCAATATCAATAAAGCCAAACTCCTTCTGCTGTTCCCGCCCTCCCTTACTATTCGTATAGAACAGAGCCAGCAAGCCCTCTTCTTTACTTAGCATGTCATAAGTAAGAGTGACCTCAAAGCACTGCAGTTTTGCCTGAACAACTAACATAGGCATAGTCAGAGCACTATTTCCTGCCGCATCAGTGCGATCCGTTTCATTAAGGGAAGACTCTTCAAAGACTACCGCCTCCAAGATCTCTTTGAGTCGCAATTTTAAACTGGCTTGATTCGTCACGGCGCCAAAATTTTGGGTTTGGCCGTTAGCGGATATTAGTGATAGCGAACTTATCTTCATGATTAAAACACCTGCTCTAACAATTCAGAGATCAAGGTCTTATCACTCCATTCATGCTCTATTTGAGTATTTCTGTAATGTTGATCCATATTGGCTTTTTCTGCCAAGGATAACTGCTCAGCGGCTTGTTTGACTAAAGCGCGAGACTGAGAAAAATGATTGCCTCTTGCGTACAGTGCCCATTGATAAGCCATGGGATAGTTACCCAAATTAAAATAGTACACAGCCAAATTATGCTGCGCCGCGGGGAAAGACTGCGCCGCTGATTTCTCAAGCCAAAATAGCGACTTTAATGGACTTTGTGGCACGTAATGACCGAAGTGATACAATAAGCTTAAATAGTATTGAGCAAAGGCATTATCGCTATTTTGGCTAAACCAACGATACGCCAGCTGATAATTGTTAACCGTGGTCAGATCGTAGAAATAGAGTGTAGCCAGTGCCAGCTGGCTACCAATATCGCCCTTCTCTGCCGAGGGTTTAAAGAATGCTCTCGCCTCAGGATATTGTTTGTCTTTAAATAGAATAAAGCCCAGTTCACGAGCCTCTTTAACTGATACTTTTTCGCTGTATTTCTCGATACCACTTAAAGCAATAGGCGGCGCGCCAAACAGTGTATTGAAGATTACGATGACGATAAATATAGCTAGGGATAACCCCAGCCCTTTGAGTTTTTGCTTCACACTTTTTATCCATTTAGGTTAGCTACACACATGAAGTGGACACATAAAACGGCTGGAGTTTGGCATAAACAAATTAGAGCGGCAACAGTATCAGGCAACTACCTTAGTAACATCATTCATCAACACACGTGAGGCTAAACTAAAGTATAAAAAACTGATAAATATGCATGAAGACTTAATATCAGCCAGCTACGAATCGTCAATTAGCATATACATTTAATATACAACTGGTATAATAGCAAAACAGGTGAATCTAGATTTATTCTAATATTGAGATTTAAACTATGCCAATTACCATTAAACGCCCCGTTGAAAGAAAAAAGTTGTCTGAAACTGTAGAAGAAGAATTAGAACTGATGATACGACAAGGTGAAATCGCAGAAGGCGATGCCTTACCATCAGAAAGAGACTTAATGGCGGCCTTTGGCGTTGGTAGACCCTCAATTCGAGATGCGCTTTCAGCTCTTGCTAGAAAAGGCTTAGTAAAAATTAGTAGCGGCGAAAGAACCCGTGTTACTAGACCGTCTGCCGATACAATTATTTCTGAACTATCAGGAATGTCTAAAGACTTCTTATCCCAGCCCAATGGCTTGCAGTATTTCGATCAACTAAGAAAGTTTTTTGAATCAAGTTTAGTAAGATATGCAGCAGAATATGCGACAGAAGAGCAAATTAACGAACTCGAAAAAGCGTTAGAATTAAATGGAAAATCAGTAAAAAATAATAGCCAGTTCAAAAAGACTGATATTTATTTTCATCGAGTTATCGCCTCCATACCTGGTAACCCAATTTTTCTAGCAGTTCATCAAGCACTTGTCGATTGGGTAATAGATGCAAGACCAGTTAAAGGTAATTGTGAAGAGCTTAATATGAAAAGTTTTAAAGATCACACAGAAATATTTAACTGTATCAAAAATCATGATGTTGAGGGTGCTGATAAGAAATCAACACAACATATCGAGTACGTTTTCGATAAATATTACTTATCTTAATCCCCTTTCAAAAAATTAAACTTAATAAAGGCTATCAAATAGATAGCCTTTACCCGCTCCCCCTTACTTGTTCTGCAAGTTTCTAAATTCCCCCTGCTAATACAAGAATAAGCGCATTAACCACTTTTTCACTAGATCTTAACAAAAACAGGTGGTATAACAGGTATACAGTTACAACAACGCATTTGAGCCCCATGATAAATCATTTGTTAAAAATAATAACTAGCGCTACCTTACTATTTCCTCTGTTGTGCAATGCAGATACAAACATTCAATGGCAGGAAGTCAATTCGCCTTTAACAAATGAAATAAAAATTGGTCATGGCGCTTGGGTAACGAAACAGAATGAAGCCTTAATTATCTCTTCAGGAACAACGAAATCAAACAACAATGTTTACCCAGAAACCCCAATTGAAAAAGACTCGAATTCTGCAGCGTTAATAGTCATAACGAAAGATGAGTATAGCCATACGCAGCTAACCGAAGAACAAGGTAATCGAAGTTTCGCCACAACAGTCAATTATCACAATGCAACTATCGTTATAGGTGGAGTTCAGCATAACCAAGCTTCAAATTTAGTCAATTTACTCGTTTGGAAAGCAGAGACACAATCATTAGAAAGCTACCCGTTACCCAAACTACCACAAAGTAACCTTTCGACCTCTGCAGTTATCTTAAATGATACGCTGTTCGTTTTAATAAAAGGCGAAACAGACAGTGATTTCTACTCATTAAACTTAACATCATTCCCCTTTTTAAAAAAGCAATCTGGAAAGACTGATTCTTCAACGAATAGCCTTAAACCAAACTCCCCTCCCGTTTGGACTAAATTAGCAAGCTTGCCTAGTACAGACAATCAATATCCCTATCAAAATGATAGAAAGCTTGTCATACAAAATGATGGTCAAAGTGAAAAAATATTTGCTATAGGTGGCTACCTATCTGCCAATCGAGACGGATATATCGAAGGCCAAACTAAATTAATAGATACTGTTTGGAAATATAATCCCAATCACTTAAGCATAAGTTCTCCTTGGAAGTTACAAGGAAAAATTGATGTAAATGAGCAAGTATTGAGTCAAAAAATCAATACTGTAGCTCCTCTAGGACAGTCACATATTCTGGCGTTTACAGATGAAGGAAAAATCCTTTCTTTTAACGCTATTACTGGCAGTTGGTCTACATTCATTCAGCATCATGTAGAAAACAAACTCACAGATGAGACCGCCTTAATTAGCCAAGCGATTGTAGCGACCCAAGAAGGCATTTATTCATTAAACATTACTAAAAGCAATCCACATACCCTTAGTCTTTGGCAAGCTAAACTTGTTAAAACTGAGAAGAATTTTGGTTTAGTCAACATGCTGGTATTGGTGCTTTACCTTTTATGTGTAGTGCTAGTTGGCTTGTTCTTTGTCTTTAAAAATAGAAACACTGATGACTATTTTCGTGGAGGGCAATCGATTCCGTGGTGGGCAGCAGCCTGCTCAATTTATGCAACAATGTTGAGCTCTTTAACTTATGTTGCTTTACCTGCCATTGTATATCAAACCAATTGGCTTCTGTTGATCGGTATTTGGATGATCATCATCGTTGCGCCTGTGGCCATTTACATTGCAATGCCATTCTTTCGACAGATTGATGCCACAAGTGCTTATGAGTATCTTTCTAAACGCTTCAATATGAATGTCAGGCTATTTGCTAGTGGATTATTTACTTTATTTCACATTGGTCGTATGGGCATTGTTATGGCACTAACGGCCTTAGCACTTTCAGCCGTGACTCCTTTATCAGCAAGCGAAAGTGTATTGATTATGGGAGGGTTATGCTTAATTTATTGTACTTTAGGTGGCATTGAAGCTGTTATATGGACCGACACACTACAAACAATAGTACTAATTCTAGGTGCCCTTATTTGCTTTATAACGATCATTATGGGCCTAGATGGCGGCTTAACTGAATTTATTTCCGTAGGCTTAAGTGATAACAAATTCACAATGGTTAATGCTGACTTTAGTCTAGAAAGCATTACGACATTATCTATATGGGTTATTGTGCTTGGTGGAATAGGCCAAAATATTTCTAGCTATACAGCCGATCAAGCTGTCGTACAAAGGTACATGGTAACATCTGATCCTAAGGAAGCTAAAAAGTCTATTTGGGCAAACGCATTATTAGCAGCCCCTGGCGCTTTACTCTTTTTCTGTATTGGTACCGGACTATATGTTTTTTACCAAACGCACCCCGAAAAACTAGACCCAACAATTCAAATAGATCAAATTTTCCCTACATTTATCGCAACAGAATTGCCTATAGGCATCGCGGGGCTCATCGTCGCAGGTATTTTTGCGGCTGCTCAATCAACAGTATCAACAAGTATGAACTCTATCGCCACAACATTAGTCACTGACTTTGTTAGACCATTTGACCTAGTTAAAACAGAAAAAGCTTATATGAACATAGCCCGCTGGTTGACCTTTATCATGGGGGGACTAGGTACGCTTGCTGGACTGATATTTATCGATCCTGAAATACGTTCACTTATGAACGCCTACTTTAAAGTAATCGGTATGTTTATGGGAGCTCTAGGAGGACTGTTTATCCTTGGCGCACTAACCAAAAAGGCAAACTCTACAGGTGCAATAATCGGTATTCTAACGGGCGTCGTGGCTATGATCTCTGCTTGGCAATTAGGCTGGGCTAACGGTTATCTATACGCCACGATAGGGATTATTTCATGTTTAACAGTTGGTTACCTTTCCAGCCTATTATTCCAAAATAGTGAACACGAAAAAAAGGATTTAGAGCGATTAACGCTGTATACCATGCAGGCATCAACCAATAAAAGATAGCACTCTATTTCTTAATAACACCATGGGTAACGATAAAACTTATGACACCAGTAAATAAAGATTTAGAACAAACATTATTATCCCATTTAAAGCATTCGTTAATCACCTCGTGCCAACCTGTTGATAAAGGCCCAATGGATAAAGTTGAGCATGTTGTTGCCATGGCTTTAGCGGCCGTTGATGGTGGAGCTAAAGGTCTACGTATTGAGGGGATTGAAAACGTACGCGCAGTAGCACAAACGACATCAACCCCCATCGTTGCAATTATAAAAAGAGATTTAGACGACAGCCCCATACGCATCACTCCTTTTATTAAAGATATTGAAGCACTTGCTCAAGCGGGAGCTTCAATTATTGCTTTTGATGCAACCAATAGACATCGCCCTACTCCAATGCTCGACTTACTCGAAGCAATACATGCAAACGATTGTATTGCAATGGCTGATTGTGCCGACTACGAAACGGGAGTGCTATTAGCTAAGCATGGATGTACCTTTATTGGCAGCACTATGTCTGGTTATTTAGATTTACACAATACACCTAATCAACCCGATTATGACTTAGTCAAAAAATGGGCTGAGCAAGGGCTTAATGTAATAGCTGAAGGCCGCTACAACTCTCCAGAAAGAGCAGCAAAAGCAATTGAGCTTGGCGCCTTTTCAGTAACTGTCGGTTCAGCAATAACTCGCGTAGAACATATAACGCAGTGGTTCGTTGAGCGCATTGAAAATGCCAGCAAATTAGGCGCGAATTAAAATGATCATAGCAATAGATATCGGCGGGACCAAAATTTCTGCCGCCTTAATCAGTCATGGCAAAGTCATACAGCAGCGTAAAACTGACTCTATCATTCATAGTAACCTATCCAATTTAGCGTCTCATTTAGCAGAACTTTGTCACGGGTGGAAAGAGCAATCAACTCATGTTGCTGTTGCTTGCACTGGTCAAGTCGGGAACCAATATGTCAATTTTCTTTCAGTAAAACAAAAAATCCCTTTGAAGTCTCTGCTTCATAGTTGCTTCGGTTTGCCAGTAACAATCATAAACGACGCAGCTGCTGCAGCTTGGGCTGAGTATTGGATTGAGCGATGCAATAATAACCAAGTCATTGACGACACGTTAACTTATATAACTGTCTCTACCGGTGTTGGTGGAGGCATGATTCAAAATGGACAGCTCATCACTTCTGCCGATGGCTTTTGCGCCCACTTGGGGCATACGTCAGTACAGCACTTAAAAAATGAACGTATAAGATGTCATTGTGGAAGGGTGAATTGTGCAGAAGCATTAGCATCTGGAACCGCAATAGCGACCCAAGCATCAAAAATTTTAAATAAGACTGTATCTTGTAAGGAGGTTTTTCACAATCACCTCCATGTAGATGAAATATCAACGCTAATTGAAAGTGCCACAAGCGCCATTACTGACTTAATCGCCAATGTAAAAGCAACCACAGGCTGTAACAAAGTAATCTTAGGGGGAAGTGTTGGCTCTGCTCCGTTATTTTTCCAGCAAGTCGTAGAAAAAGTCGCTTTGTTACCAGAAATATACCGAGTCGCAATCATACCGCCTCAGTGCGGTGCCAATGCGGACTTAATCGGCGCATATTATTATGTCCAGCAATATGTTATCCAAAATAACTAGGTATCTATTAATGCAAATAATTATTCATGATAATGCCCAACAAGTTGCGATTAACGCAGCATTGTGGGTACAAACTCTAATTAAAAGTAAAGAGCAACCAGTATTGGGTCTCGCTACAGGCAGTACGCCTATAAAATTATATAAAGAGTTAGTCGAGCAATATAGAGCCGGGCTTTATAGCTTTGCGAACACCACAACATTTAACCTTGATGAATACCATAATATTGATGCAAATAACCCTCAAAGCTATCGCAGTTTCATGTGTAACCATTTGTTTAATCAGGTTGATATTGACCACAACAACACATATTTCCCTACTTGCACTCAAGCTCAAAACCCTCGAGAGCAAGGGAAGCGCTACGAGGATCAAATCAAACAGGCTGGAGGAATTGATCTACAAATATTAGGCATAGGTGCTAATGGTCATATTGGATTTAATGAACCCAGTTCAAGCCTAACATCTAGAACACGGATAAAAACATTAACTCAGCAAACATTAGCGGATAACAGTCGATTGTTCAGTAAGAATGAAATACAACCAACAACAGCCATGACAATGGGAATTGCGACAATCATGGAAGCTCGCTGTGCCTTGCTTATTGCTACAGGCTCAAACAAAGCTAAAGCCGTAAAAGATATGGTCACAGGTCCCGTTTCTGCAAGTTGTCCTGCATCAATATTACAAATGCATGAGAATGCGATTATTCTTCTTGATAAAGAAGCAGCATCAACCCTAGAGAACCAAAGTTATTACATATGGGCTGACAAACAAAATGCACAGCTAAATGAAAACTTTGGTCGTGATATTGGATGGATATAGCTGAAATTATCAACTTTTAATCATTAAGTCATACCTCGTTATATCTGCGTAACGCTACAGCTACGCAACAAGGTGGATTAGTCATTTAAGGTGACGTATCGTTCAGTTATCCCCTGCTCTTTCAGGGCTGTCTTTATTTTCATCACTATATCAGGATGCTGTTTTGATACTTCATCTTGCTCACCGATGCCATTTTTAGGATGTAACATATCGTAGAGAAGAAATTCATTATGTTCGGTGATAATCGCTTTATAACGCTTATATCGAACCAACTGCTTAAAATGGTCATCAACCGGTAACATGGCTCTAAACTGTTTGATTTTACTTTGATAGCTTTCAAGATTGACCAAATTATTCCATTCGTGAGGATCGCCTGATAAATCATATAATTCTTCACTTCCGTCATAAAAGTGAATGAACTTCCAATCTTCAGTTCTTAATGCATAACTCGCACGACCTAACGTAGTAATATGAAAATCTCGAACTTTATCATACTCACCTGTCACAACCTTTTTAAGTGAACGACCTTCTAAGTGTTTAGGAATTGGTAAATTTGCATAGTCAGCAATGGTTGGATAAATATCAAGTAAGCTTACAAAACTAGCCCGAGCCCCCTTTACTATTTGTGAGGACTTAGGTGGTACAATAATAAACGGTACTCTTATCGAGCCCTCCCATGGTGAGTGCTTCCCCCAATGCTCTTTTTCACCAAGCTCCCAACCATGATCGCTCCAAAGCAAAATAAGGGTATTATCCTTATAATCACTTTTATCTAGAGCATCTAAAACTCTACCTATTTGCGCATCCGCAAAGTGGATAGAAGCCAAATAACCTAAAACACCATCTTGCCATACATTGTGTTTTTGTACTCTTTCAAAGCTACCCGACCAAGGAAAGTGCGCGTATTGTTTGCCCGCTTCAGAAACATCAGATAAGTCATTTTCTTGTATTTTTGGTAAAGCTATCACTTCATTTTTAAATGCGTCAAAGTACTTAGTAGGAACATAAAACGGTTGATGCGGGCGATAAAAACCGACACCTAAAAAGAAAGGTTTATTGTATTGTTCGGATAACTTTTCAACTGCCCATTGCGCAATCTGGCCGTCAGGCATTTCGTCATCTTTAACATCCACAGGCCCCCAATCAAAAGTGTTATAGCCATTAAAAGGCCTATCTAAGGTATTATCTATACCATTTAAGGGTAATGTTGCTGACAATGTTCCTCTGCTAATAATCTTGCCAGGATATACATCTGTCACGATGCCACTTTGTGCTTCTAATCGTTTTCCAAGAATGTCTTTCCTCATGACCTTTTTTTGCGGTGTTAAACTAAGTTCCTCCCAAGTAAATGGCCCACCAATAGCTCCAGCGTCTGGGCCATATTCATGATAGTTTTCAGCAACAACCATCCCCATAGCATGATTGATCTTACCCGCCGCCATTACATGGTAACCGTTATCTTTTAAATATTTAGGTAAGGCAACTGCATCAGGAACATAATCTTTGTACATTCCTTTATTATGATAAATCCCTGTTGTTTCAGGCCTCATGCCAGTTAACACGCTTGCTCGAGATGGGCCACATATAGGCGAAACTGTATATGCATTGCTAAAAAATACTCCCCGATTAGCTAGTTCGTCTAAGTTTGGCGTTTTAGCATTTGGATGTCCTCCTAAATAACCGACCCAATCATTTAAATCATCAACGGCTATAAATAAGATATTGGGCCTTATATTGACTTCATCAGCAACCACTTCATAGCAAAGTAAAAAACTAGATATTAGAGTTATTGTGAACAGACACTGCTTCATATCACACCTGCCGTTATCATGAAGTTTTAATTAAATACTAAGAAAGTGAATAAGAACGCTTAAGTAATAATACCAATTAGTATAAAGATTTGGTCGCTCAGCGAGAATTTAGCGGCACTGAGACAAGGTCATTAAGTGCTCCTGCTTTAATGACATTCGCTGCATCCATGCAGCTCGCAGCGAGTGAAGAGCATAGTGATTCTACGTTCAAGCTTGTTAACGCAGTATCAGAGCCGCTAAAACTCGCCATTCTGGAGTGCTTTTGGCGGCCTACTTCTGCGTTGAATAACTTCACAAGGGAGCAACCATTCTTTCAGTTATTCGCCTTGAATTAGTTTGCCAAAATCGCTCTGAGTAGATCAACTTCCTATACTGATTGGTATAATTTATAAGGTGGTCTTAATCTATTTATGTTTTAAAAAACCAGCTCTCTTCATTTTAGCGAGTACCTCTTCTTTCTCTTTAATCGAAAGAGATTTAATAGGAAGCCGAGGATCCCCGACATCAATATCGTGAAGAAGCATGGCAACTTTCCCCGCTGCAACACCTCCATACTCAACTAGAGGCCTAATGAGTTCGATAACCTTATCCATTAACTTTTCAACGGTATCTTGGTCTCCTCGGTTAAACGCATCAATAATATCTAGATAAAGCGGGGCTGCATAATTGTAGGTACTGCCTACGGCACCAACAGCACCAACAGACAGGCCTGCGGGCAAAAACTCATCAACCCCGAACGGAATGTCAAACTTTCCATTGCAAGCACGTATACAACGTTGAAATTCATATAGATCAGAGTGATTAAACTTTATACCAGCTAAATTAGGAATAACTTCATTTGCGTGAATAAGAAACTCTTCCATGTCTAGCATGACACCTGACATTCCTGAGTGATAATAATAAAAAGCCTTGGTTGGAGCTTCTGCCGCAACTATTCGACAATATTCCACTAAACTCTCAACTGAATTAGGCTTAAAAAAACAAGGAGCGATAACCGAAATAGCAAATATATCGAGAGTTTCAGCATGACGAGTCAACTCTATACTATCAACTATTGATAGCGCGCCAGTATGAACAGTAATACTCAACTGACCTCGAGCAGCAGTTACCCACCTCTCAGCTATCGCCTTACGCTCAGCAACAGAACAATTTAAGCCTTCGCCCGTTGTACCGCATATATATACTCCTTTTACCCCCTGCCTAATAAGAAGCTCTGCAATTTTATCAATAACTGGAAGGTTAACTTCGCCATTTTGATTAAATGGCGTGTGAGGGGCGGCAATTAGCCCGGTAAGTTTTTTCATTGTAACCTCTAAATTCTATTAAAAATCGTATTACCGCCAATCCATGTACGCATTACATGATGAGACGAATTTTCTGTGGTAAGTAAAGTCAGGTCTGCATTGGCATCAACAGAAAACTGTCCGCAGCAATGATTTAAATTTAAAAACTCGCTCGGATAATAACTCGCCATCTTTATGGCTTCAGCAATTGATAGGTTCAACATGCTCTGTGCATTATTAATTGCTGTAATCATATCCAGAGCTGAACCTGCTAATTGCCCTGTTTGGCTAGTTAATTTGCCTCCAACCAAGTTAATAGTATGTTGGTCAAACTCTAGTGAAGACTGTTTGCTTCCTATTGTCGACATAGCATCAGTAACTAACATCATTTTGCCGCGAGGCTTTGCTCGCATAGCTAGCATTGCCGTCGCCGGGTGCACATGATGTCCATCCAGAATCAAACCGCACCAACTACTTTCATCCAATATCGCAGCGCCAACCATATTGGGAGCACGCGAGGTTAGAGGCGACATAGCGTTAAATAAATGAGTGAAACCAATTGCCCCAGCAGCCAAGGCTGCTTGAGTTTGTTCATAGCTCGCATTTGAATGTCCCAAACAAACAATGACATTGTTTTCTACCAATATTTTTATTACGTCTAGCTCAATGCTCTCTGGTGCAACAGTCACAACTTTAACCCCGAGATCATCTCTACAATATATATCTAGCTCTTGTTGGCTAATTTTTCGAATAAACTCATCATTATGTATACCTTTTTTGGGTATGCTAATATGCGGCCCCTCAAAATGGACACCTATTACTCCGGGAGTTTTCTCAGCTATTGCTTGGCTTATTACCTCTGCTGCACACGAAAGCGTAGAAATATCACTCGTGATTAATGTAGGCAATAAAGCTGTGGTTCCAAATTGTCCATGAGCCTTCACCATTTTTATTAGTGTTTCAATATTTGTTTGGTGATTAAACAAACAACCGCCACCACCATTAACTTGAACATCAATAAACCCTGGGACTAACATCCCTGGTAACTTAATTTCTTTGGCTCCATTAACTGTATCTAAAGACAATATTTTGCCATCTTTAAAACTAATCGGGCGATTAGTATAAAACTCTTCACCATCAAAAAGTTGTTCTGCAATTAAAGTGGTAATCATAAAGCTCAACTAATATTTAGTTAGTATAAAAAAGGGCTGATTAAACAGCCCACAAAGATGTTTAGACCTCAGTCCTTGTACACTTTAAAAATCCAGCTTTATTCCTGCATAATATCCTCTGCCTACTAAATCAAATGCAGTTCCATTTGTTGTCGTACCTTGTTGTTGATATTTATGATTAGCAGTTAAATGTGGTGGCTGCTCGTCAAATAAATTCTTCACGCCAAAGTAACCGTTAAAGTTTTCAGTAAAGTTATAACTAAATCGAACATCATTATATATACGTGAATCGACTGAATTTAACTCTTCCGTCATGATAGTATTATCATTACGATCTTTAGTTTCGTCCCAATAACGTAATTGCCAGTAAACATTAAAATCATTAATAGTATAAGAAGCATTTATGTTATAGCGTAATTTTGGAAAGAGAACCTCTCCTGCAAGATGTTGAGTATCACCGGTTTCAATACCAGTAATATCATAAGTATCAAGGTAGTTAGCAGCTAAACCTAAATACAGGTCTCCACTTCCAATATCAGTAACATATGAAACATCAAGATCAAACCCACGTGTTTCTATTAAGTTTTCATTACCTGA
The DNA here is from genome assembly GCF_019654915.1 of Shewanella sp. MBTL60-007. GTDB lineage: Bacteria > Pseudomonadota > Gammaproteobacteria > Enterobacterales > Shewanellaceae > Shewanella. The sequence continues at coordinate 2,292 of NZ_BPET01000007.1, read as the reverse complement.
AGCAGCATTTACATCAAGTGCAGCCCCTGAACGACCATCACGACGAACTAGCCCACCACACTCAGGATCAAACTCACTAGGATCAACGTCATAACAGCGATTCATAATTACTGTTCGGTCTGTTTTAGCAATTGCGTCATCAATACTAATGTCGTAATAATCAAGCGACATTTGTAATCCATCAATGAACTCTGGAATAAAAACTACACCTCCGGTGATCGTATCAGCCTTTTCCTCTTGGACATCAATAGAACCGCTCAATAAGCCAGATGTATTCTGACTTTCAACTTGCGTCAAAATGAAAGCGCCATCACTATCTATACGATTTTGAATTGCTGATATAGAACGACAATTCTCCGCAATATTGCCACTATCAGCATTAGTAACACCATTACACGGATCTGCCACGACAGCAGCTGTTGCTGTGCCACCAGCAAATAAATCGCTCACATTGGGCGCCCGAACAGCTGTTGCAACAGCACCACGAAAACGTACTGAATCAGTCACAGGAGCATCTAATCCAATTGTCCAGTTTGTTGTGCGCCCCACTGAAGAGTAGTCACCGACTCGAACCGCAGCTGATAAACTTAATTGCTCAAATATAGGGACATGTACTTCACCAAAAATATCAACAACATCAAACGAACCTTTTGTTTTAGCAATTGCTTGCCCACGCACAATACCTGCTTGACGTAATGGATCAGGAGTCTCTTCTCCTTTTTCCTCGCGGTATTCAACACCTACTGCAAACCCGATATTGTCGACATCGTTACTAATTGCAAAATCTACTTCGCCCGCCACTACAGTGGTTAGTACAAACTGCTCAATACTACCTACAAGGTTGGTGTCCGCAGCTAAATACTCCACTGCTTCTGGTGAAATACCATCTTCAGAGAATGGATTGAACACAACACAGCCATTGATACGTGCAATATCGTCAGCACATTGATAACCGCCAAAACCATCATCCTCTACATCAAGTGCAAAACGAGCTCGATCTAAATTGATATCGCCATGGTTTGTTTGATTTTGGTCCGTAACACCATAAGTACCACTAACTGTTAGATAAATATCATCTGTAATATCAAACTCATAATCACCAGCTACACGATAAGTGCTGCGTGTATTTTCAGCACCACGGTCACCAAATTCAGCTAAACGACGAAATGTTAAACTGACGTCATCAAGATTAGTGATACCATCTGCCAACAAATTATTCCCTAAAGTTGTTCCGGCAAACCACGGATGAGTAGCAATATCAATTCCTGTTGTTCCCCCCTTCGACAGCTTAAAGATATCGTTACGTGTATCTAAAGGGATTGGTTCAAAGCGTGCACGCGAATCTACCCGAGCGTAATTTGCGGTGAAATTAATTCGAGAACGCTCGTTAAAGTCAAAAGACAGCCCACTTGCAGCAAATTTTCTTTCTAATGGCGCTAACATTGAGCGATAGTCGTGAAAATTGAAGGCATCGGATGTTTCAACGTCAGGCGTTCGCACAAAAGCACTTCCATCACCTTTATAACCACCAATGCGGCCACTTAAAATATGTGATGAACCAACATATTGAGAAGTATCCTTTAAACCGTCACCATCGGTATCAACAGCACTTTTATGTACACGAGAGTAATCTCGGTCAACAGCCATCAAGCCCTCATCATCTGAATACCCAAGTGAAAACCAAGCATTACCTTCATCGAAGTTTTTACCTATTGTTAATTCAAAGTCAGTTGTTCCTTTATCACCCTCTTCGCTTTGTCCCGCTTGTGCTTTAAATGCAACACCATCAAAATTCTTCTTCATAATAATGTTAACAACACCAGCAACAGCATCTGAACCATAAGCAGCAGATTGGCCACCAGTTAGCACTTCAACTTGTTGAATCATAGTGGTAGGGATGGTGTTTAAATCTACCCCATAACCGGAACCTACAGACATGCCTGACACATAACGTTTCCCATCAACCAAAACCAATGTTCTTGATGAGCCTAAGTTACGTAAAGCAACTGTATTCAAACCAGAATCTTGACCACTAATATTTGAACTTGCAGAGGTCGTATCACCTATCACTGCTGGGATCTTACCTAATAAGTCACCAATATTTACGGCCCCAACTCCTTCAATATCATCGGCATCGATGATCTGAATCGGTGACGCTGACTCGAAATCCCCCTTTCTAATATGTGAGCCTGTTACACTTATTTTTTCAATTTCACTGTCAAATTGAGCATTTTCCGTTTCTTCAGAATATGTATAAGTTGACGCAGAAGCGATTCTAACGGCCATTACTGA
>NZ_BPET01000006.1 GCF_019654915.1 Shewanella sp. MBTL60-007 | reverse complement strand
TCTACGGCAGCTACAACTTGTAATTTAAAGCCTAACGAATAATCTCGCTGTGTTCGCTTAACGCGGGCTGGTATTGGTGTGGTCATAATAAAGTCCTAAATGTGTAAACACATTCCAGGACAAGACACTCACATAAAAAAAGGCTCCCTTCCGGAGCCTTTTTTATTCGCTTGATGCCTAACTTACAGGAAACAGCCATTGATACAGCCAACGCGCACCATAGAAACCGACGGCGAGTCCCGCGACCATGCCAACAACTAAGGTAAAAAACTTTAATCTCTTGCGATTAAGCTCAGATAGCATAGCTTGAAGATCCGGCTCGCTAAGTGGTTGCTGAGAAATTAACTTATCGGGTTCCATTTTTTTATTGACTCCTTGTCGATTACTTAGCGTAAGTTTAAACCATCTCAACCAAAGACTAGTTATAGATTTTGGTATTAGAATGTTTCAACGCTAACGCAAACTCACTATAGCTATCCATAGCTACTGACAACTAAGCTTGATTGATAAGAATTAACTTTTCGATAAATGCCTTAAGTGCTGCACCGCTATCAAAGCTAAAAGCCAATCCATAATGGATGCCATTAATACTCTTCTGCACACGCTTAGGAAATCGCGTCATCTCGGAGTAATGGCAATACTGAGCTTTGGCATTCACGCCATCAATCGCTTCTAGGTCGGCTTTAAACACCTCATAGGCGGGACGGATAACCAACAGCGCTTGTTTGCCATCGACGTATAGATAAAATGGCTCCTTTAGCTTAGGTAGCATATATTCGGTGACTTTCTTTATTGAAAAGTTGGTTCTGCACTCAAGTTCATTAAGTAGCGATACGATCTCATTATGCTCAATAGCCAAAATTATGCCTGTTAATCGCAAAATTGAACTTAGATACTAACCGCTTTTATCAAGGGCTGCTAAGACTAATTCTTTACCGTTCAATTTCACATACAACGGCCTGTATTTCCCCGATTAGCCATTGTCAGTTGAATTCACGCACTAGACAGGGTAAAACAAATAGCCTGACATCAAACAAAAGACACTATCGTGGAACCACTTCCCTATTCTCAATCCTGTGAAAATAATAAATCAGCCATTGCCGCAGTGTTAGCCCACAGCTTTTGCGGCGCGAAACATGTATTAGAGATCGGAAGCGGCACAGGCCAACATGCAATCTATTTTGCCAAGTTGCTCCCCCAAGCAATTTGGCAGACCAGTGATCAAGCCTGCTACCACCAAGGGATAAATGCTAGATTATCCCAATATCCTAGTGGTAATTTACGTAGCCCCCTTGAGCTGGATGTGACTCAGCCTTGGCCAGTAGACCAACTTGAACCTATCGATGCCATCTTTAGCGCTAACACGTTGCATATCATGTCTAAAGCCATGGTCGAAGCGTTTTTTGAAGGAATAGGAAGGCATTTGGTGCCCAATGGTCAGTTTTGCGTTTACGGTCCGTTTAATTATCAAGGCGAATATACCAGTGACAGTAACCGTCAGTTTGATAACTGGCTGTTGCAGCAAAACCCGCAAAGTGCGATTCGGGATATAGAGTGGATAGTTAAGCTCGCAGCAGCCCAAGGCCTGGAGCTCGTTGCCGATCACTCCATGCCTGCCAATAACCGCTTGCTGCATTTTAACAAGAGGTGAACTCAAACCTTAGCTTAAAGCTTACCTTAGCTTAGGCCGACATCTGTGTGGTAAGCAGCGCTCGAAGCTCACACAAAGAGCTCACTTGATAGTGTGGGTCGATATCCTGCGGTTTTTCTGCGCCATGGCTGTTAAGCCAGCAGGTGTGAATACCAGCGTTTAGTCCGCCCAAAATATCTGAATGTGGGTTATCCCCCACCATAAGCACCGACTCTTTCTCTGGGTGGCCCATCATCTCAAACGCGTGATTAAAGATCCCAATATCGGGCTTTGCCACCCCAACCTCTTCAGAGATCACTAGCGGCGAGAAGCGGTTGGCTAAGCCTACCTTTTCTAAACGAACCGTTTGTAACTGGGTAAATCCGTTGGTGATGATCCCCATGTTTACACGCCCTGTAAGGCTGTCGATTAACTCCTGTGCACCTGGAAGCAACTGACAGATCTCCGCCATCGCGTTAAGAAAGTCGCTATTTAGTCTCTGGGTTGAAACTGCTAGTTTCTCAGCCCAAGATTCAAAACGAATATTTTGCAGCTCACTGGCTGTCAGCTTTCCATCTTGATAATCGACCCAAAGTGGTTGATTAACCTTTTGGTAGTGGAGAAAGTCTTGACGGGTAAAGTCCACATCAAAACGGGAAAACATCAGCTGCAAGCCTTGAAAAGCATCGAAGTGAAACAAGGTCTCATCAGCGTCAAAAAGTACCCATTTATACTGCATATCAATCCTAATTAAATGAATACAGCCATTGCTGCTACAGAAAAGTGCCGCAAGGTTATCTCAGTTAGGCGCTTTTTGTCCAAATGCTAAGAGCCATTTCCCAGAAAAATAACGGTTAATTCAATCTACATCTTATTTAGCCCAAAAATTCCCCCTCTATGACAACAAAATAATTCATAGAAGGGGGTGATTTTAGAACGGGCGCTATATCTTACAAACAGACAAGCTTAGAAAGCCTTGTCGTCAAAGGCGACGATATCTGTACTGGCCTCCAGAACTTGTTTACGCAGACTACGGGTCTGCACCGCCCAATAGCGCATGAAAAACTGCGCTGTACTGAGCTTATTTTGATAAAACTCGGCTTCATCTGTGCCATCACTCAGTACCGCTAAGGATTTTTCGGCGATGCGAGTCCAGATCCAAGCCAACGCCGTAATGCCGAATATCTGCATATACGCCATAGACGCCGCGCCAATAATGTCGGGGTTCTTAGCTGCATTTTCAGCGATGTAGCCGGTGGCTTTCTCAAGATCCCCCGCCGCATCCATCAGTCCGCTGATATAAGGTTTCATCGCCTCATTGCCCATATTGCGCTCAATAAGCTGCTTTACCTCTCCCGACCACGCCTGCAGCGTCTGTGCTTTATCCGAGAGGATTTTGCGGCCAACTAAATCCAGTGCCTGTACGCCATTAGTGCCTTCATAGATCATCGCAATACGACTATCACGCACAAACTGCTCCATGCCCCACTCGTGAATATAGCCATGACCACCAAATACTTGCTGAGCATCAACACAGGCCTTAAAGCCTTGGTCGGTAACAAAGCCTTTCACTATCGGCGTAAACAAGGCTGCTAGTTTCGACGCCGCTTTTGCTAACTCGGGATCGCTATGCCTTTCGGCTTCATCTAGCCACAGTGCCTGCTGGCCCATTAATGCTCGCGTGCCCTCGTTAAAGGCCTTTTGCGACAGTAACATGCGGCGCACATCGCCATGCACTAGAATTGAGTCTGCGGCTTGTTCAGCCTGTTTAGCGCCGCTTAACGCGCGGCCTTGAATACGATCTTTCGCGTAGGCTAAGGCATTTTGATAAGCAATTTCAGAGACTCCTAGCCCTTGAACGCCAACGCCAAGTCTTGCCTGATTCATCATGGTGAACATGGCACGCAATCCTTGATGAGGCTCCCCCACCAGCTCACCTAGGGCACCATCGAAATTCATCACACAAGTCGAATTACCGTGGATCCCCATCTTGTGCTCTAAGCTCGCTGCTGTCAGCGCATTCGCCTCACCAAGCGTGCCGTCATCATTAACTAACACTTTAGGCACGGCAAACAGCGAGATCCCCTTTACTCCATCAGGCGCATCTGGAAGCCTCGCCAATACCAAGTGAACAATATTGTCGGTTAAGTCATGATCGCCAGAAGAGATAAAGATCTTCTCGCCTGTAATAGCAAACGCCCCCTCACCTGCAGGCACGGCTTTAGTGCGCAGCAGCGCTAGGTCGGTTCCAGCGTGGGACTCAGTTAAATTCATTGTGCCGGTCCATTCACCACTGACCAACTTCTCTAGATACTTTGCCTTTAATTTATCGCTACCATGGGCATGAATGGCTGCATAAGCGCCGTGGGTTAGCCCCGGATACATGGCAAAAGCCATATTAGTCGCGGTTTTCATCTCAGTGGCAAAAACACCGACCACTTCAGGTAGGCCCTGCCCACCAAACTCAGGATCACAAGTTAGGGTGGCCCAACCGTTATCAACATATTGCTGATAAGCATCGATAAAGCCCTTAGGCGTGATCACTTTGCCCTCTTGCAAGCGACAGCCCTCTACATCACCACTGCCATTAAGTGGCAGCATAATATCTGTAGTGAAGTCTGCGACTCCCTGCAGTACCGCATCAATCAACTCAGGATCAAATTCATCGAACCCTGCTAAGTTATCTTTTTGATAAATTTCCAGTAGTTCCCCTAAAACAAACTGATAATCACGGATCGGAGCTTGGTAGATTGGCATAGTGTCGTCCCTTTCAACTGCTTATTAATCGTTATAAGTTATGGTCAGTGCTCTGACCACCATAACTAAGTTTGAGTAAAAACTCAGCAATATTTTCATTTTGTTTGCACAAGAGAACAGCATTACCTCAAATAGAGTCAAAAGAAGGCTTATCTCCTTCTTCAAAACGAGTTAAGCTAATTCGATTAATTGTGCTAACGCTATGAAAGGACAACTCCAATGGGTTCCGTCACCACTAACAAACATGCTAACGGTCTAGAGTATGTCGAAGTGAACACCGACTTGTGTAAAGCGAGGATCTTTATGCAGGGTGCCCAAATCGACTACTTTGAGCCAGTGGGTAAAAAGCCCCTACTTTGGGTATCCAGTGCAGATGATTACCAGCCTGGTAATGGTATTCGTGGCGGCATACCTGTTTGCTGGCCTTGGTTTGGCATGAGCGATAATCCAGACTTCCCACAACACGGCTTTGCCCGTACCCGAATTTGGTCGTTGGAATCGGTAAAGATGCGCGATCAGCAGGTGGATCTTAAGTTCACCCTAAAGCTGACCGAAGAAGATAGGCTCTACTGGCCCCATGACACCGAAGTGGAATTGCTATTTAGCTTAAGTGACACCCTGTCTGTTAGCCTTAAAAATACCAATAATGGCGATTATGATGTCAGCCTAACTCAGGCGCTGCATAGCTATTTCCCCATCAGTGATATTCACCAACTGAAGGCAACTGGCTTTAGCGGCGCCAAGTATATCGAATTTGCTAAAGGCCCTTTCCCACAGGAGGGAGATAGCGTCGACTTTACCCGTGAAACTGATCGCGTCTATACAGACTTAGGGGAATGCCAGGAACTTCATACTCCCGATGGCGTGATTGAAGTGCGCCGAGAAAATAGCCGTAGCGCTGTACTATGGAACCCTTGGATTGATAAATCGGTGCGTTTATCGCGTTTCAATAGCGATGACTATCTCACCATGGTCTGTTTAGAGGCGGCGAATGTTCTAGAGGATAGGCTGACCTTAGCGCCTAACGAAAGCCATACACTCACGACCCATATTCGCTGGAAGGATTAACTTTGCAGTAGCATAGCCTGACTCAAAGGCTATGCATCTAACAGGTAAATTCTGCTGCAGTGAAAATCTTATAAGATCGTCACTGCAGTTGAATTCAACTGGTGCTAACTTCAAGCTCTGCTCTCAAGATACTCAAGTTTCAGCATTCAAATTAATAACCGCAATTGCATTGCTAATCGCAGTTGTCACATCTAGCGTCGACACCAATATCGAGTTTGTCACCGACTTGATGTACCCCGTATTGAAACACCTCTTCCTGCTCGTGATGGTTACAGTTATGATTTCTCACAGCGGTAATAGAGAAAACAAAAATAATGAAAAACAACAAATTCCCAAATAGTAGATAGGGAAGATGCCCCGACGTCCTCACACAGATAGCGATACAGCCAAACACATTAATCGCCAATAGCACGAACATAGTGTTTACCACCATGCCACCACTTTCGATAATATGGAAGTAGTGAAAAATAACCATGAGTACTAATGAGCAAGTGCAAAGCGCGGGAATAAAAATCAACAGCCAACCCAAGTTTTTCAATGTAAACCTCTTATTGTTAAACGTACTTACTCCTATCTGCAATGCTCCTTCCTTAAGCGAAAGCACAAATCCATTAGCTACAGAAGCGAGCCTGAATCCAGATCTAGCAACAGTGTTGAGCAGCGGCATAACAATTGGTTCAATTTGTATCAAAACAAAAGACCATTGGCACCAAGATATTTGAGGTCAGTCACAACTCTTTGGTTTTTATTCACTAAGGCAAATATAGAGTCGGTGAGCCAATGAACGCCCAGATAAAGTAAACTCGGCGTAACCTCGACTCCGTTGTTATTATTGTTCAGCTATTCCGCCCTTTAAATAAGATGTTAGAATCTTCCGACTATACTAAAACGAGCAGCCAAACCGCTCCTTTTAGTCAACGACATTAGGGAACTTGCAAGTGCAACAGCCGGTACGGAAAAACAGCAGACGCAAAGCCATACGCTTTACTTGTCTCTCACTGCTGCTCTTAATGGCACTTGCGATCCTCGCAGGTGGTTTAGCCCTATGGAATTACCAAAAGATCACGCTGGCATTAGCCAATCAATTTTTAATCCCATACAAGACTCAAGTCCATCAACTTAGCTTTCGCCCATCAAGCCTAACAAAGTGGCATATATCGGCTGCCGAGTTAACCGTAGATAATAGTGATATAAAAATAAGCGATGCTGATATTGTATTGGCTCAAGATGCAAGGCCATGGGCTTTTAAGGTTAATGACTTACAAGGCATTCGAGTTGCAAATATCAATGTTAACCTTGCACCAAGTGCATTGACTTTATCGAGCCAAAACACCAACGAAAACGGCCCCACCATAGGGCTTAATTTTGGTGCTTTCCCCGGTATTGACCTAAAGCAGATACAAATAAGAATAAAAGGCGCCGACTCTCTCTCCCCTGAAATTAAACTAAATAACCTAAGTTTGAATAAACTTGGAGAGCTGACAAGCGAGATAAAGCTTAATGAGCTAACGCTTGTCTCGTTATCGGCTAAGCTTCAATCTAAACAGTGGCAAGCAAATACCTATGTAGATTTAAGCTTACTGCAATCGTTTAGCCGTCAATTAGCCGCTGCTGAGCAATCATTGCAAACTAAAAAACAGGCTGCTTCTCCAGCACTGCAAGAGCAGAGTCTTTTGGCCCCGCTATATCAATTAACTCAAGCGATAGACGATAGGCATATTCAGCTTGATGGCAAACTAAACTCTGCATTAAGCCTGAACTTGAAGAATGCCCAGCTAAGTTCCAAACACAGCTTACAAGATACCAAGATCACTTTTAACGATTTCGCCAAGCAAACCCTACAACCAGTTAGCCTTGTTGGTGGCACAAGCCAAACACAAGCGCCGGAAGCAAACCTAAGCAACACGGCCAAAAGCCTCGGCCGATTAGACTTTGAAATTAACGGCCCTATTGTTGATCCTAAATTAATCCTTAAGCCGTTCGAGCTCAGCTTTGATCTTGAAAATAACTTAGCCAACTCTAATCTCTTGAGTAGCAGTGCCGATGAAAAAAGTAATGCACAATTACAACGATTACTTCAGCACCTTCAGGATCAGCCGTTCGAACAAGCCTTATTTAACTTGTACCAACAATTACGCCCCGATACTAAACAAGCCAAGGTAACTGAGCGCTCCCCTAATCTGCTCATCGGTCTAAATAAAGGCTTAAACTATCAGATTACACAGCAAAAATTACATGTGCCAAGGCTATCACTACAGATAGAAGACAGTAATCTTGATGCCAAACTTATCTTTGACGACTTCAATTACCACGCGCCACATAATGAAGGAGCAACTAGCGATACAGGAAATTACCAGTTCAGTGCTAACTGGGTAATAGAGGCAAAACATAACCAAGCTCTTACCCTCAATAACTTGTGGCCAAAACTGGCCGAGCTTCCCTACCTAATTGAGTTCGACAGTGCCGCAGTCAACCTAAACGGTCAGATCAGTGCCAGCCACAACCCGCAACAAACAAACTTTGCGGTTGTCATTGCCAGTGGAGCCAATCAAGTCAGCAAAGGCATAAAGCTAAAGAGCGCAATAAAGCCAGAGCCGCAATCGTTACCCAGAGATAAGCCATCGACAAACCAAACTGCTTCATTGGTAAATCAAACGCAGCAAAGTACGGCTCAAATTAAAAGCACAAAGTTAACCTTAACTTCGACTGCCGAATACCGCTACCAGCAGAACTACTTTCAGCCAAACAATGGCAAGCCCAAAAAAGACCAGAGCCAAACTCGGATCATTATTCCATCACTGCATTATGACATCGACACTTTAGAAGGTCATTTCCCCCTAAATAATGCCCTTGAAGAGAACTACAGGCTTAAGCTCGAACAGATGGGTTTAGCGCTACAACATGCTGTTTCGCTAAAATTTAGCTCTGGCGCAAATACTACTAATACAAAAGTTACTGAAGACAATACAAACAGTAGCGCTGCAGGCACGGAAACTGCTGACTCAGATTTAGAATTAGACTCATCATTTGCATTCAAACTACTGTCACACACGCTCGCGAATCAAATAGACATATCGGTGACACAGCTTAGCCTCGACAAGTCTGGCTATAATCGAGCCGCTCATTCAAACAGTCATCAAGACCGTCTAAGCGCAGGTAAGCACAAAAGGCGCCACATTAAGCAGAAGCTGGCTCACTTCGACACCATAGAGCTAAGTCAAAAGCTGAACCTCAACCGCCAAGGGCTCCAAAGTGATGAAAGCTGGAAAATTAACAATCTATATCTCACCAGCCAGCATCAATTTACGCCCAAGCCAAAAAACTTGAGCCAGTTTAGGTTAATAGGAGACTGGCAGTTTAAGAGTGAGTTTGCACCTATTCTGGAGTTTCTAAGTCAGACAGACAGCTTACCTGAATCACTCGATATTGAAGGCAATACAGAGCTTGCCATGCACTACCAACTTGAGAAAAGTCAGGGGTTGGCTTTTGACCTAACCCTCGACCCACAGGTTAGCGATATCCAAGGTAGCCTCAACAACCTCCCCTTCGGTGGCGGTAATATGAATACCCAATGTCACTTTAATTGGCTACAAGATAGCAGCAACAGACGCGAGAGCGCTTTTAACTGCGATAATATAAAGCTATCCCTGCAAGCCTTTAATCCCGGCGTATTGATCACCGATATCGATGCAGAAGCCGCAGTTTCATTTGCCGCAGAGACACAAGCCGCAGGCTCTCAAGGGACAGGCTCTCAAGTAAGTACTCAAGATAGTAAAGAACAAGACTTAAATAATATTGCCGATAATGCAGCAGAGCCAAGTGAAAAGCCCAGCAAAGAGAACCTCGCCTTAGCCCTGCAACTACTCGGTGTTAAGCAGGCATCTGTTGGATTGACAGCAAGAGGCGATCTGCTAGGTGGACAGTTGTTGATCCCGCAGTTTCAACTGAATCTGACTAAACCGTCATCGGCCTACTTTGTATTGCAACATATTGACCTAGAACAGCTGCTCGCCATCCAACCCCAAGTGGGGATCTACGCCGATGGTATTTTCGATGGCGTCCTGCCCGTTATTATCGAGCAAGGCAAAGCCAGCGTGAGCGGAGGTAAATTGGCCGCTCGTGCCCCCGGAGGCTTAATTGCCATCAGCAATAATCCCGCTGTTGCGCAGATGCGGCAAAGCCAGCCCTATCTTGAGTTCGCCTTCTCAGCCCTCGAGCACCTAAATTATTCAGAACTTTCCAGCAGCTTCGATATGGATGCCCAAGGCGATGCCAAGCTCAAGGTGAATGTAAAAGGTCGTAGCAGAGGTATTGAACGACCTATTCACTTCAACTACTCTCAGGAGGAGAACATGTTACAGTTACTCAGAAGTTTACAGATTGGTGATAATTTACAGGATCAGATCGAGCGAGCCGTTAAGTAATCAGCAATCTCATCAAATAGTTATTAAGAGTTGGCGTATTATATTCACCACAACAGCAATTAATAATTCAGTTCAGCCTAACCCGATAAGGAAAAGGATAAACCAATGAAAACATTGCACAATCCAAAAGTACTGCTCAGTGTAATGCTTGCGTGTTATGCGCTAGTCGGTTGCAGTCCGACCGTTAAGATTGAGCCACCAGATAAACCGATTGTGATTAACCTCAATGTGAAAATTGAGCACGAGATCAAGATCAAAGTCGATAAAGAGTTAGATCAACTCTTAGCCGATGATGAACTGTTTTAAGCAAAGGAATTAAAGGAAAACATGATGAAATCAAAATTACTTGTCCTACTTGCTGGCCTAGTGCTTAGCTTTAATGCCTTTGCTATTTCCCTGCAAGATGCCAAAGCCCAAGGGCTGGTTGGTGAACAGCTTAACGGTTATCTAGGAGTGGTTATAAGCTCCAGCGAAGCCAAATCAGTGGTCAGCTCGGTTAATGCTAAGCGTAAGGCCCACTATGAAAAAATAGCTAAAAAGAACAACATATCAGTGAGTGATGTAGCCAAGCTAGCCGCAGAGAAAGCGATTGAGGCGACCAAGAAAGGCCACTATATTCAGAATAAGTCTGGGAAATGGGTTAAGAAGTAGCTCCTAGCTGCAGTTATCTCGCAATGTTTAATGGCTGCTATTTTAGCGGCCATTAAACAGTTTACGTGATAAGTTACTCATTTGAAGTTCATAAGCTGATAGGTGTTTAGTCAATGAGTAGCCCACTCGGTGGTTTCTATATCTCCTCGCTTAACCGAGGCAAGCAAGCTAAGTTTGATCTGTCACATCGGATACGAGTCCAACTCAATATCAGCCTAGCGTTTATTGAAAAAACTAATGATCGTCATCTACTGCTTAATGAGAGCCGCAGCTTTTATGTAGGCGAAACGCAAACATTCACAGCTAACAGCTGCAATATAGATCTTGATAGTGGCTTTATCGGCTCTGAGGGAGCAACACCTTGCCACTCCAGTTTGCTAAGTCTTAATTGCAGGGTTAACGCCAAACTAAACGGCAACGTGTTAAGTGGTCTGCAAGAGATTAACCTTTGCCCCAATGAGCCTGTCACATCTTTAGTGAACGGCAATGAGCGCCTAAGGCTCACCCTGCTTGCCAAGCCTGTTTAACGAATACAGCCTATTTAACTTATCTGACAAAAAATGCAGGTCACAACGGATTAAAGTCTTTATCTAGCAAGGACTCTAACAACAAAGCCCCCTGCCCATCGACCCTAAACTGGCCATATTTCGCGCCTTCATATCGCTTTGCCTTACCCTCTTCGAAAAAGTAAGCGTTGCTGGCAAATTTAATCTGATTGTGGCGCACACGATATTGAATATTCACAAGTTCATCCGTTGCACTTATGCCGCTGCGGTTCTGCCCGGTTTCTTTTAACTTAACGCCGGCAGACTCCTGAACGACCGAATCCAATGAGGCGACTCTATTGTTATCGAGCCGCACCTGCACTAGCCCCTGTCCAACCTCCACCTCAAGCAAAGCCCTCAGTGGAGCTGCGATGGCATAGTTTAGCGTCATATAATCACCCTGCATAAGTGAGCGGGGATCGACCGGAGCGAGGGCTAAACGTACCACTTGCCCGTGAGCTAATTGCTGCTCTTTTTGGTAAATGTCCCAATTCACTATGCCCAATACGCTAACAACCGTTAATAGCAGCACAGAAATAGAAGCGGGTAACTTAAGCCTCATTTGGATGCACTCCATGCTTGTCTTCTTTAGGTACTAATTTAACGAGCAGCAGTCTGGCCAAAATCAATAACGAGCCCAGCGCGACTAACCAGATCGATTTTTCAAGCAGCGGCAACTGTAAACTGTAATAATACAAAGTAATAAAGCTAAAGATTCCAGCCAGCCCGAGTAAGAAGACAGCCCTTTCTCTCACATAAAAGCCCATAATCATAACCAGTACCGCCGAAGATAACCCCGTCATAACAATAGATAATCCCGCCAACAACAGCATAGCAACGACGCTTAGTAGCCCCGGCTTACTGCTCAAGCTTAATGACAGCGAGCGGAAAATTCTTACAATGAGTACAAGTAAAATTACTAACGTTATAGCGACCGTCAGCCCATTACTCCATTGCGCTAATATTGGAAATTTATCATGGTCTAACAGTAGCGTTTGATTGCCTAACAGAGGTAACTGAATAAGTATGACCCACAAACCGAGCATATGGCCAAGGGCATTGATGCGTGCAAAGTGCTTAGCCGTTTTAGCATGATTCAACCAGACGGCGACAAACAGTAACAAGATAAGCACAGGGAGTAACTCAAGCAGTTCTAATTCATACCCAATCCCCACTAGGCAGGCGATAAAGCTAAAACTCATGACACATTGATGACTATAATGTTCAATCGACAGCCAGTGCAGCAGCAAAATACAAGCTAAAGTAAAATACCAAGCTAGCCCTATTTCCCCACCTAAGCTTGGGCTAAACCAATCAGTCATACCATAGGCCAATGACAGCAGGCCACTTAGGCTTAAAGCAAATGCCATCTGTTTGAGAAATAACGAGTTGGTAGCACTCACCCTATAAAGATACACCGCTAAGCCAGCATAAATAATCCCAACTAATGTGGCGAAACCTGTGTCTAAACCATCGAAGAGTAATCCAAAGAAAGTAATGCTAAAGGCAAGGATAAATAGAGAAGCGATCCAAGCTGCGAATGTTTGCAGTAGTTGAACATACCAAGGAGTCGTTTGAAGGGGCTTTGGCATTTCATTCTTACAGGTCAATCCATCGGCGGCTAATCTAAACCACAACTTTGCTGGAGCCTCCTTATTATTTTCGAATACGCTATGCATGGTGCCGCCCCTCCTCTTGAAAAGAGCAATGGCGGGCTCTAAGCCAGATGGTGAGCCAAGTCGTTGAGCCAATAATGGTCAAGCCCACCAATAAAAATGATCCTACCGGCTCACTGGTCTCAAACATTAATCGTATCAATAGGCTATTGATAACCGCGATCAGGCTAAAGCCGCCAATAGCCAGCACAAATATCTCCTTCAATACAAAATTGTAAAGCCAGTATCCTGCAGCGAGCAGCCCAAAGTATACAGCTAACCAAACGCGGCTTTGCTCATCAAAAATGGCTTCGACAGCAAGCAAGCTCATACAGAGCACAGCGATAGCTATGGTGATCTGCTGTAATATAGGGGCGTCAAAGCACTTAGTAAGCGATGTGTACCCTTCTAATAACCCAAGTTTGCCACCGAGTAACATAAAGCCTAGATGCAGTAAAAGATTGAGTATCAATAGTGGTGCCAAAACGAGATCGAATAAGAAAAGTCGACCAAACAAGCCCGGAAACGTTTGATAAAAAAGCACGACGGATAGATTGAGCAGTAAGCCTTGTAACAGCCAAAGCAGTTCGGAGCCTGCCAGCCAAGCAATAGGCAATGTCAGTAGCGCCCAAAGTGCAAATAATTGCCAAGGGTCGGCACCGGTTTGATAAGTCTGCCCCACCAGCGCCAGCAAACTACCTATGATTATCGATACGGTTAATAACGCCGCATTAGCCGAGGTATAACTAAACCCAAGTCTATCGCCATTTTTCACTGCGCGATAACGCAAAATGAGATAAAGAGCCACAACTATAACTAGGCAAGACTCTACTAAGGCAAAGCGTTCAAACTTACCCATACTTTGCCAGTTAGCAGCAATAAAAAACACAAGACCCGAGCCGATAAGGAGCGCCGCTCCCCAAGTTAGTAGGCGCTCGATTAAAGCCCGCCATTGCAATTGGCTTGGCAAATTTTCGCCATCACAAGCAAGCGACAACGCTTGCAAAAGCGACTCTTCGGCTATTGCCTGCTGCTTAAACCAACCCCAAACCACCGACTTTACACTGTTCAACCGAGGTATCCCTCTCTCATTTTCCTAAAATGGCTAGCCTAATATTAATCTTCAAGATCTGGTTTCCCAATCACATAAGCAGCCACGCAGACCATTATCACAAAAAGGTGCACAAAGGCACCTTTTCATTAAAAGAATTGCCGCCTTAGTTTACTTATCTGGACTATCGACAGGCTCATCATTCGATGCTTGGGGTAACTCAGCAGGACTCTCTTCGCTATTGAGCCAAGTCAAAAATAGCTCATACCAAATAGCCAAAATAACCGCCCCTAAAAACAGGCCAATGATCCCCGCCGTTATCATGCCACCAATCGCCCCGATAAGGATCACTGGCATTGGTACATCGACCCCTCGTCCCATTAACATAGGTTTTAACAAGCTATCGGAAAGCCCTGCAATTATCACCCACACCGTAAATATGGTCGCCGGGGTGGAATCATGGGTTGAAAAAACATAAAAAATAAGCGGCAGCACGACAATAAGTGGCGGCAACTGTGCGATGCCAAAAATAAACACTATGACGGTAAACAAACCTGCCGCAGGAATGCTAAAGGCAAACAACGCTGAGCCGATCAATAGCGACTGGATAAATGCCACCCCAACCACACCCAGCAATACGCTGCGAATCGTGGCGGCTGTTAAACTGGTCCACTCTTCACCATGAGGACCAACAACACGCATCGCAACTGTAGTCACTGCGGCCGAACACTTTTCCGCATGAGCCATAAAACCACCAGCAATAGCCAGTGAGATAATGAACATCACTAAGCTACCTAAACTACTGCCCAACATACCCGCGGCGGCTGACACCCCGGTTTTTATTTGCGGCAAAAAATGCAACAAGGCTTTTTCTAAATTAGTGGCGAACAGTGCCCACACTTCAAATAACTTATCGCCAATCAAAGGAATATCGGCAACTTTTTGTGTGGGGCCTGGAATGTCAACACTCCCTGACTGTAACACCTCAACCGTCCGAGACACGCCATCGAAGAGTGAACTTGATACCATCCAGAACGGCGCGATAAGCAATATTATGCCCGCCAAGGCCAGAATAGTGGCAGCAATGCCCCTTCGCCCCTTCAAGGCACCTTCAAGTTTTTTTGTCATTGGCATAAGGGCAACCGCAATTATCGCTCCCCATAGCACAGGAATAACAAACGGCTTGATGATATCGAAGGTCCAAACAACCAGTATAAACAGCAAGCCTATTCGAATCGCCGACTCCACCATGTTCGCGACGAACAATTTACTTTGGTTATGTTGCATAGGGTTTTCCATATTAACGTTCCTGTTGTGGATCTTTTTGAGCCAATCCAGCGCTCACTAGACTTGCAACGACAATCGCCATGTAAAACACACCTGCAATTGCCTCCATATATACTGCAACCTGAGCAAACGGCGTATTAGGGCTAATATCGCCATAACCTAATGTCGTCAGGGTAACAAAACTAAAATAGGCCATCTGAGAGAAATTTTGTCCCCAAGCACTTTGCTCTATCCCCGAAAACGCATTAGGCGATAATGCCAATATTAGGAGGTAAACCAAGGCCCACATCAGGCCTAAGAGTAAAAAAAGTGCGATGGACCCCACGACTTGATTACCGTTAACAGAGCCTGCAAACAACACTTGCCTTGCAATAGAGCTAAAGGTGCCCCAGAAAAAGGCGAACATTAACCCAAGCATAAATAGATCAAGGTGAGGGATAGTGATAAAACGTTTGCTGATAGCCGTCACCAGCCAGATAACTATTAGCACTTGCATAAAACGCTTCCAGCTTTTATCGATCCCTAGACTCACCACACAAACCAAAAAGGTAATGGCAATAACGCCTTCAAGTAAGGACTCAAGCATCCCACCCATTAAGGACTTAACCAAAGACGCACTCAATAGCAGCACCACAAGCGCGGCCGTCATATAATAAAAATTATTTTGTTTGTTGATTTTTCGTTGGGTCAAGCTGACGCTTCCTTTCTGTTACAGTCTATTCTGTATAAAAATAGCCAATCCATTTGTGAATGCTTCTAATACAATAGCTTAGTTTGCAGCCGAATACCGAATATTTTTAACATATGCGCTACCGATTCATTCGGCAATATCAGCCTAACTCACCCAGCCTTCAGCTGAACGATGATGGTATCCAAGCAATAAAAAACCCGCGATAAATATCGCGGGCTCTTTGAACGCTAACATGTTTAATCTCGCTGCAGAGCGATAATTGGGTCAAGCTTAGCTGCCTTATTCGCAGGATAGAGTCCAAAACCAACACCAATTGTCATACAGACCCCAAGTGCTAACAAAATGGAAAAGGGAGACCAAGCCACAGGCCAACCCGCTGCCGAGGAGATAATCAGTGCTAGCAATAGCCCAACACCAATACCAATAATGCCGCCCGTACCCGATATGGCAATGCTCTCGATAAGAAACTGACGCGCAATATCTTTACGCTTAGCCCCTAACGCACGCAGCAGACCTATCTCCCCTGTACGCTCTAGAATGGTTGCCAGCATAATATTCATGATGCCGATCCCGCCAACCAGCAGGGATATGCCTGCAACACAGGCCATCACGATATTAAAGATTTGTTGGGTTTTCTGATGTTGGGCAAGCAAGTCTGCAGGCACCACTACATCGAAATCTTTTTCTCCCCCATGACGCCGATTAAGCAAGTGTTGTAAGCTTTTTGCTGCCAAGGAAGGCTCAATACCATCCGCGAGCGCTAACTTAAATGAGTCGAGTTCATTCTCTAGGGTGTTAAAGTGCATCTTTTTGAGCGCCGTGGTTAACGGAATAAAAACTTGATTGCGCTCACCACCTAACTTCACCCCTTGAATACTCGCCTTGCTGTTCTCTTTCTCCGACAGCACCCCAACTACAGTGAACCATTGATGGTTAACCTTTATTAGGCTGCCAATCGCACTGCCTTGGGGAAACAGGCTTCTCGCCGCCTCGGGGCCAAGTACCGCAACCTGCTGGTAATAAGCTTCATCCTTTTCGTTAAGGGTTCGCCCCTCGCCTAATGGCAAAGCACTGAGCTGAAAATAACTGGGAGTGACACCTAAAACCTGTGCGTCACTGCGACCTTTAAGACTAAATAGACTAAATACTTTAACCTTTTTCTCGGCGCTCCAATTCTGAACGAATGGTAAGGTATCGCGGGCACTATCTATATCTCTAAGACTGAGGCCTATACTGTGTTCTCGTACCGATTTTAGCGCCTCTCCCTCTGCGCTACGAGCATTAACAACCAAGTTTTTAACGCCCATCGATTCGATCATCTTTAGGGCTTCGCGCTCGGCGCCTTCCCCCACGCTGAGCATGGCGATAACTGCCCCAACGCCGAAGATCATCCCGAGCAACGTCAAGGACGTCCGTAGTTTATGATGACGCATCTCATCAAAAGCCTGCTTTATGCCTTCCCAGTACACTGCTATGGGTAAACCTGCTTTCTTCGTCGACTTATTATTAAATCTCTGCTCTATCTTCACTGGAACTCTATTGACGGTCATACTCGATTCCTTTTCGGCGGAGTCGTCAGCGCGATAACATCGCCTTGCTCTAATCCTTCGGTGACAACCGTCCTATTTAAACTGCGATTGCCTAATTTAACCGTTCGCTTTGCAAAGCCTGCCGATGTCTTTATGTAAACCCAATATTCACCAGATTTTTGAAACAGTGCTTGATTCGGTACGGTAACTACATCGTTAAGATCCAGCGCGTGTACCATGGCATTAACTTGTCTTCCTGGTTGCATGATTTCGGTTAACGTCTTATCCAACGTCACTGTGATCTGAAAATAGTTAACCGGGCTATCTTGCTCTTTGGCTTTTGCCAAAGCATCGAGCTGGGTCAAGGTTCCAGTAATCGGCAACTCAGGATAAGCATCTAGGTGCAAGGTGACAGGTTTACCAACCGCTAAACCCAATGCCTCTGACTCCAAGACGTATAACTTAGCCTGCATCTTGGAGGTATCGGGTAACAGACCGATAGTCATCCCTGACCACATCATATCTCCAGCAACAGGCAAAGCCCCATTCCAGCCAGCTTGCGCTACAAATAAACCATCATGGGGCGCCACTATTTCCATCTGCTTTAAGTTACTAGAGTAGCGGCTCATCTTAGCCTTATGCCCTTTCTGCTTAAGCTTAATTAGCTCTTGCTCCGCCTGCGCTTGTGATCCATGTTGACCTAATCCCCAGTCGTAAAACTGCATTTTAGCTTCTAAATAATCCTGATTACGCATCTGGTCAATGATATCGATTTTGGTATAAACACGTTCATCGTCACTGAAGAAACGTTCGGCTAAATCTTGTTCCTGAGCGGTCACCTTAGTGTCGGTGTTCAAACTCTTATCTATGGTCTTGTCTTTTTGTGTCTGGATTTGACTGTCTAGGCCTAAACGGTCGTAATCAAGCTGCTCCATTTCTAACTTGAAGCTCTCTCGAGTCGAGTCCATTTTAGCCACAACATCACCCGCTTTAACTTCACTAAAGTTATCGATAATCCAAGCGAGAGACTGCGGCCCGCGAAGGCCTGTCGGGACGTTGACTGTCGTTGAATTACTCGCCTCTAACTCACCTGATGCAGGAATATCAACTTTAAAGTCGGAGCGGTTCACTTCGACAGTTAACACTCCTCCATTATCTGCTCCACCGCAGCCGCTCAATGCAATCGCAGACACCACAAATACACAGGCTAATATTTGTCTGCAGGCTTTAACAGGTTTTAGCACCACACTTTTGCTCTCTGGTCCTATCATGGCAGTAATACCTCTTCACCCTCTTGTAATCCAGAGGTAATCGTTACTCGCTCCTTACCCATGGCACCTAGCGCAACATATTGTTTTGTATTTTTAAATAATCCGGGCTTCAATACATATGCCTTACCTCGATCATAATGAACCGCATCGAGAGACAATAATAAATCTGGGCTGTTATTGGTTATATCGATGCTGATCTTCGCCGTCATCCCGGGGCGCATTAGCTCGGTATCCGGCTGTGCGATACTGGCTACTGCATCGAAGATCACTAACGGCACATCTTGATTTTTCACTCTGAACACGGCGCCAAGCTCGATGATCTCACCGTTAAAACTTTTTTCAGGGTTGGCATCGAGGCGGATCTTCAGCTTTTGACCCACTTTAACTCGTCCCGCTTCCACCTCAGGAATGGTCATATTCACTTGCATATGTTGCAGATCCGGAATACTAAGTACGGCATCACCAACGAAAATATTTTGCCCTTCGGCGACCTTATTACCCTGCTGATCGTTGCCATAGACGACCATGCCATCACGCGGCGCAATAAGTGTCATCGACTGTATGCCTTTCTCTAGCGTTGACACTTCAGCAGCAAACTTTTGCTGATCGCCAGCCAGCATTTTCATTCGCTGCTCGGCGCCTTTGATCTCAAGCTCTATCTTTTGATTGATCAGGGTGACACGATCTTTGGCAATAACCGCATCTCTTAAGTATTTCTGCTTGTCGATGACTGAGACGGTTTCATCAGAGATATCCACTTTCATCTGACTCTTCTCTTGATTCATCTTAGCTTCGGCAAGTTCAAGTTTTAGCTCTTCAAGCTTCTTGGCATTTCTAAGCTTTGAGGTCTCGATATCTTGAATTGTCGTCTCTAATTCTGCAGCCTTAACCGATAGTCTTTGGCTCAGATTGGAGGTGTCTAATTGAGCGACCCTATCGCCCTTTTTCACCTCACTGCCTTCTGGCGCCAACATTTTCACTTGATATTGCCATACTCGGCGCAGGGCCGGTGGTTTAAGACTCACGGTATTTGCCGAGACCAACTCACCTGTCACCTCTATCTGCTGCTCTAAAACACCAGTTTCAGCCTGGGTGACCGCTGAGTCTTGGCAAGCGGTTAGAAATGTGCCAAGCACGAATACACTGATTAGATTAAACTTCATGATGGTGTCACTCCAGCTTCAACTAACACGCTCATTCCGGGAATAATTTCGACACGCTCATCAGGACTGAACTTGATAGACACTCTAAACCAGTTACTGTTGCCCCACGCCGCCTGCTTTTTGGCCTGACGGCTAACCTCGGCCACATTACCACTGAGCACCACTTGAGACTGAGAATCGAGCCTTAAGCGCACTGGCTCGCCTAGCTTAACCCGATCAACATCGACCTCATTCACCCAAGCAATAATTTCAAGATCGTTTAACGCCGGAATCGTGACCACTTGACGCCCAATTCTGGCGTTATCGCCAACAGCATATTTTTTATCTGTCCATGGATCTCTTGAGTAGAGTACTGGTCCTGCAATTTCGGCGCGGATCTCAAGCTGCTCAAGCCCTAATAGCGCCTGTGAAAGCTCAAGTTCGGCGCGTTTCTTATCGATAGAAAGTTGTGCAAGAGACGCTTTGCGCTTATCTTGGATCTCGCTTAAGGCTTGGCGCTTCTTAACAAGCTCCGACTCCGCCTTGAGTTGATTGAACTGATTATCGGCATAGTCTTTTGCAGCGATAAAGTCTGCAGGGATAGCGGCATCAAGCTCGGTTTTTTCAAGTTCGAGTTTAGCCTGCTTGAGTTCAAACTGAGCTTGTAGTAACTGTGCATTGAGCTCAATAGATTGGCTTTGTTCCTGAGCTTTGACCCTTAATAAACTGCCTTCCAACTGCTCGATACGATTATCGATTTCGCTTTTATCGAAGATAACTACCACTTGGCCCGGCTCCGCCAAGCTGCCTTCAGGCATCATCCACTGAATTTGATAAAGCCAGGTATCACCAGCTTTCGGTACAATAAACGCCTGGGAAATAACCGAGGCAACCTGCCCTGTAAGCAGTAAGGGCATCGACTCACTGCTATTGATTGACACTGCGTCACCTTCCAAAACAGCTGCGATGGGCTGCTCAGTGCTTGCAACAGCCTTAGTACTTAAAACAAAATTCAGCAAAAAAGTGGCTGATAAACCCAACGCTAAACTAATTAGCCTGCAACGGCTCCCAGCTATAGCCTTTGGCTTCTTGTTGACATTAAGCGGCATTTTCACCTCTTTCCTCTATCTCAACGATATCGCCATCTCGCATGCGGATAATGCGCTGAGCATAAGCGGCGACCTCCTCTTCATGAGTCACTAAGATGATGGTCTGCCCGGCTTTATGTAGCTCGGTAAACAGCGCCATAATCTCAACCGAAGTTTTACTATCGAGCGCGCCAGTTGGCTCGTCGGCCAACAAAATAGCTGGCTTATTCACTAAAGAGCGAGCAATGGCTACACGCTGTCTCTGACCACCGGATAACTGGTTAGGTCGATGATCATGGCGGGCTCCGAGCCCAACACGTTTAAGTAGCTCGAGGGCATAGCCCTTATCTTGTTCGGCTTCGGCTGAAAACCTTAAAGGAAGCAACACGTTTTGCAGCGCAGATAAGCGCGGTAACAGATGAAAGCTTTGGAAAACAAACCCTATCTCCTTGTTGCGCACAGCAGACAAGGCATCATCATCTAATTCGGCGACCTGTTGATCATTTAAGCTATAACTGCCCGAAGTAGGCTTATCAAGACAACCTATGATGTTCATTAAGGTCGACTTGCCCGAGCCTGATGGCCCCATGATGGCGACGAACTCGTTTCTCGCAATAGAGAAACTCACCCCATTGAGTGCTTTCACGCAGCTGTCGCCCATTGGGTACTGCTTGGTTAATTCATGAACTTTAATCATAAAATGCTCATATGGCTGGATTAACAATCATCATACATAAGCCCTATCATACAGATAAGCATTAGTTAGCTAATTGGTTAATCTGCAAAAATTTGTAAATTATCGTCATTTTATCTATCGGACAACGATAGTGACTCAATGTTCGAAAGGAAAAGCTAAAAGTTGATAAGAGAAGAGCGTTAAGACGCATTAACATTACGGCTGGGCATGGCATTATCCTTGTTTTAGTGATCCCAATCCTTATGGGATCATCCGCTCAAACTAACTAAGCGCATTTCAAAACACAAGTCATGTCATACTGAAATGGGACTACTTGAAGGATATTCACCTAGACAGTTCATCTAACCGACTTTAGTTGCAAAGAGCTCCGGCTAGGGTAAAACCTGCAAGCAACACAAAAAATATCCATTGAAATAGTCGCTTTAGCGGCGCCTCAAGATCACTCACAAAACCGATATAGATTTGCCAAATAGCAAACAAGGCGAAATTAAGCGCTATAAACAGCAATACCCCAAAACTTTGCATCGGTGAGATAGCCTCAAAAGCGCAGCTTAATAGCAGCAAGCTAGACAAAACTAAAAACACTGACACATAGTGAAAAAGACAATGCACCACTGCCTTAGCCCCTGCATCAAAATCTGCATCTAGCGCAGGCTTTAAATAGTGAGTACGACCATAGGTAAAGTGGCCAACTGCGGTTATGACGGCAATGATGCCCGCGGTCAATAAGTAAAAATTCATCAGCGACTCCAAAACAGATTAACGTACGACAAAGCACTAAGACTTGGAAAGCGACTTGCTCAAGCCATTAGCTATCAGCAGTAGACAGGGAATTCATAAAAATTCTTACAACAAAACTCACGTTAAAAACCAAAAGAGCAACCTAATGAATATGATTGCTCTCTTGTGATCGCTCGATTATTAGAGGTAATTGAGGCTTAAGGCTTACATGGTAACCATGCTCCAGTAATCGAGACGCTTTTCTGGCTCTGCTAATATGCTTTTACACGTCTCTTTATACTTCCCCATCAGAGAGCCTAAGCTTTTTTCGTTTGGCATAGCTGCTCTATGCTTCTGTGCAGCGGCGGTGATAGCCGCAGAAACCTGCTCTTCTGTATGAAATTGTTTCGCAAGCTGTTCGGCTTGCTCACCCGATAGTTTTAACCGCTCTACCACAGCCGCCATTTGCGGCGCATCCATCGCAGAAATGGCATCGGTCGCGATATGGTAATAGGCTGCGCAATCGGCAAGTTCGCTAACAAAGGCGTCCTCCGCCTCCCCTGCCTGACTATTAAAAGAGAGTACGCTGGCACCGAATACAATGATAGTGAGATGAATCTTTGCAAACATCGAAGGTTATCCTTTTCTTTTTAGTTGCGAATAGTTAACACTTAACCTTTATTTCTACTTTAGCTTTTAGTGAATATCAAGCCCATGACAAAATAACTCGTTCTCTTTTTTAAAAGACAACAACTCTTAAAGCACGGATTAGTGTTGTTTTGATAATGAGCCTCACTGCTAGAGTTGCAGTCAGGCTCTTGGAGAGCGGGGGATGAGTCACTTACTTCTAGCGGGAGTGTTAACTCAATAAAGAGTATCCGCTATGACTCCTCATAATTCACGAGCTTATCCTTCAAGCCTTGCTTTACTTCTGGCCACTCCTTATCGATGATAGAGTAGATAACAGTGTCTCTGACTGTGTCATTTTTCAAAATTTGATGATTGCGCAAAATACCATCTTGGTTTGCACCTAGACGACAAATCGCTTGCCGAGCCACCTGATTGTGAACATGAGTTCTAAACTCTACGGCCATAACATCTAGCGTTTCGAAGGCATAACTAAGAAGTAGTAATTTAGCCTCAGTGTTAACCGCCGAGCGTTGAGCACTCTTTGAATACCAAGTGTAACCGATTTCTAATCGACGATGTTGCTGCTGCCAGTTACAGATCCGAGTACACCCTACAATCTCACCTGAATAGCGATCACGCACCGCAAAGGCGAGCGCTTCTCCTCTAGACTCTGCCTCTAATGCCGTTTCGATATAGGCTTTCATTCCGTCTGGGTGAGGAACGGATGTGTACCAAAGCTCCCATAAGTTACCATCTGCAACGGCAATGCTTAACGCCGCTTGATGTTCCAGTGTCAGAGGCTCAAGAACGATATGCTCACCCTCTAGGCTGGTCTCTTTTTGTTCAACGTTCACATAACCTCCTGTCTTTTTATTATTCTAAGCTAACATGCTCGATGACGAATTTTAACGAACTATCGATGACATCGATTCAACTGCCTGTTTATAACTGCCTGTATTTGACAGCCTATGCCAATTAACTAAGTTCTGATAGCAAAGTTCTGAACTTATTTTTTGCGATAACACTAAACTTTACAGCTTAACGCCCTGCTACAGATATCGAGCAAAGCTCTTACCGTCTTTCAACGCTTTGGTCGGCGCTTTAATCGCAGGTGTCCCTAAGTAGAGAAAGCCGACTATTTGATCACTACTTTCTAGATCGAGCAGTCGATGAACATTGGCATCAAAGGCTAACTCACCAGTACGCCATATACCGCCCAAGCCTTGTGCAAAAGCGGCTTGCTGCATCGCAAAAAGCGCACAGCCTGCAGCGAGTAACTGCTCGATTTCAGGAACCTTTGGGTGGGGTCTATGCTTAGCGACCACAGTGATCACCATAGGTGCCCTAAGAGGCATATTCTTTGCCTTGGCAATAAATTCCTCGTCGGCTCCCTTAGCTTGTAAAGCTTTAGCAAAAATATCGCCAAGGCGATCTAACCCATCCTCTTGGGCAATAATAAACTCCCAAGGGGTAAGGCCTGCATGATCCGGCGCACGAGTCGCTGCATCAAGAATATGCTGCAACTGTTGCTCATCAGGCGCAGGGGCAACTAGCCTTGGGGTGGATTGGCGAGTTAGTAATAATTCTAATGCGTCCAACGGATTATCCTTAATAAACGTTTTAGGAGAAAAGAATGACTTGAGTCTAAAGTCGTAATCGAGAATATCAAGTGGGTAAAAATAATCCACTCATATTAATGAAATTTAACCCGCAGACACAAGCACGATACAAGATTCACGCGCACTTTAACAAAAGAGCAAAGCTGAACATCTGCCAATAAAAATCCCACTGGCTAAGTGGGATCTGAATTCATCGTCGTAAACAATGGCAGTGAAGTTTAAGCGATACCATTACGTTTAGCGATATAGTAGTCAAGGCTTGTGTAACGCCCTCCCCCCATAAATAACAGAGCCAACAGCATAAATAGATAAGTAATCGCAAACTCAATACCATTGTTTAAAATCACCAAATTGCCCGAACTCGTTAACCATTCATAATTGCCATGCGCTTGTAAGAGCTCTTTGGCTTTGGCTAACTTCTCAGCGGAAGCGATCACCTGCTCATTAGCTAACCAAGAGCTTGGATCAGCAATTGCTAACCAGCCATTTTGAATATGTACGCTAAAAGCAGCTACAAACATGGTGATCGCCAGTGGAATTGAGACAAACCGAGTGGCCAAGCCTACCACCAGCAAGGCACCGCCAAAAAACTCCGTGCCGGCTGCCAGTGCCACCATCACCTCGGGAAAGGGTAAACCTAACCCCCAATCAGGATTACCAAACCAAGCTGCGGTGTCACTAAAGTTTGATAGCTTATTATACCCCGCTTGCATCAACACCGGCGCTAAATACAAACGTAACGTCAATGGTGCTATTCCTTCGCCATGCTTCAATAGGCTAAGAAACTTTTTGTACAGTTCCACAATTTGCATTTGATTTCCTCTTCAAAATAATCACTTAAGGGTCCAAGCTTAAGCGCTATTGTGACAATTAAAGCGCCTTCACTATACAGACCCTATTAGTTACGACTATCTTTCATAGCGATACCTCTCACTGCAAAAGAACTGAACTCCCCAACAGGGTTCCTCGCGCTCTGTATACGACTCCCACTTAACTCACTCAGATCAGTAATTAGGCTGGCAAGCTTCTTTTGAAAACGCCGTTTTTGTTGACCGCTCGCCAGTAGGTTAAGCGTGATAAGTAACTGACCAAAATTCTGGGTATTTGCATCGAGTGCCGTTTTATAGGCTGCTGATCTGAGCCTATCGGGCTGGCTCATTAAGATGGTAAGGCTATGGGATAACGCCACTTGATTGTGTCGATTCTTCAGTGCCTGCTCAAAAAGCCGGATCCACTCATGGCGATATTCAAGCCACATATCTAATGTCGTAGCCCTACTCAAGTTATATTGATGGATCGCCTGTTTTTGCTCTTGAGTTAATTTGCCTATCCAGCGCTTAACGCGTTTTTCGATACGCTCGTCAGCCATCTGGACTAAGGCTTGGTGATCTTTACCTAGGTACTTTTGATTAAGCTTCTTTTCATCGACTCTTAGCTGAGCAATAACTTGTTGAACTTGTTTATCGGAAAAGGAGCTCATGAGCGCGACAAGTGAAGGGGTAACAAACTCTAAAGTCCTAGCCCAGTGAGACTTAGCTTGTTCAACGTGTTGCGCCCAAAGCTGAGGCGTTAATGTTTGCTTTTCAAATGCGAGGGCAAGTTGTAATAACTGCTTTTCATAACGGGGAAGCTCTTCTGTACGATGCCAGATTAAGAACTGTTCCAAATCGTGCTGAAACTGCTTCTGCTGCTGATTGTTTAATGTGACATACTCTTCAAGCTTCCACTCAATAAGCCAGTCTAAAAAGTAGTACCCCATCTTTGTTGAGCAGCCCAGAAGCGTCACGAGAAGTAGAGCATATAAGCTTATTTTTCTCATCTCTCCCCCTTTGTTCCAAACAATGCTATTTATCTAGCATAGAACATGGTCACCGATTAGGGGATCGCACTGTGTCAATAACCGTTCTCCGAGCGACGATAAAGAGGTGTCAAACGTTCGGAACCGATTTTCGACTTAGAACTAATTTCGACTTAGAACTATGGTTCGCGGCCAATTAAAACCTGCTGACGATGAGATCTCGATATTGCTTGGCATATCCTAAATACTCTTGGCTTTGACATAGGCCATCTTCTTTAAGCTTGCCATCACTCATCATACAGTCAAACGCCATCTGCAATGCCCAGCACAAGGCAAAAACCCAATACAGATCCACCGCGGCTGGTACAGCCTTATCCGCATGTGGATTAAGGTTTGGATGATCTTTCAAATAATTTGCAATCAGCCAACGTCGTTGTTCGGATGACAGAGAGTGACTGGCAATAATAGAAGCCAGATCGCATAGTGGATGAGAGCTACAGGCATATTCAAAGTCGATACACTTGAGCCGACCACCAACCACCAAAATATTGTACGGATTTAGATCTCTATGACTAAATTGCAGGTTAACAAGGCAAGCTGATAACTGAGCTAGCATTTCATCAACGAGAGGAGTTTGGGCCAATAGCTGGTCATATAAGTTTATCCACCTCTCAGCAGTCTGGCACTTTGTTTTCGCTGCGCTTAACTGCTGCTGCATCTTTACTAAACGAAGCTGATACACCTGCCACTGCTGCTCAACGCCCATCACATTTTGCGGCGAAGGCAACTGCTTTAAGCCATTTAATAACTTAAGTAACAACTCCTCAGCTCCAGGCCATTTCGCCTGCAGCCTTGTAACGGGATGTGAACCATTTGCCGATATGAGTTGGCTCCAGCAGTTTGTCTGGTTTTGCTCGAAGAACTCGCTTAAATAGAACTGCTTATCCGGGCTAATATAGACCAATTCAGGCGCTAAATTGACGCGACTCGCCAGCTGCCAATTTTGCACTTCATGGTCTCGATTACAGATCTGTGAGCTGGCCCAGCTGTTAATTCTCAGAACCCATTCTGAGCCGTTCGGCCTTGTCGGGTGCAGCCCACGAACATAGTAGTTTTGATTACTTAGCCCTTGAGTCAAAGCCGCGATCATGCTGACTTGTGAAAGGCCTGCCTGCTCAAGGTAAGGCAATAATGTCGTTGTTAACGGCTGTGCCATTTATGCTGCACCAGACGATAGCGCGACATCACTGGAACCCTGCTGAACCTTCATCTGATTACGCCACATAACATAGCCAAACACCACCATGCCAATGTACAGCACAAAAAGAATCGCCGTTAACATCAAGCCTTTACTGACATAGAGGTAAATTGAAACCGCATCAATTACAAACCAGTAGATCCAGTTTTCTAACACCTTCTTAGCGACTAAATAGGTGGTCATCACAGCAAAACAGGTAGTCGCAGCATCCAAATAGGGAAACGCTGCCTGTGTTTGAGTCGCCATAAAATGGCCGACTGCAATGGCCAGCAGGGTCGTCATACCAATTAATTTAAGGTGGGTCGATAAACGCCAGGAAACAATGTTGACGCCCTCATGCTCCTTTCCCCCTCGCGTCCACATCCAGTATCCGTAAACCGCCATTGCCATATAGTAGACGTTAAGAACAGACTCCATCAGCAGTGACACTTTCCAGAACAATACCGTATAAATAGCTGTACTAATAAAGGCCGCCGCCCAGCACCAAATGTTACCTTTCATCGCCAGTATTAAATAAGCCACAGCCAATAATACCGCTACGGCTTCCCAAGCCGTTAGCGCTTGTGCTTCGCCAAAAGCCGCTGTAAAAGTATCGACTAAGGTTAGCCAAAATTCAGACATAATCAGTGTCCTCGACTCAGCGCAATGAAGGCCTTATCAAAAGTGTTGTCATCTACCGTTCAAATTAAAAAGGCCACAGAACAAATTAAAGCCTGCGGCCAATAAGCAAAGCTTTGTTATTCGCTGTGACTTAAATTTAGCTCACCACCAATAAACTTACACACGAAAACGGCCTTGCCCCACTTCTCATGCGCCGCTTGCATCTCGATGGCTAGCATCGACATCACCTCGCTGTACTCTCCACAAACTTGCGTTGCCATGGCATTGGTGACACGCTGGATATTGTCATAAGAATCAACTCGGGCGATAAACCACTTAATAGGATCTAAGTAGTTATCTTGCAGTGGGTAGCAACTGATCTCTGCTGTTAATTTCATAGTATTGGCCTCAGCCGCACTGAGTGCGGCTCAATAGTGTGGTTTGAAAGAAAGCATTATTATAAAAATTTGACGTTAAGCGTCACACCAATCTGGCGCGGATCACCGTAACGGATATATTGTTTATCTGCCCAGTCTAAATCTGGCTCATTACCGAAGTAGAAGCCGCGAACACCGTATTTTTCATCAAATAGGTTACGGCCCCAAAGATAAGCAGACCAGATCTCAGCCTCATAACCCACTTTGGCATTAAAGATTTGATAGGCGTCAGATTTAGACTCATTGCTGTCTGAGTAATAGAAGTCACTCTTACCGCTGGCATTAACGTTAGCGAACCAACCACTATCACTTCGGTAGGTCGCCCCTAAACTGAAGGTAAAGTTTGGCGAATGAGCAAGCTCTCGACCAGAAAGATCCACCACAGTACCGTACTTATCCTCGTATTGATAATCGCCATAGGCGGTTTCGAGCCAACCAACGCTGCCATAGATGTTCAGGTTATCGGTAGCGTACCAGTTACCGTCTAATTCGGCGCCATAGTTATGGGAGCTTCCCGCGTTTTCTGTAAACAGAATGAAGTTGCCCTCTTCACCCGGTACCGTCGATTGCTGCGAAGCCGCCACTTGCTGATCTTGTCTATCCATATAGAACACAGCTAAGTTAGTGTTAGCCTGACCGTCAAGCCAACTCGACTTCAAGCCTATCTCATAGTTATAGAGGATTTCAGTGTCGTACTCTTTCTTGTCGGCTAACTCGTCGGGCAGTGACATATTAAAGCCACCCGCTTTATAGCCACGCGCCACACGCAGATAAGTCTCATGGTTTTCAGCCAACGCCTTACTCAAAGCGATATGGCCGCCCCACATGGTTTCACTTGGAGCAAAGCTGTCACCTGCAGAGTCACTATAATCACTGTCTCGACGCTCGACGCGTAACCCGACAGAAAGCGCGTAGCTTGCGCCTAAGTCTGAATCCAATTGACCAAATAGAGCGTAGTTCTGTGCCTCATACTCGGCAGATAACTGATTATAAGTATCAACCGTATCGTTATCTTCCTGCAGATCCATGGCATACACACCAATCAGCCAGTCGGTACTGTCAGCCCAAATACGCCCCGACTCCGTTGACGATAATCTGAACTCTTGCGTGACTGTCTTTCTCTCGCCTTTTTTATCCCAGTTATACTCATATTCACAGGGACTACCGTCGCAATCTCGACTCGCCCAATAATCGGGATTAGCCCAGTCACCATCGTAGTTATGGCGAGTATCCGATTGCGCGAGTGAGGTTAACGAGGTTAACTCAAAATTCTGTGCGCCTGTATAGGTGAATTTAAGTGATGAGCCTGTCGTGCGCTGCTTATCAACACCGGGGGCATCGGTTAGTGTATCGAAACCATTATTGTCCAGTGTCCAAGCATCATAACCATTGTCATAATTTGCATGAAGCAAGGTTAAATCTATCTCTAAATCTTGAGTTGCATACCAACGTAATTTCGCGCGGCCAGTAAACTCATCACGATTATTGGTATCACTGCGACCTAGATACAAGTTATCGCGATAGCCATCCTGCTGGTGCTTCTGTAACGAGACGCGATAAAGCAGATTGCCAGAGTCGGTAATAGGGCCTGAGCTGAAACCACTAAAGGTTTGCAGATTATCATCTCCTAGAGAGACCTCAGCTCCATGTTCAAATACATCCGTTGGGTCGTTACTCTTAAGATAGATAAGCCCCGCCAACGCATTAGCTCCATAGCGGGTGCCTTGTGGTCCTCTTAACACTTCAACTTGTTGCAGGTCGTACATGCTTGACACCATGCCCAGGCCCGATAGGTCAATATCATCGACAACAAAACCCACTGAAGAGTTAGGCGCACCTTGGTACTCCTCCTGCTCACCGACACCACGAATTTGGAAATACTTAGGTCTTGAACTACCGCCAGACCAATTAAAGTTAGCAATACTATTGAGAATATCTTCGAAGTGCTGCGCCCCTTCATCTTCAAT
The DNA here is from genome assembly GCF_019654915.1 of Shewanella sp. MBTL60-007. GTDB lineage: Bacteria > Pseudomonadota > Gammaproteobacteria > Enterobacterales > Shewanellaceae > Shewanella. The sequence goes on along the minus strand of NZ_BPET01000006.1, from coordinate 96,891 downwards.
CTGCTGCTGATCGATAACAGTGACACTAGAAGGCATCTTTTCGAGTGGACTCCCCCGAAAATCACTGGTAACCACCATGACTTCAATATCATCATTTGTCGCAGGCAGATCTGCATTGGCTAAGGTAGCTGTGGAGGAGATAGCGGCAATAACCCCAAGGGCTACTGGTGAGTACGATTTTAAATTTAACATAGGACCTCAAAATTAAAAATTTGAGATCCGGCAACATAAAGAAGCGCTTGGAAAATGAATTGTGGCCCATTCCTACGCCGGTATTAGCCGGATCAGGTTCAAAGGGTTCGTTTTTCAACATCTCAGTCAAAGCCCACCAATCCAACTTTCGTTTAATTGACTTTAACACCCCTTGGCGCCGGCGATTATACATGAAATTTACAACTCCATGACAGGCTTCTTTAAAAATAGCGATTTTATGCATAAAAAAACGCCAGCTTGCTGACGTTTTTGTAACAGGTTTTGCTAAAGTGATAAAATCAATAGCATTAGCCGAGGCTAATTAGAAAAAGCTTTCCGGACATAGAGCTCAAATCGAGTCGCTGTGGCGTTAGGCGCGACAGCACTGACCTGCATCTGCTGCTTGCCATGCAACTTTAGCGACTTCCAGCTCACCCCTTCGTCATCAATAGTCATACCATTTAGATCAAACCAAGTGAATTTATACTGCAGTCGTAAGTCTGTTGATACTTGGCTGGCTATGGTCCCTGTCCCACGCAAAAAACCACCTTCGGGGCGCGCCATGATATTGGTCACTTGCACCTCTTTACCAAAGCTGGTGTTATCGACACGCACTGCCCCATTTGATCCCGCCATCACACCAGCGGTATGCGGAGCGCACGCCGTCACCAACGCCGCGGTAAACAGTCCCAATAAAACCTTTTTCATTTGTGCCCCCTGTTTTAAGCTAAAGCCTATCCCTTTATACAATTAATCGTTTAATCGATCAAAAAGTGTGCCCTAGCTGTCGCAATAAGATGTTTACGATTGGTTTGCCAGCAATTGATACTCACGTTCGCAACTCGGCGCCCCTGACGGGTGATTTTGCACTCAGCAAAACTGTCTTTATGGTATCCGGCTCTTAAGTAATCGATAGAAAAATCGACAACCTTAGGCACCTTGGTGGTTTGCATAAACACCATCAACTGCACAATTGCCGACATCTCCATAAAACCCGCAATTACGCCGCCATGTAGTGCCGGCAAGATAGGGTTGCCTATGTTGTCCTCTTTGGCTGGCAGCTTAAATACCAACTCATCACCAAAACGCTCGACAGCCATGCCAATAAACTTGGCATAGGGAACGTGCTCAAGTAGATGACCAAAGTCATTGAGCTCTTTTGCTTTTTTAATGATGCTTTTAACGTCTAACTTGCCACTCTCATCTTGGCCGTAGCTGTCTTGGGCTGAGTCAACAAGCTCACCGGTTTCATCAAGCATACTCATCGCTTTCTCCCATTAATGCCTGTCTAAACTCGTCCCCCACCATCTCTGGACTAATTCGCATAAATGAACCAACCGCATGAGCGATGGGATCATCGATTGAATCTTGATAAGCAATAGCACGGGTAAAAGCCACGCTCGAGGAGAGCTTATAACACTCGGCAAAACCATATACTGGCTTATGGGGCTCTGCAGGCTTCATGTAATCGACACGTAGATCCAGCGTGGGCGAGATCTCAAGTAAGCGAAACTTATCGAAGATTGAGCATACAACGGCGCAACCACTGGCAGTATCCATTAAAGTGGTAATCACCCCACCATGGATCACGCCAGTATCAGGGTATCCCACAAGCTGCTCGTCATACGGCAGTTCGATTAACACCCGCTTACCACTCGCTTCTAGCACCTTCAATTTAAGCTTACGACATTGCGTCAACTGTTCGACAAAGCGACTCGCCATGCCTGTTAATGAATAATGCTCGCTACTGGCACTCATTCACTCAGGCTCAACATTGGGCCTAATGGCTTTCCACCCAATAAATGCATATGGATATGGAAAACTTCTTGTCCACCGTGTTCATTACAGTTCATGATTAGACGGTAACCATCCTCTGCAATTCCAGCTTCCTGAGCGAGTTTTGCCGCTACAGACATCATACGCCCCAACGCTTTTTCATCGGATGCCTTAATATCGTTTGCCGTGGGGATGTGATGATTAGGAATAATTAAAATGTGTGTTGGCGCTTTAGGTGTGATATCTCTAAATGCGGTTACGAGATCGTCTTGATACAAGATATCTGCAGGAATTTCACGTCGGATAATTTTACTAAATATGGTTTCTTCGGCCATTTTTCTGCCCTCAAAAAGGAAATTACTAGCCATAGTATACTCGAAAATGTTGTCAAGGCGACGTAGATTACCGATGTAAATCATCTAATTGAACCGCAAGCTATAGCATACAAAATAAACAGATGTATATACAATGTGGTTGACTTTGTCCTGCTTACGACTTCTAATGATGAAAATATTTGCAGGAATTTGACAATGCTGACGGAAAAAGAAACCGCGCTACTCGATGCGGCCACCGAATTGGTGCAAGAAAAAGGCATGATTGCACTAAACATGTCTGATGTTCATAAGCGAGCAGGTTATTCCCGCGCCGCTCAGTACCAATCATTTAGTGACAAGAACGCCCTTCTTGCAGCTCTATGTATGCGAGAGTTGGTAAACAACACTAAAGCTATCGAAGAGCAGCGCTTCGATGATTTTACCGGTGACTTTTCAGTCGTACTCAGACCTGTTGTATACCGTTACTTAAAGCTTTCTGATAGGTTAATGATCGATTCAGCCTTCGGACTCATGTTGACCCAAGTACGCTCCTTACCCGATGAGGAACGCTTTCACTTCTTAAAGAGCGGATTCGAGTTCTTAAATAAAGAACGCGAAATGAATAAATAGAATCTAAAATAGTCGGCCTATGCCGACTATTTTTTTAGCTGATTAAACTCAACCCGACCTCTTCATTCTTGAGGCATCACTGAAATTATCAGTTAAGACATGCCCCTTTACTTGCAAAAATATCTTATAGCAGCCTGAACAAACATAACGACCAGATAAGGTATTTTTCGTTTCAAACTGATTGCAAAAAGTACATAAACCAAAAATAGCGACTTTCTTTTGAACATGTCTTATCTGTGATACTGGAGCGGCAGGTTTTATCTGAATATCTTCAGACAAAAGCAACATGCTGTGACTTAGTCCTATCGCCAGTAATTTAAATAGGTAAATAGTGAGCGCAATGATTAAACTTGAAATCATGATCATTATACTAAGTTCTGAAGCATCACTCTTGATGGTAAACACGATAGCCGGCAAACAAATAAATGCAGCTAAGAAGGTTAACCCTCGATCAATTAACGGGAGTTGCCGCTCGAATGTTAACTCGCGAGCCATCCTTAATTAAGCTCTTTTATCAAATAAAGCACGCCATCTTTCTCATAAACATTGGTAACCTCATTTCCCTCCCCTAACACAACCACCTTATTGCCCGTATCTGTAACGGCATTACCTGCAGCATCTAATACAATAGCCACTCCCATCGCGGTTAAAAGAGGAGAGTGGTATGTGTGGTAATGACGATGAGTTTTAGGTACGACAATCACCTTAGCTCTGCCATAATGTTTACCGACTTTCTGACATTTGATCCCACCAACACGCTCACAGCCCACAGTTGCAGCCTGAGTTGAATACACACTCATAGCAAAAAAAACTGCAGCACAAGTCATCAATTTCATCGACCGCTCTCTTATTTAAATAACCAAAATCTGAGCGAATCATAACCCAACAAGTACACACATGTATACACACAATAAAACCAACTTGACAGACAACACAAAAAAGCCCCAATAATGGGGCCTTAAATCATATCAAATATGTTTTCTAGGGATGACCTAGTCTAGTTTAAGCCTATTTGTAACACACTGTAGCGATTCAATCTTAAGCAAGCATTACTTAAAAATAGGATTATCAAGTACCGTTTGATCATCGTCTAACCTCCAATCACACAACCAAACCCCAGCAGTAAGATGCTAGGAGTTTACTGCGTCACTTCATGTAGATTTGTTTGCGCCCAAGCGATAGCCTGGCCACGGCTGGAGACGCCTATCTTTCGAAATGCTCTATAGAGGTGAGTCTTGATGGTACTTTCACTGACAAATAATCTATTGGCAATATCGATATTGGTGCTACCGCTACGGAGCACCTGTAACACTTCTCGCTCTCTAATTGTCAGTGTTTCAACATTGTCTGATACAGGATCTTTACTAGAGCTGGACTCGATAACGCTCTGAGGTATAACGACCTTACCCTTTAGGATCTCCGCCATACCCTCCCCAATACTTTCTAGGGATGCATCTGAGTAAAAAACACCTGCGGTAACTGAAGCATTAACCAGAAACTTTGCATCGATCTGCTTAGGAAAGTGAATAAACACAACTCGTGTAACATTACTCGCTTTATCTATCCGTTTTTGGATCTGATAGGCGGTTTGAACATCGACAGTCGCAAGATCGATCAAGATAATCGTAATACAACTTTCTAATAGTTCGCTGTTAAAATGCTCAGGAGCGACCCTATGCAGTTTAACCAAAAACTCTTGTGGCCATCTTGTATCGAGAAGATCCGCAAATAAATGCGAACGAGTTATCACCACCCAATGTGTCACTTTAAACATAAACTCACTCCATGTTTATTCTTTATCATCATCCGTGTAGGTAGTATTGTAATACACTTACGCCACAAATAAACACCAAATAACCCACAAAAGCACTACAACTAAACATAGTTAGGTTTATGTGCACCATGCTCCAATATTATTAACGCTAACAGCCGCTGACCATATTGAGCAACGCTAGTCACATTGCCTGAGCCTATGTAACTCCAGTTCGAAAAGAGTTGCACCTCCCATGACATACTGCCCTAAACGATTGGCTTTACTGTATTAACGCGGTCATTATGTCGTTAAACTCACTCAGCATCGTCAACCCTGAGTATTAAAACTTATCATACAAAATGACTAGCTTACGCTAAAACACTAGACTTTATTACGTAATTGAAGCCTATCGCCGCCAGAGCTGAGAGATTAACATTAACGACTTATAAGAATTGAAGCCCAAGAATTTAGCGTTATTCTGTTCAAAATAAAGCTAAGCTAAATCGAGTGATTTAAAGGGAAATATAAGAGGATGACGATTTCGGTAGTAAAACAACTACGACTACACAATAGCGATTTTAGTATTCCTTCCACAAAATACACTATGGAAGCTATAGGTAGCCCTTTAAAAGCAGGCGACAGTATACCCACCGGTGGCTAATTTCAGTTCATAAAAAAGCCAGCTCGATGCTGGCTCTTGTTAGCAAATTGAGTTAACTCAAATTACTTAAGTGTAGACTCTGCAGTACGGCCATCATCATGACAACTATCACAAGTTGGCTTGTCACCCACGTTCATTTCGTGTGGCGCGTGACAATCAGCACACATTAGCATGCCATCATGTGGTTGGTGAACAGCGTCCATTTCCGCTAGAGTACCGTGACAAGACTGACACTGTTCAAATTCATATTCGCCATCAGCTGATGGAGAGCCGTCAGCATGACACGCTTCACAACCATCCATTTCAGCATGCATTTCAGCTAGCTCTTGACCTTCCGCGAAAGCAGATGGAGATAAAGCCAGTGCTGCGAATGCCGCACCGAAGACTAGACTTAGTAGTTTATTGCTCACAATTGTATCCTCATTTGATGTCCGCATAGTGAAAACTTAATAGTCAGGTCGTTTTCATCTTGCGAACAATATTTTTTTAGTACGATTTAAATTAATTTAGCTAAGCATTATCTAATTCGCAACTAATTTAGCTGAAAGATCATATCATTGTGATAATCCCCAAAACGTGCGCTCAGTCAAACTACTCCAGTGAATATGACAATTGTACCTGTTTATCGCCTTGATTTTGAGCAATAAAAAAGCGATTCGGAGAATTTACCTCCGAACCGCTTATCTTTAGAAATGGGTAATTTAGCGTGCTCTTAATGCCGCAATACGCTTTTCTAGTGGCGGATGACTCATTAGTAATTCCGCCATTGATTTCTTACCGTTAATGCCGAATGCCGACATTGAAGCTGGCATTGCACCCGTTTCAGGGCCTTGACGTAGTCTATCCAGTGCCGCAATCATCTTCTCTTTACCGGCTAAGCGTGCTGCGCCTTCATCTGCTCTGTATTCACGAATACGTGAGAAGTAAGCAACGATCATCGACGCAAGGATACCAAACAGCATATCTAATACGAACACTACAGCCATATAAGCGAACATGCCAAGACCTTCGCCCTCTTCGTCATTGCTTGAAACAAAATTATCAATGATGCCTGCAACTACACGAGCCGCGAAGATAACAAATGTGTTCACGACACCTTGAATAAGGGTCAAGGTCACCATGTCACCGTTAGCAACGTGGCTAACTTCGTGTGCAAGAACCGCTTCGATCTCATCTTGACTCATGCCATACAGAAGACCGCTACTCACGGCGACTAACGAGTTGTCTTTGCTTGGGCCGGTAGCGAAAGCATTTAGCTCAGGCGACTGGTAGATAGCAACTTCTGGCATTTTAATGCCAGCTTGCTCTGCTTGACGAGCAACGGTCTCAACTAACCAACGCTCTGTGTTATCACGTGGTGTAGTAATAACCTCACAGCCCATGGTCTTTTTAGCCATCCACTTTGAGATTGCCAAGCTGATAAATGCACCACCAAAACCAAATATCGCGGCGAATACTAATAAGCCGCCCATGGTAGAGGTGTTAACACCTAGAATAGACATCACAATCGATGCCACTAATAAGATCGCCATGTTAGTGGCAATCAGTAAAAATATACGCTTCATTTAAGCTCCTGTAGGATACAAAATACCTGATATACACTCTTGAAGACATAATATGTCCAAAAAACAAGAATTCAAGGGGAGATATAGAAAAATTATCTATTATTGCTTCAATAATAGTCGCTTCAGCTCCACTTACTACCAAGTAGGATGAGTCTAGGTTTATTTCATTAAAACAAGATTAATTTAATCTGCCAAAGATTAGAATTATATTGAACTGGGATTAATCTTTTTTAACAAAAAGATAAGCCTAATTTTTTGAAGAGGTAATTCGCAAGACTAGGCTGGTATTTGAAATAAAATCGTCTCGATTACACCGACTTTAGTGGCGTTAGATCAAGGTGGCTTGCTGCAGCTTCAGCGGTGGCATCAGCAAGATGAGGCACATAACCTAAGAACGGCGCCGCAAGCTGCGACTTTAGCGTTTCGAGGTTTTGCTCCGGATACGCCATATCCGAGTCAACTTGGTTTGCTACCCAGCCAACAAGATTCAAGCCGTCAGCCTTAATTGCTTCAGCCGTCAATAATGCATGATTCAAACAACCTAACTTCATGCCCACCACCAAGATGACTGGTAACTGCATTGATTGGACTACTTCTGAAAGATAATGCCCATCTCCTAACGGCAAGCGCCAACCGCCCGCGCCTTCAATTAGACAAAAATCGGCACCAACAAACTCAGACATTTTTAACAATGCTTCAATACGTTTAGGCTCTAATTTTACCCCTTTCTCTGCTGCGGCAAGATGCGGCGCAATGGCAGGCTCAAAGGCAAACGGGTTGATGTCGTCATAAGGAAGCTTAATGCTCGATGCGGCCATAAGTGCCAGCGCATCGCTGTTTCTTAGACCCATCTCAGTTTGCTCGCAGCCTGAAGCTATCGGCTTAAAGCCTACAGTCTCTCCCTCAGCGGCCGTTAGCAATGCAGAAGAGATCAAGGTCTTACCACAGTCAGTATCTGTACCGGTTACAAAAAATGTCATGTCCACTCCAAGTTGACTCAGCTGCGTTTAGCGCTTTTTCCGCGCCTTAATAAAGCTAATATTATAAGTTAAAGGTAGGCCCTCTGGGGCTCTGCTCAACTCTGCCTTAAGCTGTAATGCTTGCCAATCCTTACGTCCTCTCAATGTGACTTGAGGCTGATTAACTCCCTGTTGTTGCTTAACAATTGACGCCCCCACTCCCTTTATCGACTGCAGTAATGCTCTTAAATCCGAGAAGTAAACAGTGACCGCTTTGGTTTCGAACGACTCAAGCTGCCAATCTTCATCTTCAAAACAAGCCACTAACTCCTGCTCATCGATAAACGAATTCACCTTAAAACCAAGCTCAGATAACTGCATAAGGCTATCTTTGGCAACAATACTCATATTAAACTCACCGCCTTCGGTGAGTACTCTATTGACTTCAGACACAGCCTTAGGGAGGTTTTGGCACCATTGCAGGGCGACATTCGAGTAGATGCTGTCTACTGAGCAGTTAGCAATTGGTAGGTTTTGTGCATCGCCACAGATTGGCACGTGCTCGGGAAAGTTGCGACTCTGTGTTTTAAGCATACCCTCGGCAATATCGAGGCATAACACTTGGTTTATATGCTCAAAACGGGAAAAACACGTGCCAGGCCCTGCGCCGATATCGAGCAAACGACCACAGGGACTCATCTGTGCCAACAAACGGCTAGCCGTCTTCTGCTGTAGCACATCATAGCTCTGGTAATGCTCCGCAGCCGCAGAGAAGCGTTCTGCAATCTCTTGGCTAAGCTTATCTGATCCTGTATTCACTGCATTGGATCCTAAAAAATCAATTACTTTGATAATTTCAATTTAAAAAATGAGCTAAGAATCAACCACTACGCTCATTAATCATCATTCAATATACTTGCGAGCACATCCACTAACGCTAAGATATCTTTCTGACAGTGATTAGCATTCAGTGTCAGCCTAAGCCTCGCGGCATCCTTAGGTACGGTTGGCGGCCTAATGGCGCCCAACCAAAAGCCATGCTCCTTCAATCGTTTGGCAACGGCCATCGTCTTAGCTGAATCGCCAAGTATAATAGGCTGTATCGCAGTCTGAGAGTCGGTCAACTTAATATTATTTTCTGCACAGGCTTCCCTAAAACAGCTGATATTACTGCTCAGTTTTTCCCGCAACTCTGGCTGTTCTTTTATCACTTCTATCGCCGTATAGGCAGCTGCCGCACTTGCAGGAGATAAGGCTGTAGAGTAGATATATTGGCGAGCGTTAGCGACTAAGAAATCGATCAGTTCTTGGCTGCCTAAAACTGCCGCTCCCTGCCCCCCCATAGCTTTACCAAAAGTGATTAACTGCGCATCAATTGTGATCTCGCCAGGTAGGCGTGATGCACCGAGTCCATTTTCACCTAATACACCAAAACCATGAGCATCATCGACGATAAGCCAGCACTGATGTTGTTTGCAAAGTGCTGACAACTCGGCTAATGGCGCTAAATCACCGTCCATACTAAACACACTTTCGGTAATTAAAGCGCATGGTTTGAAGCGTTCTAAATGGCTCTTAGCACTTTCTAAGTCATTATGAGTAAAGCGCTTAAGCTTGGCACCACTGTCTTGAATACCATCTATGACAGATGCGTGGATCAACTTATCAGCCAATACTAAATCAGTTTCATTAAACAGAGTTTTCATCAGTGCGGTGTTAGCACTAAAACCTGAGCAAAACAGCAGTGCGGACTCATGCCCTGTAGCATCACACAGAGCCTGCTCTAGTTGCAGGTGTGCTTGACTGTAACCTACCACCAAAGGTGACGCTGTACTTCCTATGCCATAGTCTTTCGCCCCTTGATAGAGCGCCTCCATAAGACTAGGAGAGGTCGACAGGCCTAAGTAGTCATTGCTGCTGAAATTAACATATGGCAGAGCATCAACTTCGAAGTAGTTAGATTGGTTCGAGTCTAAAACAAGGTTGACTCGTCTCCTAAGCAGCCCCTGCTCATCTAATAATTGATTTTTTGTGATCACCCGAGTGCTCAATGACTCTTTTTCAGGCGAACTAATGGAACTTTCTGACATTAAGCTAGCTCAATTTAAAAACGTAAATAACCAACAAACCCACTTAAATATAAGTAAGTGGGTTTGTATTAACTCCATGTATTTAGTACTAAGCAGCCACTATCGACATAAAGCATGGAAGACACTCAAAAATAAGACCGCCCTTGTGATAGGCAAGATCACACGTAATTACAGTGCCCCGGCATCATAAAATGCTGCCGACTTTTTATCTTGCTGCGCCGCGGCCTTGGCAAGCATAGCTTCATCTTGCTCTTTAGTCGCTGCCACGCCTTGCTCTGGGTGTAGACCGAGTTTTTTGAACAGACTCATGTCATCATTCTCTTCAGGATTTGGTGTAGTAAGCAGCTTACAACCGTAGAAAATAGAGTTCGCTCCAGCAAAGAAACACATCGCCTGCAGCTCCTCACTCATATTTTCACGACCTGCCGACAGACGAACCCGTGATTTAGGCATAGTAATTCGCGCGACCGCTATCGTACGCACAAACTCTAATGGATCGAGATCGTCTAGCTTTTCAAATGGCGTCCCTTCGACCTTAACCAACATATTGATCGGTACAGAGTCAGGATGTTTATCCAAGTTAGCCAGTTGCTGAATAAGCCCTGCGCGATCTGTAGCCTTTTCCCCCATACCCACAATACCGCCCGAACACACTTTCATACCTGAAGCACGTACATTTGACAGGGTATCGAGGCGGTTTTGATAGGTACGTGTAGTGATCACATCACCATAATATTCAGGCGAGGTGTCTAAATTATGGTTGTAATAATCAAGTCCCGCCTCAGCTAACTCGTTAGCTTGTTCGGCTGACAGCATCCCCAGCGTCATGCAGGTCTCCATACCCAGCGCCTTAACCTCTTCAACCATCGCCTTCAGGTACGGCATATCACGCTCTTTAGGATTACGCCACGCTGCGCCCATGCAAAAACGTGATGCGCCTGCCGCTTTAGCGCTTCGCGCTTCGGTCAAGACAGTTTCCATTGCGAGTAGGCGCTCTTTTTCAAGTCCTGTGTCATAGCGAGCACTTTGAGGGCAATATTTACAATCTTCTGGGCAAGCACCTGTTTTTATCGACAGCAAACGACTGATCTGAACTTCATTGGGATCAAATTCTTGGCGATGAATACTCTGCGCCTGAAAAAGAAGATCGTTCATAGGTAAGGCGAATAAGGCTTCAATCTCTTCACGCTTCCAGTTATTTCTTAGTTGTACTTCAGACATGCTGTTCCCTTTTTACTCTCACATTCAGCGATAAATGCAGCGTTATTATGACGCGATGACAATTCACATCAGCAATATGGCACTTTTACACGCTAGCCGCCCTATTCTCTTCACTGACAAATTGACATTAAAAACATAGGATTAACGGGGGTTAATTCATTTTTTTGGTAAATTTTTATCTTGCCTAGGATACCCGCAAGCCGTAACCTGTCAATGTCGCACCAATCAAAAGGTTTACTAACGGTTAAATTATGAGCAATGATATCCAATCTACTACAACGAGTATCGATCTTCAATTTGACAAGGAACACTTGTGGCACCCTTATACCTCTATGGCTAATGCTTTACCCGCCTTTGGTGTTGTTGCTGCAGAGGGTGTTGAGTTGCAGTTAGAGGACGGTAGAAAACTGATTGATGGTACGAGTTCGTGGTGGGCCTGTGTCCATGGTTATAGCCACCCAAAAATAGTTGCTGCCATGCAGCAACAAGCTGCAACGCTTAGTCATGTGATGTTTGGCGGTATTACTCATCGTCCAGCTGTTGAGCTAGCTCGTTTACTGGTTAATATGACCAGCCCTAACTTAACAAAAGTGTTTCTCGCCGATTCTGGTTCTATTGCAGTTGAAGTCGCTATGAAGATGGCCCTCCAGTACTGGCAAGGCAGGTCTAAACCCAATAAACAGAAGATCCTAACCATTAAGAACGGCTACCATGGCGATACCTTTGCCGCGATGAGTGTATGCGATCCTGAAGGTGGCATGCACACCATGTTTGGAGAGTTAGTCACTAAACAATTATTTGCCCCTGCCCCGCAATCTCGCTTCGATGGCGAGTTTAACCCGGAAGAGCTTAACGACATCGCCAACCTGTTTGAAGATAATCATCAGCAGATAGCGGCATTACTGGTGGAACCTATAATGCAAGGCGCGGGTGGCATGCGTTTTTATCATCCTGATTACCTCAGAGCAGTAAGAAAGCTATGCGATAAATATGACGTACTACTTATCCTTGATGAAATTGCCACAGGTTTTGGCAGAACCGGGAAATTGTTTGCCTATGAACACAGTAACATTGAGGCAGATATATTATGTTTAGGTAAGGCATTAACTGGCGGCTACATTTCACTAGCGGCGACAATGTGTAGCAATGAGGTTGCTCAAGGTGTGAGTGACTCTCCTGCGGGGGTGTTTATGCACGGGCCTACCTTTATGGGTAATCCGCTTGCCTGCTCTGCGGCAATTGCAAGTTTGCAATTACTTCAAGAAAGTAACTGGCAGGAACAGATTTTAGCAATTGAGGCTCAGCTCAAACTTGAGTTAGCCGAAGCTTCAAAATACGCACATGTAAATGATGTACGTGTATTAGGTGGTGTTGGGGTGATAGAGATGAATACCACTCTCAACACCGCAGAACTACAGCAACAGTTTGTCGATTTAGGTGTTTGGATAAGGCCCTTCTCTAATCTCATCTATATTATGCCACCCTACTGCATAACCTCATCACAGCTGAGCCAGTTGACCCACGCAATGAAAACAGTTGCGAAGCAGGTATCCTTACCTCGCGATGAAAGTGCCTTCATCAGTCACGGTTAGTGGCGTTCAGGACTGGTTAAATGAGTATAATATCGGCCGATACGAACTTGATTCGCATCGGTCGAACAATGACTCTCTCGCTTTATCAGATTGAGTCCTTCCCCCCTTAAGCCTGCAAAGCGATACTTTAACTCGGGCGCTCGCCCGCTTTTTGTCACAGCAGAACTATAAAAATAAATCTATAGTGACAATCATCTGGGTAAATTTAGACCAAAATAGCGACACCCCAGTAAACACCTTGCCCTAGCGCTTAATTAGCGACCTTAAATTTGGCTATAAAATGTGATTTTTTTATGATATTTCGTTTAATTTAGCCCTGAATGATAAAAATCGATAAAATAAATTGAAAAGTATTGCTATACTTGCGCGGAATTTTAGAACGTAACTCCAATAGAGTAGAAAAATGACTGATTTATCAAAGTACAGAAACATTGGTATCTTTGCTCACGTTGACGCGGGTAAGACTACTACAACTGAGCGTATCCTAAAGCTTACCGGTAAGATCCATAAGCTAGGTGAAGTGCATGACGGCGAATCAACAACTGACTTCATGGAACAGGAAGCTGAGCGTGGTATTACCATTCAGTCTGCTGCTGTTAGTTGTTTCTGGAAAGATCACCGTTTCAACGTTATCGACACCCCTGGTCACGTTGACTTTACAGTAGAAGTTTACCGTTCTCTTAAAGTTCTTGATGGCGGTATCGGTGTATTCTGTGGTTCTGGTGGTGTTGAGCCACAATCAGAAACTAACTGGCGTTATGCTAACGAATCTGAAGTTGCTCGTATCATCTTCGTAAACAAGTTAGACCGTATGGGTGCTGACTTCTTACGCGTTGTTAAGCAAACTAAAGACGTACTAGCTGCTAACCCACTAGTAATGGTACTTCCAATCGGTATCGAAGATGAGTTCAGTGGTGTTGTTGACCTACTAACTCGTAAAGCATACGTATGGGATGATACTGGCGAAGCTGAAAACTACACAGTAACTGACGTTCCAGCTGACATGGTTGACCAAGTTGAAGAATACCGTGAAATGCTAATCGAGTCTGCTGTTGAAATGGACGACGACCTAATGGAAGCTTACATGGAAGGCGAAGAGCCATCTATGGAAGACATTAAGCGTTGTATCCGTGCCGGTACTCGTGACATGACTTTCTTCCCAACATACTGTGGTTCTGCATTCAAGAACAAAGGTATGCAGCTTCTTCTTGACGCAGTTGTTGATTACCTACCAAACCCAGTTGAAGTTGATCCACAGCCTCTAACTGACGAAGAAGGTAACGAAACTGGTGAGCACGCTCTAGTATCTGTAGACGAGCCACTAAAAGCACTAGCATTCAAGATCATGGATGACCGTTTCGGTGCACTAACATTCGTACGTATCTACTCAGGTCAGCTACGTAAAGGCGACACGATTCTTAACAGTGCAACTGGTAAGACTGAACGTATCGGCCGTATGTGTGAAATGCAAGCTGATGAGCGTAACGAACTTGATTACGCACAAGCTGGTGACATCATCGCGATCGTTGGTATGAAGAACGTACAAACTGGTCACACTCTATGTGATGTTAAGCACCCTTGTACTCTTGAAGCAATGGTATTCCCAGAGCCAGTAATCTCTATCGCTGTAGCACCAAAAGATAAAGGTGGTTCAGAGAAGATGGGTATCGCTATCGGTAAGATGATCGCAGAAGATCCATCATTCCGCGTAGAAACTGACGAAGACTCAGGCGAAACTATCCTTAAAGGTATGGGTGAACTTCACCTAGACATTAAGGTAGACATCCTTAAGCGTACTTACGGCGTTGAGCTAATTGTTGGTGAGCCACAAGTTGCTTACCGTGAAACTATCACCCGCGAAATCGCTGATAGCTACACACACAAGAAGCAATCTGGTGGTTCTGGTCAGTTCGGTAAGATCGACTATGTTATCCGTCCAGGCGAAGCTAACACTGGCTTCACGTTCAAGTCTTCTGTTGTTGGTGGTAACGTTCCTAAGGAATTCTGGCCAGCAGTTGAGAAAGGCTTCGAAAGCATGATGAAGACTGGTACTGTTGCAGGCTTCCCAGTGCTAGACGTTGAGCTAGAACTAACTGACGGTGCTTTCCACGCAGTTGACTCATCAGCTATCGCGTTCGAAATCGCTGCTAAAGGCGCATTCCGTCAATCTATGCCAAAAGCTGGCGCACAACTTCTTGAGCCTATCATGAAAGTTGACGTATTCAGCCCAGAAGACAACGTTGGTGACGTAATTGGTGACCTTAACCGTCGTCGTGGCATGATCAAAGACCAAAACGCTGGTGTTACTGGTGTTCGTATTAAGGCTGACGTACCGCTTTCAGAAATGTTCGGTTACATCGGTTCACTACGTACTATGACTTCTGGTCGTGGCCAATTCTCTATGGAATTCGCACATTACAGCCAGTGTCCAAACAGTGTTTCTGAGAAAGTTATCGCTGAAGTTAAAGAAAGAAACGCTAAGAAGTAATTATTACTCTTAACTGTTAACTCTTTAATGAAAAGCCTATAGATGCAAATCTATAGGCTTTTTTATTGCCTCATTCTAGACAAGGCATAATCTAAAAAATACTAAGCCTTTCTAAAACGTAGCGTTATCCATGGGGTTCAAAAACATTCGCCATTCTGACGATGCTCTTGAGTGGCACGCGATGCTTATTTCTATCGGCGCAAAGAAGCTGATGCTCCTTATCTTTTGGCTCGCCAATCTGCTGGATCTGCACCCGATATCCTTGCGACTTAGCAGCAGCACAATAATCCTCAAACTCCCACTGAGCCATATTGGTATTGTCACAAATAACTAAGGGGATTTTATTTGCTATTGCATGAATAAATCGCGTTAGGTTTAACTGGTGATATTTGGATAACTCTTTCGCATCAAAACAATACTCACCATCTTTATAGAAGAACTCATCGGTTGAGCAGACTTTATACTGAAGCGTATTTTTCTTAGGTAAGCTATTTATAAATTCCTCAACCCAGTAGCTTTTTCCACTACCGGGTAAACCGCGCATTATGATCGCAAGCCCCTTAAAGCCAGTATCATTCACTAAATTATTCACTTAAAGAGTTCTCCTAAAGTAGATCACTTATCACCTTACCACTAAGAATATTATCGACTAATCTAGGCACGAGTTCGCTCGCCTTTCCCTCTAGGTGATATTGAAACTGACTGTGGCGCTCCACTGGCGTAATATTGACTTCTACAGTCTGTGCACCATGGTGATTAGCAGTATCAACAAAACCTGCAGCAGGATAAACCGTGCCCGATGTACCTATGGCAATAAATAAATCGCAAGTATCAAGAGCGTGTTGAATACGGTCGAGGCCAATTGGCATCTCGCCAAACCAGACAACATGGGGCCTTAACCTCTGTGCTGGAATACAACAAGTACATGTATGATCGGGCCCAAACGGTTCTCTCAGTACAAAGGTCTGCTTAGAGCGAGGGCAGCGCCCTTTCGATAATTCACCATGCATATGCAAAAGCCGTTTAGAGCCGCCCCTCTCATGCAGATCATCGATATTCTGGGTCACCACGAGCAGCTCACCTTCAAACTCCTGTTCGAGTTTCGCTAAAGCTATGTGACTGGCATTGGGCTCTATCGATCCATTATGAAACTGTTGCCAACGCTCATTATAAAAACGTTCTACCAATAACGGGTTCTTAGCATAACCTTCGGGGGTCGCGACCTCTTCAATATTATGTTGCTCCCATAGTCCATCTTGATCTCTAAAGGTACGTAAACCTGATTCCGCTGAGATCCCTGCTCCGGTCAATATTACAATCTGCTGGTACATCTAGGGTCCTTTTTGTTTGGCTTTATAATTATTCTGCCTATTTTTAGGCATAGATGACATTAGGCATTAGTATAAATGGACAATAACAATACAAAAGCCATGGTTAAATTGCTTGTTTTATATCTAGTTAATGGCTTTTATTTGTTAAAGGTGCTTTATTGCAAGATCAAAGGTTTAAGTTTTCAACTTGTACACATATAATGGCTTTAATACCCACAAATGAACGGATTGCCTTATAGCTAATCGTTCTGCAATCAAGAGATCAATAATGACAGATGGAAATCAAGCGCTAAAAAAAGCGGGTTTGAAAGTGACCTTACCACGAGTCAAAATTTTAGAATTGATGCAAGAGCCCGAGAATCAACACATCAGTGCTGAGGACCTCTATAAGAAATTGCTCGACATTGGGGAAGAGATTGGCCTTGCAACTGTCTACCGAGTACTAAACCAATTCGACGATGCAGGCATTGTGACTCGTCACCACTTCGAAAGCGGTAAAGCGGTGTTTGAGCTTTCAACCCAGCACCACCATGATCACTTAGTGTGCCTATCATGCGGTAAAGTTATCGAGTTCTCAGATGAAGTGATTGAGCGCCGTCAAGATGAGATTGCGATGAAGCACAACATCAAGCTGACCAACCATAGTTTATACCTCTATGGTATTTGCACGAACGACAAGTGCGATCATGCTGATAGCTAAAACAATATAAACCAAAAAAACCAGCGTTAGCTGGTTTTTTTATGGTGATTAAAAGCTTTAGGACTTTATGAAACACATTCACCTTGTGACCCATAAACTTGTCTCTATTACGCTCAACCATCCCAAGCTTACGCGCTACACCCTCTGAGCCTTTATTGCCTAATAAAATCAGTGCGATTGCTTCATGAATATCATAATCTTTAAACCGCGCCAAAGCCGCAGTCCCGGCCTCAAAACCGATCCCTTTTCCCCAATACTGAGGCAAGTAGCGGTAACCAAGCTCAACTTCATTAAATTCCGTGATAAGTTTTGGTCCACAAAAGCCGATCACTTTTCCATCGGCCTTATGCTCTACCGCCCATCGACCATAACCGAGCTCACGATAGTTAGCTAAGATAACATTTTCCAATATATCACTGGCCTGCGATAAAGAGGTCATAGGAGCGCCAGGAATATAAGTCAGAACCTCAGGTAAGCTGTTTAGCAAAAAGAGTGCCTGAGTATCTCTCTCGTCAAAATGACGTAAGATAAGCCTGTCAGTCTCAGCAATAATCACAATAAACTCCTTCTAAGTCCGCTTCCTTACTAAACAACTAATATACCTACATTCTGTTTAGTTTAGAAACTATTAAAACATGTTTGCTAAACTCCCCTCAATAGCGTTCAATAAAGTGATACCGCACTGAAGTCTGCAACAAAGGAATGCTCTATGACTATTATGCAGAAGGTCTATTGGATTATAGCGACCTTAGGTAACCTACTCGCCATCAGTTTTGTGTTTAACCATACCGGGATGCTCCCAAGCTTAGTACTGATACTTACCCTTGGCTACACCGCTATTGGGTATTTCGATATCTTCTATAGCCCTCACACACTTAATCGCCTCTACCCCGTAGTGGCCTATCTTAGATACTTTTTAGAATCTTATCGTGTTGAAATCCAGCAATACTTTATCGCTAATGACACAGAGGAGACTCCCTTCAACCGAGAACAAAGGTCATTAGTCTATCAGCGAGCTAAAAATGTAAGAGACACCATCGCCTTTGGTACCCAAAGAGACTTGTTAGAAGATAACTATTTAAGCCTTTGGCAATCACTGCACCCTAAAGAGATCGATGAAACGGCCAAGCGAGTGCAAATTGGTGGCCCGAACTGCTTAAAGCCCTACCAAGCTTCCTACTTTAATATCTCAGCGATGAGCTTTGGAGCACTCAGTGCTAATGCGATTGAATCGCTCAATCTAGGTGCACTAAAAGCGGGTTGCTACCATAACACTGGAGAAGGCGGCGTGAGCCCCTATCATTTAAAGCATCGTGGAGATCTTGTGTGGCAAATCGGCTCAGGTCTATTTGGCTGTCGCGATGTAGAGGGTAACTTTAACCCAGATGCCTTTAAAGCGATGGCGACTAAACCTCAGGTAAAAATGATAGAAATAAAATTATCTCAAGGGGCAAAACCCGGTCATGGAGGCGTACTACCGAAAGCAAAAATAACCGATGAGATAGCTGCTATTCGTCATATTCCTAGGGATAGAGATTGTGTCTCCCCAGCAGTGAACCCAGAGTGCACAACACCGAAAAAACTACTCAACTTCGTTACGAGATTAAGAGAATTGAGTGAAGGAAAACCCATTGGCTTTAAACTTTGCGTCGGCAACCCCGTAGAATTTTTAGGCTTATGTAAAGCCATGATAGAAACAGGGATCACCCCCGACTTTATCACAGTGGACGGCGCCGAAGGTGGAACTGGCGCAGCCCCAGTGGAGTTTAGCAACCGCTTAGGCATGATGTGCCTCGAAGCGGTTTATTTCGTTCATAACGCCTTAATCGGTGCAGGCCTAAGGGATAAGATTAAAATCATCGCATCGGGCAAAACAGCCTCTAGTTTCGATCTATTGGCAAAAATAGCCATGGGCGCCGATACGGTCAATGCGGCAAGAACTATGATGATGTCTCTAGGCTGTATTCAATCTAGGCACTGTAATACCAATATGTGCCCCACAGGCATAGCAACTCAAGATCCCGCCAGAAGTAAAGCAATAGACGTCAATGCCAAGAGTGAACGAGTGAAGAATTATCATAAAAATACTCTCCACAGCTTCTTTGAATTAGTAGGAAGTATGGGGCTGGATAGCCCTGAAAAACTACAACCGCATATGTTAAAGCGCCGAACGCCTTATGGTTTATTAATGTCGGTCGGCAGTTTAATCGAACCTCTACAGGCTAACGACCTGATTAATGAGAATCAAATTGCAGGGCCTTGGAACGAATGGTGGCGTATGGCACAGACTGAAGACTTCTACTCTGAAGATCTTTATATTCTTAGCCCTGCTGAGTTAACTCGTACACCTAGCAAACAAGCATTACCATCAAAGTAATAGCGTCAGCCACAAACTCATAGTAAACACCGACAGTACCGTAGAGATGACTACGGTACTGGCAATAACCGATTGCTGCGCTTTTACCTGCATTGCCACCAAATATGCATTTACACCTAAAGGTGAAGCACTCAGTAACACTAATAAGGCTATCGATTCTTGTTGCAGCTTAAAGCCAAACTTAGCGACGCAATAGACAAATAGCGGCAGCAATAACAGCTTTATGATTGAAGCTAGAAATGCTCGATGCCAGTCCCTCGCCACTTTATAAAAAGCGAGATTTGCGCCTAGTACAAATAGCGCACAGGCCAAAGCGGGCTCACTGAGCAATCGCAAACCATTGATTAAGTTTCCCTCCAAGGATATGTGCAACAAGTTTAAAATTAGTCCCCCAGAAATACTGAGCACAATGGGGTTTAGTACTATCCCTTTACTAAATTGCCATGCGCCTGTGACCCCTTTGCCATGTTTAGCACTAAGCAAGAAAGTTAGCGAAAACAATAGCGCACTATGAAAAGTAATAATGGCAAACACCTTTCCCATCATCTGCTCCCCGAGAGCCCCCGCGATGATAGGCAAGCCAACTAAAATGGTGTTGGAGTAACTGCAACCTAGAGCAAACACAGCGCTTTCACATCGCCGCTCCCCCCCTTTAGGGCTTAAAGCGAAGTACAGAGCAGCGCTCAGCCCATATACTGCAGCTACCGGCAGATAAAATGCACCTAAAGTTGCTAGCTCAAAGCTTCGACTTAGATCAGCTTGGTACATATTGATAAATAAAAATGCGGGGATACAAATATAGAAAGTGAACAAGCTAATTCCGGCAATATGCGCCTTAGTAAAAGGCCCTTTTGCAGTCAACAAGTAGCCTAAGCTAGCCATAAACAGTAAAGGGAAGATAATCGAAAACGTCGACATGAACACAAGATCCTTGAACTCTGATATTTAACCTAACCCTATTACGGCCTAGTCATGCTTTTTTAATTTATTTCAGAGTGATATATAAGTGTCGGCATCATAACAGAATATGAAAATGAATTGTTAATATTGGCAGTTGCAAAACACTGCCATAACCCCTTTTATCTTAAGAGCCGAAGCGGATAAATCAGCCGTAAAGATATTAAGATGTGGGTAGATAAACTAACAGTTAAATAGGCCTGAGTTCGTCTAAGCAAACCGCAAGCATACGAGCAAGTAGCCCTTACTTACTGGAAATATTGAGTGGGATAATATTGCAGAAAATTTCTTTTTCAAATTGCTGCTCTAGCTGTTCACGCCATGACTGCTTGTTGATGGGCACTAAGTAGAACTCCTCCCTAGAGGTATCAGTGACAAACGCTAAACCGTGACGCATTAGCTCAAAGTGAATATCATTAACAAAGTCAGCTGAAAAATTTTGTCGGCCAGTTAACTGATTGATATCACTACGCGTAAGTGAAACCCCCTCTTTAAGGCCACCGAATCTCAGCCTTAACCAATCGGAAAACTCTTTTGCGCTCACCATAGACATAAAAGTTACCTACAAGTTCCCTATAGATAAATTAGGTATAACAGATTGGCTTAAGTCCGCCATTTTTTTGACCAAATATCCCGTTTTTATCGCCAAACGTTCTAGAAAATGCCGAGTAAGTAAAATTAAACTCTAAAAATAAACAGAAAAAATCAAAAAGTAGACTCTTGTTTCCGGTAGCTTGAGTCAATTTACACAAAAAAAAGGCGCCTTAGGCGCCTTTTTATAACTAATTGGTGTTTACCAACCAGTCTTAGTGCGTAGTGCACTACCGATGTCCGCAAGCGAACGTACAGTCGTAACGCCTGCCGCTTCAAGAGCTGCAAACTTATCTTCTGCAGTACCTTTACCGCCAGCGATAATCGCGCCAGCATGGCCCATACGCTTGCCTTCAGGTGCAGTAACACCAGCAATGTATGAAACAACAGGCTTAGTTACGTTCGCCTTGATGTATTCAGCAGCTTCTTCTTCAGCAGTACCACCAATTTCGCCAATCATAACGATAGCTTCTGTTAGCGGATCGTTTTGGAACATTTCCAATACGTCGATGAAGTTAGTACCAGGAATTGGGTCACCACCAATACCAACACAAGTTGATTGGCCGAAACCTTCATCAGTAGTTTGCTTAACCGCTTCGTAGGTTAATGTACCAGAGCGAGAAACAATACCGACTTTACCAGGCTTATGGATATGACCAGGCATGATACCAATCTTACATTCACCTGGAGTAATCACACCTGGGCAGTTTGGACCAATCATACGAACGCCAGTTTCTTCAAGCTTAACTTTAACTTGAAGCATATCTAGCGTTGGGATCCCTTCAGTAATACAAACGATTAGCTCGATGCCACCGTCGATTGCTTCAAGGATTGCATCTTTACAGAAAGGTGCTGGAACGTAGATAACAGAAGCGGTTGCTCCCGTTACTTCTACCGCGTCTTTAACAGTATTAAATACTGGTAGACCAAGATGAGTTTGACCACCTTTTCCTGGTGAAACACCACCAACCATCTGAGTACCGTAAGCGATTGCTTGCTCAGAGTGGAATGTACCTTGACCGCCAGTGAAACCTTGACAGATAACTTTAGTATCTTTGTTAATTAATACAGACATTATTTGCCCTCCGCAGCAGCTACAACTTTAACAGCAGCGTCTGTTAGTGACTCAGCTGCAATAATGTCAAGACCTGAGCTTGCTAATACATCGCGACCAAGGTCTGCGTTAGTACCTTCAAGACGAACAACAACAGGCACTTCAACACCAACCTCTTTAACTGCGCCGATGATGCCTTCAGCAATCATGTCACAACGTACAATACCACCAAAGATGTTCACTAGAACCGCTTTAACGTTATCGTCAGATAGGATGATCTTAAATGCTTCAGCTACGCGCTCTTTAGTTGCTCCACCGCCTACGTCTAGGAAGTTAGCTGGCTTGCCGCCGTGTAGGTTAACGATATCCATCGTACCCATTGCTAGACCAGCACCGTTAACCATGCAGCCAACATTGCCATCTAGTGCAACATAGTTCAGCTCGAACTTAGCCGCGTGAGCTTCACGAGCATCATCTTGTGATGGATCGTGCATGTCACGGATCTTAGGTTGACGGAACAATGCGTTGCCATCGATACCAATCTTGCCATCAAGACAGTGAATGTTACCTTCGTCTGTGATCACAAGAGGGTTGATTTCAAGTAGCGCGAAATCATGATCTTCGAACATTTTCGCCAAGCCCATAAAGACTTTAGTGAACTGCTTCATCTGAGTTGGGTTAAGACCTAACTTGAAGCCAAGATCACGGGCCTGATATGGCTGAGGACCCGTTAGCGGGTCGATGATAGCCTTGTGGATCAACTCTGGCGTTTCTTCAGCCACAGTTTCAATCTCAACACCACCTTCAGTCGATGCCATAAACACAACGCGACGAGTTGCACGGTCAACAACCGCACCTAAATAAAGCTCGTTTGCGATATCGGTACAGCTTTCAACTAGGATTTTAGCAACAGGCTGGCCTTTCTCGTCAGTTTGATAAGTCACTAAGTTCTTACCTAACCAATGCTCGGCAAATGCTCTGATCTCTTCTTTATCGCCAGTGACTTTAACGCCACCAGCTTTCCCGCGGCCGCCAGCGTGCACTTGACACTTAACAACCCACATATCACCGCCAATATGTCCTGCTGCTTCTACTGCTTCTTGGGCAGTATCACATGCAAAACCTTCTGACACTGGTAAACCATATTCGGCAAATAAGGCTTTTGCCTGATATTCATGCAAATTCATGATGATCTATCCATTATACTTCTTATGTATTTCAGCAGGCCCAAACGGGCCCGCAGCGAGGGTATTGTCTGTCTTGACTTAAAGGTCAAGAAGCAGACGAGTTGGATCTTCAAGGAAGTCTTTAATAGCAACCAAGTAACCAACTGATTCACGTCCATCTACAATACGGTGATCGTAAGAAAGTGCGAGGTACATCATAGGCAGGATTTCAACCTGACCATTTACTGCCATAGGGCGATCTTTAATGGCATGCATGCCTAAGATTGCGCTTTGTGGCAAATTCAAGATTGGCGTTGACATCAATGAGCCAAACACACCACCGTTAGTCACGGTGAAGTTACCGCCAGTCATATCATCAACAGTTAACTTACCATCACGACCTTTAATCGCGAGTTCACGAACATTACGCTCGATATCGGCAAGGCTCATCTTGTCTGTGTCACGCAAAACTGGTGTCACAAGGCCACGAGGAGTCGATACTGCGATGCTTACATCAAAGTAGTTGTGATAAACAATATCATCACCATCGATTGATGCGTTTACTTCTGGGAAGCGCTTAAGTGCTTCGGTTACAGCCTTCACGTAGAAAGACATGAAACCAAGGCGAATACCGTGGCGCTTCTCGAAAATCTCTTGATATTGCTTACGAATATCCATGATTGGCTTCATGTTAACTTCGTTAAACGTGGTTAACATAGCTGTCGAGTTTTTCGCTTCAAGTAAGCGATTAGCGATTGTCTTACGAAGGCGTGTCATAGGTACACGCTTCTCGCTACGCTCAGCAAGTGGTGCAACTGCAGCTGGCGCAGGAGCACTCACAGCAGCGGCCGCAGGCTTATTCTTAACGAATGCTTCGACGTCTTCTTTAGTGATACGACCGCCTACTCCAGTACCTTTAACAGCACTTGGGTCAACATTATGCTCAGCGACAAGACGGCGAACAGATGGGCTTAGTGCGTCATTTGACTCATCAGATGACTCGCTTGCAGGTGTAACCGCTTCAGCTTCAGCTTTAGTCACTTCTTGACCCGCAACCGCGCCAGCAACAAAGTTTGCGATTACAGCTTCACCAAGAACAGTGTCACCTTCCTCGGCTAAAAACTCTGAAATTTGTCCATCTTCAGGCGCTACAACTTCAAGTACAACTTTATCAGTTTCAATATCAACAAGGATTTGATCACGAGAAACTTGCTCGCCAGCTTGAACATGCCAAGTAGCAATGGTTGCATCTGCAACTGATTCTGGCAGTACGGGTACCTTAATTTCGATACTCATGGATTACGATCCTTTTTATAAATGTTCTATTACTACAGCTTTAACGCACTGTTGATTAATGATTCTTGTTGCTGAGCATGCAATGCAGGGTAACCACATGCTGGCGCAGCTGACGCTTCACGGCCCGCATAGCTCAACTGAGCTCCTGCTGGAATGACGCTCCAAAAATGGTGTTGACTACAATACCAAGCACCTTGGTTTTGCGGCTCTTCTTGACACCAAACAAAATCTTTAACATGGGCATAATCGGCAAGGGCAGCTTGCGCTTCTTCATGTGGGAACGGATACAACTGTTCAACACGGATTAGTGCAACATTCTCTAAGCCTTCTTTACGACGACGCTCTAGCAGCTCAAAGTAAACCTTTCCGCTACAAAATACGACTCTATCCACTTTACTTGCATTTAATTCATCAATTTCACCGATGATATTCTGGAATGAGCCTTCAGCCAGCTCCTCCATGCTTGATACGGCTAATGGATGACGCAGTAATGACTTTGGTGACATAACCACTAAAGGACGACGCATTGGGCGTACAACCTGACGGCGCAGCATGTGATAAACCTGCGCAGGAGTCGATGGCACACATACTTGCATGTTGTGGTTAGCACAAAGCTGAAGGAAACGTTCTAAACGGGCACTCGAGTGCTCAGGTCCCTGACCTTCATAACCATGAGGCAGTAACATAGTCAGACCACATAAACGGCCCCACTTTTGCTCACCCGATGATAGGAATTGGTCAATAACCACTTGGGCACAGTTAGCAAAATCACCAAATTGTGCTTCCCAAAGCGTTAATCCGCCAGGTTCTGCTGTCGCATAGCCATATTCGAAAGCTAATACAGAGGCTTCAGAAAGCACCGAGTCAGTAATATCGATTGGCCCCTGCTCATCTGCAATGTTGCGAAGTGGCATATAAGCGGTTGCATCATTTTGGTTATGCAGCACCGCATGACGATGGAAGAAAGTACCCCGACCAGAATCTTGACCCGTTATGCGAATGCGCTTCTTGTCTTCAAGGATCGAGGCATAAGCTAAGGTTTCTGCAAACCCCCAATCGAGCAACTTCTCACCAGCGGCCATCGCAAGACGGTCTTTGTAGATCTTAGCGACACGAGACTGTAGCTTATGGCTTTCAGGCACATAGCTGATTTTCTCTGCTAGCTGCTTGATTCGATCAATCGGCAGCTCTGCTTGATATGCATCGTTCCAATCGGCACCGATATATGGGCTCCAATCGACTGAATGCAATGTCATTGGGCGCCACTCTTTAACCACACAGTCTCCGCCATCTAGCGCATCACGGTAGTCGTTCACCATAGCCGTGACTTCATCGCTCGCTAAAGTCGTTTCAGCAATCAGTCTATCGGCATAGATCTTTCTTGGGGTTGGGTGCTTCTTGATTTTGGCATACATCAGAGGCTGAGTAGCACTTGGCTCATCGGCTTCGTTATGACCATGACGGCGATAACAAACTAAATCAATCACCACATCACGCTTAAACTCGTTGCGATAATCGACCGCAAGTTGAGAGACAAAAGCAACAGCTTCTGGGTCATCAGCATTGACGTGGAAAATAGGCGCCTGCACCATCTTAGCGATATCGGTGCAGTACTCAGTCGAACGCACGTCTTCGGTTAAATTAGTAGTGAAGCCTACTTGGTTGTTAACGACGATACGTATACTGCCACCAACTCTAAAAGCACGAGTTTGTGACATGTTAAAGGTTTCTTGCACAATGCCCTGACCGGTAATCGCCGAGTCACCATGAATGGTAATAGGCATCACTTGGCGGCCAGTATCGCATCCTCGACGGTCTAGACGAGCACGAACCGACCCCATAACCACAGGGTTAACAATCTCAAGATGAGATGGGTTAAACGCTAGTGCTAAGTGGACATTTCCGCCTGGCGTTTCAAAGTCTGATGAAAAACCTTGGTGATATTTTACGTCACCAGAACCATTAAGTGCATCGCTGTGTTTACCAGCAAATTCGTCGAACAGTTCAGAAGGTTTTTTACCTAGGATGTTCACCAGTACGTTTAAACGACCACGGTGCGCCATACCGATAACCACTTCTTTGGTACCCGCATCGCCTGCGCGATAGATGATTTCACGCATCATAGGAACAAGTGCATCACCGCCTTCTAATGAGAAGCGCTTAGCACCAGGGAACTTAGCACCTAGGTACTTTTCCATACCTTCAGCAGCATTAAGTCCTTCAAGAATTCGAGTCTTATCTTCTTTTGAGTAGTTTGCAGCACCGAGAGAAGGTTCAAGACGTTGCTGGATCCAGCGTTTCTCATCGGTGTCGGTAATGTGCATGTACTCAGCACCGATAGAACCACAATAGGTTGCTTTCAATGCTTTTACGAGATCTTCAAGCTTCATGGTTTCACCACCATGAGCAAATGACCCCGTATTAAATTGACGCTGCATGTCATCGCTATCTAAGCCATGAAAAGCGGGATCCAATTCAGAAACTTTTTCACGCTTCCAAATTTCAAGCGGATCTAAGTTAGCATTCTGATGACCGCGGAAACGGTGAGCGTTAATTAGCTGTAGGACTTTTACTTGTTTTGCATCGACCTCAGGGTCGGTCACCTTAGGCGAACCTTTCTGACGTCCTTCTAATGCAAGACTACGAAAATAGTCACGTACTTTAGAGTGGGCAGCTTCTGGTACATCAGCCGATGTGCCATTAACTAGAGGGAGGTTATCAAACACGACACGCCAGTCTTCAGTTACCGACTGCGGATCTTCTTGATAGGCTTCATACATCTCTTCTACATAGGTCGAATTCGCACCATTAAGATGAGATGATTCGAGCCAGGCTTTCATGATGCCTTGGTGCATTTCTATTCCTTTCAAACTGTATACACTTGCTTAGCCAAAGTCATAAATACAGATCGTTTGAGCTAACCCAAATTATCTGTAATCTCTGTAGCCCCTAGAGTTCCAGATTATCGTTATATTCGTCTTCCATGACACAAAAAAGAGCCACTCTCCACAGGGAAAGTGACTCCTATAGAGCTATATCAATATCGGCTCTTGGTACTGCATTTAAACGGCTCTCTTCAGAAGCATAGACTTAATATGTCCAATTGCTTTTGTTGGGTTAAGCCCTTTAGGACAAACGTCCACACAGTTCATGATGCCGTGGCAGCGGAAGACACTATATGCATCATCTAATCCAGATAAACGCTCCTCGGTTGCTGTATCACGGCTATCGATTAGGAAACGATAGGCATGTAGCAAACCACTAGGGCCAATGAATTTATCTGGGTTCCACCAGAACGAAGGACAAGCCGTAGAACAACATGCACACATGATGCACTCATAAAGTCCATCTAAGTGCTCACGATCTTCAGGTGATTGTAAATGTTCACGCGCAGGCGTTTTTTCATCATTAATCAGGTAAGGCTTAATCTTTTCATACTGGGTATAAAACTGAGTGAGGTCGACAATCAAATCACGTACTACTGGCATGCCGGGTAGTGGACGGATTTCAATTTTTTTACCTTGGAAGGTCGAAACGGGGGTAATACAAGCAAGTCCGTTTTTACCGTTCATGTTAATACCATCACTACCACACACGCCTTCACGGCACGAGCGTCTAAAAGCCAGTGTTGGATCTAACTCTTTAAGCTTTAAAAGTGCATCCAGTACCATCATGTCAGTACCTTCTTGAACTTCTAAGCTGTAATCCTTCATATACGGCTTCGTATCTACGTCAGGATTGTAGCGATAAACTGCAAATTCCAATTTCATCGTGGCTTCTCCTTAGTAAGTACGCTTGATAGGCGGGAATGCGTCACGAAGCTTAGGCTCCATGTTAACATCTCGCTTCGTCATCTGCTCGGTCACTGGGTCATAGATGCTATGACATAACCAGTTCTCATCATCTCGGTCCAAGAAATCTTCACGAGAATGAGCACCGCGACTTTCGGTACGGAAGTTAGCCGCTGTCGCTGTTGCAATCGCAGTCGCCATCAAGTTATCTAACTCTAAGCACTCAATACGTTGAGTATTGAATTCAGTTGAGTTATCTGAAAGCTTGGCATTGGCTAGACGTTCGCGAATTGCTTTAAGCTCTTTAAGGCCCTCAGCCATCGCATCACCACTTCTAAATACAGAGAAGTTAAGCTGCATACAAAGCTGTAGATCCTTACGGATAACTGCTGGGTCTTCGCCATCCTTGTTGCTTTCCCAACGGTTTAAACGCGTCAGAGAAGCATCAATCTCGGCTTGGCTCGCCTCTTTTGGTGTTGGCGTTTCATCTAACGCCTTACCTAAGTGTTGCCCAGCTGCTCGACCAAATACTACAAGATCTAACAATGAGTTACCACCCAATCGGTTAGCTCCGTGTACCGAAACGCACGCAATTTCACCAACGGCAAATAAGCCGATCACATCTTCTTCGCTGCCATCACTATTCTGGCGAACAACTTGACCGCTCACTTTTGCAGGTAGGCCGCCCATCATGTAGTGACAAGTAGGAAGAACAGGAATAGGACCATCGGCAGGATCGATATGAGCGAACGTGCGCGACAGTTCACAAACACCTGGCAGACGAGCTTCTAGGGTCTCTTTACCTAAATGGTCAAGCTTAAGCAGACAGTGCGGTCCAAGAGGGCCATCGAGACCACGACCTTCACGAATTTCAGTCATCATTGAGCGTGCTACCACGTCACGTGATGCCAAGTCCTTCGCATTTGGCGCGTAACGCTCCATGAAGCGCTCGCCGTCTTTGTTCAGCAGATATCCACCTTCACCACGACAACCTTCGGTGACCAAAACACCCGCGCCAGCAATACCCGTTGGGTGGAACTGCCACATTTCCATGTCTTGCATCTGAACCCCAGCACGCATCGCCATACCAAC
Source organism: Shewanella sp. MBTL60-007 (assembly GCF_019654915.1). Lineage (GTDB taxonomy): Bacteria > Pseudomonadota > Gammaproteobacteria > Enterobacterales > Shewanellaceae > Shewanella. The sequence continues at coordinate 67,295 of NZ_BPET01000006.1, read as the reverse complement.
GCCGTCACCAGTGTTAATATGCGCGTTAGTGGTTGACGCATAAATACGCCCTGCACCACCTGTTGCTAAGATGGTTGCTTTTGCCTTGAAATAAACGATTTCGCCAGTTTCAATTTCAATTGCAGTACAACCAACAATCACACCGTCTTCATTTTTAACTAAGTCGAGTGCATACCACTCAGAGAAGACTTCAGTTTTATGCTTAACGTTTTGCTGATAAAGGCAGTGAAGTAATGCATGACCTGTACGGTCTGCTGCGGCTGCAGTTCGCGCAGCTTGTTCACCACCAAAGTTTTTAGACTGGCCACCAAATGGACGTTGGTAAATTTTACCATTGTCGAAACGTGAGAAAGGTAAACCCATATGCTCAAGCTCAATCACTGCTTCTGGGCCAGTTTTACACATAAACTCAATCGCTTCTTGGTCACCGATAAAATCGGAACCTTTCACGGTATCGTACATATGCTGTTCCCAGTGATCTTCATGGGCGTTACCTAGCGCAACGGTAATACCACCCTGTGCAGATACTGTATGAGAACGGGTTGGGAATACTTTAGATAAAAGCGCACAGCTCTTACCTTCTTTAGAGATCTGTAAAGCGGCACGCATACCGGCACCACCAGCACCGATTACAACCGCGTCAAATTCGCGAACTGGAATACCCACTTAAACACCCCACACAATCAAAATGCCAGCGGCCAAATAACAGAAGGCGGCGATGACAAAAACAAACTGAAGTACACCACGTAGAGAAACACACTTAACGTAATCTGTTAGCACCTGCCAGATACCGATCCAGGCATGAACTAATACCGCTACGAGTGCGAGTAGTGTAAAAACTTTCATTGGCAATGTGCTAAACAAACCATGCCATACGTCATAAGTTAGTGGAGAGCTACATGCGATAAACCCAACCAAAAAAATGGTGTAACAGGCTAGGACTACTGCACTTGCACGTATAAGAATAAAGTCATGGACACCGCTGCGACCAAGACTTGCTGCGTTAGTTACCATACCCAAATCCCCGCAATGATTGAAAACACTACTGCTAATGCAATAGCGACTTTAGCCGAAGTTACACCAGAAGAAAGTTCTTCCCAGTAGCCAGCATCCATCACTAAGTGGCGAATCCCCACTATCAAGTGATAACCCAGCGCGGTCAGAATTCCCCAGACGATGAACTTAACGATAAAGTTATCAAAGAGAGATTGGACGCCAGCAAAACTTTCTGGTGAAGCTAATGATTCATTAAGCAACCAGATAAGGATACCGACGGCAAACAGCATGATGACACCCGATACACGATGAAGAATGGACGCGATCGCTGTTGCAGGGAAGCGTATGGTCTGCAGATCTAAATGGACAGGTCTTTGCTTTTTCACGTTCTGCTCACTCTGCTCAATTGAGCTAATTTTTGTTATATGAACCGCTTTCGCTCAAATTCCAATCAGTGATTTAGGTCACGGTTTGAAACTTTCACAAAAGAAAACTTGAAACAAACATTTAACAATTTAGCCAGCACTAATTAAGCATGTAAAAAAGCGATAACTAATTGGCAATGTATGCAGCTCTTCTGAGCTGCGGCAAGTATACGTGGGTGAAATGTCAAATACAAACATCACATTATGCAAATTTAGTTTTTTTGGTAAAAAAATCTGCCAAGCCTCTGATGCGACAAGTGCTTAAGGGCATTTAAGACCATGGTCTAACAAATTTAAACGCTTATTTAAATTGAAATGTGATCTAGATTCACTGTAAAGTAATCATGTTTGATAAGCCGCACTCAATAAGAATGAAGTAAGGAGAATGGGGTATGGCTGATAATATAGCCACATTAGAACTACCAGGGAATGATTCAATCGAACTGCCTATTAAAGAAGGTACGGCAGGGTTTGATGTAATCGACATCAGTAAACTAGGTAGCAAAGGTTACTTTACTTTCGATCCAGGATTTCTAGCGACCGGATCATGTGAATCTGCAATTACTTATATCGATGGAGAGAAAGGCGTGCTGTTGCACCGCGGTTACCCAATCGATCAGCTAGCAGAAGAGTCTAACTATTTAGATTTATGTTATTTATTACTTTACGGTGAGCTTCCAAATAAAGCTGAATACGAAAAATTCGTATACACAGTTAAGACACACACCATGGTAAATGAGCAACTTGCTAGCTTCTTTAGAGGCTTTAGACGTGATGCTCACCCAATGGCGATGCTATGTGGTGTAACCGGTGCCCTTTCTGCTTTCTACCAAGACTCTTTGGATGTGAATGATGAGCGTCATCGTGAAATTGCTGCATACCGCTTAGTATCAAAAATGCCAACAATCGCAGCTATGTGTTACAAGTATTCAATCGGTCAACCGTTTGTTTATCCGCGTAACGACTTAAGCTATGCCGGTAACTTCCTAAGCATGATGTTTGGTGTGCCATGTGAAGAGTACAAGGTTAACCCAATCGTAGAACGCGCGATGGATCGTATCTTTATCCTACACGCTGATCACGAGCAAAATGCCTCTACTTCAACGGTACGCCTTGCAGGCTCTTCAGGTGCGAATCCATTTGCATGTATCGCTGCTGGTATTGCATCGCTATGGGGCCCCGCTCACGGCGGTGCTAACGAAGCATGCTTGAATATGCTTGAAGAGATTGGCACTGTCGATCGCATTCCAGAGTTTATCGAGCGCGCTAAAGATAAAGAAGATCCATTCCGTCTAATGGGCTTCGGTCATCGTGTTTACAAAAACTTCGACCCTCGCGCAAAAGTGATGCGTGAAACCTGTCATGAAGTACTAGCTGAACTTAAAGTGAATGATCCACTACTCGATGTGGCGATGGAGCTTGAGCGTATTGCACTAGAAGATGAGTATTTCGTCTCTAAGAAGCTTTATCCAAATGTTGATTTCTACTCTGGGATCATCATGAAGGCTATCGGTATTCCAACAAGCATGTTCACTGTATTGTTCGCCCTTGCGCGTACTGTCGGCTGGATTGCCCACTGGAAAGAGATGTTGGATCAGCCTGGTCACAAGATCAGCCGTCCTCGCCAGCTTTATACTGGTGTTCCTAAGCGTGATTTTATCGATAAAGATAAACGCGATTAATGGGATAACTAAAACGGAGTTAATCTAAACTCGTCACTTAGATCTAAGCTCACGTTCATTATTAAAAAGCACTCATTGAGTGCTTTTTTTATGCCCCAAAAAGCCAATAAACCTCAAATTAAATTCATCATGAAATTTGCTAAATATAGAGTTCAATAATAGATTTCCGTGTAAAACGAACACTCGCTAATCCAATTATGTACGTAATAGTTACGCAAAACTACCGATAGTGGGAGTCACGGCGGCATCAGTATTGCTTTTCGTTTAATAGCAGTTTAGCAAAACAAGCCTAAACAGCCCCCAATTCAGATGACGATGAAAGTCATAATAGTGCTCCCTACCACACTTGTTAAAAAAACTAACATCTGTAACTTTTCGCTACATTGTTCGTGGTAAATACCACCTCACTATCAAGCGATATTCTAACCAACTGAATTTAAAGGATATAAATATTGGCACACATAATGCTTTATCAGCCTATCGGAAAATCGAATAAAGGTCGGCCTACATGGAAGCGTTAACTAAAAAAACAATCATTCTACCTCTGCTGCTAGCAACTCTATTAACAGCCTGTGGCGAACAAGAACAAACTAAAGAGGAGGAGAAGTACGCAGTGCCTGTAGAAACAGCCACTGTGATCCAAGGCGATGTTTCCTCTTTCTATAGCACCACAGCAACACTGGAAGCACCTCAAGAAGCAAAAGTTGTCACCCGAGTTGCAGGGCTTATTCAAGCACTTGAAGTCGAAGAAGGTGACAGAGTCAAGAAGGGGCAGTTGTTGGCGGTTATCGACTCTAAAAGACAGAAATTTGAGTTAGACCGCTCTCAAGCCGAAGTTGAGATTATCGAGCAGGAATTAAATCGTCTAAAAAAAATAAGCAATAAAGAATTCTTCAGCGCCGATTCGATGGCGAAATTGGAATATAACCTACAGGCCGCCATGGCTAAACGCGATCTAGCCGCACTTTATGTCCAAGAGAGCATGATCCGCTCGCCTATCGATGGTGTTATCGCAACCCGCTTCGTCAAATCTGGCAATATGGCGAAAGAGTTTGACGAGCTATTTTACGTAATCAATCAAGACGAACTCTACGGCATAGTGCATTTACCGGAGCAACAACTTCAGCACCTTCGCCTTGGTCAAGACGCCGAAATTTTTGCTAACAAGCATACGCAGCAAACGACCCACGCGACTGTATTGCGGATAAGTCCGATTGTTGATGCGCAAAGCGGTACCTTTAAAGTGACGCTTTCTGTGCCAAACCAAGATGCGACTCTAAAAGCGGGCATGTTTACCCGTGTCGAGCTCAGGTACGACACCCATAACAATGTAATTACCGTACCTTACAACGCAATAATAAACCAAGATAACGAATTTGCGCTCTATGTTATCGATGGTGAGAACGCCAACCGCCGCGCTGTCTCCCTCGGTTATCGAGAAGCCGATACTGTAGAAGTCATTGCAGGGATCGAACCTGGCGAACAAATTGTGATCCGCGGTCAACAAAACCTCAAAGATAAATCCTTAGTTGAAGTGATCAACTCCGTAGACCTAGCGTCAGCTAAATAAGCAAAGGAATACGTTATGTCTATTATAAAAACGGCGGTTAATCGACCGGTAACTGTATGGATGTTTATGTTTGCGGTGATCCTTTTCGGCATGGTGGGTTTCTCACGCCTTGCAGTCAAGCTATTACCCGACTTGAGTTACCCTACCATCACCATTCGTACTCAATATGTGGGTGCAGCGCCAGTAGAAGTCGAACAATTGGTCTCGAAGCCAATCGAAGAAGCGGCAGGTATTGTAAAGGGGCTTAGGAAAATCAGCTCAATTTCTCGCTCTGGCATGTCTGATGTGGTGCTGGAATTTGAATGGGGCACCGACATGGATATGGCGAGCTTAGATGTGCGCGAAAAGCTCGACACCATAGAGTTGCCGCTCGATGTAAAAAAGCCATTATTATTGCGATTTAATCCTAATCTCGATCCTATCGTTCGTTTAGCGCTATCGGTACCTGAAACCACCGCAGGTGCAACCGATGGTATGAGCGAGACTGAGCTAAAACAGATGCGAACCTATGCCGAGGAGGAGCTTAAGCGCCAACTTGAGTCTCTTACAGGCGTTGCCGCAGTAAGACTTTCCGGAGGTCTACAACAAGAGGTGCATATTCAGCTTAACCAACAAAAGCTGACACAACTTAATTTAAGCGCCGATCTTATTCGTAACCGTATTGCCGAAGAAAATATCAACCTATCTGCAGGTAAAGTGATCCAAGGCGACAAAGAGTACTTAGTCCGCACCCTAAATCAGTTCAATTCTTTGGACGAGCTTGGCCAGATCGTGATCTACCGTGATGAGCAGACCTTAGTACGCCTATTTGAAGTGGCGCAAATTGTCGATGCCTATAAGGAACGCAATGACATCACTCGTATTGGTGATAAAGAGTCCATTGAGCTGGCGATCTACAAAGAAGGTGATGCCAATACGGTTTCCGTGGCTCAAAAAGTCACAGCAGAGCTTAATAAGCTCAATAAGCATAACGCCAAGGCTGAGCTGAAAGTCATCTATGATCAGTCAGAGTTTATCGAAAGTGCCGTCAATGAGGTGACCACTGCAGCCCTGATAGGTAGTCTGCTATCTATGCTCGTCATCTATCTGTTTCTTAGGGATATTGTACCAACCCTGATTATCTCAATCTCAATTCCGTTCTCGGTCATTGCCACCTTTAACATGATGTATTTTGCTGATATCAGCCTTAACATCATGTCGCTAGGAGGCATAGCGCTCGCTGTCGGGCTCTTAGTGGATAACGCCATCGTGGTGCTTGAAAATATCGACCGCTGTAAATCCCTTGGTATGAGCCGATTAGATGCCGCCGTGACCGGCACAAAAGAGGTCGCAGGCGCTATCTTCGCCTCAACCCTCACCACGCTTGCCGTATTTGTACCTCTCGTGTTTGTTGATGGCGTTGCCGGTGCATTGTTTTCAGATCAAGCATTAACGGTGACCTTCGCCCTGCTCGCCTCATTGCTAGTGGCGTTAACAACCATCCCTATGCTTGCCTCTCGTGAAGGCTTTAAGGCACTGCCCCCCTTATTGGAAAAGACAGCAAAACCGAAACCTGAGACCAAGATGGCTAAACTCAAGCATTACAGTGCCACCGTGTTCTCGTTCCCCTTTGTGCTGCTATTTAACTACCTACCAAGCGCACTATTGACCTTAGTGCTGATTATTAGTCGCAGCCTGTCTTGGTTAATGGGGCTTGTGATGCGCCCAATTAGCGGCGCCTTTAATTGGGCTTATCACAAGTTAGAGCGCTTCTATCACAAGCTGCTTTCTGCGGCGCTTAAGTTTAGAGTACTGACATTATCGATTGCGATTATGGTGACCGCTGGAGCGGCCCTTTTAATACCACGCCTTGGCATGGAGCTGATTCCGCCAATGAACCAAGGTGAGTTCTATGTTGAGGTACTATTGCCGCCAGGAACCGAAGTCACACAAACCGATAGAGTCCTGCGAACCCTCGCACTGTCGATTAAAGAAAGGGATGATGTCAAACACGCCTATAGTCAGGCGGGTAGCGGCGGTTTAATGACCTCTGATACTTCACGAGGGGGTGAGAACTGGGGACGCTTACAAGTGGTGCTTAGCGATCACAGCGCTTTCGATGCCGTAGCCGATAAGCTACGTACCACAGCAATGCGCATTCCAGAACTTGAAGCCAAGGTTCAGCATCCTGAGCTATTTAGCTTTAAAACGCCGCTGGAGATTGAGCTAGTCGGTTATGATTTAGGTCAGCTTAAACTAACTGCCGACAACTTAGTCGAAGCCCTGTCTGATTCAGACCGCTTTGCCGATATCAATACCAGTCTACGTGACGGTCAGCCAGAACTGAGTATCCGCTTTGATCATGAGCGATTAGCAGCACTGGGTATGGACGCACCAACGGTGGCGAATCGCATTGCTCAGCGTATTGGCGGCACAATTGCCAGTCAGTACACGGTGCGAGATCGTAAAATTGATATCTTGGTACGCAGTGAGCTCGATGAACGTAACCAAATTAGTGATATCGACTCGATGATCATCAATCCCAATAGTAGTCATCCGATATCACTAAGCGCCGTTGCTGATGTGAGTTTAAAGCTTGGTCCATCTGCCATTAACCGCATTAGCCAGCAACGTGTGGCCATAGTGTCTGCAAACTTAGCCTATGGTGATTTAAATGACGCCGTACTCACCGCTCGTGAGATCTTGGCGAATCAAACACTGCCAACCTCAATTCAAGCTCGCTTTGGTGGTCAAAATGAAGAGATGGAGCACTCATTCAAGTCATTGCAAATAGCACTGGTACTTGCGGTATTTCTCGTGTACTTAGTCATGGCGAGTCAGTTTGAGTCCTTACTGCATCCGCTACTGATCTTAATCGCTGTCCCTATGGCGGTCGGCGGCAGTATTTTAGGCCTGTATATTACCCAGACCCACCTAAGTGTCGTGGTGTTTATTGGCCTTATTATGCTGGCGGGAATCGTGGTCAACAACGCCATCGTACTGGTCGACAGAATTAACCAACTGCGTCAAAGTGGCGAAGATAAGCTTACTGCAATCTCTAACGCGGCTAAATCGCGTCTGCGCCCGATCATCATGACCACCATGACTACCGCACTTGGCCTATCTCCTATGGCACTAGGCCTTGGTGATGGTAGCGAAGTGAGAGCGCCGATGGCGATTACGGTGATTTTCGGTTTATCGTTATCAACGCTGCTGACTTTAGTTGTGATCCCAGTGCTTTATGCCCTCTTTGATAGAAAGGAGTTTGATAGAGAAGAGTCAGACATAAGTCTTGAAGGAGGCGAAGCATGAATATCACCCGCTTAGCCATTACAAGGCCGGTAACAACAACGATGTTTTTTGTGGCAATACTGCTGTTTGGGCTCGCCTCTAGTCGATTATTACCGCTAGAGATGTTCCCTGGCATCGATATTCCTCAGGTGATTGTTGAGGTCCCCTATAAAGGCTCCACCCCTTCAGAGGTGGAGCGTGATATCACCAATGTACTAGAGGAGTCGTTAGCCACCATGGGCGGCATTGAGGAGCTACGCTCAAGCTCCTCACAAAATGGCGCTGAAATTGAACTAAGAATGAAGTGGGGAGAGAATGTTGCCACTAAGAGCTTAGAGGCCAGAGAGAAAGTCGATGCGGTGCGTCACTTATTGCCTAAAGATGTGGAGCGAGTGTTTATCAGGCAGTTCAGTACTGCCGATATGCCAGTGCTTAATTTACGTATCTCTAGCGATCGCGAGCTATCCAGTGCTTTCGATCTACTCGATAAGCAGCTTAAAAAACCACTAGAACGTGTAGAAGGAGTATCGCAAGTCACCCTTTATGGTGTCGAGCAGAAGCAGATTGAAATTCGTATCAATGCCGACAAACTGGCATCGAGCAACATTTCGGTTCAAGCACTTAACCGCCGTTTACAGCAAGAGAACTTTGTCATTAACGCTGGTGTGTTAAAAACCGACTCTCGTGTCTATCAAGTATCGCCCAAGGGGGAGTTTAGAAATTTAGATGACATTGCTGCGTTAGTATTAGCGCCAGGGATCACCTTAGGCGATATCGCCAATATCACCTTCTCACTACCTGAGCGCTTAGATGGTCGTCACTTAGATCAAAATTATGCCGTTGGTTTAGATGTGTTTAAGGAGTCGGGCGCCAATTTGGTCGATGTATCCGAACGGGTGATGAAGGTTATCGAAGAAGCTAAGCAGGACTCTCAGTTTGAAGGTATTAAACTGTTTGTAATGGAAGATCAGGCCTATGGGGTGACCTCTTCCTTGCGCGACTTGCTCGCCGCGGGTCTGATTGGTGCTTTGCTTTCTTTCATTGTTCTATATCTGTTCCTTCGCGACCTTAAGATGACCTTAGTTATCGTGTCATCGGTGCCGATTGCTATCTGTATGACATTAGCTGCAATGTACTTTTTAGGTTATAGCCTCAATATTTTGTCAATGATGGGATTATTACTTGCTGTGGGCATGCTGATCGACAACGCAGTGGTGGTCACCGAAAGCGTACTTCAAGAGAAGCAAGCGAAAGTCGATGGCCTAAACCATCTCGAGACTGTAAGCCAAAGTGACAACACGGCCATACTGCGAGGCGTCGATAAAGTCTCACTTGCCGTGCTTGCAGGTACCATGACGACGGCGATTGTATTTTTACCTAACATATTCGGCGTAAAAGTTGAGCTAACAATTTTCTTGGAGCATGTGGCGATTGCTATCTGTATCTCGCTCGCCGCTTCATTGTTAGTCGCAAAAACATTACTACCGTTAATGCTTAGTAAGATGACATTCTCGTTAAGTAAGCGAACGAAAGAAAGTTCACTACAAACTCGCTACCAAACAAGCCTAAATTGGATCTTGGCTCATCCACGAGTTTCAGGTGTATTAGCTATTGCACTCTTAGCTTCCACCGCCCTACCATTAAGCATGGTCAAACAAGACCAATCTGATGGTGAAGGCAATAATCGTCTATACATCAACTATCAGGTGGAAGGCCGTCACAGCTTAGACGTCACTGAAGCGATGATCACTAAGATGGAAACTTATCTCTATGCCAATAAAGATAAGTTCCAGATAGACTCGGTATACAGTTACTTCTCGGCCGACAGAGGTCAATCGACTCTGATCTTAAAAGAGGACACCGAAGTCGATATGAAGGCGCTGAAGAAAACCATACGGGAAGGTTTTCCAAAATTTGCCATCGCCAAGCCGCAATTTGGCTGGGGTGGTGAGAATAATGGCGTTCGCGTCTCCCTCACAGGTCGCTCGACCACAGAGTTAATTCACCTTAGTGAGCAAGTCATCCCACTGCTCAGTAATATCGATGGCCTCACCGATGTGCGCTCAGAGTTAAATGGTGCCCAGCAAGAGGTAGTTATCCGCATCGACCGCCAAATGGCTGCAAGACTGGATTTAAAACTCAGTGAAGTCGCCTCTAGCATCTCCATGGCGCTAAGAGGCACACCTCTACGCTCATTTCGTCATGATCCTAGTGGTGAGCTGCGGATCGAAATGGCGTTTGAGCAGCAATGGCGCTTATCACTCGAGAAACTAAAACAACTGCCAGTGATCCGAATCGACAATCGAGTCTACACCTTAGACAGTTTAGCCAAGGTCGAAATTTTACCTAGGTTTGACACCATTCGCCATTACGATAGACAGACAGCACTATCGATTGGAGCCAACTTAGATGAGCTAACCACAGAGGAAGCACAGGAGAAAATCACTCAAGTGATGGATAACGTTAACTTCCCCGCAGGTTACGGTTACTCGCTAAGAGGCGGCTTTCAAAAGCAAGATGAAGATGAAGCCGTAATGGCGACCAATATGATATTGGCTATTGCGATGATCTACATCGTCATGGCCGCACTGTTTGAGTCACTGCTACTGCCCACGGCGATTATCACCTCGATTCTATTCTCTATTACCGGCGTATTTTGGGCACTGCTATTTACTGGTACTCCCATGTCAATAATGGCGATGATAGGCATTTTGATCTTGATGGGGATAGTGGTGAATAACGGTATCGTATTGGTGGATCAAATCAATCAGCTTTCACCTGAGCTAGATAAACTATCTGAAACCATTAGTGCCGTGTGTTTCACTCGATTACGCCCAGTGCTTATGACAGTAGGAACAACAGTACTAGGCTTAGTCCCCTTAGCTATGGGAGATACGCAGCTCGGCGGTGGCGGTCCATCATACTCGCCGATGGCGATTGCGATTATCGGCGGCCTCACCTTCTCAACCGTCACTAGCCTATATTTGGTGCCCTTGTGTTATCAAGCCCTTTATAGAATACGCCACAACAGCGCGATTCGCCTTGGGCAAGCCGACAGGTTTTCAAGGAGGCTATTACCTTGGATGAGCTAATGGTGATTGCCGTAAGTGAGTTCATGCCCGTTAGCTCGGGCTAGCTCTTAACTATCAAGGGGCAACTCATGGCTGTGATGAATACGCTGTACTCTATGAGAGCCTGCTCAAGACTTTTTAAACTTGAACTGGCGATGCTCTAACACATTACAATTTATAGCCAAGGTCTACTCTCACCTTGGCTCTTTCCATTTATTTTCCGCTTTTTATCCGCAAAACTGCACGGCTACACCTGCTATTCGTTGCAAGTATTTTACTCTCTAAAAAGTGTATCACTTTTGAGACAAGATAAGCCTCTGAAAAAACTCAATATAAAGCCATATCGCCGATAACTGTTACACACCTCGCAACCGATAAAAGAGTAACCAACTGAATTATAAGAAATAAATTGTTGGCACTATATATGTATTAAATCAGTACAAACAATGCGATGAATGAGGTATCTATTATGAAAACTCGCAATAAACCTCGATTCTCACTTTTACCTATGCTCGCTGCTTTAATCGCGGTGGGGCTTCCGATGGCTGCTAATGCATTATCGGGCGCCATTTTCACCACCACAGAAGATGGCGGCATAGTCAATGAGAATGTGAGGTATGGCAGTAAGCTCGAAGTCTATCTTGATGGTGGACCTCGGATGAATGCGCCCGCCTCTGCTGCAGCACTTCCTGACGGTAATTACTATTTCCAAGTCACCGACCCCAGCGGTAAAAAGCTCCTCTCTCAAGACCCTGTTATCTGCCGTGAGGTAAAAATCACCAATGGTGTCATCACCGAATACCTAGGCGAAGGGCGAACCTACCAGAGTAAGGGAAAAGAGGTCTCTTGTACTGAGTTCCCAACCAATGGTAATAAAACCATAACGGTGCACGCATTCAACCCCGATATGGATCACGGTGGCGCCCCTCTTTACGCCATGGTCATTCAGCTCTACCCTTATGCTGATACCCCTAACAAAGGTGGCGTCTATAAGGCATGGATGACCCCCGTTGATAACTATGGCGCAGTAAATGAAGGCTTTCATGGCTTTATCCCACGCTACTCCAAAACCGATAACTTTAAGGTAAAAGAGAAAAAACCTCAGTACGGTATTATTGCGCTACGTAACTACCACGATGCTAACTTAAATTGTCGTTTAGACCTAGGCGAGAAGTTTATCTGGCAATGGCAATACGGTATTGAAGATGGCCTAAATGTTCGTAATGACGATAACACCAATGATGAGTCAACGGGCGACCCAACCACTATCTTACTTAAAGAAGCCTTAGGACAGCTCAATGATCTTTGGTCTTTAGACCACTTCAGGTGGACCGAACATCAAGATAAGAACCTTAATAGTCAATATTTCACTACCTCAGGTTATGTCCATGACTACCAAGCATTTAGCTCATTAAATACCGGACCAGAGGATCCTAGCCTTTGGGATGGCGATGATCCAAATGATTTTATTCAGCGCTTCGTGATGGAGATGCCTTGTCCTGACCTATTTGATGACGGCCTAGCGCCACATACCAGTAATGAGTTCTCAGACTTTGTTCCTACAGCCTTAGGTGTCGAGCCTCTAGTGGATAGCGACCCGCAAATCACTATCACCTTAAGCCAAGTTGGTTTCGCCAATATCAAGGTGAAGAAAATCTTTGATACTAACAATAACGGTATCCAAGATGGCAATGAAGTTGGGCTAGCCAACTGGCCGGTTCGACTAAAATATGCCCCAAGCTTGCTGGAATCTAATGGTGGTCCAATCCCGGATACAATCAGCAGTACGGTTAATGCCGATGTGTATGCCGAAGTGGTTGCACGTTTTGGACTCACCGCAGATCCAATCCTAGAAAACGGCTACGCAAACCGAATGACAGATGTCAACGGTGAGATGACCTTTAGCGTATTATTACCTAATGGTTATGGGGATGCACCGCTAACTCAGTACCCTTCTGACTACTATCAGGTAGAAGAAGCCACCGCGCAAGGCTGGATGGCGACATCAAGTATCACCATTGAGTTTGACGTGCGATCTGAGGCCAGCGGTCCAGACGGTCGATTACCACCTATTATGGGTAACGCTTATCTAGACAATAACAGCACCCCACTAGGTGATGTGGTATTTACCAATATCTGTTTTAATGAAGCGAGTTTCGGTACTAAAGGTTATTGGCATAACAAGAATGGCTTAGGCGAAATGGAGACAGCCTTTGTCACAGGTTATATCAATACGTTAGATCCCTATTACAGTGAAACAAGCTATTTTGGTAAAGGTGATGAGCCGTTTGATGGCATGCTCACCGATGGCACACCAGTCGAACCGGCTTATAAAAATGACATGATCACTGACGGCATTATAGATGGTGCTGGTGCGGGTACAGTCAAGGCCGAGGTGTCTCACTTCCTAATTGATAGCAATGGCGGCGGCGATCCAAGAGAGCAGCTCGCACAGCAACTACTGGCTTTTCTATTCAATATTGAGTATCGCCTAGGTGGTGATGCTGTCTTGATGATGCCAGGCGGCGGCACTATGTCTACCGCTGATATCGTTTCAGCTGCAATTAGCGCATGGCAAGGTACAGATGCCGCGGCGCAAAATCACTACAAGACCTTGCTAGATACCTTTAACAACATGAAAGTTGCCGATGGTAACGGTGTTAAGTACGTACCAAGCGATCCTAGTCAATGCCCTGCACTCCCAAGTCCATACTAGTACCACCTATAGCTCAGGGATGAGCTTTATTCATGCCTCAGTCCGAGTCAGATAAGTTAAGATTCAATTCTGACCAGACGCCAAAAGTGACAAAATACTGCCACATGTCAATAACGTGGCACTTTTAGCTCTCTATCGGCTTGCGTTCCGCCAAATCCTACCTAAAATTTATACAACAAGAGTTCGCCATTGAGGGCACTGACACAGAGTTTCTCTAAGGGAGAACCGTGAACAAATTCCAAAATAAAAAGCCCATTGCTTGTAGAGAGCTCCTCGTACTTGACCTCACAGGTGAGTTTTTGGGCTATGAACAAGAGCTCAAAACGTATCATTGGCACAGCATCCTCGCCACAACCCTTACAAGCGCAAAAAAAGCTGTACGAGATTACAATTTTCATGTTGCCATTGCAGTATTATCTAAAAATAATCAGCAACGGGTACTCAGCAGCATTAATGAGATAAACCAGCGCCAGCAAAATATTATCTGGATCGCCGTGTTAATCGATATCGATGCGGTAGACACAAAACTCACTTCTAGTCTCCCCTACTATTTTACCGACTATCATCATCTTCCTATAGATTGGAATCATCTTAACCAAACATTGGGTCATGCGTACGGTATGGCAATTTTGAAGCAGAAAGAGCAAGGGGCATGCCGTCATCAGGGTCAGAAGACTCCGCTTTTGGGTGACTCTCATTTGATCAATAAATTAAGAGATAACATTACTAAGGTTGCAGTATCAGACGAGGCTGTATTGATCAGCGGTGAAACGGGTACAGGCAAAGGCCTATGCGCTCATCTTATTCATTGTCAATCGGCTCGCCAAAAAGGTCCTTTCATCACCATCAACTGTGGAGCCTTACCTCAAAGCTTGATCCATTCAGAGTTATTTGGTCACGAAAAAGGCGCCTTTACCGGTGCAGACAAACAATACATAGGGCATATAGAGAGAGCCAATAAAGGCACGTTATTTTTAGATGAGATAGGCGACCTGACATTAGAGTCTCAAGTGAACCTGTTACAGTTTCTCGAAGAGCATATCATCGAGCGTCTCGGTGGCAACAGAAATATTGCCATTGATTGCCGAATCATCTTTGCTTCCCATGTTAATCTTGAAACCGCTGTTGAGGAGGGAAGATTTAGAGAAGATCTCTATTATCGTATCAATATACTACGCCTGCACGCACCGAGCCTTAGAGAGCATAAAGAGGACATTCCACTGCTCGCGAATGAGTACCTTGAGCTGTTCGCTCCAGAGCATCACAAATTCACCCTTGCCCCAAAGGCGCTCGATACCATGCTCAGTTATGAATGGCCCGGTAACGTGAGAGAGCTTAAGAACCGTATACATAGAGCCATTATCATGGCAAACAGTAATCAATTAAGCGCAGCAGATTTAGGAATTAAAATCACTAATTTAAAGCCCGATGAAAACGATGTTGTTGATTTGGCTCAGCATAGAGTGGTGATTGATACCGAACTGCTACTTGATGCTATAAAGCGTAATAACCACAATATCTCTGCAGCGGCGCGTGAGCTTAAGATATCAAGAACCACCTTTTACCGTTTAATTAAGAAATGCAAGATTAAACTCTAGAGATGGCTTCTCGAGTCCATTTGATTAGCCGAGGACCCCACGATGTTAAGATATAAACGATTACCGATTGCGTTATTACTGACTCCCTTGCTACTTACAGGCTGTCAGCCTCAGGATAACGCAGAATTAAAACAGGAAATGGCATCACTCAAACAAGAGATAACCCAACTGAAAAAAGAGGTGAGTACGGTAGGAAGCCAAGTCAAAGACATTCATACCATTGCTATGCGCTCGCAAAAGCCACAATACAAAACCTTACCAACACAGCCAAACTTTAATGAAGATGGTAAATTGCCTTCACTTGGGGACGCCACAGCTCAGTTGGCAATTATCGAGTTTTCTGACTACCAGTGCCCTTACTGTAAACGTTTTATTGATCAAACTTTCACTAAGCTAAAATCCAATTATATCGATACTGGCAAGGTCCAATATCTAGCCCGCGATTTTCCTCTGAACTTTCACCCGAAGGCAAAGGGCGCCGCTATTGCTGCAAACTGCAGTCAACAACAGAATGCATACTGGCCGATGCGCGACTCTCTGTTCAAGAACATGAAGCAACTCGATGATGAACTCTACCAACAAACCGCCAGCAATCTCTCATTAGATATGACTAAATTTGACGCCTGCTTAAGCGATGAAAAAGTAGCAAACAAAATACAGCAGGATGTGGCCTACGGCTCCTCTTTAGGGATCCGCGGAACACCAAGCTTCGTCATTGGCTTAGTAGAAAATGGGGAATTACTCTCACCCAAGCTGGTTGTCGGTGCTCAGAGTTATCAAACTTTCGCACTATTACTCGATGAACTGCTAGCTAATTCCCAACAAAATAACTAGCAAGTCATAAATTCATAAATATATCGCACCACTCTACAGTTCCAGCTTAAAACTAATAATACCAATATTGGGCCTCAGCCCATTATTGGTATTAGGTTTTTACAGGTAACCGCTCCTTATTAGTAATAGCAGCTCTAATTAAGCAAGAGCTTTATACACATACCTTTTCGCGCTTATCTTGGCTCCCCCTCTACTTACCAGCTTCCCTATGTAAACTACGTAAATTACCGACTTATAAGGAATGAAGTACTAAGCCCTATTTAGCTCTGCTTTTTCATTGGTAAACATACTGATTCTCAGACACTAAGGCTAGGGTTCAGAAGAGAACTGCGCCAAGTGTAACAAGCGTTACAGCATCAACTTGAACACTCTCAAAAAATAACCCTATAACAAACATGTAGTTAGATAACCTCTCAAAATCTCTCTGTTTCACCTCTGAAACATCTCATTCCAGACTAGGTGCTAAAAAATAAAGATTACTCTTAATATTCAGCCACATACATCTATGGCTTGGGGTTTGCTTACTCTCTTGGCATAAGCTTGAATTCGCCCTCACTGAAGTTAATTGCTAGCGCTCTTTTCAGTCAGGTAATCAGCCTTATCGGCAAACTGCCGACAGTGGCGTGACCATGGGGCCACGTCAAATTTTAATACACAGAAAGTAAAGATTTTATTGGTAAAAATTGACAAAAACTAAGCACGTTTTATCCATATTCACTTATTAAGATGGTAAATATTATGAAACGATTTAAATGCAAACGACTTATCGGCGCGCTGGGTATTGCGCTTATAAGCTCAACGACCCTCTATGGTGTGACGAGCCTGTCAACCGCAAATGCCGCAGCCTATGACTGGCTTGGCATGGGCGAAGACCCGGCTAAATTCTGTATGGCCGATGCCTATCTGATGAAAGACGGTAATAGGCTGGCACAGGACGCATTAAACTGTACCGCGAACGACGTTGAGATCACTAGAGTCACCCCAACCGACCCTAACGCCGAATGTAACTTAGGTGAAGTGTTTACCTTTAACGCCGATGTAACGGTACGGACTAATGCAAACGAACGTTGGGATACGACTTTCTATCTACCTTTAACCGAGCAAAGCCCACAGGTTGTGCAAGGTCCAGGTCTTCGTAACTGTAGCATGATCTTACCCATCCCAGGTGACAGCGGTCAGGCAGCCGATATACAGCTAGACGGTGACCAATGTGGCGATATTACCAAGGCGTTAGGCCCTGATGAATATGTGCTCACCAATGAGCCTATCACCATGTTATGTGCCGATGCAGATGGTAATAATCAGGCAGACTTCACCTACTGTGCGGCTTGGGATAACCAAGATAGAGATAATTGTACCTATGAAGAAGACCCTTACGCCGGTCAGATCCCTAATACCAAATCAAAATGTAACTGTGACACCTTTAATATTGATGTCTTTATTAAACCGACTCCGCCCGTTGTAACTAAAACACTCACGAGCGTCTCAACCCGCAGCGAGCCAGGTGGAACATTTAGCTATACAGTAAGTTTTACTAACCCTAATGCTCAAACCTCACTATTTATCACCTCTCTAAGCGATGAAATTGATATCGGCGCAGAGGGTGGTTTTGATCAATCAATTGATCTTTGGGGCGCACCAGTTGCAGTCAACCCAAACGTTGATGGTGTGTATCTAACAGCGACTAACTGTTCAATGCCAGCTAACGGCGGTGAAATCTTACCTAGTGCCACATACAGTTGTGCCTTCACGGTTCATATTGTTGACAGAGATCTGCCTAATGATCAAAGTCCTGAACTCTATGACGACCTCGTTAAACTTGCGCTGATCGATAAGAACGGCGATGCCGTTACTAACGGTGATAGCTGTACTGCAATTCCTAGCAGCATTGCAGGCGATCACTGTAGTAATGAGATCAGAGTACAGATCACTAATCTACCACCAGCAATTACCGTAACTAAGACGGCTAATCCAACGGAAGTGTTAGAACCTGGTGCAAATGTCGAGTTTACCGTTACGGTTGACAATGACTCCGCATTCTGGGATTCACCACTCACGTTAACTGTGTTAAATGATACCGACTTTGGCGATCTTCTTGCTAATGAGTGTTCTGCAATCTCCAAAACGATTGCCTTAGGTGGCACTTATACCTGTAAGTTCACCAAGTTTATTGGCGGTGATGCCGGCGATATACATTCCAATACTGTATCCGCCACAGCTATCGATGATGAACATGATCAGGCCACAGGTAATGATTCGGCAATGGTCGATATCCGTGATGTACCATCGTCAATCACGCTCATTAAAACTGCAACGCCAACAGAGGTGCTAGAAACTGGTGACGATCCGAACAACTATAGCAATGTTAGTTATAACTTTGAATTTAGTGTCAATTCATCTGGTGTCGATGACGTAACATTCTCTAGTCTCACCGATGTTCCGTTTGGTATCTTAACCAGTGAGTGTATGGTAGACAGTAAAAATGGTAACCCTATCACTCCTACAGCACTTAATGGCTTTGTATTAATGCCTGGAGAGTACGCAAGTTGTGATATTACCAAAGGGCTACAGGGTAATGCGGGCGATACTCACGAAAACACGGCTACCATCAGAGGTGTAGATGAAGACGGTCAAGATGTCGATGCATCTGATAATGCACTTGTGACCTTTACACCGCAAGCTCCAGATACAGATATGGCATTCGCAACTAGCATGCTAGTCGTGTTAGAGCTGACTAATGCCGGTGTCGAGGATGTGACCTTAACAGAACTCACAGTTAAGGGTGTAACAGTTGCCCATAATAATGTCCACCCAGAGTTTACTATCCTCAATGTAGCAAGTGGAGAGCACGCTGGAGTTGCATACTCACCTTGTGCAATCGGCTCGGTACTTGGGTATAGCGGTTCGGGCAGTGAGCACTATACTTGTGCCTTTACGATTGAGCTCAAGCCTGGTGTTGAAAATACTGACCCAATCACCTTCCTATCTGCTGGGGTCGACGGTATCGTCGCTATAGTTGAAGATGATGAAGGTTCACAGATTGTCAATGGCGTGACTGTTGAAGTTAAAACTGTTGAGTAAATAACTGAACTCAGCCATAGACAGTACTTATATTTACAGTACTTATATTTACAGTACTTAAATTTAAGTACTATGATTAACAGTACATAAGCTTGAAATGACAAGAGGGCGACGGTAAAAACCGCCGCCCTCTTTATGAGTCACTATCTAGTGATAATAAACTTGATAGTAAAACCCTATCACAGGTTATTTTTTACCATTGCCATGGCCGTTACCATTACCGCCACCGCCAGAGCTCGTTAGGCTCAAGCTAACAGAAGCCGTTGCCGTCTTATCACCGTCGCTGATGGTATAGCTGAAACTATCACCACTCTTAAAGCTTTTGGCTGGTGAATAAATAACTTGACCACCACTAATCTGAACACTTCCCTTTGCCCCCTGACTCACTGAAACAATCGTCAGTTCATCACTCTCAGCATCCCAGTCATTGGCTAGCACATCGATGGTCACCGATGTTTTAGATGACATAGTCACACTATCACTAACCGCTACCGGCGCGGTATTTGGCGCAGATTTCACCGTATAACTCACACTGGTTTTTCCTAAATACTCAGCTTCACTCGAATTCTGAGCATTAAGTCCAACATTAAATACTCCAGCTTCTGCTTCGGTATCCGATGTCACGCTAATATTCACAACAGTACTAGCGCCAGGTGCTAACGTCACTCGTGTAGAACTAGCACTCCAACCACTTGGCACATCGGCAAACAGAGCAAATACAGCCTCAGGACACGCTTCACTGTCTTGGCTCGTAACTGTAGCGCTATAACTCACCTGAGTTCCTGCGTTCACCTCACCCCCTTGAGGGTTTGATACCACAATAGATGGCGCGGCCAATGTACAAGTTGGCAGTGGCTTTGCCACCGTATAGCTTGCGATATCATTACCAATATATCGATTGTCGAGACGGTTTATCGCACTCATATCGAAATCATAAGTGCCATCTTGCGCAACTGTCGATGACTCAACGTTCAAACTAATGTTACGGCTTTCACCGGGTGCGAGACTCACCCCAAGACTATCGGCACGCCAACCAGCAGGCACATTGGCAGTAACATCAAAGTCGCTGCTTGTACAACTACTGCTATCTTGACTGGTGATAGTTCCGCGATAAGTTGCAACTTCTCCGGGAGCAAGCTCACCACTGTTATCAACCGACAAGACAAATCTTGGGCTTGCCATAACGCAGGCCTCAATAGGCGAGTCAACAACATAGCTTACAATACCTGTTTGAGTGTACTCGCTGTCACGGCTATCAACCGCCGTTATGGCGATATCGTAGAAACCATCAGTAGCAGCCTCTGCCGAACTCACATTCAAGCTCACTGTACCGCTCATCCCAGGCGCTAAACTGAGACTATTTTGTGTCGCTACCCAGCCACTCGGCACTACAGCAGACACGTTATAATCCGATATCGCACAACCTGTACTGTCATTATTGGTTACTGTTGCGCTGTAGGTCACAAGCGCTCCCGCCTCAACCCAAGCACTTTCATTAGGCTGTAATGACAAACTCGGACTCGCCTTTACACAGCTTAGACCTGAGTAGCTAACGCTAACGCTGGCACCTGAAGCATCGGCCCACTCAGTAGTAATTGTTACGCCTGCATCTGGATCGGTATAACTTATCCCCGCCAACAAAGCCGCATCATCAAAATCATAGATACCACTATTTGGCGTCATATCGATGAGCAGGTTACTCTGCATGTCATTTTCAGTCGCTAGATGTAATACCACGCCATCGGTAATACCATTTTTGCCCGCTAAAAAATCATCGAAACCTAACGCCTGACGATACTCAAGGTAGTACCACAAGGGTAAACCTGTATCGGGATCCGTTCCGCGTCTCACTTTTATTCCCTTCGCCTTACCTGCAGGCAGAGTTTCATAAGGCTCAAGTTCATAGCTACCATCGTTATCAGCTGTGACAACTTGACCAGATGAAGATGTAATCCAACCGAGTTGCTGCTTACTGAACGCGTTGAAATGACCCGTTACCCCAGATTTCCCCATGATATCCATGGTATCGCCATACTCAAATGACATACAACGACCCGTTAGTACGCCTTCTGAGCAGTCATAATCCTTAGCATGATACAACCCCAAATTGTGCCCCAATTCATGGCCAACGGTACGCAGTGTCATTGAGCCATTTATAAAGGCACGGGACGGATTTCCGCCAATAGTCCCCTGACCTGTCCAGCCACAACCTGAGTTCTCAGGATAGATATACACCCAGCGATCATAACCAGAAACGTCGATTCCACTATCAAGTACCGCTTGACGTCCATAGTTATCAATATCGTTAGTTCGACATGTCGCATCGATTGGCAACGTAAAATAACCCTGTACATCCCCACTTAGCCAAGTCTGGCCATAAGAGGCTTCTTTGTAATAGTCATTAACCGTACCAAAAACCAGCTCCTGCACTTGCTCGTTTGTCCACGGCTGACTCGTATTGTTCTGAAAGTTTACCAGCACTACCAGTGTACGCTGCTCACCAATAGTATTAGGCAAACTAGACGCTGAAACACTCATTACATCCGTGCCAGCGACAAGCTGTAAACTATCACTCTCATCGTTGAGCACTAACGCGCTAGATTGAGTTTGTTCATCGCTTGTTCCTTTAAACATCCAGCCCTTCGCTTTAATGTGAGAGCCTGTTTTCAGCTGCTCAAACTTTGCTCCTTTAGGAAGATGCAAGTCTACCGAGCCATTATCCGTTATCAACGCATGACGTAACTGACTATGACTACCGTCTTCATAATCTATATATGAAAGTTCCAACTCGCCCTTAAGTTCACGCTTTTGAGTCAACATAGCCAAAACGTCCTTTGGCATGCCAGCTCTGACGGACTCAGGTAAAACGGCTCGAACCGCCGCTTCAGGATCGGTTTTAACCAGCTCTGCCAGCAGAGATTGGCGCGCTTTAGCTTGTGACATCAGCTCTTGTTTAAGCTGCTGCTTATTTGATTTACTCGCTTGACGAAACTCTGCCATACGATTGGCAAGTGCTAGAGTTTCATCTTCAACCAGCGGCTTATGAGGATTTGCTTTCCAGCCCAGAGCATAGCCATGACCGTGGCTGATCGAGCTATTATTGTTTGGGGTGCTAGAATATCTGGCATCGGTAACTGATGCGGCAATTGAAGCGACTGAAAAAGTGAAGGCAGATAAAGCCAATAATGTTGTGGCCGATAGCTTCAAAATTGTGGCAGCCGAATGCGATGCCAATTTGACATTTTTGTTATTCAAATATCATTACCCCTAAGAGTCGAACGTACTTATTTAAACCTGCCTAACGACAGATTTCTCATTTTGGTATTATCAGTATGAAAATTAATAAATAATCATAACGCAAAGGACGGAAACCCTTGCTGGCTCTGGGTTTGACCAGAACAACCTGGCGGCATACTAGCAAAGAGACAGATTGAATTACAAACACGAATCGATCATTTTTTGATCGATCGAACACTTTTTGACCATCAACTCCACTAAGTAATTGATAAGCGACATTCCATCAAAAAAGCAATTTGCTGGTGATAATTTATACCAGACTCTAATTGGGATTTTATAAGATTTGAGTTTTGACAATCGCAGCGCTAGTACCAGCACGCTGCAAACCTATGATATGAAATCCGGTGAACGGCATTAGCTATTAAATGTAAAAAGCGCCATTTAGGCGCTTTTCAATGATAGTAAAAGTTACTCGGCTAACGGTTCTGCTTTGTTTTCTAATAGCACTGGAATACCATCATTAATTGGGTAAACAAGCTTATCTGCTTTACAGATCAGCTGTTGGGCGTCTTTGTTGTATTCAAGCTTGCCCTTACATACTGGGCACGCAACGATTTCGAGTAGTTTTTTATCAAATGCCATTTCGAATACCTTTACTTATCTGCTACTAACCGATCTATTTTAGCGAGTAGTTGTTGATCAAATGAGGCGGATAGCTTCGCATCTACAGCGAGATACCACCAGTTATCTTTTGCAAAATCGCGACATTTCACCGCATCTTTTTCTGTCATGGCCAAGATACGACCATGCGCGAGTTCATTTAGCACTGATTCACTGTAAGTACTATGGTCGTCAAAGACTTGGGTTTGCTCCAATTGGTAACCTTGGGCAGTTAACGTATCGAAAAAACGCTGTGGATTACCAATCCCTGCCATCGCGACCAGTGGCGAGTCTTTAGTCGGGCTCTCCACACCGTCATATTGACTCGATACAGGTAACCATGCTGATGGATGGAGTGTCATCTGCACCTCTCCTTGCAAAGCGCAGCCACCATTAACGATGACGTGGTCGACGCTCTGTAAGCGCCAAGGGCCTTCACGCAGAGGGCCTGCTGGCAGTAACATGCCATTACCGAAACGGCGTTCACCATCGAGAATAACCAGCTCGATATCTCGAGCAAGTTGATAATGTTGTAAGCCATCGTCACTAATGATGATATCAACATCGAACTCTGCTAATAACCTATTCGCCGCATCGACGCGCTTAGCGCCCACTACCATAGGCACTTGCGTGCGTGACACTATCATAGCAGGTTCATCACCTACCGTATCCGCACTATCTCCTGGCAAAACCACTCTTACACCATCAATCTCGACACCATAGCCGCGACTGATCACACCTGGCTTTAAACCATGCTTTCTGAGTAACTCGATAAGATAAACCACGGTTGGCGTTTTACCGCTGCCACCAACGGTAATGTTTCCCACGATAATCACAGGCACAGGGAGTTTTATCGCCTTTTTGAGTCCTAAGCGGAACAGTTGGCGTCGAAAGCCAGTGATAGCGAAAAATAGTAAGGCAAGAGGCCACAACACAAACCTAAGTGGGTGGCCCTGATACCATAGCTTATTAACCCAAGACTGCATCTAGCTACCAAACTGCATCTGATACAGGTTAGCGTAAACGCCGCCTTTAGCCAGCAAGGCTTCATGGTTACCACGTTCAACAATCCGTCCTTGATCAACAACCAGAATTTGATCGGCACTTTCAATGGTTGATAAACGGTGAGCGATTACAATTGAGGTACGGTTTTGACGCAGATTATCTAAGCCCTGTTGAATCGCCTTCTCAGACTCAGTATCGAGGGCTGAGGTCGCCTCATCAAGAATTAATACTGGCGCATTACGCAAAATCGCGCGTGCAATCGCAATACGTTGTCTCTGACCGCCAGAAAGCATCACGCCATTTTCACCAATCTGGGTGTCTAAACCCAATTCCATCGGCTCAATAAACTCCATCGCATGGGCAAGTGTGGCCGCCTCGATGATCTGCTCTCTTGTCGCGACACCTGGATAGGCATAAGCGATATTGTTGGCGATAGTGTCGTTAAACAAAGTCACTTGCTGTGATACCAGTGCGACCTGACTGCGTAACGTCTTAAGCTTATAGTCGTCGATATTCTGACCATCGAGCGTAATATCACCGGCCTTTAAGCCTGTGTAGAAGCGGGTAACGAGACTCGCAATAGTCGATTTTCCTGAACCTGAGCGACCCACTAAAGCTAAGGTTTGCCCCTGCTCAACTTTAAAGTCGATACCGTTTAGTGCCAATTTTTCATGGCCAGGATAACTAAAGTCCACATGATTAAAGGCAAGCTCGCCTTTAACGCGCTCGACTTCCAGCGTTCCCGTATCACTTTCAGGCTCTGTATCGAGAAGTTCAAACACTGTAGTACAGGCGGCAATACCGCGCTGAAACTCTGCATTGACTCGAGTAAGATTTTTAATCGGCTGCAACATAGCAAGCATGGCCCCTAAAATGGTGGCAAAGGTACCAGCTGTAAGTTCCGCTTTCATGCTATCAATGCTTGCTGCATATAATACAAACGCCAATGCAAACGAGCCGATAATCATCACTAGGGGCTGACTAATAGCCTGCGCCGTTGCCAGCTTCATGGTTTGATAACGGTTTTGATCGTTTACTTTAGCGAAACGCTTGGCCTCGGTTTCTTGACCGCCAAAAGACAAGACGTTCTTATGACCTTTGATCATCTGCTCGGTTGCCGCTGTCACGCCGCCCATGGCTGTTTGAATCTGTTTAGACACCTTTCTGAAACGACGGCTGACTACGGTGATCACTACGCCGATAATGGGGCCAACAACCAAGATCACCAAAGATAATTTCCAAGAGAAATAGAACATGATTGCAATCATGCCCACAACTGTGATGCTATCACGAACGATAGTGATAAGCGCACTGCCCGACGCCCGAGCAATTTGTTCCGTGTCATAGGTGACACGAGAGATAAGGTTACCCGTGTTTTCTGAGTCGATATAACTCACAGGTAGCGTCAGATAGTGTTCAAACACCTCTTGACGCATATCCATGATCACCCGAGCACTCATGTAAGAGATGCAGTAGGTCGATAGAAAGTTGGCAAGACCACGAAGCGAGAATAACCCGATAACCACGAACGGCGCCATCATTAGAACATCACTCGATGAGTTGAAACCACCGCTCGTGCCTAAGTCTATACTACTTATCCCACCAGCAGCTTGAGCCGCCTGTCCTGCTTGGCCGCCGAAGCCTTCATCGATGAAAGGCTTAATCACTGCAATAAAAGTGGCATCGACAAGGGCGTACATTGCAAGGCCAATGATGGCAAAAGCTAATACTGCTTTAAGAGGCTTTAAATACCCTAATAGGCGCTTAAAAACAGTCCAGACTTCATTTTTAGAAGATGTTGTCATTGAGGAATTAACATATTGGCAAAAGAAGCATTCTACTCTGGATTTTTAATCAGGCCAAACCTAAACACTTGGTTATACCAAAATGGTGCAAAATCTGACCGATAAGTACGAATTTTCATAGTTTTTCGATTAAATAAAATACTTATCTGTCCAGACTCTCCGCTAGTTAAAGTCGAAATATTTCGTTTTTGGTAACGCTCAACGACCTCTTTTCTTGGAAATCCCCAACGGTTTCGAAATCCAGCAGGAAAAAGAACCAACTCAGGTGATACCGCATCGATAAACGCTTCGGTTGATGAGGTCTTACTACCATGGTGGGGCGCAATTAACACGTGGCTTTGCAAATTAGTGCCGCGATTATGCGTGTCAGCGATTAACTCGAGTTCAGCGGTTTTCTCTATATCGCCACTGAGTAACACACTGTTGCTCATATCACTCACCCTAATCACACATGAACCGTTGTTACCCGATGTTGCCTCACTCGGCGCTAACACCTCTAATGTGAGACTTTGCCATTGAAATGTCTTTGGTCTACAACTAACTTGCTGAACTGGTGTAAGCTCAACCCCGAGCTCAGCTGCCAGATCAGAGATCACCTTCACCTTTGGGTTATGCCTGATAATCACCTCTGCCCCACCCGCATGATCATTATCCCCATGACTCACGATTAAATAGTCCAGCTGCTGGATCCCATGACTCTTTAGAAATGGCTCCAGCACACGCTCTGCGTAACTAAAATTGTTGCCGTAACGTGCACCAGTATCATAAATAATGGCTCGCTTATTTTGCTCTATGACGAGCGATAATCCCTGACCCACATCAAGCAAATGAACTTGCCATCGCCTATCGTCAATGGGTACGAATCTAAACATCGTAATTAGCAACAAGGGAATAAACATTACCGATAGCAAGATCCGCCATCGCCCTTGTTTAAAGTTGACCATAAGGTAAAGCCCTATTAACGCAACCATTAAAGCGGCAATAACGTCATCGGCAAGATCGAGCCATATAAAACCAACAGAACTGCTGTAGTCCAATATACTGACCACTGGCGACATAATATAAGCCGCGAGGCTAAATATGCCCGCAGCTGATAAACCTAAGTGGCTCAGCAGAATAAAAAACAATAATGACAACAGGCTTATAGGAATGAGCAACAAAGTAAACCAAGGGACTAGCAGCAGGTTGACAACCAAGCTTGCAAGTGATGCTCCAGAAAAAAAGATCGCTTGAACAACGCACAGCCCTAGGGTTAAGCGCCACTGCACCGCCCAAAAAGAGAGGCCTGCCGTGCGAAGCTTATTCCACAAAGCTAGAAGTCGACTTGGGCCAACGCTCACACCTGCCGACAAGCCAATATTGGCGCTGTACGCCTCATCGCTAAACCGATACTGAGTCACCGTGAGTAAGATGATCGCCAAGGCACTAAAAGATAGCCAAAAACCCGCACTAAGCATACTCAAGGGGTCAAGCACGAGAACGATAAAAAGTGCATAAAGTAACCGTTCCCAACTTGAGGAGTGTGTTTTCAATACACTAAAACAGATAAATGCCAGTAGCATTATCAGCGCTCTTTGTGTCGAAACGGAAAAGCCTGCAAGGTATGCGTATCCTATCGCTCCCAGAGCTGATACCGCCAAACACAGCAGCCAATTTCGGCGACTATTGACAGCCGAGTATCGATACAGGAAAAAACGGGCCAAGAGCAACAGCCAAAGTGATACCACCGAAAGGTGTAAACCAGAGATAGCAAACAGATGACCCGTGCCCGTATTCCGAAGCTGCTGCCAACGTGCAGAGGAGATAAGGCTCCTATCGCCTGCCACCAGCGCAAGTAACAAGTCGCCACTCTCCTCATCGGCCAACACGGATTTCAATGCCGTAATTAACCTTGTACGGTAATCTGGCGCGCTTGTTAGCATCTGACCACTAACAACCCAACCTTTTCCTATAATATGTTTAGCTAGCAAATTCTTTTGTTGGTTAAAACTGCCTTGATTTAACGTACTGGTGATGGGCTTTGGCTTTATGCTTAACAACCAGCGCTGGCCCGGTGCTACGGGCGGCGCATCACGCCAAGTTAACCTAAGCTTTCTGTTAAGAATATGGGGGGAAACCGGATCGATAAGCGTAATATCCATGCTGATCCGGTCGCCGTTTGTATGAACAAATGATATGATCTCTGTTTCGACATTCAATGTATCGACTCGTTCACCTGTATTCCAGCCCATTAATAATGCATAAAACAGGCTAATCCAACTCATCGCAATCAAGCTTCCAGCGATAAATGGCACACGCTTACAGGCGGTAATAGCCACAACGATAAGTACGGGCAGAATGTAGAGTGTAGGTAGAGCCGGCCAAAGCAATGCTGAAACTATAGTGATGCAATAGCCGCACATAAATCGATTCATAGTAAGTAAGTTAAGACAGCAAATTGAAGTTATGCCAAAAAAAATAATTGAAAAATTTATGCCTAAGCCAGAAACACTGCGCGAACACAAACACCTGCGCATGTTTGGTGATCTACTGTTAAAACCCAATTTATGGACCTTAAATCGTCGCTCAGCCCCCGGAGCCTTTGCCGTTGGCCTGTTTGCGGCGTGGATCCCGATGCCCTTTCAAATGGTGTTGGCAGCTGCATTAGCAATCTTGTTTAACGTTAACCTTCCCCTAGCCGTTGCGCTGGTGTGGATAACGAACCCGATCACCATGCCATTTATGTTCTATATCGCCTACCTTTTAGGCGCGACACTATTAGGGCATGAACCTCAGGCGTTTAATTTCGAAGCGAGCTGGCAGTGGGTCCAAGCCTCTGTTGAAACAATTGGCCCACCCTTTTTATTAGGTTGCTTGGTGTTTGCTGGTATCTTTTCTGCTGGGGGGTATTTCGTAATAAAAAACCTCTGGAAATACTCGGTACTATTCAAATGGAAGAAGCGTTACAAATAATAGCCATTTGAATTTCCTAATAAAAAAAGCAGCCATTTAGGCTGCTTTTTACTGCTTCGAAGATACTTACTGTTTAGTGTTACTTGGCGTTTTCTTTCGCCAGCACACTCTTCATCGAAGGCACAATTGTGGTTGGATCCAAGCGCATCTGATACCAGTTAATTCGCCAATCAAGATGCGGGCCAGTAGAACGGCCTGTTGAGCCCACCTCAGCCACTTTATCTCCCTGTTTCACCACATCGCCCTCTTTGACATACAGCTTACTCAAGTGTAGAAAGCTTGAGTTAACGCCATAACCATGATCAATAATCATGGTGCCACCAGAATAGAACATATCTGGCACAGAAAGTGATATCACGCCATCGGCCGGAGCCACGACAACGGTCCCGGTTTTCGCTGCTACGTCTACTCCGTAGTGTGGTGTACCAGGCTTACCGTTATAAATACGCTGGCTACCATAAACACCGGAGATCCTGCCCGTTAAGGGCCAGATAAACTGCTGATTAAAAGCATCATTTGGCGTGAATTGCGCCCTTGCGGCCTTAACCTGCTTAGAGTCCTTTGCTGCACGCGCTTGTGCCTTAGGATCCGGCTTCATGATTTTTTTGCTGATCCCATTCACTTCCTGAATCCGGTATTGACGCTTTGTCAGTTTTAGCGGCTTCAGTTCGGTTAAACCATCGGGGTAGACCAGCTTGAGCATCTGCTCAAGCTCAGCTTCTCTAGCAAAACCAAAGGCGAACTGACCTTGAGCATTCACTTTTACCGGCTCATCATTCAAGAACACTTGTGTACCAGGTTGCACCTTAGCTCGAACAAGCGCCCCTTGGGATAGCTCACCGTTTAACTCAATCGCAGCGCTGGCCTGAAAAGCCATGCTGGTCAACACACAGGTAAATATAGTCCGAGTAAAAGCTCTCAAAGCCACTCCTTATATGCTCTATTAACTTGCAGCAAATTTCGCTGCTTTACTTACAATCGCGCCTTTACCTACGCCTTCATAGGCAATCACTTTAAAGTCACTGCTAGGTACCTTTTCAACCAAGGTTTGCGCCATATAATCAGCCAACAGCTCCACCGTCGTGTCATGTGGAAGAATGTCACAACACTCTTTAGGCATAGCTAACTGAAAGTCACCCTGTGGAGCCTGATAATGAAATCCATAATGAGTGTCATCATTGACGACAGCTTGAGGAGACAAGGCTAATGAACTGACTAATACCTGATCTTCTAACGTGGCTAGGTAGATATCCTGCCAACGCTTAGCCCAATACTCATCCCATTTAGGTGCCGCAACGCCGTTTTCAAATACAGTAACAGGGCTACGATGACCGTGAGCAATTCGCTGGCAGTTACCATCGTGTTTTTTCAAACCATGGCTGTAATGATAATAAGGTGCCTCGTGAATTTCATTTCTGAGAGTCAGCGAGATCCCTTCAACATTAGCCGGTAATGCCTCTTTTAATGCCTTCTGCAAAAATTTATTCACACTCTCAAAGTCGATTAACTCGCTTGGAATAAGTGCAAAAGCCTCTGACGGACAAGCAAGATGTATATCGCCTTGTTGACTCTTAAAATCCATCCACACTCTGTCGCCCTGCTGCTGCCAACGAACTTCACTACAGGCTGTAGGGATCAGAAGACGATGGTCAGCCACATCATCAATGGTGTTCTTAATGGTTCGTTTCACTTTCGCGAAATCGAGTACCATGTTCTGCTCATCTAAACCACCATCGAGTAGAACATCGACGATCCAGCTTTCTCCCACCATACCTCTAATAGGACATAGGTAAGAAAAATCGATAACGGTTAAATCTTTAACAAAGAGTTGCATTTGTGCTCCTAGGTAGAAAAACAGTCTACCTGCCTTAGTCCACGCAGCAATGGCCGCAGGATAAATGTACATAAATTGAGTCAAACAGGTATGACTCTTTTAATCATAGCCGTAGCTTACATTGAACAGAGATAACATTCGACTTTTTTAGCCTGAGTGCCTATCTATTCCCCTGTGAAACGATTCAACGCCGAGTCCCCCCCTATGACTAGTTCTATATATTGATAAATATGACGCTACACAAGCTTCCATCTTAACCATTAGGTAAGACTCAACATAATGCTATTTAAAAGCAAAAAACCGAGCACTTAAGGCTCGGTTTTTGTTATAACCATCGTCATGCTAACGCTTGCAGGGTTACTCCCCTTTTAGACGACGATCTAACTGATCTTTAAGGTTTGCTGGCACACCTTTAATGATAATGGTATCTGAGACAGGATCATAAATCACTCTCTCGCCTAAGTGCTGGCCATCGAAACTTAATGTCACCCCGCCACCAGTACCAGAGAACTTCTTCAGCTGTCTTAGCGTTGGCTTATCCCCTGGGAACTCCTCTTCTAACCCATAATCACCGCCTTGGGCGAAATCATAGAAAGAGTCCATACCTTGATCTGCAAGCTCATCGGCTAAATCTTTAATCTGAATAGACGCACCTTCATCACAGCGCTCTGTACAATATTCAAATACGCGTTCACGGGCTTGTTGACGCTCATCTTTAGTCAGCTCGCTATTACCCACAAAATCTTCAACAGCATTCATCAACGACTTGTTCTGTGCCTTGGTATTCACACCTTCGACACAGCCCATGAAATCGAGGAAGAAATCGGCAACTTTACGCCCTGCACGACCACGAATAAAGGAGATATACTTTTTCGAATCAGGATCAGCTTGCCACTCAGTCAAATCGATTCGTGCAGCAAGTTGCACATTGTTGAGATCTAAATGGGTGTTTTGTGACAGCTCCATATCATCGAGAACAGTCATCGATGACTTTGCATTTAGTAATGAAACAAATAGGTAGTCGCTCGTCATATAGGTATAGCAAGACAACAATAGGAAGCCGCCAGTACTAAAGTCATATTTAGCCAGCTCTTCTTGCAGTAACTTACCAGCAATACCGGAAAACTCAACGAACCCCAACTCGCCACTACGGTATGTCGTTAGCGCTTCTTCAAATTTAGTGTTGGCTTCGCCGTCCTCTCCATTAATACCAAAATGACCAAAACCTTTACCCGCTTTGGTGGTATAGGTTTGATGCAACTCTTCTAGCATCGCCTCAACCGCTTGGCTGTTTAGCAGAGGTTGTGGACGTAATCGACAACTAAGTTGACCTTCACCATCTTGAGAAATGGAGTGGATAATTGCTTGTTCGACGTTAATACTCATTGAGCCTCGATAAATTTGGCAAGGAGCGTTAGCTTTTGCTCACGCTCTTATTGTAAGTAATTGATATTCAGTCATTGATACAGGTAGAGATATCCGCCTTAAATCAACCACATTCTAATGCTCGCTATCATACCAGAGAGGCGTTAAAAATCTATATATCTTCCATCACGACTCTCACCTAAAAACCTATTCTCAACCACTATGCCCGCAATCTAGCCTCGCCAAAAGCAGCAACTATACGAGTTTCAATGCAGGCTGTAGCCTTCATAAAAACGCCAGTAAATATGCCGCTCAAACTCGGCTTTATGAGTAGCCGTGTGGCTCGATCAAACTGTCATGTTAAAAAGGGGAACAAAAAGTGCGGAGCTTCTGCAAAAAATCCGTTATTATATGCCGTTAATTAAGATTTTAAGTGAACCTTTATCATTATGGCTATTCAATCCAAATATTCTAACGCTCAAGTAGAGTCAATTATTGCAGAGTTACTTGCCGTTTTAGAGAAGCACCAATCTCCAACAGACCTAAGCCTAATGGCGTTAGGTAACTGCGTCACTCACCTTTTGCAAAACAAAGTTCCAGCAGAAGCTCGTGAAGTGGTTGCAGAGCAATTCGCTAAAGCATTATCACAGTCAGTAAAAGCTAACTAAGATAAACAAGTTAAGCTGAACAAGTTAAGGCTAATCAACAAAGGTTAGCCTTCATAAAGCCTAAACAATAAATGGAACAACATGGTCGAGCGACAAAAACAGATTGGACGTGATCGCGTTTCACGCTTAGTAAGCTGGGGACATTGGTTTGCCTTTATTAATGGCCTACTCGCCATTATCGTTGGCTATCGCTACCTCGACACCATTGGACTTCCTGAATCTTTTATTGGCTGGGGCTACTTATTGATCAGCACCATAGGTCATTTCAGCTTCTTGGCTTTTATGGTCTATTTGGTTTTTGTGTTCCCCATAACCTTAATACTGCCTTATTCCAAGATCCTCAGGGGATATGCCGCAGTTGTAGCAACATTGAGCTTATGTTTACTGCTCTATGATACGGTTATCTATGATGACTATGGTCTTCACTTAAGCCCCTTTGTTTTTGATCTCGCATGGGCTGATTTAAATGCTCTGCTTCGAGGCACCTCATACATTATTACCCCTATTGCCATCTTGGTGATAGAGCTAACGCTTGCCAATTTCCTGTGGAAGCGAATCGAAAAAATCCGTAAGCGCAACGTCGGCAACAAAGTGGTTGCGATTGTTGGGATCTGCTTTGTCTCCAGCCACCTCATTCATATCTGGGGCGATGCAGCCGATGTCACCGAAATTACCCATTTTGATGACGCCTACCCGCTATCCTACCCAGCAACGGCAAAGAGCTTAATGGAAAGCTACGGCATCGAAGGCATTCAGGAGCACCAAAGCCAGACCCCTCCTAAGTCTAGCCTACAGTATCCGTTAGAGCCGATGCAGTGTAATGCCGATAGCCAACCCAATATATTAGTCATTGCGGTAGACAGCCTACGCGCCGATCTTGTTGATGAATCAACGATGCCGTTCCTGTCATCTTACGCAAAGAAAAACGTAAACTTTACTCAGCACCTCAGTGGCGGCAATCAGTTCAATAGTGGTATGTTTAGCTTGCTCTATGGTTTGCAAGGCAGTTACTCCAACGCTGTAGATCTACACTATCAAAGCCCTGTGTTAACTCAAGAGCTCGCCTCTAAGGGCTACAAGCTAGGGCTATTTAGTACTCAAGATACGCTAGCCGCGCCTCTGGCAATATACAAAGATTTTGAACGTGTCGATGCCGAGCATCTAAATAGCTATGCTAAGTCGGATCTACAGTCTATTGCCAACTGGCAACAATGGACCCGCTCCACTCACCAACCTTGGTTTAGCCTACTCAACTTAAAGTCCCCCGATAGCTACGATACGCCTATCGGCTTCCTCGGCATTAAGACAGTACAATCGGCTACCAAACTAAAACCGGCGCAAAAAGTGTTATTTAACCAATACCGTCAATCGCTTAACTTTATTGATAAGCAAATTGAACAGGTAGTAAATAGCCTACCCGAAGGCACTATGGTGGTTATTACAGGTGTGAACGGCAAGATGTTTACCAGTAATTCGGATGAAGCAAGAGCTAACCTGTCTCCAGACAGTGTGCGTGTACCAATGATCATCCACTGGCCAAATGAAACCTTGCCCAAACAGATTCATTATCGTACAACGCACAATGGCTTAGTACCTGCTATTTTGACCCAAATCCTAGGCTGTACTAATCCAGCATCAGACTATAGCTCAGATCAGAGCCTGATGCAGCCAAGCGACAAAACTTGGGTCTATGTTGGCGACCACCGTATATTTGCGATTTATCAGCCATCTGAAATCACTGTCATCGACCGTCACGGTAAATACCGGATCTACGACAGTGAGTATCGTAAGCGCTTAAAGAAGAAAATGAGCGCACCAGAGTTGATTGAGGTTATGCGTGAAGGACGTAGGCTCCACATCCACTAAAGATTATAAACTAAGCAAATGAACCATTTAAAGCCATGAAGGGCTTGCACTAACAAAAATGACTTGATAAAGTGCTGGCTCTTCAGAACGCTCCCCTTTCGTTATAAGTTGTTATAACAGGTTCTGTTGAATATCTCGGGATATGGCCTAGTCCGGTAAGGCGCTTGTCTGGGGGACAAGAGATCACAGGTTCAAATCCTGTTATCCCGACCAAATACAAACAAAAAAGCCAGCTAATCAGCTGGCTTTTTTGTTATAAATCAAAACGCTAAAAATAATGATTAGGCATAAAAAAAGCGCCGATATTACAGCGCTTTTAATCTTGCCTGAGTATTTACTCGTGACAGTCAGCACACTCTTTCATTGTTAACTCTGGAGTGTGGATTTCTTTATCTAACTCGTGAGCACTTGCCATATCGTGGCAATCGTTACAGGTAGCAATGGTCGCTTCCATTTCAGTATGCTCTTCAACATTAATTGTCTCATGGCAATCTGTACAGTTTACAGCCATAGCTGAAGCAGAAAACGCTAACGCAGCAACCAAAGTTAAATATTTCATATGCATTCCTTAATATCGGAGTTATCGCACTTAATGTTTGTGTTATTACAAAACTGTTAAGGCTTATTTTTGTTAGTTCTGCCTAATAAATGAAAGACTTAATTTGTCAGCAGACTTGCCTACCATGATATGACTTAACCTTAATTGAAACTTAAATTTGGCGCTAGAGTTGAACAAAAGCTGAATAGCGGGGCGATGACTTTTAAAGGATGTGAGCAAGGTCTGACATATCACCAAAATTGGACATTTTTCTTTTAATCGGCATAGATTTAAACTGCATTCTCCTCTACTTAACTACATAGCTCTTTGTTTGTTTTTTACCCAAATAGTGTTCCAGAGATCGTTATAAGTTGCTATCGCCTCATAAAGTTAATAAATTGTGAACTAGGGTGTAATTTGTCACAGCCATTCCATCGGAAACAAAGGCACATACTATTGGGGAAAGTAGAAAAGAATAAGCTACTACTAGCATCGGTACTGGGATTCATTGGTTTAATCATCAACCTCTATCCCATTCACCTGTTCGCTAACATTCAGCTGATCCTCGGCAACATATCTTATGTTGTTGTCGCGATATTGCTTGGCCCTTGGTATGCACTTTACACCGCAGCCATCACAGTTACCGGGCTAATGATCGTCTGGGATAGCCCCCATGTATATTTTCTATTTGGCGTTGAGGCTCTCTTTCTTGGTTTTGCAAGGCGAAGAGACATCTACGCTCTATATGCCAGCTTTGGTTTTTGGCTATTTGTTGGAATGCCGCTATTTTACCTGTATATCTTTCTCTTTACCGACCTACCCAGTAGTCATATTGCTTTCGTGATCCTCAAGCAAGGGATCAATGGACTCGTCTACACTTGTCTTGGTTCAATACTGATTATTTTAACCCCCTCGTTTTGGCACTTTAAAAGCAAGCTAAAAGACCAACGCAGGCGTACCTTCAATGCCCAGCTCACCTATACTTTTACTCTAGTGATTACCGTTGCCCTACTTTTGGCCGCTTTGTTGTTTAACAATCAATTTATCGAACGCCAACAAGCTTTGCTCTACCACAATATCGAAAACTCAGCCGACCACTTAGGGCTATCGACTCAGGCTTACCTAAACTCTCACCGCCAAGCGATAAAAAACGCAGCTGCATGGCTCAGCTTAAATCAACACTCAATGGAAGATGAACAGATATTGCTATCGCAGCTACACGGCAATTATCCTGGATTTATCACCATGTTGCTTGCCGACAGAAGAGGCTCGATTATAGGCGCCAGTCCTGCGTCATTACTTTCCAGTCTTGAGAACCTACCAACGTTCAGTATTCGTGATAGAAACTACTTTGTAGAGGCCTTTATTAATCAACGAAACTATACTTCTCCCGTTTTCTTGGGTAAGGGGTTTGGCCAGGATCCGATTGTCGCCATTAGCGCCCCCATCTATCGATCAGATACACCTCATCAACCCATAGGGATCATCGAAGGTTCGCTTGACCTAAAAGAGTTCAAGGTAATCGATCACATCAATGCCAGCAGTGATAACCAATCCATTGTGCTCATAGACAATCATCACCGAGTAATATATGCCACGGACAACCTCAATATTTCCCCTTTATCAGAATTTACTTACACGTTACCGAGTAGGAACTACATCACCCCTTTCCCTACACTTAATATCGCCCACAGCGATAATATGGCACCGGAGTATGTCTATGCCAATGTGACACTCGAAAACGGTTGGCAGCTGTTCGTCCTTAATCCGTTTCGTCCCCTAGTCGAACTGGTTGAAGGTATGTATTTAGCAACCTTTGCAATCTTATTCCTCGCGCTATTGATCACCATCTATATCTCGCATGTCATCAGTGGGCGTCTTACCCTGCCACTCGAAAATATTGCCAGCAAGTTCAGCACTGCCCCTGAGAATCCACATGTGGAATATTCGGTAGATTCAGAGTCACCGCAAGAGATCTACTCACTGTTTCAGCGCTTACAGCAGAGTAAAAGCCAGCTCATTGGTTATCAGCTGGAACTGGAAGAAAAAGTAGCGCTGCGAACGCTAGAGCTTGAGCGAGCAAATAACAAATTACAGGCATTAGCCGAAAAAGACTCTCTCACAGGCCTTTATAATCGCCGCTATGCCGAAAATCAGTTCCCCGCCATACAGGAGCTTTGCCAAAGAAGCGATGAAGTGATTGCCATTGCGCTACTGGACCTTGATAAGTTTAAGTTCATTAATGACACTTACGGCCATGACGGCGGCGACCTAACCCTTAAACGGGTTGCCGAGCTCCTCTGTCAGGAGTTTAAACGCGAATCAGATATCATCGTAAGATACGGCGGCGAAGAGTTTTTACTGATCATGCCCCTTTGTAACGCCTTAAAAATTGAGGGGCATTTAGAACGCTTTAGACTCAAGCTACAAGAGATAGTCATCGAGCACCCCAAGGATAAAGTACAATTACAAGTGACTACTAGCATAGGTGCCGTCATAGGTAATGGAAGCTTCGGAGCCTCACTTGATGAATGGGTCAAGCAGGCCGATATCAATCTGTATCAAGCCAAGAATGCTGGCAGAAATCGCCTCGTTTTCACCACCTTAAAAGACTCATAAGCTCGATAATGCAGTGAAAATAAACCGTATCCACAACATGTTTAGCAAGCCAGTTAGCCAAGGTTAAGGAACTATAACCTCATCCATTTTATCAAGCAGATAGCTATGAAAAGGATTCCATTTCTGCCGCAACATCTCACTGGCTGACACACTTATCACCCCTCTCTCCCCGCGAGAAGCGCCGGTACCAATCTGAATATGGGGCTTTTTCTCATCCCAAATAGGACCATAGAGGGGATCATGTCTTGGAAAAGGCAGTGCAACATGAGACAGAGAGTAAACCTGCTTTGGCCAACTTAATCCAAGCGGTGTGATCTTATTATCATTTAAGCGTCTAGCTTGAAGCTCTCCGCTTTCAGGGCTCAGATTTTCAACTAGGGTAAAGTCATAATTAAACTGTCCCTTAGTCATCATCTGTCGGTAAGGCTCAAGGGGATCACTTAAAATAAGGCTCAAATTCACCTTAGTGCGATTGATATCGAATAACACCAACTCATGACCAGCATCGGGCAACAGGCTATATAGTGAACTTATCACTGCACTGGTATCCACGGTATCATCGGTCAGGGACTGAAACGTCAATATAGGCGGTAACGCCTCTAGCGCTTTTAAGCCCAGCCCCTGAACAAGCTGGTGATTACGCAATGAAAGCTGATACACCACATCTCCAGCATTAACGGCGAAAGAGCCGTATTTAAAGGGATCGTATTCAGCCTGAATACTGTTCCAGCTTAGCTTATCTAAACCGAGTACCGTCCCGAGCCGAGCCTGCCATTTTGCACCTGCGGCAACGGGAGGCAATCCTATTGCGGGTGAGATCAACACCATGGCGGCGTAATCACTCCCTTTGTTAGTCGCTATCTGCTCAAGTTCATGATTCAGCGCCAATGCCGCACCAGTAGAGAAGCCAACTAAGTATAAAGGCTTCTCACCTAAAGCTTGCTTCATATGCGCTGTTGCAAGCGCCACAGCGCCGGCCATATCTTGCCAATAGATATGGGTCAACGCCGAAGGCAAGGTGCCGTGACCCGGTAGCCTTAATCCTAGAACATGGGCTTGGTCTTTATAGTGCTTAGCGAAATGTGACATGGCATAAGGGGAATCAGACATGCCGTGAATGAGCAGCACCCCAAACTCGGCATCGGCGTTGACCCATTCATAGCTTCTATTCCAGTCTTGTGACCAGTGGGCAGGATCGGAGTAACTCCCTCGAACATAACGATTGATAACATCAAACGGTTGAGGCGC
This sequence comes from Shewanella sp. MBTL60-007, assembly GCF_019654915.1. Lineage (GTDB taxonomy): Bacteria > Pseudomonadota > Gammaproteobacteria > Enterobacterales > Shewanellaceae > Shewanella. Next base: position 28,255 of record NZ_BPET01000006.1, on the reverse strand, counting down.
TTCCGCGTCAAGGTAGATCTTGTTTTCTAGCTCATCGAACAGCTTATCTTCAAGCTGCATATACTCTGAAAAACTGCTCACATCACTGTGTACACGATACTCAGAGGTTAATTCAGTTGTATGCCATAGTGATAAGTCGGGGCGAGAATTCAAATACCAAACGACCATCGCGATTAACGCAAGGCTGGTTCCTAAGGAGGCGTAAAACAATGCAAAAGCTAAATGTTTTGTCGACCCTATAATAATGGCTTTCATAATCGTCGCGACTTCCCCTAAACAAGCAATTAAGTTAACTTACACGCTTTTACGCCGAAACGGTGAGGTTAAAGAGAAAACATTGAATAAAAATAACCAGATTATAGGTTTAGATAACGCAAAAATATGTTTCTATCTACCCACACCACCAGTACTCAGTGCTGACTGGAGCCATACTGCGCCCTCGGCCATACAAAACCTTATCCAGATTAACGGTAATCATTGGCGCAAGATCTTAACTATCATGGCCAAAATCGCTGTTGCCGATACCAATTGGAAAGGCTACCGCGATGAGCTATTACTCAAGCAAGATGAATCGATTTTGATTAATAGCCACCAGCTTAACCCAAACGCCAGCGTACATATCGTTTGCGGCCAACTAAGTGCTCAGCACTTAAACCTTCCCCCTAACCTCTTTACGCCAATATCTCCTACGGCAAACTATGTTAGCAAGCATGCAAGTCAAGCTATCTACCTCTGTCCCTACCTCGACTACCGTCAATTCCCAAACCAACAGATCGATCTATTAAGAGTTGCATTAAATCTCCCGCCACTGAGTTAATCTTTAAGCAGAAAAGGATTCACCTATTGAAGTTAGGGCTAATAAAAAGGCGCCGCAGCGCCTTTAAAACAGAATAGAGAATTAATCATAAATCGTCGGAATTGGCTCACGCTTATGTTGAGTCGCACGATAAATCCCAATCAGCTTATCGTTAACAAAATCGCTGACCTCTTTACCCTCTAGGAAGTCATCAATCTGATCATAGGTAAGACCTAGGGCAACTTCATCTTCTAGCTGCGGCTTGTTCTCTTCCAGATCTGCGGTCGGCGCCTTAACAACCAATGTTTCTGGCGCACCGAGGAAGGCTGCAAGTTGACGAACCTGACGTTTATTAAGGCCAAACAACGGTGCTAAATCACAGGCACCATCACCCCACTTGGTATAAAAACCGGTAATATTTTCGGCGCTATGATCGGTACCCACCACGAGTCCAGCGACTAAACCAGCAATTTCATACTGGGCAACCATGCGCATTCTAGCTTTGACATTGCCCTTCACAAAATCGACTTTATCGGCATCAGGCAGCTCAATGCCCGCCGCTTCAACAGCAGCTAAGCTCTCACCATGAATGCCATCAACCCCAGATTTCACATTCACAGTGACCTGTTTTGAAGGCTGAATAAACTGGCAAGCCAATTGGGCTTCATCTTCATCTTTTTGCACACCGTAAGGCAGACGAACCGCGATAAACTGGTAGTTCTTACCGTTAGACTCACTATTGAGTTCATCAACGGCAAGCTGACACAAACGCCCCGCTAATGAAGAGTCTACGCCACCACTGATCCCCAAGACTAAAGAAGATGTACTCGATTGCTTAAGCTTTGATTTAATGAATGCAATGCGCCTTTGTACTTCAAAGCCAGGATCAATAGCATTAAGCACCTTCATTTCTCTTAAGATCTGTCCTTTCACGTTCTACACTCCGATGGTAGTTGGCAGAAAAATCGATTTATATTATGGGTGAATTCGCTCGACAATTCACGACCTGTTTAATCACAATCGTGTTAATTTAGGCGTTAATTCGCAATATGTATCATTCAGGCCTTAAAATGGCCATAAACTCGCTCAATAAGAGACTCGATGGAATATCAATTACTCATATCACTTAGCATCATTCATCTAGTAGCGCTCGCCAGCCCCGGCCCAGATTTTGCGTTAGTGGTTCGCCTTGCAACCCAAGAGTCGCGCACAGCAGCAGTTGCTTCGGCGCTTGGCATCGCTGTGGCCATTTTAGGCCACACCCTGCTTAGCTTAACTGGGGTTAGTCTCGTCATTCAAAGCTCTGAACAACTCTTTTTAATTGTACAACTTGCGGGAGCCAGCTACTTAGCTTGGATGGGAATAGGCGCGATAACCGCGGCCTGGCAGCACTGGCGAGACCCAGTCACTCTCGAACAAAGCTCAAACAGTAAAGGGATAACCGGTTATCGCGGATTCTTGCAAGGTCTCTATACCAATCTGCTCAACCCGAAAGCCTTGGTCTTCTTTATCACCCTGTTTTCGACGCTGATCACCCCAACCGTTAGCCTTGGGACCAAGAGCATGGCCGCGCTGCTACTATTTTTGTTGTCTTTTATCTGGTTTAGCTTTATCGCCGTGGTGCTTTCGAAGCCTAGAGTCCAACTCAAGATGAAAAAGGCCAGCCCATTCATCAACCTTGTGACTGGCATTATTTTTGTTGGCGTTGCGCTGACTATTATTTCAGGGATTTTTTAATTAAACATTGCGAACTTAACTTAATTGGTGTTTCTCTAAACGATATAAGAAAGCTTTGTAACTTAAGCCCAACTGCTTTGCCGCCTGAGTACGATTCCCCTCATGACGCGACATTGCTTGTTGTAAGCAATCTCTCTCAAATGCTTCCCACTCAAAACCAGACTCGGGTAGGACGAACTGATTCGAACTATTGATAACTTGACCTGAACTCAACTCGGCCACTAATTCCTGCTCGTCCCCTAATAACACAAACCGCTCGATGCGGTTAGAGAGCTCACGAACATTCCCCGGCCAAGGGTAATCCAGTAACAACTTCATCGCTGGGGCACTCAATTTAGTAGGCTCTACTTTATATTGAGCACTATGGATCTTTAAGAAATGCTCGATAAGCCGTCCTATATCCTCTTTTCGCTCCCTAAGTGGTGGCATATCAATTGGCACCACGTTGAGCCGATAGAATAAATCTTCTCTAAAGTTGCCCTTCTCGACCTCCTCTTTAAGGTTGCGGTGGGTTGCGGCTATCACCCTAACGTCGAGTTTTAACTCACCGTTCTGCCCTAACCTTGAGATCACCCCTTCCTGTAAGAAGCGCAGCAACTTTGTTTGCTGTAACAAGGGTAACTCTCCAATCTCATCGAGAAAGATAGTGCCGCCATCAGCCGCCTCGAGCTTGCCGACTTTCAGGGTATTGGCACCAGTAAATGCGCCTTTTTCTGCTCCAAAAAGTTCAGACTCGGCTAGGCTTTCAGGAATCGCGCCGCAATTGATAGCAACAAATGGCTTATGCTGACGAGTTGATAACTGGTACAAGGCCCTTGCGGCAAGCTCTTTACCCGTGCCGCTTTCTCCACCAATCAACACGGTCGCATCGGTTGCGCTCACTCTTTGCACCCGAGCATAAACCTTTTGCATACAGGGCGCTCGTCCAACGAGTCCCACCAGCTCTTGCTGCTGAGATAACTCAGACGTTAGACGGCGATTTTGCTGTTTTAATGTAAGCGACTTTACGACCTTATCTATAGCCATCAATAATGACTGACGCTGATAAGGTTTTGACAAGTAATCATCAGCCCCGGCCTGCATAGCATCGACGGCGTGGGTGATAGTGCCGTATGCGGTCGCGATGATAAAACCCATATCGGGATGCTCTCGCCTGACATAACTGAGCAGATCCATGCCAGTTAACTGTCCCAGCTTCCAATCGGAAAAGACTAGATCTGGTGGACTTCGCTTGATTAAAACAATCGCCTCTTCAACGCTCTCTGCACTCAAAACCTGATATTGATTCGACGCAAGTATTTGACAGATAAGCTCTCGTTGATCCGGCTCATCCTCAACCACTAAAATTTGCAAAGGAGCATTATTCATGAGTTTGCCTCAGTTTGATTATGGTCTGCTTTTGAGCCTAGCTTTGAGTTTGAGCCAGCCTTTGAATCTGAGTCATGTGCTAGGCTTTGCTCACCATGACCAAAAATGAGTGTTACTATAGTGCCTCCCTGAGGATTATCTTCATACAGGATTTCACCATCATAATGGCTCTCGATTAACCGCTTAGCAATATAGATCCCCATACCAGTTCCTTCGGCTTTAGTAGTAATATGAGGCTTAAACATCTGTTGTTTAACCATAGGGTCAATCCCTTTGCCCCAGTCGGTAATAATCACCTTCTTACCATTAGCATCTTGGGCGAGTTCAATGCGGATCGCCTCGGCACTAGGGTCAGCTTCGACTGCGTTAATCATCACCGCATGCAAGATACTCCTCAGCTCAGACTCAGCACCATTAACACTTAGCGTTGTAGATTGTGAGTCGAACTGCACCTTAGGCTTAATGCCGGTGATTGATAACTCCAGTAGTACATCTTGGATAATGGTATTTAACGGAATCGCTTTGTCACGGGCCACCTCATGGCTCGAAAGCGTCAGCAACGACTGAATGCTCTTATCCATTAAGGCGATTTTTTGCTGCATCTTGCTATTGAGCTTTTCTCGCTCGGCTAATGTCTCGCTGCACGTTGTCTGCTCAGAGAGTAAACCAAGGGTATGCAGCGGGTTTCTCAAACTGTGGGCAATACCACGAGTGATCTGGCCAAGATCTGCTAAGTGTTGCTGCTGTGACATCTGCTGCTCTTTTTTGCTCAGCTCAGCCAATGCCAAACTCATAGTATTAAACCCTTTTAAGATCTGCTTTAACTCCTTAACCCCTTGCTCCTTAAGCCGTACGCCAAACTGTCCTTCAGCCAAGCGTTGGTGCCCAGAAGCAAGCTCAGATAATGGCTCGGTCACATGATGGCTCAGCCAATACGCCAACAACAAAGCCACCACACTGGTCAGCAAGATAGCGAGTAACACAGATTCACTGAAGCGTTCCAGTAACTGGTTAGCGCCCTGACTTGGCAGCTCGACACTGCGCTCACTATTGAATTCAATGGGCTCACCTTTACCACCATGCCCCTCAACAATCAGCACTCGACCATCTTCAAGCCACTCATCGGTATGGATCTCAATATTCGCTAAACTCTGCTCGACTCGCTGCTGATACTCCCGCGCCGCTTGTTCCCGTAGTTGCGCCATATTCTCAAGATTACTCTTCTGCAAAGCACGCTCTTTGGCTAATAGTAACTGTACCTTCTGTTTTAGTGCCGCTTGCTTAGCCTTAAAAGCCTCACTCTTGTACTGCAATTCGTTGCCAGAGGACACACCATGGGAAAGCTCTTGTGCCAATTGATCAATTTCAGCATTTAAACCGCCAAGCTCAGCTTCTATCTCTTGTTCCGCTTCGTCAGTTAACCTATCGATCTCATCTTCAACCTTGTCATTGAACAGCTCACTGCGTTCAATCCAATTCAGCTCAGGCCCTGTAACGTCAGGAGCAGCTACCGTATCTGGCGTTTCTGGAAAGGATAACTCCACCCGCTCCAGCTCTGCGGCATTCTCAATCACCACACTTACGAGTCTTTTAGATAAGCTTTTCGAACTTTGTTCAAGCTCGGCCTGCAACTGCGCCTTAAAATACTGCGCCACAAAAAGCTGACTCATGGCTAACACCAAAATCAGCGCACCAAATAATATAAACACATAGCGTTTTATCGACATATTCTGCTCTTTTCATTTCCCTATCTAATGGTTCCTACCTACAGGTTCCAACAGCGGTTTATCACTCTATTCCCATACCACCATACAAGATTGATACCAATCGGCTTCCCAGCCCCAGTAATGAAAGCACTCGTAACGAAAGTCATCCTGATGAAAAGCATCGCGAATATCAAACGTTCGCGGCGCAACACATGACCCAAGCTAACACAAACAAGCTCAATATCCTCATATAAGGAAGTCACCTACCTATATCCGTAACTATTTTAACCCTTCATTTTTGAGCGGAGGGGCAAACATAACGCCAATACCAGCAGCCGTCTGGGGTTAACAGAGTTGGCACAGCCTTCGCACTATCTAGTGATAGCCATCTAGTGGAAATCACTAGATCGATGAATCACAAGCAATACTATTAAAGGGAATAATTATGAACTTCAAACCACTGGCCATCGCTTTTGTAACTAGCTGCTTAACCTTATCTTTGCAAGCCTATAGCGCCCCCACCGATATCGAAGCTATCGACAACAACCAAGCTTTCGAAAAAGTTAAAGTTATTGAGAAAACTATCGACAACAGCAACCACAGCCTAATCACCAAAATCAATACCGATGAAAATGACATTACCCATGTCACTGTTGTTGTAGATGGTGTAGATAGCACTGCCCATGAAATGTCATTTACGCCTGAAGAGCTCAGTGATAAAGAAAGCGTTAAACAGAAGATAAGTGAGTTGCCTAAGGATGTGCAAAAGAGCGTTGCGAAAATGCTCGATCGAGTCCAACGTCATGCAGCAAACCCCAAGCAACCTCTTGATCCTAAGGTCGAGCAAGCCATTAAAATTAAACTAGAGAAGCTTCATCAGCAGCTAAGCGGTAAAGAAGCCGAGATTGAGGCTCATGCATTTAAACTTGAATCTAAGGCGCGCGCACTAGAGGAAAAGGCCCGCGAGCTAGAAGTAATATTTGAGCAAAATGAGGGCGAATTTGAGATCCATATGCAGTCACTTGGGGATGACATTGAAATTCTCACCGAACAAATAACCGAACTTGAATTAGAACGACTCGGACTCGATGGTGAAGCCTCACGCGTGCTAATAATCCAAGGCCATAGTAAGCCCACCAGCTCGGATATTCTTGAGCTGATCGAGCGCGCAGATTTGAGCGATGAAGATAAGCAAAAGTTGAGTGAAGTGTTAACTCAGAAATAGTCGGAACTAATACAGTTTATCAAACAGGATATTATCCGATGTGATTTAAACGAATTAACAAAAGTCGTGATGACATGGTCAATAATATTCCCTACATCATAATGTGTAGTAGATCTGCCCCATATCTCTATGGGTCAGATTTCATAGAACGGCCATGTCATCAAAGCCAGCAGGCGGAACTACACTGGATATTAAGTGTTTCATCTAGGCTGTTATGGTTTGGCATCTAACTTGGAAATGCCCCAAAGTTGGTTAGCCTTGAAACTATCAAGCTTCGCTTGACCAAAGTCGTGGCGCTTCGCCCACACCCGAGCAAGGAGGACTGCTCGTCCTTATCCTCCTTGCATCCACCATGACGCCCCGACGGAGTTACATGCATTAGATACGGGCCTCACTCATTTTCGAAAATCTCTACCGCCTCAGAATCGCCATCCATGGCTCTACTAAGGCTATCTCGGCATCCTGCCTCAATCACGAGATTATTCTTCAATGACCTCGGCAACTCCGATGGGGAATGGGTGTTTCCCGTAAGTGTCGTAACTCAATTTTTCCCCAAGATCAGTTTCACTAATAGAAGTGATTAGTAACACACGTGAATCTTTGCTAATAGAAAAGTTAATGTGAAAGGTTTTGCATACACCAGAAGTTATGCCTGTTCTTTTTCTTCATCTTTAAGCTCAATTCTTCCGATTCTACTTTCCTAGAACAAACCAAAATAACTGTAATCCTATACAGGTATAATGACCTTGATGAGTGAGACAGATTTATCGATGCTAGAAAGTAAAATAATTGCATCGATAAATTTTTAACATCTAAAATAACTAATACTTATCAGCCAGTTAGTCTTCCTACATAAACTAACAAGAGACCCGATAAATGTTCTGCATTACTTTGCGGGGAAGGTAAATTCAAATTTGTTAACACTAGCAAGGTAAACTGCTTTACATCAATAAGTTACGTTGATAGCTTTGACGTAAACTAATAAAGTGCAGGGATTTATCCGAGACGCTGGATAATAAGCTGTTATGCATCAGAACACGGAGAAATAGATGTATCAAAATAGACAAGCCTTGGCCTTAGGTTCACTGGCGTTTCTAGTAATTCTTGGTTTTATCACAATAATATTGGCATTTTGGGCTTGGCCAAAATACAACGTCTACAAAATGGAGCTTAATGGACGTGCAGCTCTTAAAGAAGCTGAGTGGTCAAAGCAAATTCTAATTGAAGAAGCTAAAGCTAGAGAGCAGGCAGCACTAATGCAAGCAAAAGCCAAAGTTACATTGGCTGAGGCCGAAGGAAAGGCGAAAATAGTTCGAGCTAAAGCGGAAGGTGCGGCCGATATTGAGCGAGCCAAAGCAGCCGCTGAAGCTAATCGAATAATAGGTGAATCACTGAAAAACAACGAAGAGTATCTTCGATACGTCTGGATAAAAGGCTTACAAGACGGAAAAGGTGAGCGTATCTATATTCCTACTGAAGCCGGCCTGCCCATCCTTGAAGCAGGTAAAGCTGGCAAGTAATGCATAACAAATTGGTGCATCTGACGCCCTACACTCCCCAGCTGAGCAAGGCGTTAGCTAGCAAAAGGATATTGAGTCAAATTTTGAAACCTTATATTAAATTCGCAGCAAATTATGCGTTAAAAATGGGCGGTGCACTTTTTATCGCAACAATGTCTATAGCTATTGTAAGCAGTTTACTAAAAGGTTCAGCCGATCCAATATCTGTTGTAATCCAGCGTCTACTTATAGCTTCAATTGTTATTTTTTTTATATTTTATGTTGGTAGTTTTGTATACGGGTTATACAAGTACCATATTGAATCCCCTTTTATGGAAAGTCAGGACTATACTGCAAGCTAACATGCTAATTAATAAGGACAAAAAACAGTTGACTGTTTTCGTTCCTCAACATTTTAGCCAACAATTTTTTGTCCATTATTAGGGCGTTAGTTGCTAAGGAGAGTTTGGTGCCAATTTGGGCATATTGTTATTGTGGCTTAATCGTAGCGGGAACCATTTTTAACCTTTTTGATAAGGATAAAATCAAAACCATTTATCAATTTTCTGGTGAAACCTTGTCTGGTATTTGTGCGGTTTCTATTTTCCTAATTGCCTACAATATTGTGCATTTTAAAAACTCAGAATTCTTAAGTACTTTGTGCATATGCTACGGGTTATTCTGGGCTTATCATGCGCATAGGCATTATCTAAATTACGATAAGTTTAAGTCCGATATTCATGAATCTGCTATCGAAGTACATGAAAATATGCTCAAAGAGATAGCAGAGATGAAAGAAGCCGCAATTGCTGAAGGTGCAGATCCCAAAGAGGTTGATGAACAGTTTGCTGAAGTTGAAAAGGAATATGACTTTGATGAAACAGAAAAAGAAGCTTATTACCTTTATATTGGGGTACTAGTTCTTCTTAGTGCTTTAGTAATTCCTTATCTATATGTTTACTTGATATCGCTAGGTGTTTTTGGCAACTAACAAGTTACTCAAAAGGACGCAAAACGCTTGGCTTGCGCTCCTCCGTCTCTAATTTTAGCCAAGCATTTATGCGCCCATTAGTAAGGCGTTACCTTATATCGACTTACCATACTTTCTCTAATACTCTTCATTGCTTTATGAGCTTTAACACTAACTAATTTATGTCCAGAAACGAGCTAGACCTTTAGCTATAACGCTTAATTCCAAAGGTTATGCTTATCTAACTCAGTGTAGATACGGCCGTGACCGTCCATGACATGGATGTCATGGCCGAGCTTCCAGGGATGGACTTGATGCGTGTCACGGAAGTGTCTGCACATGCGCAGGCCATTGGAACCACTTTTGTTAGATGCCACTCTTAGCCAAAAATATATCGAGCCTTTGGGGCTTTGTTATCAAACGAAGTTTGATTTCGATGTAAGGGCTAGTCGAGCTGCAAGCTCCAACTGACTTTTGTCCAAAAATAAGTTTGTAATATCTAAAGGAGTTGAGTTGTGAAAAGAATAGTCCAGATGTCGCTACGGATATGGGCGTAGGTCTCAAAGGGAGGTATCTCAAAAAGATCCTCTTCTAACGAGAAGTATTGATGCCTAGCTCTCCCAGACTTAGCGGATGAATGAGCAAGTCTGGATCTGCTCTGAGCTAGAACATCTAATATCGCCTATCAGGTTTATCTTTCTAGGCTAGCTATCAAGCTAATTGTCATTATTGTGAAGCCGCCTATAGAATACCTCTTATTGTTTCACGTAAGCTTTGCCTCATTATAATAATTTCCTAAGGTAACCTGTCATGTGGTGGCGAATCCTACTTATCTGTTTAGCCTATCTTCTTATTGGTGCACACTTTTTACGTTTTGGACAAAACGCTGCCTGTATTGTTTTTGCCTTAAGCCCCTTATTGCTATTTATTAAAGCCAGCTGGGCGACCCGAGTCTTACAAGTTGGCCTTGTCGCCTGCACATTTCTCGTTTGGGGTGTTAGCAGTTTCGAGTATATTCAGATGCGCATCATCGCCGAAGCGCCTTGGTATCGTTTAAGTGCGATTATGACGGGTGTCATTGCCTTTACGCTTTTGGCTGCATGGTGCTGTAATGGCATTATTAAAAAGCGCAATCAGCGTAAGATTTTTAGTTAAGAAGCATTACATTAACTAACACGGTAAGTCTCGCTTTCAATAGATAGGCTTTACGGCAACTAAGACTGAACGCTTCATTGCTTTAGCTAATGAGCACAGACGAGTTGCCTTTTGTTTTTTGAGTACAGTAACCGCCGACTCAAAATGTCTACAAGGATATTCACTAGCGCGGTGACACACATCAGCACCAATGCGCCGTTAAAGCGAATTTCTGCAAAGTTACTATCGATATAAAAACCCAGTGTTGCTATGCCTAGCATCCCCAAAATTGCCGTCTCTCTTAAGATCACCTCAAAACGATAGAACAGCAGTGCCATCATATTCGGATAAATGGCAGGCAAGACTTCATAGCCATAGCCATCGACTCTGTGATTAAAGTGCGCTGAAACTGTCAGCTTATCGGCGTGCCTAACGGTTAAGTAAGCGATCAAAGCGCCATTATGTATGGCTAAGGCCAGTATCGCTGGTAACATCGACGGCCCAAGCAGCAACATAAACACGAAGGCGAAGATATATTCCGGCACCGAGCGTAAAATAAGTAGCAGCAAACGATTCAGTTGTGGGATAACACCACCACTTAGGCGCTTATCACTAATAGCACTACCGAAAATTGCAAACAGATGAGTAACACCCAAAGCCGCTGTGGCGAGTAAAAGAGTAGCAATAATCCCTGGTAGTGCCTGTTCATACAGTAAGCTTATCAACCAATCGCCAAACTGACTAAGTATGTCTCCCCCACTCATCCCGCTCCCTTGTAGCCCATAATTTTGAAACGTCTGGCTTTGAAACGTCTGGCTTTGGAACATCGGCGGCAAGATATCTTGGCTTAAAAAACGCCAGATCAATGCGCCATCAATATTGGGTAACTCAGGCAAGGCCCATACCGCTAGCACGAAATATACAGGCAGCGCCTTAACTCGACACCAGTAAGGGATAGTGCCAATCAAGGCGATAAACAGAATCAAGAGTGCTGCCCCTTGATGATAGTGCCCTTGACGAAAAGCCGTCTCTAAGTAAAAGCCTAAGGTGGGCATACCAACAAAGCCCAGCACCGCACTGCTTCTTAAGGCACACTCGAATCGATAGCGCACATATGCACGTACAGGCACGAGCACATGGGCGAGTCGTCCATAGAGGTAACGGCTAATACGGTCAGTGCCCTGTGGCAGCGTCTGTAAGGTTGTTGTGGGAGACTGCTGCAGGATATCACTAAAGACACGGGCAAATGTGGCGGCAAAAGGCAGTGCTATAGCCAAAATACCGGTCAGCGGTGACAAACCAAAAATTTGCAGAAACAGTAGTGCCCAGAAGATCTCATGGATTGAGCGAATAAACGCGCAGAACGCCGCGACATAAGGCTTGTGGTACACCAAGGCGAGTGGTGCCCCAAAAATAAGCGCTATCAATACGCCCAAGAGTGCAAAACTCACGGTTTGCCATAAAGCTTGGAGTAGATATTCTGTGGCAAAAAAGTCTGGCGCGATAAAACCTTGGCCAATCAGTAACAATTCACTCCAAGGGTCTAGGGCGATGATTTCGGTATCGGCGAAATAGAAGCAAAGCAAGGTTACAGCCCACAGCACTAGGGTCACTTTTTTCCAATAACCCACAAAGGCAAATAGCCTGCTGGATGTCACGGCTTGCCCTATCATGCTAACAAGACTTATTCATGCTTAAGCTATTCATGCTCAGCTATTCATGCTTAGTTAGGCTTTGTCGCGGTTCGAGCAGAGATGCAACTTGTCGCTCCTCAGCGCTATCAGCACCAGCACCAGATTGGCTATCGCAGCTCTCTTGATAGAAAGCTTCTAGCCTACGCACCTCTAGAGAGGCAGTATCGGTGTCGAGCACGATACGCCCATCGCGCATGCCTATCACCCGATCAAAATTGCTTAATGCCATCCCCATGTCGTGCAGCACCATTATCACCGAGTCATGACTGGCTAAAACTTCGGTTAAGAGTCGCTGCCCCATCAAGGGATCCAATGCCGAGAATGGCTCATCACCAATAAACAGAGGTTGGCGCTGATACAGCGCACGGCCGAGGGCTACACGTTGTCGTTGGCCACCAGATAGCTCTGACACAGGCTGAGTCAGCGCGCAATCGAGCTCCAATGTGTCGGCAATATGTTGAATTGTTATGCGCGGAGCCTTAAAGGGATAGACTAGATTCGCAAGGTTGTAATACCAGCGGTGCTGATTAAGCGCGCCCATAAAAATATTATGGAACACGCTTAAGTTCTCTACTAGCCCCTGTCTCTGGGAACACAGAGCTGCAGTTGATCTAAGCTGTTCAAAAACATGATTAACTAGGGTCGACTTGCCACAGCCAGAACGCCCAATGATGGCCACTTTCTCACCATGGTGAAAAGACAGCGCATCGATATCAACGGCTGTCTTTCCTTCAAACTGAACGATGAGGTTTTTGACTCTCAACATAGACTTACTCGACATCGGCTCTGTCACCTATCTTTAGCGAGACTATCTTCAGTTAGCTTGTACTTAATCCACTTATCTTTAATCAACTTATCTTTAATCAACTTATCATCAATCAATTAGGCCTATCGCTTTAGCGACATCTTCTATCGGTTCATAATCTAGGTTTTCTGCTGGCACAAATGACTGTCTAGGAAAGCTGGCCAACAGTTCTGGATCCTTCATACCGATGAGTGCTTTGGTCACTTTGTCACTAAAACCTGCGCCAAACTGTGCATCGACATCGCCACGTATGGTCCACTGATAATCAGGGTAAGCCGGGCTCTCCCAAATCACATTGACTTTGTTGAGATCCACTTTACCGTTGGCTAGTGCGGTTTCCCACACTTTGTAATTCACCGCACCGACCTGATAGACACCGGCCTGCACCTGAGCAATGGTACGACTATGATCGCCAGAGTAGCCAATGCGCTTGAAGATATCCTTACTATTCTTACCTAGATTACGCTCGATAAAAAATTGCGGCATCAGGCGACCCGAGGTGGAGTTCTTTGAGCCATAGGTAAAGGTGTAACCGTTTAAATTGGGAAAGCTGTCGCTTGGAATAATCTCTGTCGAGGCGTGAGCAATAAAGTAGCTCTTAAAAAACTGATCCTCATAGCCTTGAGCAATGGCCAGCGAACCTGGCACTAAACGTCTTGCCTGCACACCGGAGAGACCACCGAACCAGGCCAATTGAACCTGATTGTTACGAAAAGCCGTTACCGCAGCGGAGTAAGATTTTACTGGCACATACTTAACCTCTACCCCAAGTTTTTCCTCAAGGTAGATTGCAACCTTATCAAACCGAGTCCGCAGCTGACTCTCATCCTCATCGGGAATTGCGGTAAACGTAAACGTTGTGGCTATTACACTCGGCGCTATTAAAAGCAGTGCTAACCCTGTAAATAGCCTAACAAACGACATGTCTTAATCCTTTTGCATTTAATTTTTCACGGAATTTTAACGAAAAAACAGCAACAAACACAGACCTTACGACATTAAATAATGGCTAATTCAATAAATCGTGAACTAAATAGGCAAAAATCATGATTTAGTAGCAATAAGCAGCAAAAAATAATCAATAGCGAAGAAAGTTCAGCCGAGGTTAAGTTTGTTAGGCGTAAACTTCCCCTACTTAGAAACACTTAGTTGGCAGTCGCGTTAATTCTGCGTAAACTAATCTGTATTGAATTCAAGGATATTTTGACTATGCGAATATTAGTTGTTGAAGATGACCCGATTCTTTCTCATCACCTCAAAGTACAACTGAGTGAATTAGGCAATCAAGTTCAAGTCGCATTAACTGCGAAAGAGGGATTTTACCAAGCAACCAATTACCCTATCGATGTAGCCATCGTCGATCTGGGCCTTCCAGATCAAGACGGCATCAGCCTCATTCAAAGCCTTCGTGACAATGGCTTAAAAGCCCCCGTTCTCATTCTCACCGCCCGCGTAAACTGGCAGGATAAGGTGGAAGGATTAAACGCTGGTGCCGATGATTACCTCGTCAAACCTTTTCAGAAGGAAGAACTCGTGGCCCGCCTAGATGCGCTAGTGCGCCGAAGTGCAGGCTTCGTCAAACCTCAAATTACCAGTGGAGCACTCGAACTCGACCTAGCGGCAAAACAGGTCACGCTAAACGAGCAGCCCATGGAGGTGACCGCCTTTGAATACTTAATTCTTGAGTACCTGATGCGCCACTGCCATGAAGTCGTCGCGAAACAACGTCTTCTCGATGTGATCTATGGTGACAAAGAAGGCGATCCTAACACGATTGAGGTGATGGTCAGTCGTCTGCGTAAGAAGCTCACCAAAGGTGGCATCGAAAACCCTATCGTGACGATTCGCGGTCAGGGTTACAAATTTAATCTGCCATGCAATTAAGATTTAAGCCTAAGAAACGTCTGCTTACGCGGATGTTTCTCACCTCACTATCGATCATCGCGCTAGTCGGGTTCGGTTTGGCGTGGATGGTAAATATCCTCCACGCCCAAAACAGTTATAACGAAGAAACCGCCGAACTGATTGCCGAGATCCCCAAAGTCGCTGCAGAGCTTAGGGAACACGATCTTATCCCCGATACCAGTGATGAATGGTTAGAAGAGAATAACGCGACACAGCGCTACATTATTGCCAGCTGCGACAACAACTTCAATCAGGTCTGGACCTCATCGCTGGCGGTAGACAGAGGCTTATTCGATACCTGTGAACGCTTTAACGAGATCAGAAACACCTCTCCGCCTTACTATCTGCCACTTGCCGACAACAAAGGCTACTTCATTTACCTGTTATCTCTTGATATCGCCAGTAATAAGTACAACTTGCTGGTATTGAAAGATGCAGAGAAACTCGAAGAAGAGTACAGCAAGTTCAGTCGCCTTACCTATATACGCTTAGCCTTCGTGTTGGCACTAGCGCTAGTGCTGTTAATCAGTGCTGCCTATTGGGGAATGCGCCCCCTTGTACGCCTTAAGAACGAGCTACAATCGGTCAACAGCGGTAAGGCTAAAACTTTATCTGACGGCTATCCTGTTGAGCTTGAAGGTGTGACTCAGGCTCTCAACCAGCTGCTGAACCAGTCGAGTGCTCAGCAACAGCGCTATCAAAACGCGATGAACGACTTGGCCCACAGCCTTAAAACCCGCTTAGCGGCAGTCCATGCGATTACTGATGACAAGACGCTTGATAAAGATGCTTGCAGCGAAAAGATCATGGAGCAAGTCAGCCAGATGGATCAATTGGTGAAATATCAATTGAAGCGCGCCATGTTGGGCCGTAAAGGCCTGAAGCAGGAGCAAACCCAAATTGCACCTTTAGTCGATCAACTATCGCAGATGTTATTTAAAGTTTACCGTGACAAACAGGTTCAATTTGAAGCGGTGATCCCAAAGGAGCATGTGTTCCCTGGTGATAAAGGCGACTTGATGGAGCTCTGTGGAAATCTGATGGAAAATGCCTTCAAGCTGTGTATTTCAACGGTCAGAGTGTCGTCATACTACAACGACGCCGGAGAGTTTGAATTACTGGTTGAAGACGATGGCCCTGGTGTTGAAGAGAGCATTCGCCAAAACATCATCCAGCGAGGCGTGCGCGCCGACACCCAAAAACCCGGACAAGGCATAGGTCTTGCGGTGTGTAATGAGATTGTCATCAGTTACGGTGGGCGACTCAGTATCGAAACTTCAGAGCTTGAAGGTGCTTGCTTTAGGATCTCAATTCCAATTTAAGCCACTGATTAGAAAGTTGGGGATAGCATTAATGCTATCCCCAACTCAATAGCGTTTATTTAGCAGGCCCATATAACTGCTCAGCACGATTAAACATGATCCAAGAGGTGGCGATATACTTGTCGCCACTGAGTGGCACATTGCCACGGTGGGAATGGGTAAAACCAGCGGGGGCTATCACCATGGTGCCCTTTTTCGGTTTAATCAATCTGTTTTGATAATAAAACTCTGTCTCGCCGCCCTCTTGCACATCATTCAAATAGAACATGTATAACACCACTCTATGCAGCGCCTCATTATGTCCTAACTGAGGAAACTGCTCCGAGTGCCAATGGGGATAACCGCCTTTAGCTTGTAAGTATTTTTGGATGTTGATGCTACCGCTACGGTAGAGATATTTTACGATGGCTTCGGCTCTACTCTTACCTAACTCCTCGTAGTTATTCGGCGTTAACGTAACCGATTGGCCACTTTGATCGCTAACTCCCACCGAGACAGCCCCCATTAACGCCATCGCATATTTATCAAAGTACTGAGTTGCATGAGACAGAGTATAACCAAGTAGTCTATTTTTCAGTGGCGTTAAATCGTCATAGGAGTCTAGCATGAGATCGAGACTGCGCTTTTTTGACTCATCCACCCCGCCACCAGTGTGCCCAGCAGTCACGCCTGAATGCCGTTCAAAGCTGTTAATCAGCTCATCGCAAAATTCATCGGGGATAGCATTCGGGTATATTTCAATGAAGTCCATTTTAAGGCTCTCTATTCTGCAACATCTGTAAATTTCTCAGTTAAGTAATTGTAAATTATATAACTTGAGTTAGAATAGCAACTAATGAAAAGCCTAAACTAATGCCCATGACGAATAGTTGTAAAGTCGCTGTTGGACAGCTGCAGGTAGGTAACTTTGTTAGGTTACCGATTGCGTGGAAAGATCACCCATTCATCTTTAATAGCTTCAAAATCAAGCAACAGGCTCAAATTGAGCTGATAAAAAATCTCGGCCTTGAGTTTGTCTATATTCGTCCTGAGCGTAGCGATAGTCAGCCGCTTTCGAGTATAGCGGCCAAACAACAAACGTCTAAGATTATCGACAATAACCTTGAGCTCTTGTCTGGTGAGTTAAAGCAGCAAAAAAACAAAAGCATCGAGGAACAGCAGTCTTTAAGGCGTCATCTTCAAAAGACCGAGAAGCATTTTACCCGCAACCTTGCCATGATGCGTAATCTGACCAGCAAGCTCCGTAGTAGGCCACTCGATGCCGTCAACGAAGCCAAAGATCTCATTCATGGAGTCTGCAATCAGTTACTCACTGATGATAAATTGGTACTGCACCTAATGGCCGATGCTAAAAGCAATGAGGGGATCTATTATCATTCCCTGAATGTTGCCGTGCTGTCTATGCTGATCGCCAAAGAGTTAGGCTGGAACCGTAAAGAGATTGAACGTGTGGGAATGGGCGCACTGTTCCACGATATAGGCAAAATCAAGATCCCAACTCAATTACTGCGAAAGAGCACTGCTTTTACTCATGCTGAACAAATATATTTTAATCAGCATCCCGCTATGGGCGCAGAACTATTGATCGCTGCCGATAACTTTCCTGCAGAAGCATTACCTATTATATTGAATCATCATGAGTTTTTAGATGGTTCTGGTACACCTAAGGGATTAAAAGAGCAAGATCTCGACAAATGCAGTCAACTAGTCTGTGCAATTAACACTTATGATAACCTCTGCCATTCCGACCGAAACAATAAAGCCAGAACTCCCTATTCGGCATTAGGTTACCTCTATAAAAACTATCAAACACGGCTTAATCAGCAAGTTGTTAATCGCCTAGTCAAAATGCTTGGAGTTTACCCTCCTGGCAGTGTGGTTGAACTCTCTTCTGGTCAGTTTGCCATGGTGATGTCGGTCAACTTAAGCAAGTTATTACTGCCAAGAGTGTTAGTTTACGATCCGACCGTTCCCAAAGAGCAGGCACCGATTGTTGACTTGGCCAGTGAGGAACTGACCATTACCAGGTGCTTGCCCGTGGCCGCACTACCAGAAAAAGTGCTGAAATATCTCAACCCAAGAGAGAAGATCAGTTACTTCTTTGGAGCTGAAACATAACCGGACTCAATTAGCACGACAATAGCTAGAACTGCCGTTTTCTTGCCCAAACCGCCTCGGCTGACTAAGGTTAGATCTACTAACTTTCATGTCGAGGTCAGTTTTTATGACTAAACTACCAAGTTTTGACAGACTGTTATGGATGGCAGAGAATACCCCAGAGAAATTGGATGCTCTACAAAAAAGACTAAGCGAAGAGGCTATTGCGCAAAGTAGTGCACGTAATCAGGCAAACCTAACCTCGCTACTTGATCACTTAAACAAACGCTTAAGCCTATGCAAGACTCCCTACCAACGTTGTCATCTGGTTAGTAGCTTAATGTTTCAAAAACTAGCCTTGCTCAATCAGGCCTATTGCGAACCCGAAGAGTTTCTTCAACATAAAGCAGAGGTCGTCTCTCTACGAAAACACGCTAAATAGCGATATTCCCAAAAGCAAAAAAGCTCGCAGTCGCGAGCTTTTTTAATGTACGAATACAATTGGCTTTATAACCAACCTTTGCGCTTAAAGAAGAAGTAGGTTCCCGCCGCACTACCAAACATCATTGCAATGGCCATTGGGTAACCTAATTGCCACTCAAGTTCAGGCATATTAACGAAGTTCATACCATAAGCACTGGCGATCACTGTGGGGGGTAAGAAGACCACTGCCGCAACCGAGAAGATCTTAATGATCTTATTTTGCTGTAATCCGCTAAAGCCCATAGCCGCATCGAGCAAGAAGTTAAGTTTATCGAAAATAAACTGGCTGTGGGGCATCAAAGATTCGATATCCGACAACATTTCTCGCAGATCTTTAAACTCATCATCTGACAATTGTCCTCGATAATGCTTCTGCAAAAACCTCAATGAACGTTGGGTATCAAGCAAGCTTAAACGTATTTTACCGTTAGAGTCTTCCTGACGGGTGATAAGCTTAAATACATTATCAAGCTCTTCATTCTTAAATACTTCTTCACTTACGTTCTCAAGAACCGTATATACGTCCTCAATAAGATCTGAAAGATAATCAACTTTAAGATTAAATAGCTCTAGTAAAAGCGCCTGTGGTGTACTCGCTTCTATCTTACCAAGCCTTAAGTAATTACGTAGTAAGCGAATAAGACCAACATCTTCCTCACGAATGGTTAGTAAGAAGTTTTGACGCAGATTAAAGGAGACGTTAACCCCCTTTACGTCTTGGCCCGCACGTTGGGGAAATAACGAGTTAATGTGCAGCCCATCTTTATTCTGATAAAAACGTGCAGAAGCCTCAATCTCATTGATATCTTCCTCATCAGGCACATCTTCAACTGAGAAGCCACTTAACCAATCTCGTTCCTGCTCGTCAGGTTTATACAAGTCCAGCCAGATGATGCCGGGAGGGATATTGTCCTTCATGCTCAATTCGATAATCGTAAGTTTACGATCCTCATAGGCATAGGCTGTTATCATAGCTCCTCCTTAAAACACATATAGCAAATAGATTGGTCTAAAACGTGGGCTATTCTACCTTATAACGCCTTATTGCAAAGAGCTAACATAAAGAAAATCCATGAAGATTACTTATTTACCGTGTTAGCCACGATAATTCGTTCCTGATTGGACAATCTAATGCGGATCCCGTTAACTGTTGTTATCTCATTGCTAGTGATATCCTTTTTCTTCACTTGATAAACAACAGACTCATCACTCATTGGCGACACTATCGTTACACTGACAACTTTATTGCCATCACTCCAATCCCAATACCAATATGCTGCAGTAGCGGTGAGTGACAAACTGATCAAAACATAGGCACCAATTCGAAGCTTTATGTTCTTACCTAACTCTTTAGTACTGGCGCGAACCCCATTTTCTCTTGGCTTACGGAGATAAACCATAGCGCCGACGATAATTAACAATGTGATCAATATTTTAGTTAGCACAGACATTCCCTCTACGGCATTTGTAAGAATTATACCCGTAAATAAATCGATAAACTGTTATTAATATCCAAGCATTGGATCCCAGTGAGTATTAAAATCATCTTGTTATGCAAATTCAGCCTCCTTCTGCTATAAAAGGGGGCATAAATTCAAATTAGGATCTCAAATGAAGCGTTCTGCTCTTGTCTTAAGTAGTGCCTTAAGTAGTGCCCTACTACTGTTTACTCCATCAGCTTTTGCTGACGTCACTCTCTCTATGCCATCAAACTCTGAGCTGGTACTAGTTAATGGTGTTGATGCGAGTGGCAGAGATACGCTAAACCTTAAAAATGGCATTAATCAAGTTGCCTTTCGATATCTTGGACGCTACCAGCAACAGGGCACGCAAAATCAATTCCAGTCTGATGTCATTATCATTAAATTCGACCAGAGCGATACCCAGTTATCATTATCTATGCCGCGTATTCGATCTGGCAGTGCAGCCGACAAGTTTAATCAGTCTCCGCAAGTCAGCCTAGAAGATCAAGACAACATGCCTGTTTCCTTCGAACTAGGAATGCTCATCAAGAAAGGTTTGCAGCTAGGTCGAGATTACGAGGCTGAAATGGCCGCCTATAACCTCAGTGCCCAAAAAGCGTCACTCAATATCCAGCCTACTACAACAAGCGCTACAGCTACAACGGCTACCGTTGCCGTAGCGACAGCTAGCGCAACCGCAGATACGCCTGCTAATACAACCGCTAAGCCTGAAGCAACTAATCAGGTGAATGTAGGACAGATGCTAGATTTCTGGTATCAACAAGCCGATGAAGAGACGCGCAAAGCCTTTAAAAAACGAATTGAAAACCAATAGATTTTCACTATCAAAAAGCCCGCTCTGACACGAGTGGGCTTTTATATTTGTGTTGCTATACCTAGCTGTATAAAGGCTAATTAGGCTTTAATGATTCTGCATTCATAAACTGATGCAATGACTGGATCAGAGCCTGTTTCTCTGGAGTGATTTTTTGTGGATTGTAGACGGCGCAAATATTGGCGTGGATCTGCTGCTTTAGCGAGATAAAATGAATATGTCGCCAACTCTGGCGACTAAAGCTTTGGGGAACTACAGAGATCCCAGCCTGACTCTCGATCACGTTCATCAAAGTCATCGGCTCTACCACCTCTTGGGTAATCTGGGGGATAAAGCCCTCCTTGATGCAGTGATTGACAACCAACTGCGCCGAAGCAGAGTTTTTATGACTCATGATGACAAACTTTTCATTAGCCAGTTCTGACAAACATAACTCAGTGCGCCCACTTAATTCATGCCTATCACAAAGCGCAATCACCATCGGCTCACAGTAAAGATTACAGGACTCTAACGGGGTAATATCTAAGGTGTCGGCGTAACGAACGAAGCCAATATCGATCTCATTATTAAACAACGCCACCTTCTGCTGCTGTGGTGACAATTCTAAGAACTCAAATTGAATGCTCGGGTATTGGGTCTTTAACTGCTGACAGGCATAACCAAATCCAGCCCAAAATACAGAACTCACAATACCCAAACGAAGCTGTCCCTGAGTTTCTCTAGCGTGCTGGGTCACCTTACTTACAGCCCCTTCCATTACGCTAAAAATCGACTGACACTCATGGCGCAACATTAAACCTGTTGAGGTTAACTGAACGCTTCTTTTATCTCGATTAAATAACTTAACCCCAAGAATCCCTTCAAGCTCTCGCATCTGGGCACTCAAGGGAGACTTTGAGATATGCAACCGCTCGGCAGCCTGGGTTAAGGTTTGACTATGACTGGCCACATAAAAATACCGCAGCATTTTCATACTAATACGCTCAGCCCAATAGAGGCTATTTAAATCTAGCGGTGCAACGCTATGGTCATTGTTCACAAATTTAATATCCATTTCTTTGCCATAAATAGGGCAATTCCGGCGTAAAAACTGAGCGTTGAAGCAATTTTCAATACCTTAAATAACAGTTTTTACACTCAAAGCTATCAATCCGCCTAATGTGCCGAAAAACAGCACATTAGGGTCGATTTTAGTGATTTTAATCAAAATCGCTTCGGAATATCGTGAGTCCAATAACAAATCCACTTAGGAAAAAAATATGTCTCTGTACGACCCTGTCCCAAATGCTGTTGCTACCATCGAAAAATACAAACCAGGCTTTAAACCGCAGATTGCAATGATCTTAGGCTCTGGCTTAGGCGTGCTTGCTGACAAACTCGAAGATAAGGTTAGCATCGGTTATCAAGAACTGGATGGCTTCCCAGTTAGCACCGTTGAAGGTCACAGTGGTGAATTAGTGCTCGGTTACCTAAATGGCGTTCCTGTTGCTTGTATGAAGGGTCGTGGACACTTCTATGAACACGAATCAATGAAGGTCATGACTACGCCAGTACGTACCTTTAAGACACTAGGTTGCGAGATGTTGTTAGTGACTAATGCTGCTGGGTCTTTACGTCCAGAGCGCATCGATGTTGGCTCATTGGTTGTGTTCTCTGATCATATCAACACCATGCCAAGCACCCCAATGACAGGACCAAATGACGACAAGTACGGACCACGCTTCTTCAGCCTTGCCAATGCCTATGATAAAACGCTACGTGAGCAAGCTCTAGATATCGCCAAAAAGCAAAATATCGTGCTTAACGAAGGCATTTTTGTTTCTTACCCAGGCCCTTGTTTCGAAACCGCAGCAGAAATTCGCATGATGCAGATCATCGGTGGCGATGTAGTGGGCATGTCTGTGGTACCAGAAGTTATCTCTGCAGCTCATTGTAATCTACCAGTACTTGCTATCTGTGCAATTACCAACATGGCTGAAGGTCTAGGTGATGTGAAGCTATCACACGAACAAACGCTTAAGTGCGCAAAACTAGCCGAAAGTGACTTCTTACAACTTATCAATGCATTCATCGATAGCGTTAAGAAAGCGTAGAGGATAGCTCAATGATGTTCATGGGATTTATCGGCATGCTAGTGCTGTTAGGCATAGGCTTCGCGTGCTCAGTTAGTCGACGTTCAATTAAACTTCGCACCGTTGGTGCAGCACTGGGTCTGCAAGTGTTAATCGGCGCACTGGTGTTATATGTGCCTATGGGACGTCAGGCGCTAGAGTCTATGTCACATGGCGTACACGTAGTGCTCGATAGCGGTAAAGCGGGTATTCGCTTTCTATTTGGCAACCTAGTCAACTTCTCTGTAGAAGGTATTGGCTTTGTATTCGCACTTAACGTGCTGCCTTTGGTGGTATTCTTCTCGGCGCTAATCGCGGTACTTTATTATTTAGGCATCATGCAATTTATTATCCGCATTATCGGCGGTGGTATGGCCAAATTGTTAGGGACTTCTCAGCCTGAATCTATGTCTGCCGTGTCTAATGTTTTCGTTGGACAAAGTGAAGCGCCGCTAGTCATTAAGCCTTATATGGCTAAAATGAGCGACTCAGAGTTCTTCGCAGTTATGTGTGGCGGTATGGCTTCAGTATCGGGAACGGTACTCGCTGGTTACGCCATGATGGGCGTTAATATGGAATACCTACTAGCAGCATCATTTATGGCTGCTCCCGGTGGCGTTCTATTTGCTAAGTTAATTCTTCCTGAAACTAGCGCCCCAGCCTACACCATGGATAGCAAGATCCAATTTGATGACAAGCCTCCGGTCAACGTATTAGCTGCAGCGGGTGAAGGCGCAGCAAGCGGTCTAAAACTTGCTGCTGCAATCGGTGCGATGTTAATCGCCATGATTGGCCTCGTGACTCTGGTGAATAACCTGCTGGGCGGTGTTGGTGACATGGTTGGCATGCAGCTATCTCTTGAAGGAATTTTAGGCTGGATCTTCGCGCCTTTAGCCTTCTTGCTTGGTGTGCCTGTTGCAGACATGGCAATTGCTGGCTCTATGATTGGTAAAAAGCTAATCGTCAATGAATTCGTTGCCTATAGCGATCTTGCTCCATACCTAAAAGACACACAAGAAGTCACGGCAGCGGGACTGCAAGTTCTTCAAGAAAAGAGTAAAGTGATCATTAGCTTTGCCCTGTGTGGCTTTGCAAACTTAGCCTCTATGGGGATCTTGATTGGCGGACTCGGCACACTGTGCCCGTCAAGAACGGATTTCATCGCTAAGTATGGCTTACGTACTGTTATCGCTGCTACTTGCTCTAACTTAATGAGTGCAGCTATTGCAGGTATATTCTTCTCCCTAGCAAACTAAGCCATTAGTTATTGTGTATCAAGGGCGGAACTCCGCCCTTTTTTATTGAAGGTTCAAAAATGTTTAGATCCGCTTTGCCACACCTACAAATGCTTATTTTTACCTTCGTAATAGCCATGACCTTCCCTATCGGCAAGCAGTTAATGCTTGAAGTTCCCCCTATGATAGCGACTTGGCTGAGATATATTATTGCTGCGGTACTTTTTAGCCTGTTATTAGTCATAACCCGACGTTTCAGCTTGCCAACAAAAAGCGCATTTCTGCGCTATACCTTAGTCTGCCTGCCTTCATTATTGTATTTTACTGCCATGTTTAGTGCTCTTACGCAAACAACCGCGTTTGCTACAAGTGCCTTATACACGTCAGTACCACTCATTACTGCGCTTCTTGTTGTGCTAACAAGTAAACACCTAGGCAAATTCAGTACATGGGCCGCTTTGGGCTTAGGCTTTATCGGCGCACTAACCTTAGTCATACAACAAGCTAGCGAATTGAACACCGGTGTCACTTGGAATTCAGGCTACAGCCTGTTTATGCTTGGCTGCGTTGCCATGGCTGCGAACCCTTTAGTCATCAAGGCCTGCTATCGGCAAGAGGACTTTATGGTTTTTACTGGCTGGAGCTTAATTGCCGCAAGCATTATCTTATCTATTACCCTAATGCCAGATATTTCAGCCTATGACTGGAGACAAGTATCGAGCAATGCATGGTTAGCAACCCTATATCTGGCAATCTTTGCTACCGCAATCAGTTTTTTTCTATTTCAAAAAGCCAGTGTAAGGTTAGCCCCAGAGCAAGTTTCCGCTTATATTTTTTTGATCCCTGTATTCGTGCTAATTACAGGAAACTCAATAATTATAAACTGGCTCTATACAATACCCGCTTTAATGGCAGTGTGTTTAGCGATGGTATTACTGATGAGAAAGCAATAACAGCAATGCTATTTAGAGCAAGGCTGATAGAGTTAATCTATTTAAGTGATTTATTTTACCCATTACACAAATAGCAGCATAAAGATTACATTAGTTAGCCTAAAGAAACTGATTTAACTTTCGAGCTGCTTTTTGATGTTATCTAAATCCACAAACTCCAAACTCCACAATTTAACCCCCGATTTAGAGCCGAGTTTCGAACCAAGATCGAGTTCCTTGAATGGTCATATACCCCAAGATCAGATAGCACTTGTGGCAGAGGGCGGTGGTCAACGTGGGATCTTTACTGCGGGGATCCTAGACAGTTGGTTAGAACAAGAATTTAATCCTTTTAAATTATTAATTGGTACGTCTGCCGGTGCACAAAATTTATCTAGCTATATAACACAGCAAAAAGGCTTCGCCCATGCCTCCATTACTGAGTTTTCAAGTTCACCAAAGTTCTTTAGCTTAAGCCGTCCTCTAAAAGGCCAGAGCAGTGTTGATTTAGATTGGTATTTTGATCAAGTAACTATCGGCAAACATGGTGAACAACGGCCTCACCAACTCGATATTCATAAAGGGCTAGAACAACTACAGAAGCGCCAGCTACTGATCTCAACTACCAACAGCTCAAATTACCAAGCTAGCTTTTTCACACCCAATAAAGACAATTGGTTAACGCTACTCAAGGCTTCTAGCGCCCTGCCCCTTTTATATAAACAGGGGGTGAAAATTGATGACAAACTTCAAGTTGATGGTGGCCTCTCCGCTCCATTACCTGTGGAGGAGGCTTATAAAAGAGGTGCGAAAAAAATCGTTGTGCTACGAACTCTGCCAAAAGCATACTCGGCCAACACGCCTTGGGTTAACCGACTTAAGTCATGGGTATGTACCTCAAACCAATGTCCTAAAGCGTTAGATTTTTTTATACACCACGAATACGCCTATCGTGATGCTCTGCGGTTTATTGAGTCGCCACCCGATGATTTAGAAATAATCCAAATATTCCCAGAGCAAAACCTTAAAAGCAAACTGATAGGCAGCAAAAAGTTAGCACTTCAATCTGATTACCGACTTGGAAAGCAAGCTGGTGCCGCGTTCATCGAACACTACGCCGAAAGACTACTGCGACCAGTAGCCCCTTCAGCGCCAGCAGCTCCTAAAAAAGTTATACGCTACTGTTGAGCTCATGCAGTGGCCTCACTGAAACTCCTACACCACCAAGCGGCTTTGAGACCATGTATATGCATCCCGCATAGATGGCATTCCCGACACACTGTAGGCCACAGGCGCTCCGCGTTGCCCCATATGAATATGGGAAGTGTCGATTATCCATAAGCATATAATCGCCCTCGGTTCGCGCAGCGAACACATGGGGGTGAAAGTGAGGCGCTTTGAATACGCAGTATTCAGCCCCTCAGCTTTAAGTGAAGGGTGAACGCGGAGAAGCTTGCCTTCGTAGCTGGAGACCCCGCTCAGCGGCGGGTCGACGTCGGGAGTCGTTCTTTTCGCGCGACCTATATGGATATAGGAAGTGCCTTAAATTGTCTGGAACAATTTTGGTCAGCGCATATACGAAAAAAGCCCTAGCGACTCTTGTAATAATGAGTGCTAGGGCTTTTTCGCCAATCTTTAGAGAAAAGTTTGGCGCCTGAAAATGGCCAGCTTCGAGCAAGCTCTCCGCGTTCACCCCTTGCATCAAACTTCGTTTGATAAGCACAAGGGCTTCCCCCTACGACCGCCACGGATGGCGGAAGTGTCGATATTGTCAGGAACATTTATCGACCTCCACAAGGGTACTGAACCTCACTCCGTTCGGGCTTTTTATTTCCCCATGTTCGTTCGGTCATCTTTCCAGGCAATAACGAAAAAAGCCCACTACATCATAGCGGACTTTCTCGTTATTTAACGTCTGGAAATGGCCTACTCTCGTAGTTCGCGCAGCGAACACATGGGGGTGAAAGTCTGGCGCTTTGAATACGCAGTATTCAGCCCCTCTGCTTTAAGTGAAGAGTGAACGCGGAGAAGCTTGCCTTCGTAGCTGGAGAGCCCGCTCAGCGGCGGGGCGACGTAGGGGGTAGGCATTTATGCCTACCTTAAGTGAAGTAGTCACCTTAACGGGTGGCTGTATTCTAGATAAGTTAGCGTTCAGCATTTTACAAACGCCCAAACGCAACTACTCTCTATCCCATCCATAGCATTAGAAGGTAAGTACATTCTCACTTAATTTAAAGCCTAGAAATGACCTACTCTCGTAGTTCGCGTAGCGAACACATGGGGGTGAAAGTGAGGCGCTTTGAATACGCAGTATTCAGACTCACTTGAACGCGGAGAAGCTTGCCTTCGAAGCCGGAGACCCCGCTCAGCGGCGGGGCGACGTCGGGAGTCGTTCTTTTCGCGCAGCGCATATACGAAAAAAGCCCTAGCGTTGTTTGCTAGGGCTTTTTCGTGTATTTGGCGCCTGGAAATGACCTACTCTCACATGGGGAGACCCCACACTACCATCGGCGATACTGTGTTTCACTTCTGAGTTCGGAATGGATTCAGGTGGGACCACAGCTCTATGGTTTCCAGACAAATTCTTACTGGTTAATTCTTCGTCTGACGGTATTGTTTCCTCGCTGCACGGCTCATGTACTAAAGTACACTCCGCGGCTCGCTCGTCACGGCTTTGTCAGCCAAACAATTACCTGCGTAATTAACCAAAATTGTAAATTCGGAAAGCTTGAAATTAAGTTTTGAGTTCACACTACATTAAGTGCTTCATTCTAATTCTGATTAGAAACATTAGTCTCTCATACAAAACCTATCAGGGTTGTATGGTTAAGCCTCACGAGTCATTAGTATCAGTTAGCTCAACGCCTCACAACGCTTACACACCTGACCTATCAACGTCCTAGTCTCGAACGGCTCTTTAGAGGAATTAAATTCCTAG
>NZ_BPET01000005.1 GCF_019654915.1 Shewanella sp. MBTL60-007 | reverse complement strand
AAAGTATTGAAGCTTAATGCAGATATGCCATCAGGTGTTTCATAACTATGCAGGGTTGAATCTCGTCATCCGTAATTCAATGCATAAGCATAGTTAACTTGAGAAGAGGCAGATAGGCGCCAGTCCTTAGCCTTCATTTAAGGTGTTAGGTAAACCTACACTAAAGCCATACCCGTACAAATTAATTTTCGTTATCTAGCTCTTCCGTTGTCGGTTTTAGCTCGTTCATTGTTTACTCCATTTTATTAAGTAAATGGGAGTCGATTGACTCAGATGTTTGTAACAATGAATAGGTAGTTTCATGGATGGCAAACTATCTCTTTTTAGTGCAAAATTCCCCTCGCACTGTTTTTAATCGTCTGAATTTATTCGTCTTTATTTTGCGTTATTGGACCTATTTTTTATACAGTAAGGTGGGTTAGGGTACTGATATGAAACAAATTTCTTCTGTTCTATTTGTATGTATGGGCAACATTTGTCGCTCTCCTTCGGCAGAGGCGATGTTTAGAGCGAAAGCGAATGCGGCCGAGTTATCAATAGAAATCGATTCGGCGGGGACTATTGCTTACCATCAAGGTAATGCCCCTGATAGGCGTTCGATTGCAGCAGGTGTTAAGCGTGGTTTAAATTTTGATGGTATGAAAGCCAGGCAGGTAGAGAAGACGGACTTTACGCATTTTGACTTGATCCTTGCGGCGGATAAGCAAAACCTTCAGGATTTAAAGCGGATCTGCCCGATAGAACATCAGCATAAATTAGCGTTGATATTGGACTTTTGTGAATTTGAGACTCATGAAACCGTGTATACAGAAGTGCCTGATCCCTACTATGGTGCGGGCGATGGTTTTGAGCTGGTGCTAGACCTGCTTGAGAATAGTTCTAGCCAACTGCTGCAGCGTATTCAAAGAGGGCTGTTGTAGAGCATTTGTCTTTTAATCGCACCGGGGAAGACAGCAAGCTGGATTTAGCATGTTTACTGCCTGTCACTCGATATAGGCTTATGTTGGTTAAGGCAGATAATAAAAAAGCGCAATTAAGCGCTTTTTTATTAAGGGACTAATACAAGTAATACAACTAATACAGTTTAGCTTAAGCGTTTGCCGGAGCGTTTTAAGCGTTCTTGCTCTTTACGAGCTTCTTCTTTTGCTTGCTTCTCTGCAAGTATTCTTGCGACTTCGGCCTTTTCAATTTCAGCCATTGCAGGGGTTTCTAGCGATAGCTGACCAATACGTCCTGCACGGTAATCGTGGAGTAATACTTCTGATGCCTTGTGAAGATCGATTCTTCCACCAGGTCGCAATGCGCCGCGATTACGACCAATAGCTTCTAGCAGCTCAATATCGGTGTCTGGCATCTGCTTGATCTTGTAACGTTCAGCAATCGCTTCTGGATAGGCTTGAAGGAAGTATTCGGCGGCAAACATGGCCACGTCTTCATACTCCATCGCGGTATCTTTAATCGCACCCGTTACGGCTAAGCGGTAGCTGCTCTTTTCGTTATCGACTTTTGGCCACAAAATACCCGGTGTGTCAGATAGAACAATACCATTTCGAAGATTGATCCGCTGTTGGGTTTTCGTGACTGCTGGCTCGTTACCGGTTTTTGCAATCATGCGGCCTGCAAGCGTGTTGATGATGGTGGATTTCCCTACGTTCGGGATCCCCATAATCATGGTTCGAATATCTTTTTCGATCTTATCTCGGCTAGGCACAAACTTACGGCATAAGTCTGGGATCTTTTTCACTTGTGATGATTGTAACGTGGTAATCGCCATCGCCTTAACGCCTTGCTCTTGCTCAAGGTATTCAATCCACTGCTGTGTGGTTTCTGGATCGGCTAAGTCAGATTTGTTGAGTAATTTGATACAAGGCTTATCGCCGCGAAGCGTCTGCACCATAGGGTTTTCGCTACTGTAAGGGATCCGCGCATCAAGCACTTCTATCACCAAATCGACTTGAGGCATTACCTCTTCGATCTCTTTTCGTGCCTTGTGCATGTGTCCCGGATACCACTGAATTGCCATGTGTGCGCTCTACTATCAAATTACTAAATTATGGGGATTTTACCTTGTTCTGTTTAAGTTTAACAAACAAAAAGCGCCCTAAGGCGCTTATTGGGCACTTATTGAGTGTGAATAAGCCTAAATTACCCCTAATTCTCTGAGGCGTTCCATCAGGTAGCTGTCGGCTGTGTATTTCTCTGACAGTTTAACTTCTGGATTTGGATGTAAAAAGAGCGGTAGTGAAAGACGAGACTTGGTTTTGTCCATCCCCTCTGGGTTAATCACGCGGTGGCTTGTTGATGGGTAATAACCACCGGAGGCTTCTTGTAGCATATCGCCAATGTTGATGATTAAATTGCCAAAATCACTGGGTACATCGATCCAGCTTCCATCCTTTAGCTGTACTTGTAACCCAGGCTCATTTGCAGCAGGAAGTACAGTTAATAGATTGATATCTTCATGAGCGGCGGCGCGTATCGCCCCCAGCTCTTCATCGCCAGACATAGGCGGATAGTGCAGCACTCTTAATAGTGTCTTTTGACTGTTTTCAATCATCTTGGGTAGGGCGATTGAAAACTTCTGCTTAACCTCTTCTGGGGAATGGTCTTCAACCCACTGTAGTAGCTCTGCGGCTAGAGTATTGGCGTTATCGTAATACGTTAATATGTTATCTTTCAGTGAGTCCGGAATGCGGCCCCAAGGGTAAACATGGAAATACTCTTTGATATCTTTAACCGTGTGACCTTTGGCGGTTTCTGATATTTCGGCAGGGAAAAAACCATCTTGGGTTTCTGGTTTAAATAGAAAACTGCGCTTCTCTTCCGTGTTAAAGAATGCATGCCATTCTTGATAGATCTTCTCAACCAAATCCTTGTCGATAGGATGGTTAGTTAGCACACCAAACCCTGTTTCTCTGAGTGAAGATACAAATTTCTCTGCTGCATCGTTTGTTTGGTAATCTATTGTTTCTAATATCATTTTGATTCTTCTTATTATTAAACCCAAAACAAGTGTAACGATGACAAACGAGTGACGCAAACCAATGTGATATAGATCACCATCTCGATTGTTTGGCATTAAAAATAGTGTGAGTAATTCTCTTGATAATCTGTGAAAAGTTAGTCAGTTAGCTATCGACAAGGCGGTTATATATTTTTGTAAAATATGTTCGATTTTTTTGGTTGTGTTTGTTGCTAGCACTTAGCGATATTGAGTGACTATTCTTAGTTAGGAAGATGAGGATTTTTTGCGGTAAGGTTGAACACTAACTTGAAAGCTTTTGCTAATGTACAGGGTCTATTGGTACTGAAGCGCGCTTAAGAGGCCAATGATGGGTATTGGCAATGAGTCTAGCCTAGAGACGTTTATAGGTAACATTTTGGTAGAGAAGCATAGATGCGTAAACTAACAGAATTTGAAAAGTATGTAATTGAGCAAAAAGGGACCGAGCGGCCTTTTAGTGGTGAGTATTATCAGCATGATGCCCAAGGTGTGTATTGTTGCAAAAAGTGCGATGCAACTTTATATCGTTCTGAGAGCAAGTTTAACGCCCATTGTGGCTGGCCTGCCTTTGATGATGAGATAGAAGGGGCTATAAGGCGCAATATTGATGCGGACGGAATGCGAGTCGAGATTGTATGTGCCCAATGTGATGCTCACTTGGGGCATGTGTTTGAAGGTGAGCAGTTAACAGCTAACAATATTAGGCATTGTGTTAATTCAGTCTCTATGATTTTTAAACCTATCGATGAATTGCTGGACGATTCAAAAAACACTGAGCTTGCGACATTCGGTGGGGGCTGTTTTTGGTGTATTGAGGCGGTATTTTCTGCGATTCAAGGGGTTAGCAAAGTGACTTCTGGTTATGCAGGTGGGAAAGCTGATGATGCGAATTACAAAGCCGTATGCAGTGGTAATACCGCACATGCTGAGGTGGTGCAGATAGCGTTTGATCCACGAGAAGTTAGCTTTGAAAATTTGCTTGAAGTGTTTTGGCAAAGTCACGACCCTACGACATTAAACCGGCAAGGTAATGATGTGGGGCCGCAATATCGTTCGGTGATCTTTATTCATAATGAGCAACAGGCTTTAATCGCCAATAAAATGATAGACGACTTAACAAAAGCTGCGGCGTGGCCGGATCCAATCGTGACCCAAGTGGTTGCCTACGATGGTTTCTTTGCTGCTGAAGATTACCATAACGATTACTTTGAGCGACACGGAGAGCAACCCTATTGCCAAATGGTGGTGAAACCTAAGGTTGATAAAGTGAAAGCTCTGTTTGCAGATAGGTTAAAATAAGCTTCCTTTTTGAGGTAAAGTAATTATTTGAGCCGGTAATAGGAAATAAAAAAGACGGGCACTGCCCGTCTTTTTATGATTTTGTATCTGCTTGAATCGATTTACGAATCTAACTTATCGTCAGCCACTTTATAGTGAGGATCCTCAATCAGGTTGACCTCTACTAAGTCACCAGCTTTATCCAGTAGCTTCTTACAGTCACGACTTAAATGGCGTAAGTGTAATCGTTTGCCTGCTCCTACGTAACGCTCTGCAAGTGTATCGATGGCATCTAATGCTGAGTGATCACATACACGTGAATTTTGGAAATCAACGATAACATCTTGGGGATCTGTCTTAGCATGGAACAGCTCTAGGAACTCTGCAACAGAACCGAAGAATAGCGGGCCGTTTAGCTTATAAACTTTCCAACCGTTTTGATCTTCGCTGATCTCTACGTTGATGTGCTTTGCATGTTCCCATGCGAAAACCAAAGCTGAAACGATAACACCAACGAATACCGCAAATGCTAGATCGGTAAAGACAGTCACAATGGTCACAAGGATGATAACGAATGCATCGTGCTTAGGCACTTTGCGCATTACCTTAAAGCTAGCCCATTCGAATGTACCGAGAACCACCATAAACATCACACCAACGAGAGCCGCTAGTGGGATCATCTCGATAAGTGCTGAACCGAATAGGATGAAAGCAAGCAGAGCAAGTGCGGCAGTGATCCCCGATAGACGTCCGCGTCCGCCAGAGTTAATGTTAATCATCGACTGACCAATCATGGCACAGCCACCCATTGCACCGAAGAAGCCGCTAGTAATGTTACCCACACCTTGACCAATACATTCTTTATTACCACGTCCTCGGGTGCCAGTCATCTCATCGATAACAGTCAGCGTTAGCAGTGACTCAATCAAACCCACAGCCGCAAGGATAAGCGAGTAAGGAAGAATGATATAAAGCGTCTCTAAATTGAACTCAACAGCAGGAATAGAGAAGGTCGGTAGACTACCCGCAATCGTCGCATTTTCGTTACCACTCATCGACTTTAGGAAGTCTAATACGGTACGAGTATCTAGGTTAAAGAAGGTAACCAGTAAGGTCACTGTCAAGATAGCTGCCAGAGACGATGGTATTGCGGTTGTCAGCTTAGGTAAGAACTGAATAATTGCCATTGTAAGAGCAACTAGGCCTAGCATTAGCAGTAGCTGATCTTGCGGTAGCCAGCTGAGTACACCGTTGGCGTCAGGCGCTTTGAATTGACCAAGTTGTGCTAAGAAGATCACAATAGCCAAACCGTTTACAAAACCTATCATGACAGGGTAGGGAACGATTCGAATGAACTTACCTAGCTTAAACACACCTGCCGAGACTTGAATTAAGCCTGCAAGTACCACGGCTGCAAATAGGTATTGAACGCCGTGCTCGGCGACAAGGGCTACCATCACAACGGCCATTGCGCCAGTTGCACCTGAAATCATGCCAGGACGGCCGCCAATTAGTGCGGTGATAAGGCCCATGATGAAAGCGGCATATAAGCCAACCATAGGCTCCACACCAGCAACGAATGCAAATGCAACCGCCTCTGGGACCAAAGCTAAGGCTACGGTGAGTCCTGAAAGTAAATCTGCTCTATGACTAGCGGTTTTGTGACGAATAAGATCGAACATTTAGCCTCTGTTAAAAAACTGTTGAATTAGTAGTGAGTGTCGGCCGCGAATACTAACAAAATTTGGCCTGCTTTAAAATAAAAAAGCCATGCTATAAAGCATGGCTTTTAATGCAAATTGTTAACCGAGTTTATGCACGAGTCATATCTGAGTTAGCGCTATTTGCTGTTCTTGGCTTAGCAGCTTCTGTTGATTCAGAGGCTTCATATTGACGACCCGTTGGGGTAGCGACATTTTCTCTGCTCTCAACGACGGGTTTGGTCGTTTCTGACATCACCATAGAACCAAAACGGCTTACTGGTTTTGTTACAACAGGTTTGCTTTCAGCGGCAGGTGCAACTTCTTTAGGCTCTGCTACTGGAGCGGCTTCAGCGACTTTTTCAACGCTTGGCTCAATTGCTGCTGGTTTTGCCATTGGAGCTGAAGCTGTCTTTGAAGGTACTTCAACCTTTTTGACTTCTGCTGCAGGTTTAGCTTCAACTTCTGGCTTAGCTTCAACTTCTGGCTTAGCTTCAACTTCTGGCTTAGCTTCAACTTCTGGCTTAGCTTCAACTTCTGGCTTAGCTTCAACTACAGGTTTTGCTTCAACTTCTGGTTTAGCTTCAACTACAGGTTTAGCTTCAACTACAGGTTTAGCTTCAACTTCTGGTTTAGCTTCAACTACAGGTTTTGCTTCAACTACAGGTTTTGCTTCAACTACAGGTTTTGCTTCAACTACTGGTTTAGCTTCAACTACTGGTTTAGCTTCAACTTCTGGTTTAGCTTCAACTTCTGGTTTAGCTTCAACTACAGGTTTAGCTTCAACTACAGGTTTAGCTTCAACTACAGGTTTTGCTTCAACTTCAGGCTTAGCTTCAACTTCAGGCTTAGCTTCAACTTCAGGCTTAGCTTTAACTTCAGGCTTAGCTTCAGCTGTAACTGTCTCGGCTGGTGCGACAACGACAACATCAGAGGTGCTTTCAACTACCGTTGTTACAGGCTCTACTGCCACAACAGCTGCTTGACCTTCATCAGCTTGCTGGGCGGCTTCGCCATCACGGCGGCGACGTTGTCCTGCAGCACGCAGGTGACGCGGGCTACGACGGCTTCTGCGTTGACCTTCACGAGGCTCACGAGCATTTTCTTCTGCAGTCGTTTCTTCAGTTGATTCTACCTTGGCTTCTACATTCGCTTCAGCAGGTGCTTCGACCTTAGCTTCAACCTTAGTTTCAACAGCAGGCTTTGGCGCTTCAGCAGGCGCTTCAACCACAGTCGTTGCATCAACTTGTTCTGCAGCTTCAACCGCCTCAACTTTAGCCTTAGGCTTACGTGGTTGGCGCTTAGGACGTGCTGGCTTGTCTTCGTTAGTTGCTTTTGCTGGCGCTGGAGCATCAACTTTAGCTACTTCCGCTTTTACCTCTTCAGCCTCGTTACTTACACGAACTTTGCGACGCATGTTACGACGTTGACGACGTTCACGTGCAGCTTCTTGCTTAGGCTGTTCGTTTTCGTTGTTAGTCTCTTGGCGAGAGCGATTTTTATCACCGCGAGATTGGCGCTTGTTAGTCTCTTCCTGAGACTGTGAACGGTCTTCGTTTCTATCATTACGACTGTTCTTACTGCGTTTCTCTTTAGTCTGCTCAGCGTCGTTACGGTTTTCATTGCGGTTACGACGTGGGTCATTACGGCGATTACTATTACGACGGTTATTGTTACGACCTTGATTGCTGCGGTTGTCTTTTTCTTGCTTCTTTGGTTCAGCTTTTGGCTCTTCTTTGCTACCAAATAGTGAACTAATCGCAGCAGCGATCTTAGCAAATAAACCTGGTTCTGCTTTCTTAGGGGCTGCAGGCTTGGTTTCGACAGCGGCTTTTTTAGGTGTTGAGAAGCCTTTTAACGCAGGCTGTGGAGCAGCGGCTCTTTCCAGTTTGCGTGGTTCGTATAGCTTAGACTCTTCTTTTTCAAGTAGTTTATAGCTAGATTCGCTGATTTCATCATCTTTACGATGACGCACAACACGGTAATCCGGTGTCGTCATATTTGGATCTGGGATCACGTACACTTCAACGTTATGGCGCTTTTCAGTAATACGGATCGCTTTACGCTTTTCGTTTAGTAGGAAAGCCGCAACATCAACAGGAACAACCGCTTCAATTTGCGATGTGTTCTCTTTGATTGCTTCTTCTTCCATTAGACGAAGAATCGATAGTGCTAGAGATTCAGTACCACGAATAGTGCCTTGGCCATGACAGCGTGGGCATAGATGCGCAGCAGATTCTTCAAGCGACGGGCGCAAACGCTGACGTGACATTTCCATCAAACCAAAGCGAGAAATACGACCCAATTGCACGCGTGCTCTGTCATGGTGAACGGCGTCTTGCATGCGCTTTTCAACTTCACGTTGATGACGTACTGGTGTCATATCGATAAAGTCGATAACAACTAAACCACCTAAGTCACGAAGACGTAATTGACGTGCAATTTCATCAGCCGCTTCAAGGTTAGTATTCAGTGCTGTCTCTTCGATATCGCCGCCCTTAGTTGCGCGGGCTGAGTTAATATCGATAGAGGTAAGAGCTTCTGTTGGATCGATTACAATCGAGCCACCAGATGGTAGACGTACTTCGCGTTGGAACGCAGATTCGATTTGAGTTTCGATCTGGTAATGGGTAAATAGCGGTACTTCAGCATCGTAACGCTTAATACGCTCGACAAAGTCTGGGCGAACAAGAGATACGTGCTCTTTTGCCTGCTCATAGATGCGTGGGTGGTCGATCAAGATCTCGCCTACATCGCGGCGTAAGTAGTCACGAATCGCTCGAACGATAACATTACTTTCTTGATGGATTAGGAAAGGCGCTGGTGCACTTTCTGCCGCTTCTTTAATCGCAGCCCAGTGGTGTTGTAGTACTTTTAGATCCCACTTTAGCTCAGCTGGGTCTTTACCTACACCTGCGGTGCGAACGATTAGCCCCATGCCTTGTGGTACTTCAAGTTCTGCTAGCGCAGCTTTAAGCTCTGTACGCTCATCACCTTCGATACGACGTGAAATACCACCAGCACGAGGGTTGTTTGGCATAAGAACAAGATAAGAACCCGCAAGACTGATAAAGGTTGTTAGTGCGGCGCCTTT
The DNA here is from genome assembly GCF_019654915.1 of Shewanella sp. MBTL60-007. Lineage (GTDB taxonomy): Bacteria > Pseudomonadota > Gammaproteobacteria > Enterobacterales > Shewanellaceae > Shewanella. The sequence goes on along the minus strand of NZ_BPET01000005.1, from coordinate 119,200 downwards.
ATTGCCACGCTCTTCTTTATCAATCTGGATAATAACTTCTTGGCCTTCTTTAACCACTTCCTTAATGCTAGGACGGCCTTGGAAAGAGTAACCTTTAGGGAAGTATTCGCGAGCGATTTCTTTAAGAGGTAGGAAGCCGTGACGTTCAGCACCATAATCAACGAAAGCCGCTTCAAGAGACGGCTCTACTCGTGTGATTGTACCTTTGTAAATATTGGCTTTCTTTTGTTCATGACCTGGGCTTTCGATATCCAAATCATAAAGTTGTTGCCCATCAACAAGGGCAACGCGCAACTCTTCAGATTGAGTCGCATTGATTAACATCCGTTTCATGATGACGTAATTCTTCTTTAATATTGGTCATCAAACGATACTTATTTCACTGCATTACGGGCCTAGGATTATTAAACAGGACCTCACGGCCGGCCTCTAGGCAAGGTGCGCATTGCTGTTAGACGCATTCTCTGCGTGTCGCATCCTATTTATGGCTTATTTTTTAATGTTTACAAAAACAAGGAATTCGTTGTTAAACGTCAACCAACCCCATAAATTCTTTAAATACTTTCCAGTAATGCCAATTCGAAACGGTAGCGTCTGACGACAAGTTAAAATTATTCTTCGAAATTGGGCGTATGCAGCAGAGAAACCAGTTGTAAGTTGGGTTTTGATTTCGATTTAGTCGTGAAAGCGTGTGTTTAGCTTTTTAATTGATACAACGACCCGTAAATCAATGATTTACTATCAAAATTAAAACATTTTTAGTCTCATACTGTAACGCTATGCTGCGGTAAGTTGTGGACACTTTATCCACTGTTTATCACCGATAGCGGGGGAAATATAGCAATAATAGATAAAATCAGCAAATGGAAAGGCATAAATCTTTTGAGTTGTGTACAATGCGTGGCAACGAAATACACGATGGCGCAGCATGAATACTCCACCCGTAAAAGCACAAGTTCAAATGGTCACTATTGATGAAGATCACGTTGGACAACGTATTGATAATTTTCTTCTGACAAAACTAAAAGGCGTTCCTAAAAGTATGATCTATCGGATCGTGCGTAAGGGTGAGGTCCGGGTTAATAAAAAGCGTATTAAACCGGAATATAAGTTGGCCGATGGCGATGTTGTGCGTGTTCCTCCTGTCAGGGTTTCTGAATCTGAAGGCCGTCCGGGTCCTTCAGCTAAATTAACCAAAGTGTCTCAGCTTGAAGATCGCATTTTATATGAAGATAAATTCCTCATTGTACTCAACAAGCCTTCAGGTATTGCAGTACATGGTGGTAGCGGAGTCGAGTTTGGCGTTATCGAGGCGATGCGCTCTCTACGTACACAACAGAAGTTTTTGGAATTGGTACACAGACTCGATAAAGAAACATCTGGCGTGTTACTTATTGCCAAGAAACGTAGCGCGTTAAAGCACCTGCATGATCAACTTCGTTATAAGAAAATGCAAAAGGATTATGTCGCGCTGGTAAGAGGCGAGTGGCAAAGTCATGATAAGGTGATTAAAGCGCCTTTACTTAAATTAACCCTTAAATCCGGTGAACGTATTGTTCGCGTTAACAAAGAGGGTAAAGAGTCTGAGACGCGCTTTAAAATATTGCAGCGCTATAGTGATTCTACATTAGTGCAGGCAAGCCCGGTTACAGGTCGAACTCATCAGATCCGTGTTCACTGTCAACACACAGGTCATCCTATTGCCTGTGATGATAAATACAGTGAGCAGAAGTTCGATGACTCGATGCGTGAGCGAGGATTAAATCGACTGTTTTTACATGCGGCGCAGCTAAAATTTACTCATCCAGACACGGAAGAGGTGATGCAAGTTAAAGCGCCATTAGACACAATACTCGAATCAACCTTAAAGAAGTTAAAGAAAGTATGAAGCCTTACGAATTAGTCATTTTTGATTGGGATGGAACCTTAATGGACTCCATCAGTAAAATTGTTACCTGTATGCAGCAGATGGCACAATCGCTATCGATCACAGCGCCTTCAGAGTTAGCAATCCGCGATGTGATAGGTTTATCGATGGAGGAGGCTCTTAAGACCCTTTATCCAACGCTGCCATCAGTCGACTTCGAACCCATGATTAGTTCGTATAAAGACCATTATTTAACACTTAATACGACTCCAAGCCCACTGTTTGACGGTAGTGAAGAGTTATTGAGCCAGCTCAGTGCGAATCATTACCGCTTAGCCGTAGCTACAGGAAAGGGCCGTAATGGCCTAAATAGAGTATTAGCTGAAACAGGTTTGGGCCATCACTTTGAATCAAGTCGTTGCGCGGATGAATCAAAGAGTAAGCCTAATCCTGATATGATCCATGAATTGTTAGACGAGCTGAAAGTCAATCCCAATCGGGCCTTAATGGTTGGGGACTCATTACATGATCTCAATATGGCGAATAATGCAGGTATCGATTCAGTGGGCGTCAGTTATGGCGCTCATAGTGAATCTAAATTACTCTTAGCTAAGCCCAAAGCCATTATTCACAGACCGATAGAGTTACTCAATATATTAGCCTAGCTTCCTGTAGCTATACTGCTAATTGAATTAGCTCTGACCTAGCCTGACAGCACTTAACTCTAGCTTGTTAGTCGAATATTGCCCCGAAAAAGACTCGGGGCTCAAACGTTACATCTCTTAAGCCTATTTTCATCGTCTGATGATTCCCGCTCTAACGGCAAATTACTCTCTACTATTTCCAATCATTCGTCTTTGCTTCTGTTTGAACATTTCATTATCGGCATGATTAATTAATGAAGAGGGCTCGGCTGAAAAGTCATTAACGAGGTGCAGTCCTACACTGACACTGATTTTTATTCGGTGACCATTGATCAATAGTTGGGTGCAAAGTGCATTGTGTAATTGCTTTCGTAAGCTATTGAGGTGAGCTTGGTTGCTTCTATGTGTCTGTTGGCACTCAAAAGTCGTCACTAAAATAAATTCATCTCCGCCAATGCGTGAAATAATATCTTGGTGTAGGGCCGTGCGAGTGAGAATATTTGCCACAGCTACCAGTACTTGATCGCCAACCTGATGGCCAAAGTTATCGTTAATTGACTTAAAGTTGTCTATATCCAGATAGGCAATGGCGAGTCCTTTTTGACTGTTGCGCCCCTCATCGAGTAGCTTTTCAAGCTGATAAAATAGCGAGCGCCTATTAGCAAGTCCTGACAAGCTATCATGGTTTGCCAAATATTCGATTTTGCTCTTAGTCTGTTCAAGTTCGGTTATATCATGAGCAGAAACAATTGATCCTTTTATTTTCCCCGAGGGGTCATAGTAGGGATTATGGTGCACACTCAAGAAAAGAGGATTTTTAAGGTGAGGTGGGTGGACCCAAATTTGTGTTTGGATCTGCTCTCCTTGAAATGCGCGGTCAAGTAGAGGTTTTATTTGATTCTTGAATACGCTCGGTCCGTGAAGTTCGGTAACGCTTTTACCGATAATCTGCTCTTGAGTTAGATTAAATAGTGTTTCATAGCCTTTAGATACCACTCGATAAATGTAGTGTCTATCGACAAACGACATTAAATGTTCTGATGATGCAATCATTTTATGCCGTTGCTCCAGCTTTTGCGTCACGATATGACGCTGATATTCAACTCCTATCCGTTGGGCAACCACTCTGAAAAATTCATTCGAGTTACAGTTTTCTTGTTGTGGCTTGCTGTCCAACACGAAGATGTGGCCAAACACCTTCCCATTATCATTTACAATTTTCTCCGCTTGGTAACTATCTGCGCCTAATTTTCTAATTAGCTCAAAACTAGGGAACATCTGCTGTAGGCCGCTACCAAAGATAAGATGGCATTTGTTATCTTGATATACTCGCTCACAAGGTGAACCTTTTAGCTCAAATTTAAAGGGGGGAAGGTTATTCTCACCATCAAAAAATGCGATGACTTCCCCGCATCCTTTTATATCTGACGGTTGAGCGAAGCCTGCCCAGCGACAACCAGTGAAGAGAGTGAGTGCTTTCAATGCTCTAGAAAAAAACTGTTCATCGGTGCAAGGTGCTGCAAGTAGAGCGAATGCTTGTTCTATGTCCGTCATATCCCTATTCCAGAAACCTATATTGTCGGCTAGTCCATTAACTTGTATCGAGCCACTTGAAGTATGGGGTGATTAAGCCGTTAAGCATTGCCTTCTAGAAGGTAAACTAGCCGTAAGTGACGTAACTACTCGTAATTGAGCTGAAAATTTTTTGGGTTCAGCTAATTGCATCGAACATTTAGTAAAAGTACTCACGACTAAGCTTAATTGCTAGCCTAAATTTTAGTTGAATAACGCCAGGTTTGCAGGGGATTAGTCAGACTGTGTTGGGCTGGTAATGTGAATGCTTAAAGCACATCGACACCTTGACGGTGTAGAAGATCGATAAGTGAGATCAAAGGTAAACCTATTAGGGTGTTTGGGTCTTTTCCTTCTAGCTTTTCAAACAGTGCGATTCCAAGCCCCTCACTTTTAAAACTGCCAGCGCAGTAATAAGGTTGTTCGAGATCAACATAATTGCAGATTTGTGCATGGGTCAGACTGCGAAAGTGCACGATAAACGGCTCAACAATCGTTTCTACTGCGCCAGTTATGCCATTGTGGACGGCAAGCCCTGTATAAAAAGTAATTGATTGACCACTTGCTGCCGTCAACTGGGCGATGGCCGTTTCACGGTTAAGGGGCTTACCGATGATTTGATTATTGATCACGGCAACTTGATCTGAGCCAATCACAATCGAGTTTGGCTTTTGTTTTGCCCCTGTAGCGGCTTTTAGCTTGGCTAAGCGCGACACCAATTCAGTTGGAGACTCGTTTTCAAGTGGAGTTTCATCGACATCTGGAGAGCAGCAGTCAAATTCTAATGCTAACTTTTTTAATAGTTGTTGCCGAAAGGGGGAGGTTGAAGCTAAAACGATAGAAGTGGACATAATGGACCTTGTGATATTTAGGGAAGCTAAAATCTATTGCTGAAGTCTTATATAAGGAGACTACCTTAAGCAAGCCTAAGTTTAACTCGTTTGTAGCGAAGAGGGTATTGTCACTAAAGTTGCTACATTGGAGCAAGTTTTATCAAGAGCAATTGAGCTTTCTAGTGATGACTTAAGCATTATGGCAATAGCAGTAACAGCGTCGCTGGTGTCTGTCTATAAGTGCTATATATATCGTTATTTAATGCAAATCGATATCAATAGGTGACGTTCAGCTTAGGTACAGGGCGTAAACCGTATTGTGTGCTGGAACTGAGCTTATATAGAGGATTAAGGTTATGCTTAAATTATGGATTGCGATTTTGATTATGTTGTCTGTAGTGGTTCACATTAGTGGCGATGTAAGCCGTCCTTTTTATCCTACGATTTTGTTTGCCATGGTACTAGGTGCCCTTGCAAGGGAGGGGATTGCAAGACTTGACCACGTAGTCGTGCATTGGGCGTCAGGTGTTAAACATGCCTGTGAGCGCGAAAGTTAACCTATATTTATGCAGCGTTTTTTAACGTTGCGCAGCTGGGCAAGGGGCATCGGCTTATGGCTGAAAAATCTCAGCTCAAACGGTGGCTTTTAGTCGTTATCAAATTATTCAATAAGTTAGCTTAGAGCACGCTAGCGTTAAATTTGACCCATTAATCTAACGTGATAGTACTTTTACAGTAGCCTTTTATAGATGCGCTTTATTAACAAGGTCACAAAAATACAATGCGCCGCTGGAATTACGAACACTTAAACACATTTATAGGTGAAATATAATGTATTGGCGGCTGTGTTTCTTGTACAATGCGGTTACCTAACAACTCACTTAGCTGAATCAAACAGTGGTTATTCATCTTGGACATACAAGAGTATTGACTTCTGCTAAAATTCACCTAAAATGCGCGCCTTATGCAAACAGTAAAGATACCGGTTTCAATTGATCCCGTTCGCGCTGCCAGTAGCCAGATTTCATATGAAGGCATGGTGCCTGGTAAGCAGTTAAAGCGATTAAATGAATTATGTGCCGGCGACTGTTCTGACGTGGCAGTGTCGCTTGAATGCGGCGTCGATATACAGGGGATAGTCTACCTTAACGGGAAGGCTGTGACGGAGCTCACTCTGGATTGTCAACGTTGTATGACACTATTTACCACTGAGGTTACGGTCGAGTTTAGTTTTGGACTTTGTAAGACTGAAGCTGAAATCGATGAGCTCCCGGATGCGTATGAGCCTATTGAGTGCAATGAAATTGGCGAAATTCGTCTACATCAATTGATTGAAGATGAATTGATAATTGCTATGCCTTTGATTGCCATGCATGAGAATGAAGATTGTCATCTAGGCAAACAAGACATAGTTGTAGGCGAGATCGAACCCGCTCAAGAGGAGCGTCCAAATCCGTTTGCAGTGTTAGAAAAACTGAAGAGCAAGTAATCTAGGAGACAGGGCCAATGGCTGTACAACAGAATAAAAAATCTCGTTCTAAGCGCGGAATGCGTCGTTCACACGATTCTTTGAGCACAGCTCAACTATCTGTGGATGCAACGAGTGGTGAACTACACCGTCGTCACAACGTGACTGCGGACGGTTTCTACCGTGGTCAAAAGGTTATCAACAAGTAATTTGTTGAGACCCTTATGACAAATCTGACGCTTGCGTTAGATGCGATGGGGGGCGACTTTGGTCCCCGCATCACAGTGCCTGCAACTTTGCAGGCACTTCGCTTAAACCCCCTTCTAAAAATCGTACTCGTGGGTGATAAAACCCAGATCGACGAACATTTAGCATCTGCCGAACCAGCAATAAAAAGCCGCATTGAGATTAAACATACGACCGAAGTGGTTACTATGTCTGATCGGCCTGTTCATGCCTTAAGAAACCGTAAGCAAAGCTCGATGCGTTTAGCCATTGAGTTAGTTCGAGACGGAAAGGCTCAGGCATGTCTGAGTGCAGGTAATACCGGCGCGCTTATGGCGATGTCTAAGGTACTACTTAAAACCTTACCAGGTATCGACCGTCCAGCATTAGTAAGCTGTTTACCCGCGGTAAATAATACCCCTGTTTATTTACTCGATTTAGGCGCGAATATTTCTTGTGATTCCGAAACCTTATTCCAATTTGCGGTTATGGGGTCGGTGCTCAGTGAAACTGTTGATAAAACCGTTTCACCTAAGGTCGCGTTACTCAATGTTGGTATCGAAGAGATTAAAGGTAATGATCAGGTTCAACAAGCTGGTCAGTTACTGCAACAAATTCCTCAAATAAACTATACCGGTTTTATTGAAGGTGATGAGATTTACTCAGGTAATGTAGACGTGATTGTGTGTGATGGTTTTGTGGGTAATATCACTCTGAAAACCTCAGAGGGCATTGCTCGTTTACTCGTCCATCAACTGAAAAAGAGCCTAAGTGATGGTTTTTTTGTCAAGATGCTCGCTAAAATCATCGCCCCACGTATACGTTCTTTGTTAAATCAGATGAACCCCGACCACTATAATGGCGCAAGTCTGATAGGATTGCGCGGAATTGTAGTAAAAAGTCATGGGTGCGCAGATGAAGCTGCTTTTTTACAAGCAATTACTTTGGCAGCTACCGAAGCGCAACGTCGACTCCCGCAGATGATCGAAGATCGTCTAGAGTCGATTCTTTTAGACATTAATAGCTGATAAATTCCTTATGCATACAAAAATTCTTGGTACTGGTAGTTATCTACCGGTGCAGGTGCGTAGTAATCACGATCTTGAACAGATGGTTGAAACCACAGATCAATGGATTGTGGAGCGCACTGGTATTTCAGAACGTAGAATCGCGGCAGCAGACGAAACCGTTGCGACCATGGGATATCAAGCTGCGTTAAAAGCCATTGAGATGGCGGGTATCGAAGTGGCTGAAATTGACATGATCATCTGCGGAACGACGAGTGCGAGCAACGCGTTTCCAGCGGCTGCATGTGAAATACAGGCCATGTTAGGAGTTCATACTATCCCGGCCTTTGACATCGCCGCAGCTTGCTCTGGTTTTGTATACGCCTTATCTGTAGCGGATCAGTTTGTAAAATCTGGTGCAGCTAAAAATGTGTTAGTGATCGGTGCCGATGTGCTTTCTCGTTTGTGTGAGCCAGAAGACCGCTCAACGATTATTTTATTTGGTGATGGTGCTGGCGCAGTGGTCATAGGTAGATCAGATGAGCCTGGTATTATTTCGACGCATATCTTTGCCGATGGTCGCCAAGGCGATCTGCTAAAATGTTCTATCCCACCGCGTAAAGGAGAAACCTCTGAAGCCGTGGGTTATATGACAATGAAAGGTAATGATGTATTTAAAGTTGCGGTGACTCAGTTATCTCATGTCGTAACCGAAACCTTGCGTCATAATAACGTGGATAAGTCAGAGATCGATTGGCTCGTGCCACATCAGGCTAACTTTAGAATTATTAAAGCAACCGCAAAGAAACTTGATATGAGTTTAGATAAAGTGGTGCTAACGCTGGCTAAGCACGGTAACACCTCAGCGGCATCTGTGCCTATTGCACTGGATGAAGCTGTTAGAGATGGTCGTATTCAGCGTGGTCAGCTATTGCTACTTGAAGCCTTCGGTGCAGGGTTCGCCTGGGGAAGTGCTTTAGTTCGTTTTTAATTATCGTCTTAGATAATATCTTAAGATAACGCCTGACTGATAAACGTCAGCAGGCGTCGATTTAGAAGGTAGATTAATATGGAAAATACAGCTTTTGTATTCCCAGGACAAGGTTCTCAAGCATTAGGAATGCTAGCCGAACTCGCCGAAACTCATTCGGTAGTTGGTGAGACCTTTGCTCAAGCAAGCAACGTTCTTGGATACGATTTATGGGAGCTGGTTCAGCAAGGACCTTTAGAAACCCTAAATGAAACCGATAAGACTCAGCCTGCACTATTAGCTGCAAGCGTAGCGATTTACCGTGCCTATTTAGCATCGGGTAAAGGTTTTCCAAGTGTTATGGCGGGCCATAGCTTAGGTGAATACTCTGCACTTGTATGTGCTGGCGTGATTGACTTTGAAGCGGCGATTAAATTAGTTGAGCTGCGTGGACAACTGATGCAACAAGCGGTTCCAGCAGGTACTGGTGCTATGTTTGCCATTATTGGCTTAGATAATGACGCTATCGCTAAGGCGTGTGAAGAGGCAGCAGAAGGTGCCGTGGTTAGCCCTGTTAACTACAACAGCCCTGGACAAGTGGTTATCGCAGGTGAAAAAAACGCTGTTGAGCGCGCTGCAGCACTGTGTAAAGCCAATGGCGCGAAGATGGCTGTTGCGCTGCCAGTTAGTGTGCCATCACACTGTCAATTGATGAAACCAGCTGCCGATAAGCTAGCAGTGGCACTAGAATCAATTGAGTTCAACACGCCTTCCGTAAAAGTTATTAATAACGTTGATGTAGCAAGCCCAGAAGCCGCTGCTGATATTAAAGATGCACTAGTGCGTCAATTATATTGCCCTGTACGTTGGTCTGAAACCGTAGAGTTAATGGCTAACGATGGGATCACCAATCTGTTTGAAATAGGGCCTGGTAAAGTACTAACAGGTCTAACAAAACGTATTAATCGCTCGCTTTCAGCGCAAGCTGTAAACGATGTGGCCTCTTTAACGGCGTTGACCGAATAAGGAAATCTGATGAGTATAAGTTTTGATTTGACTGGTAAAGTAGCCTTAGTAACAGGCGCTAGCCGTGGTATTGGACGTGCCGTTGCAGAAACATTAGTTTCAGCTGGCGCAGTCGTTATCGGTACTGCAACCAGTGAACGCGGTGCAGAAGCGATTCAAGCCTATTTAGGCGATAAAGGCCATGGTCTTGTTTTAAACGTAACTGACGCAGATTCTGTTAAAGCTTTGTTTGAAACGATAAAAGAAAAAGCAGGCGATGTTGATATTTTAGTTAATAACGCAGGTATTACTCGTGACAATTTATTAATGCGCATGAAAGATGACGAATGGCAAGATATCATAGATACTAACCTGACATCTTTGTTCCGCACCTCGAAAGCGGTGATGAGACCTATGATGAAAAAACGTCATGGTCGTATTATTAATATTGGCTCAGTTGTAGGCACCATGGGCAATGCAGGGCAAACTAACTACTCTGCAGCTAAAGCGGGTCTGATTGGATTTACAAAATCTCTTGCAAGAGAGGTTGCATCTCGTCAGATTACAGTTAATGCTATTGCCCCTGGATTTATCCAGACAGATATGACGGATGAGCTGACGGAAGACCAGCAACAAGCTATTATGTCTCAGGTACCAATGGAAAGACTTGGTCAGGCGCAGGAAATTGCTAACGCAGTCCTCTTTTTAGCGTCTGACTCTGCTGCTTATATCACTGGGGAAACTCTCCATGTGAATGGTGGCATGTACATGGTTTAAAGGGATCGGCAGGCTGTGATTACTCTAGGGTGATCTGCATCAACTGTAGGCTCGATTGTGGTTAGACCACGAAAGTTAAGCTTGCAATGTCTGCCAAATTCAATAAACTACTCGCAATCTTGCGCAAGTGCGTAATTTGAATAGGAAAGAAAACTAATGAGCAACATCGAAGAACGTGTAAAGAAAATCATCATCGAGCAACTAGGTGTTAAAGAAGAAGACGTTAAATCAGCAGCATCTTTCGTTGACGATTTGGGTGCAGATTCTCTAGACACTGTTGAGTTGGTTATGGCTCTAGAAGAAGAGTTTGACACCGAGATCCCTGATGAAGAAGCTGAAAAGATCACTACTGTTCAAGCAGCGATCGATTACGTTTCTAAGAATCAGTAATCTAGAATTCTTGAAAACAGGCGGCATTTTTGCCGCCTGTTTTTGTTTGTAAAAGCCGCTGGTTGATGTTCATTTTTAGCAGTTAAATTTTTCGATTTACCCTAAATACTTGTCGATCGAGATAAGTATTATTCCAACCAGAACTGGCACATACCCGTTGAAACCATATTTTCAAATGCTGGGTATAGGTATTGGTAGTTCAATCTCTTTGCAGCTATCATCATTATTCATTTTTAAAGTAAAAAGGTGACCGCGTGTCTAAACGTCGAGTAGTCGTAACGGGCTTAGGCTTAGTCAGCCCTGTGGGAAATACAGTGGAGTCTTCTTGGAAGGCCCTAGTTTCTGGTAAGAGTGGTATCGCGCCGATAACTAAATTTGATGCTAGTGAGTTTTCTACTCGCATTAGCGGTTCTGTTAAAGACTTTGATGTCGAGCAGTACATGTCTCGCAAAGACGCGCGTAAGATGGATCTGTTTATTCAATACGGTATGGCCGCAGGCATTCAAGCCGTTGAAGATTCGGGCCTTGAGATGGATAAACTTAACCCCGCTCGTGTAGGTACCGCAATTGGTGCCGGTATGGGCGGTATGCCACTGATTGAGCAAAACCATGCTGCTTTACTAAAAAGTGGCCCACGTAAGATTTCTCCATTTTTTGTGCCAAGCACGATTATCAACATGATTGCGGGTCATCTGTCGATTAAATATGGCATGACAGGTCCTAACTTTGCTGTGACCACGGCTTGTACAACAGGCGTGCATAATATTGGCTTTGCTGCGCGTACCATTGCTTATGGTGATGCGGACGTGATGGTTGCTGGCGGTGCAGAAGATGTAACTTGTCCATTAGCCGTAGGTGGCTTTGGCTCAGCGAAAGCCTTGTCTACTCGTAACGATGATCCTGAAGCGGCGAGTCGTCCTTGGGATAAAGATCGTGACGGCTTCGTTATTGGCGATGGTGCTGGCGTTATGGTGATGGAAGAGTATGAGCATGCTAAAGCTCGTGGTGCCACAATCTACGCCGAGTTAGTGGGTTTCGGTATGAGCGGTGACGCATTCCATATGACATCGCCACCAAGTGATGGTGCTGGCGCTGCTGCAGCAATGGTTAATGCGATTAATGATGCAAAAGTTGGCCGTGAAGAGATCGGTTACATTAACGCTCATGGTACTTCAACACCGGCAGGCGACAAGGCCGAGGCTGCTGCTGTTAAGTCCGTATTTGGTGATCATGCTTACGATTTGTTAGTGAGTTCTACTAAATCTATGACAGGTCACCTATTAGGCGCCGCAGGTTCAGTTGAGGCGATCGTAACGATTTTAGCACTTAAAGATCAGGTGGTTCCACCTACGCTAAACTTAGATAACCCAGATGAGGGTTGTGATCTTGACTTTGTGCCTCACACTGCCCGCGATTATAAGTTCGAATACGGACTATGTAATTCATTCGGCTTCGGTGGTACTAACGGTTCATTACTGTTTAAAAAAATGTAGTCAGTGATTTTGTCGAACATATAAAAAGCGCCTAAGGGCGCTTTTTTTTATGTCGTTTGAAGTTTGATATTTGAAGTGATTCACATAATTTAAGCCAAATATTAAAACAGTATATCGGCTAGATTAACCTTGTTTAATGTAAAGATAAGTCGCTAGAATTCGGATCTTATTAGGCAGATACTGCAGCTCTTAGCTCACGCAGATGAGCTCAACGCAGATCATACCTGAGGAACACGAAAAAGTGCTTAATCCAATTGTTATTCCTATCATGCCAATCCTAGGCATTATTACTGCCAATATAAATGAGCTTATTCGGGGCGAGTCATTAGCACGCTTTCCCAAGTTGCAATTGGGAGTTAAAACTTTCAACTTAGCCGTCGCCGCATTTACTGTGGTTTGGTTCGCGCTATTGATTGCCGCGATCGATGTGAGTAACGCTAACAGTGTTCTTGCTGGCATTGAAGTGATGGCATTGTTCCTTGCTGGCATTGGTGCTTACACTCTGTTTAATGGTGGCAGATTGCTTGGAGAGAAGTCACAGCTTTGGCTTTATCGTTTAGCGTTACCGACTGTGTTAGTTGGTAGCTTTTTCGTCAGTCAGTTTGGCTAAAAGGTGCTGATGTAAAGAATTTGGCGTAAAATACTCAATAGTGAGTAAAAATTATTGAGGCCAGATATGGCAGGTACAGAAAGACAACTGACACTGAGGTTTTTAGCAGAACCAGCAGATGTAAACTTTGGCGGCAAAGTACATGGCGGCGCCGTAATGAAGTGGATTGACCTCGCCGGTTATGGCTGTGCGGCAGGTTGGAGCGGAAAGTACTGTATTACCGCTTATGCTGGTGGCATTCGTTTCGTAAAGCCGATTCATGTGGGGAACATTGTTGAGGTGACGGCCAAGGTTATCTACACGGGTAGAACCTCTATGCACCTTGCCATAGATGTAAGAGCTGGCGATCCTAAGTGTTCAGAGCGTGCATTGACGACTCACTGTGTGCTCGTTATGGTAGCAGTTGATGATGAAGGCCAACCGACGGAAGTGCCTGATTGGAAGCCGACATCAGCTACGGATATTGAATTACGTGAGTCAGCGATTCGATTGATGGAGATGCGTAAGAAGATTGGCGCAGAGATGCAGGCCCATCTGGATCTGCAGCCACAGCTTTAGTGATTAACCTCATTAAAGTTTATGTTCATTAAAGCTAGCCCTAGGCTAGCTTTTTTATTGCCTCAATAAAGTTGGTTTCTATCACTCCTTGCCTTTAGAATGGGCAAATTACTAAAAATATTCCCTACAACATTCCCTACAATAGGACATAAAATGGCTAAGGTTGCATTCATAGGTTTAGGTGTGATGGGTTACCCCATGGCGGGTCACTTAGTTAAGCATGGTCATCAGGTTACGGTTTATAACCGTACTGAAGCAAAAGCCCAAGATTGGGTAAAAGAGTTTAATGGTGAGTACCGAACGACTCCAAGAGAAGCTGCAATCGGCCAAGATATAGTGTTTGTATGTGTCGGCAATGATGACGATCTCCGCCAAGTAACACTCGGTGATAACGGTGTATTAGCGGGAATGAGTGCAGGGGCCATTTTGGTTGACCATACCACCGCATCCGCCGATGTGGCCAGAGAGATCGCCAGTGTGGCTAAGCCATTGGATATTGGCTTTATCGATGCTCCGGTATCGGGTGGACAAGCAGGTGCTGAAAACGGCGTGTTAACTGTTATGGCTGGCGGTGAACAAGCCACATTTGATAAAGCCAAACTTGTGATTGAGTCGTATGCCAGATGCGTTGAGTTACTCGGTGAGGTAGGTGCAGGGCAGTTGACCAAGATGGTCAATCAAATTTGTATTGCAGGTGTGGTTCAGGGGCTGGCTGAAGGACTGCACTTTGCACGAAGCGCGGGCTTAGATGGTGAAAAAGTCGTTGAAGTGATCAGCAAGGGCGCGGCGCAATCTTGGCAGATGGAAAATCGTTATCAAACTATGTGGAAAGGCGAATATGATTTTGGTTTTGCCGTTGATTGGATGCGTAAAGACTTAGGTATTGCGCTAGATGAGGCGCGCCGCAATGGTTCTCACTTGCCGTTAACGGCTTTGGTGGATCAGTTTTACTCTGAAGTGCAGGCCATAGGTGGTAAGCGCTGGGATACGTCGAGTTTATTTGCAAAGCTAGAGAAAAACCGTAGTTAACCGATGTTAGTTTAAGGCGATAGATAGGCATAATAAAAAAGGACCACAACTGTGGTCCTTCTCTTTGTAGAACAGGGTGGCGACAGCGACTATTCTGGCTCAACCACAATATGTTCAAGCTCGACCGCAGCAACGCTATGTAGGGCGTCCATAGCGGCGCCAACGAGTGAAATAACCCCTTTAGAAGACTCTATTAATACTGCGCGGTTAATTTCGCTGAAATCGCGGTTATGACGTGCCATGGTAGATAACGCCATCTGCATAGGTTGCATCGATGGGTTAAATGCAGCGTTTTCAGCATAACGACCGCAATAGGTCGCGCCATCTTTAGTCTCTAACACGACTGCTGCATAAGTCTTGGTATACGGCGCATAACTCAGCCCTGCATGATCGAGTCCTTCGATGATCATCGGATCGTTAGAATCTAATGTGAGCGTATGCTGCTGCTTAGAAAGTAAAGGTTCGGTGATGTTAAGGTCGCTTGGGCCGAATGCATAAGGCAGGTAATGAGACAGCGGCTCAACTTTCTGCAGCGGCAGGTGAATGTTCACTTTACCACCTTCAACAAGCTCATTGATAAATTGACGGCAATGTCCGCAAGGTGACGCGTTGACTATGATATCTTCAATAATGCTTTCACCGCTTAGCCATGCATGGCTAATGGCGCTTTGCTCTGCGTGAACCGAATGAAATAGTGCTTCACCTGGAAGTTCAATATTCGCGCCCATATAGATATCACCGCTCTTACCTCTAGCGATGGCCCCCACGTGAAAATCACTGATAGGCGGTCTAGCTAAAGCCGCAGCAATGGGAAGTAGGGCTAAAAGTAGTTCGTTTAGCTCCATCTTGGTTGCTGTTTGAAGCTCTTCTATTTGCTGAGCATCGATATGGCCCGCAAAGTCTTTATTCAGTATTGGTACGATAGCGGTTGCTAGTGGCTCTGGTAACTTAGCTACGCTTTTTAAGAACCTGTCCTGCATATGCTATTTCCTTTTATTAACACTAAAGAAGTATCATTCTAGTAATCTTGTTACAATTAGAATGAGACGAAGATCTCAGTTGTCGCCGATAAAGCTTATAGGCTTCTAAGATAATGACATAAAGCCTGTAATAATTTTTGCTTAGATTCATCTTGCTCGGTCTCTTCAAGTAAGTTTTCCAAGCGAATGATATAATCGGGATCGTTTAATCTCGATTGGCAGAAATCGCGCCAACGATATTGCTCAGTATCATCGAGGGTTTCCGGATAGTTACGTGCGCGGTACCTAAAGAGCATCTCTGTGAGTCTTGAATCATCGAAATCCAGTTCAAGAGCCGCTAGGTTATTTGGCTGAGTGTTGCGGATGATCTCAATTTTAGCTTTGTCGGCAGCGCTGAAGAAGCCACCGCTATAGAGAGCTTGATCGGGATCGACAGTTTTTTCTTCATGTTCTACATCAAATACGGCAACTAGCTTTTCACGCAGTTCAGGATGTTGTTTTAGCTTTCTGTATTGGTCTCTGGCAAAGGCTTTATTAATGTCGAGTCTGGCTGCATTTTCATCGGTTAAGGTATTCGCCGCTGCAATAAATGGACTCTTGTTGATATGGATCTGCTTAATACCTATAGGCAACTCATCGGGTGCTAAATCGCTGCGGCGGGTATACATGCGTTCACGGATCTGCTCGACACTAAGCTCAATAAGCGGACTCACATCCATGGCAAGGTTTACGCATATAACCGCATTCTTATTGGTTGAGTGATAAGCGACAGGCGCAATAATGGTGGTGCAACCGTTTAGCGCACTAATTTTGGAGCTAACATGGACAAGTGGCTTCATATCAAGCACATCAATCAGCTTAGATACCTGCTGTTTCTGTCTCAGGCTAAAGTAATAATCAAATAGCTTAGGCTGCACCGTTTTGATCAGTTTTGCCATGTCGATGGTGGCGTACACATCAGACATAGCATCATGGGCTTTCTCATGGCTTAAGCCATTGGCAACGGTAAGTTGCTCAAGCTTAAAGCTAGGCGAGCCATCTTCTTTCTCTGGCCAGTTAATGCCTTCGGGTCTAAAGGCGTAGCAGGCACGAACGAGATCGATAATATCCCAGCGGGTGTTGCCGTTTTGCCATTCACGGGCATAGGGGTCGATAAAGTTGCGATAGAAGCCATAGCGTGACACTTCATCGTCAAAGCGCAATGAGTTGTAACCCACTACGCAGGTCTTAGGTTGACTAAACAGGCCGTTAATCCTGTCCATAAACTCGGCCTCAGGCATACCTTTAAGGTTAGCGAGTTGCGGAGTAATACCTGTGATCAAGATAGCCTCTGGTGACGGCAGGTAATCATTAGCGACCTTACAGTAAAAGGTTTCAGGCTCACCGATGATATTAAGGTCCATATCCGTACGCACGCCAGCAAACTGAGAAGGCCTGTCTTTCGCTGGGTTGGCCCCGAAAGTCTCATAATCGTGCCAGAAGAGGGTGGGTTGGTTATTGGTAGACATATATTGATTGGCTATCACAAATAATAATTGTGCTTATCATAGCACTTGAGTGATTTGAATGTCTTAGTTTCCTTGAGCACAATGGTCCTATTTGCCTGAGTTCATACAGTTTACTGACTGGATCGAAAAAGCTAAGCGCAGTAGAATAGCCGCCCTTTTTAGGATAAAGGTTAAGTTTGAAGCGTTTTATGGCTGCTAAGAACTATTGAGGCATACTGCAAACTGTCCAGTCGAGCATTTATCAAGCTATGCTTCCCAATCAATTTGTACCGAACCGTAGCGAGCAATGTGGTCGTGACAGGTGTAATTGATTGTCTAGGTTACCTTGCTACTTAGCCTTGCTCGCCTGTCCTATAAAAGAGTTGGCTCATATTGAGCCCTCTATCTATTGCTCTCGTGTCATCAGCTTCCGTTCTTGGAGGAGTCGACGCTATGTTGAGTCTGTTGATAGCCCAATTAAATAGCATCACTCTTATTAGGATGCTAATTAAAGTGTAAGCCTGAGCTTGTCTTTTCAAAGGATGGTATTTTTTGGAGATTGAAAAATGATTTACCGCTGCCCACTATGTGAACAGACTTTATCAAAACAAGATAAAACCTGGTGCTGTCCTGCGAATCACAGATTTGATTGTGCTAAAGAAGGTTACGTAAACCTGTTACCAGTACAAAAGAAGAAGTCGAACGATCCTGGTGACAATAAAGAGATGATGTTTGCTAGACGAGAGTTTCTTAATAAGGGGTATTACCAAGTACTTAGCGATAAGGTTAACCTGCTAGCCAATGAGTATCTTGAAGATGCCCGTTATGGATTGGATATTGGCTGTGGGGAAGGGTACTACTCAAATCGCTTGGTAGAGAGTTTACCTGAAACATTTTCGCTTTATGGTGTCGACATCAGTAAATCAGCTCTGAAGTATGCAGCCAAACGTTACCCTAAGATTGCCTTTAGTGTTGCCAGTGCGTTCGATATGCCGTTTCCTGACGATAGTTTCGACTTTATGTTACGCATTTATGCGCCGTCCCTAGATGTAGAGCTTAAGCGAGTAATTAAGTCGGGTGGGATATTGATAACCGTATGCGCAGGCCCTAGACATCATTTCGCGCTTAAAGAGCTTATTTATGATAATCCGAAAGAGCACACCCAAGAGGCATCGCAAATCGAGGGCTTTGAGCTGATCCACCAAGAGCGGATTGAGCAAGTGTTAACACTGAGCGATTCTGATGACATTAGTCACTTCTTAAAAATGACACCCTATAACTGGAAATTAACAGAAGAACAAAAATTAGCTTTGGCTAATTCAGGTTTGAGTTGCGAGCTAGATTTTAAAGTAGAAGTCTTCCGAGCCTTATAAATCAAAGGTTGTAGCTTGGTGGTTGTTTTTTAAGCGGTTGTTGTGGTTTAAGTTTGAACTGATATAGTTAAAATTTTTGATCTAATTAGCAAGCCGCAGAAATATAAGTAAAAAGACTCAAAATATCGATACTAATGTGTGTTGACTTATGGTGAGAATGGTTTATAGTGTTTGCAGCTTGAAGGTTAGGCTTATTTTTATGTGTTCAATACGACAACGTTCGTCCTGTTAACATTAAGTAAACCGGCATTTTCCAGCTCTACTGCCGTTAAGGCTTTAATTTATATTTACAGGATTCAATATTATGTCTCAAGTTACTGGCGTTGTTAAGTGGTTCAACTCTGATAAAGGTTTCGGATTTATCGAGCAAGAGTCTGGTCCAGACGTATTCGTACACTTCCGCGCTATCAACTCTGACGGTTTCAAGACTCTTGACGAAGGTCAAAAAGTTCAGTTTACTGTTACTCAAGGTCAAAAAGGCCCACAAGCTGAGAACGTAACTGTTATCTAAGTTACCAGCTTGATTAGCACTCGCTAATCACACAGAATTTTGAAGAGCCGTGGTTTTACCACGGCTCTTTTTTCGTTTAAAGCTAGAAATAATAGTTTTAAAGTCGCTCAACACTCCCAGAGCTAAAACTCAAAGCTCATCTCGTAGCACGTCCGTAAGCTCAAGTTTCACCTCTCGTTAAGCATTCCCAGCTCACTCTTGATTTCATCTTACTCGCGGTTTGTCATCATATTGTAGCTGCGGTTCTCTGTAACCCAATATTAGAGAAGGGAGCCGCAGAGCGCTGAGTCACAAGCTGCGGCGACAAAGCGCAGTATGCTACCGTTGGAAAGCATAATTTAGGACTCAATAGGGTTAGGAGATAAGGCGAAGCAAAGGAATAGTGAGCGGTATAATAAGAATGGCGCCTGTTGGCGCCATTCTGTTTTGGTTTAACGCTCTGAGTCTCAAGATAATAGTATAAGCCTAATCGAACAAGCGAGGCTTAAGCTTTCGAGAATAGCTTCTCTTCTAATGTTCTCCCTTTTAAGAGCGCTTTATACTGCCAGTTTTGCTGCTTAAATAAGTTGAGTAGAGCGAGCTCGATGGCATAGTTTTCGTCACTATTGTGCTTAATTAAGAACTCGTTGGGCTGACGTTCTTCGATGGCGGAAATATCACCAAGTTGTAACACCGCAGAGACTAATTCGCTAGCGTCACATTGCTGCATGGTCAGTGTTAGGTAATCTTCATGCTGCGATTGCTTCACCGATACCGATTGGCTTAACTGACCTTGCTCTAGGTAGAGCACTTGATCGCAAAGCTTTTCCAGTTCATCTAAATTATGTGAGCTGATAATAAAGGTTGTTTCACCTGAAAGTGTCTTTACCAGCTCACGGATCTTCTTGGCATTAGCGGGATCTAGGCCTGCAGTTGGTTCGTCGAGTAACACTAATTCTGGCGAGCCAATAAGTGCCTGCGCAATAGAGACACGTTTTGACATACCGTGGCTCAAAGATTTTGGCTTTTGTTGGGCGCTATCGGCCAAATCGACCAGACTCAATACACGCAACGCCTCGGCCTTAGCTGATTTAGTCGAAAACCCTTGCAAAGTGGCAAACAGGGTTAACTGAGTGATGATATCAAGGTTTGGATCTAGCGCCGCATCTTGTGGCAAAGATGAGACTCTTCCCAATAATTCCGCGCTACCAGGTTTAGCTCCTAACAAGGAAACTTCACCTGCCGATGGCTTAATGTAACCACATAGAAGACTAAATAGCGTCGTTTTACCTGCGCCATTTGGGCCGACTAACGCAATAGGGCTACCAGCTTCAAGTGTGATGCTGACTTGTCTTAAGGCTTGTTTATTACCGTAGGTTTTAGATAAGCCTTTGCAACTAACTAAACTCATAGTGCGCTCCTATTGATATACATTCTGCCTAATACCAGCAACACAAAGGCTTGGCATAACGGTACTGGAGCATAGACAAAGCTGCCTAGGCCTTGGGTATTTATCATTAAGGAGATCTGAGAGCCCGGGAGGAGCCACTTCAGTTCACTAATAATAGGTAAATAGTTGTTGATAATCGCGATGCTGACCGACATCAAGGCCCAAACTAAAATGGCATAGATCGTGGCTTGACGAGCCGAATTAGCATAAAGGGATAACAGTGCCATCAAGGCGGTGTAGGGCAGTAATACTATAATGAGATTAAGTGTGACAAGGAGTCCTGAGAACAGAGCTGGCATTAACAGGGTTACATCTCGGCTTACTGCAAGCACAATGGTGGCGATAACCGTCATTGCGAGTAATAGGCTTTGTAGTGCCATATGGCCGAGATAGCGACCAAAGAACAGACTGTCTCTACCGACTCTAAGGGTCAAGAAGCGGAATGTGCCCCGTGAATTATCGGTAGCAAACTGATCGGCGGATACAAAGATACTAAACAGTGGGAAGATATAAAGCGCTGCAATCCAATAAACGGCCATTTCAGCTACAGGCCACTTAAACAGTTCACTCACGGCTTGCTGGCCGAAGATCCCTTCAATAAGCCCTCTAAAGTCAGGGTTAAGCAAGAAGCTTGATGCACCACTTATGGGGTAAAGTAAAATAAGTAGCCAAACTAGCGAAAAGGCCACGAGAGCGATTAACCCTCTAGGGTTAAAAAGCATTTTTTTTAGCTCAAACTGAGCGAGTAATAGCGTATTTTTAAGCATGCTATTTTTGGGGGAGCTGTTTTGCAAACTAATCCCTTAATCGTTAGGTATTGTCGAGAGTTCCAGATTAACACCTATTGTCGATAGGCGTTAATCTTAACCTTGTAAAAGGATGTTATTGCGACTTAATTATTGAGTAAGCTTTGCAATTGGGCCTTCAGTTCCGCCACTTCTTGCTCAAGGGTACTGACTCTCGCTTGCAGATCGTTGCTATCCTGTGTACCAAATGCTTCTGACACTGGAGCAGACACTGCTGGTATTTGACTGGGATCGACTTCACTAAAAAGTTGACGATAGCGAGCCTCACGTTTACCAGGCTCTTTAGCTAATTGGACAACCAGTGGCTTCTCTCGTCTGTGCAGATCGTTTAATGTGGCTTCGACTTCGCTAACATCGTGAAACTCATGTAGGCGGTTGCTACGAGTTCTTAACTCACCGGGCGTTTGCGGCCCTCGAAGCAGTAAAAGACAGATAACCGCAAGCTCTGACGGTTTAAGCTGTAGATCACTAAATTCAGTATTGCAGAAACGGTGCTTGTATTTCACCACTCGGCTACCAAAACCAGACTGCTCTGAGATTAAGCGTTTTTTGCTCAATGCATCTAAGGTGTTTTGTACCTCAGATTCGCTAAGGCTAAGGACGGGCTCTCTACTGGTTTTTTGGTTGCAGCCAGAGGTTAAACTGTTGAGGGATAGGGGATATTGTTCTGGGGTGGTGATCTCTTTTTCGAGTAAAACCCCGATAACGCGCGCTTCATGTGGAGTCAGTTCCATATTAACCTCTTAATAAAAAAGCATGGCTTTGTTATAACAGAGCCATGCTTTAATGCAAAGGTGGTTTAGAAGCCCTAACTATGCAGTTGCTGAGTTTATAAGCAATATCTGCGTTTAGATTAGTCTGCTAGACGGATCCCATCAGGTGAGATGGTGATCTGCTTGCTCTTATAAAGACCGCCGATACTCTTTTTAAAGGCTTTTTTACTCATAGATAGTTGAGAGTAGATCACCTCTGCATCGGTCTTATCATTTAGAGGCAGGAAACCGCCAGCTTGTTTAAGCTTGATCATAATTGTCACAGAGTGCTTATCGAGTTCCTCTTTGGCGCCTTTTTGTAAAATCAGGTCGATTTTACCATCGCTTCTCATGCGTTTGATAAAGCCTTTCAGTTTTTGACCAAAGCTTAAACGAGTGTAAACCTCGTTTTTATAAAGTACGCCCCAATGGGTGTTGTTGATAATAGCTTTATAGCCCAGATCGGTGCTGCCACCAATGATAAGGTTAACTTCTTCACCTTCTCTGAACTTTGGCTCCGTCAGATCTAGGAACTTCTCGATTTTAGAAGAGGCGACGATGCGGTCATCAACATGGCTGGTATAGATATAAACTAGGTATGACTTACCTACCTCAATTTCTCGGTGCTGCTCACCGAATGGCAGGAGGAGATCTTTATCTAAACCCCAGTTTAAAAATGCACCGTATGGACCAGTAGCCGTTGCTTCAAGGTAGGCGAATTGTCCGACTTGCGCAAAAGGACGTTTAGTCGTGGCAATGATCATATCTTCTGAGTCTAAATAGAGAAACACATTGATTAGATCTCCGACTTGGCAATCCTTTGGTACAGCTTTGCGAGGAAGAAGTACCTGGCCCATCTCTTTAGCGTCTAAATAGACACCAAAATCAACTTGTTTGACGACTTCTAGCTTACAGGTTTTGCCTATCTGGATCATGATGTTCTCTACTTTAAAAACAGTAACGATTAAATTCAGCTGCGATTATAGTGGAAAACATTCCAATATGCTTTAGCCCATTGAAACTAATGGCTCAAAGTCGCGAAGTCACTGTAATTAAAATGGGGGATTTATCACGATTAGAGTCATAAATGGTACGTAATGTTACCGCGCTATTATAAGGTGATAATAAATTAGCACTAAATGCGCATATGAGTCTTGCATTCTCAACAGTCTCAAGGTTTAATTGCGCCGCAAAAATTCAGTGAGAAAAGTGCGTCGTTCGTGCTCTCATTTTTTGAATAAAAAATACCGAACTGCGGTTAGGTAATATTTAAAGTCACAAATAGTTTTTTATGGATTCGGTTTTACATGTTAGCTTTTACAGCATACATTCATTAGTAACCATAAAAGTAGTGAATCGCTGTGATTTAAGTAGGCGGTTTTACTGGGTATAGTTAATACTTATTGAGGGTAACGCTTGCGATGTTACCGAGTGTTGAGCCAAACAATTTGTACTTTGTAGATGAATCGGGATGTTACTGATTTAAATAATCGCAAGTTGATTGATATAACAAAGATTCGATCAGCTTATTTGAGTTAAATAGACAGGTTAGGACAAATATGAGCAATTGGTCTATTGATGATGCACGCGCAAGTTATAACGTAAATCACTGGAGCCAAGGACTATACGGCATTAGCGATGAAGGCGAGGTGACAGTGTCACCGGATCCTAGCCGCCCAGATTGTAAAATTGGTTTGAATGAAATGGCAAAAGATATGGTTAAGTCAGGTGTGGCTTTACCAGTTTTGGTGCGTTTCCCACAAATTTTACATCATAGAGTAAATAGCCTGTGTCAGGCATTTAATCAGGCGATTCAAAAGTATCAATATGAAAATGATTACTTGCTGGTATACCCGATTAAAGTAAACCAACAGCAAACTGTTGTTGAAGAGATCCTAGCCAGTCAGGTCGCGAAAGAAGTACCGCAGTTAGGTTTAGAGGCGGGCAGTAAGCCTGAGCTAATGGCTGTGTTAGCTATGGCGCAAAAAGCCAGTTCGGTCATTATCTGTAACGGCTATAAAGATAAAGAATATATTCGACTTGCCCTAATCGGTGAGAAGCTTGGCCATAAGGTGTATATCGTCCTTGAGAAGATGTCTGAGCTTAAAGTCGTCCTTGAGCAAGCTAAAGAGCTAGGCGTGACGCCACGTCTTGGTTTACGTGTTCGTTTGGCGTTCCAAGGCAAAGGTAAGTGGCAGGCTAGTGGTGGCGAAAAGTCTAAATTTGGCTTGAGTGCTGCGCAGGTATTGCAGGTGATTAACTCGCTCAAGCAAGAAAATATGCTTGATTCATTAGAGTTACTTCACTTCCACTTAGGTTCGCAAATCGCTAACATTCGTGATATTCGCCAAGGTGTAAGCGAAGCGGGTCGTTTCTATTGCGAATTGATGAAGCTTGGTGCAAACGTTAAGTGTTTTGACGTAGGTGGTGGTCTAGCGGTTGATTACGATGGTACTCGCAGCCAAAGCAGCCATTCAATGAACTATGGCTTGACTGAGTACGCTAACAATATCGTCAGTGTATTGACCGATATGTGTAAAGAGTATGAGCAGCCAATGCCGAGAATTATCTCGGAGTCAGGTCGTTACTTGACTGCACATCATGCGGTACTACTAACTGATGTAATTGGTACTGAAGCCTATAAACCTGAGGACATTCAACCGCCAGCGGAAGATGCACCTCAGTTACTGCACAACATGTGGCAGTCATGGGTTGAAGTGAGCGGTAAAGCCGATCAACGCGCCTTGATTGAGATTTTCCATGATTGCCAAAGCGATCTGTCAGAAGCTCACTCTCTGTTTGCTGTTGGTCAGTTAGGTTTGGCAGAGCGTGCATGGGCAGAGCAGGTAAACCTACGAGTTTGCTACGAACTTCAGGGCAGCATGAGTTCTAAGTATCGCTTCCATAGACCGATTATTGATGAGTTGAACGAAAAGTTAGCGGATAAGTTCTTTGTTAACTTCTCATTGTTCCAGTCGCTACCAGATGCATGGGGTATCGATCAGGTGTTTCCTGTGATGCCATTATCAGGTCTTGATAAGGCGCCAGAGAGCAGAGCGGTAATGCTAGATATCACTTGTGACTCTGACGGTACTGTCGATCAGTACGTAGAAGGTCAAGGTATTGAGACTACGCTACCTGTTCCAGCTTGGACACAAGAGAGCCCATATTTAATCGGCTTCTTCTTGGTTGGTGCATATCAAGAGATTTTGGGTGATATGCATAACCTGTTTGGCGACACTAACTCTGCGGTTGTCCGTTTGGACGAAGATGCGCGCACTAACGTTGAATCAGTATTAGCTGGTGACACGGTGGCTGACGTACTTAGATATGTAAACTTGGACGCGGTTTCATTTATGAGAACCTATGAAGAGTTAGTAAACAAGCATATTGCT
The DNA here is from genome assembly GCF_019654915.1 of Shewanella sp. MBTL60-007. Lineage (GTDB taxonomy): Bacteria > Pseudomonadota > Gammaproteobacteria > Enterobacterales > Shewanellaceae > Shewanella. The sequence continues at coordinate 94,019 of NZ_BPET01000005.1, read as the reverse complement.
GAAGATGAGCGTGCTAACATTCTAGAAGAGTTACAGTTAGGTCTAAAGGGTTACACTTACCTAGAAGACTTCTCATAAGCAGATTGTTAGCTGGGGAGTCGACCCTGTGTTTGTTGAAGCCGAAACGTTTTAACTAGGGTTAACGACCGAGCTAGATATGTATAACCAGCTTTAAGTTCGCTTGAAGCTGGTTTTGTTTTTAAGCCTTTAGAAGCTTGTATGAGTTATCAAGAACTACTGGCTAGATTTTGGTTTAGTAAGAAGCTAGGAACTTAATTCAGTCTAGCTGCTCAAACAACTTACACTCGTTTGCATAAGTTAATAGCTCTCATTACTTAGCTGCTATTTGAAGGAATCGCGATAGGATGTTTTTTGAAGGGTCGGAGAAGAAAATAGAGCTACAGGTCAACTGCAGTGCTGTTTCATTGCGATCTTTGCCATTGGATTTTTGGCAGCAAACACTATCGCTGGCTGGAGCTGAGATCTTATCACAGCTTTCAAATCAAACTTGTGATGCTTATGTTCTCAGCGAGTCGAGCCTGTTGGTTTGGGAGCGAAAACTTTTATTGATCACCTGTGGCAATACTCGTCTCGTTGACGCAGTAAGCTATGTGCTCGAACAGATCGGGACAGAGGCTATATCAAGCTTTAGCTACCAACGTAAGAGTGAATTTCTATCTCATTTACAGGCCAGTCGTTTTGAAGATGATGTCGAGCAACTCAGATCCCAACTTTCGGGCACTGCTTATAGAGTCGGACACTTAGATAATCATCATCACTATCTTTTTTGTAGTGAGCCCGTCGTGCAGAGCGATGCGAGTGCCTGTTTGTTGATGTACCACATAAAAGGTGAACTAGCCAAATATTTACGCAGCGATAATCAATCGAGCCATGAGATCCGTAAACGATTACAACTTGAACGGTTATTACCTGAGTTTAAGTTCGATGACTATCTATTTAAGCCCTGTGGCTATTCGGTTAATGGCATATTTGAAGACCAATTTATAACCATACATATCACACCTCAAGAGCACAGCTCTTATGTGAGTATTGAAACAAACTTGAATTTTTCGCAGTATCCGTTCAACATTTTCTCTGAGTTGTTGAACATATTGAACCCCAGCAGTTGGGACATCATTGGGATGAATATGCAGGTCGCCAATAAGGACTTTCCTTCTCATCGAAGGATTGCCAGTTGTGATCTACAGTTAAATCCGCTCAATGAATTTAATTACAATCACTATACACAAGCCGACAGCGAAAAACTGTATGCTGAAGTATTGTGACTCTAGACACTTTATGGAGTATTTATGACCACTATTGCAGATAAGCCTGATTATTCGCTTTATTCAAATGCATTTGGTTACTTAAGACAGCCGCTGGACTTTAAACCATTAGAAGGTGATGCGGATGTTGTTGTATTAGGCTTACCGTTTGATATGGCGACAACGGGGCGTTCTGGTGGACGTATGGGGCCTGGCGCTATCCGTAACGCTTCAGTTAACTTGGCTTGGGAAGAGACTCGCTGGCCTTATCAGTTTAAATTAAGCGAGCACGTAAAAATCGTCGATGCTGGTGACTTAGTTTATAACTGTGGTGACTCTGCAGACTTCACTCAGCGTGTAGAGGATTTCGCGACTAAGATCCTAGAAGCAGATAAGGCGATGCTAAGCTTTGGTGGCGACCACTTCGTGACACTACCTTTGCTACGTGCTCACTATAAGAAGCACGGTAAGATGGCGTTATTGCACTTTGATGCGCATACCGACACATATAGCCAAGGTAGCAAGTATGATCATGGTACTATGTTCTACCATGCGCCAAATGAAGGCATCATCGCTGCAGAAAACTCAATTCAAGTGGGTATTCGTACTGAGTACGATACAGCAAATCACCTTTTCAAAGTGATTGATGCTGCAGCTGCTAATGAAATGACAGCAGATGAGATCGTTGCACAAATTCGTGAGCGCGTTGGTGATATGCCACTTTACGTGACTTTCGATATTGACTGTTTAGACCCTGCTTTTGCACCTGGTACCGGTACGCCTGTATGTGGTGGTTTAACTAGCGACAAGGCGATGAAGATTATTCGTGGTCTAAAAGGCATGAAGATTGTAGGTATGGATGTGGTTGAAGTCGCCCCTGCCTACGACAGTGCAGAGATCACCGCTTTAGCTGGTGCTACCTTAGGTCTAGAGATGCTGCATGTTTGGGCTGAGTCTAACGGTAAGATCAAATAAACCATCCTAGCTAACATGTTAGATGAAAATATCTAGCTCGGGAGCGCGTTAAAAGGTTCCCGCCTAACGGCTAAGATTGTTATGATTAAAGAAGCGCTCAATGAGCGCTTCTTTTTTTATGTGCTTTGAAAGGATTTTTACATGTCAGAGATCAGTGATATCAGACGCGAATACACATTAGGTGAATTGCATAATGAAGAGGTGCCTAGTGATCCTATGGACCTATTTAATGCGTGGTTGGAAGTCATTCGTGACTCTGACATCAAAGATCCAACGGCTATGTCCGTAGCGACGGTCGATGAAAATGGGCAACCTTTTCAACGAATTGTATTACTTAAACGGTTTGATAACGATGGCTTTGTGTTTTTCACGAACCTTGAAAGCCGTAAGGCTCAGCATATTGCTAATAATGCACAGGTTAGCATTCTATTCCCTTGGCACAGCTTAGATAAGCAGGTTGCTGTTACTGGTATCGCTGAACCGTTATCAAAGACTGAGGTGCTTAAATATTTTATGAGCAGACCTAAGGAGAGCCAAATTGCAGCATGGGTGTCTAAACAATCTAGCCCTATTAGTGCAAGAAAAGCACTCGAGAGTAAGTTTGCCGAAATGAAAGCTAAATTCTCTAAAGGTGAAGTGCCTCTGCCTAAATTTTGGGGCGGTTATCTTGTTAGGCCAAAGAGTATTGAGTTTTGGCAGGGAGGAGAGCACCGTCTGCATGACCGGTTTATCTATACCAAGGTTGAGGATGGCTGGCAGCACAGCCGCTTAGCGCCATAATTCCAATCAGTATTCCAAAAGCCGCATTGTTTGCGGCTTTTGTGTTTTTGGCTATCCGTCCTAATATAAATGAATGTAGTTTGAGCTATCGAGCTAACAATTACTGGGGCTGGTGGGGTAAAAATAAGCCCTTGTGAATGTTAAACCATTGAATTAGGTTAAGCTTAACTAAAAGTGAATAACTAAATCATGAGAGGACATGGGCATGAGCATAAAAAATATTATCATAGGCATATTACTACTGCCTTTTTCGCTGATGGCGTCGGCTGGCGATTGGATTGTTGAAAACGACAGCTCTGAAGTTAACTTTATATCCGTTAAGAAGGGTGATATTGCAGAGATTCATCATTTTAAATCTATCGCTGGAACCTTGACTGATAAAGGCAAATTCAACTTTTCGATTGCCTTGGCTAGTGTGGCAACCAACATAGATATTCGTGATGAGCGTATGGACTCTTTATTATTTGAAGTCGATAAATACCCAAAATTGAAGCTAAAAGCTAATATTGATCCAAAGATACTCGCAGGTATTGCTGTAGGCTCTGTGAAAGTGGCGACAATTGACGCTGAAGTTTCGTTACATGGCAAAAAGCAGAAGATGGCGTTTACTGTGAGTATCGCAAAGCTCTCAGACTCTCACATCCTCGTTGCGAGTGTGGCTCCGGTTATTGTTAATGCCGACAGTTTTGGTCTGTCTTCTGGAGTTGATAAATTACGTGAAGTTGCTGGGTTGTCTGCAATTAGTAAAGCGGTGCCTGTGTCATTTATGCTGAATCTTAAACGGTAGATAAATAAGCAGGATTAGCGCTGACTTTGAGTGAATTAGAGTGGCTTTGAGCGTTTTAGTAGGGGGCGCTTAAGTTATTTTGTAAAGTGCGGCGCTTTGCGGGAAAAGTGGTGTCGATTAAACTGGGGTGATTTCAATTAGAAACAAACTCAGATACTATCCTTGCAAGAAGATAAACAATAAATTGACTACGCCCCTTGCGTAAACAGTATAGATTGCAGTGCGCATAGGGTTGTGTATTTTAGGTTGACTATGGTTACCGATAAAGACGGATATATACATTTGATTCAGTACTTGACTGAGCATTTAGGAATATTTGAAAACTCACAGCAACATAGCCCCAGTGATGAGACAGTCATGGAGCTATTTGAAGAGCAGCTTGCCGCACAAATTATCATGGTTTGTGGTCAAAACCCTTCATTGACATTTTCTCAGAGAAATTTGGTAATTCGAGAAGTCGATGCCATCGTTTATGATCTTGAGGAGATCTTAGCTCGAGTCGCCGATCATAAGGCTACCGTTGAGCAAACTCGATTTATTAGCGAATTTTCGGGATTGATTAAGAATCTGTTTGATCAAGAAGTCGCGAGATTAACCGCAGCTTAATGGCAGCAACTTTATATTTAGTTACAGTTCTCTCATGCTATCAGCTTGTTAGCTTTGGCTTAAAAGCCTAATGTTGCTGTATAGATGTGAGGGGTTATAATGCTAAATGAGCTGAGAAAATCTATAAATAGACAGCATATGTTAGTGTATGCCTGTCTACTGCTGTTTTGGTTTTTCCTAAGGCTTTTTAGTGATAATGCTTTCGGTTTTGGCTGGGGCTTTTTTCCGTTAGTCGTGTCTTTGCCATTTGTGCCCTTTATCCTAGTCTGGTTGGCTGTGCAGTTTTATCGGCACCTAAGACTATTTAACAGTCACTTTAATCGAAAGTTACACGCATGTCATTGTACCTGTACATCAGTACTGTTTAGTTTATTTGTTTTTCATTTTATTTACTAAAATCGATGAGTCGGAGGCAGTGATTATCTTAATTGGTGTTAATGAATCTTTGCGGTGATTTTTTCTTTATACGCCAGTATTCATACAGCTTTCTTATGCCATAGTACCGCAGTCTTTATTCACCTTTATTTCTTGCTATCATAAAGCTAAACAAGTCTAGGTTTATGACTCTTATATTAAGGAAACACCATGCTTAAAAAAGCAGGATTGTGCTTATTGATCCTCACATCTTCTTTCTCTGTAGCCGCGAGTGAGAAAGCGGTAATAGGTTCTACCGCCAAGATGTCGGTGGCCCATGCCGACCTTTCTTATGTTGCACGTATCGACACTGGAGCGGTTAATACTTCACTGCATGCCTATGACATAGAGGTTGAGGGCGGCAGTGCTAAGAATATGAAAGACAACATTGGCAAGATGGTCTCTTTTACAACAGAGAATAACGCTGGTGAAAAAAAGCGCCTAACAGCCAAGATAGTTAAGACCTCTACGGTGAGTAACTCCCAAGGTACAGAAACTCGCTATATGGTCGATCTAGATGTTGGCTTTAAGGGTAAAGAGCGAAAGGTTCGTGTTAATTTGCGAGATCGCAGTCATATGGATTACAAGCTCTTGATAGGTCGAAATTGGCTTAAAGGGCGTTATGTCGTCGATGTTTCAGAGAAAAAGCTCATTGGGCCAACAGCGCCGATTAGTGTTGTTGAGTCGGGGTTAATTTTTAAAACCCGTATCGATACCGGCGCGGTTGAAAACTCGTTGCATGCCTATGATATGAAGATTGACAATGAAGATCCTGACATGGAAAAAAATGTCGGCAAGGTGATACATTTTACCACTGAAAATGAGAAGGGAGAGTCTCATGTGGTGAAGTCTCGTATCGTGGAAACATCATTGATCCGAAATGCTCAAGGAAGCGAGATCCGCTATATGGTAGAACTTAAAATTGGCGAGCCAGGTCACGAGTATAAAGTTAAGGTTAATCTGAGAGACAGAAGTAAGATGTCTTATAAACTCTTGATTGGTCGAAACTGGCTACAAGGGCACTATATTGTTGATGTATCGAAATAGGCCTTAGCGTCACTGCTAAGCTTTTACACGGTTCATAAAAGCGCCTACACGAACGAGTATCGTGTAGGCGCTTTTTATTTTATTAATTGAATAACTGGTAGCTTACCAAGGTCTTAAATCTTGACTCTATTGGTAAGGCTGTAACGGTGAGCTGGCCCTGAAACTCAGTCTTTAGCCAGACAGAAAGCGCCGATAGGGTGCCTGCAACTTTGTCACTATCTAGTGTGTTCTGCAGCACGGCTAATTGCTCTTCATTAAAGCCTTTACCGTTATCGTATATTTTCATGACGACTTGTTGAGCCTCTTTATTTAAGCTGACTTTCATTTTGTGAGCACTAGCTTGTTGGTAAAACGCATCGGTAATGGTGTTGCTGATGGCACGGTAAAAGATCAGTAAGTAGTGCCAATGGATCCCCTCAACAATAAGCCGGTTATCACTCTCAATTTGGAGCTCGATATTCTTAGCCGTTAACTTGGGTTGTAATAGGGCAACAACATGTTCAAGCAAGGAAACTAGGTCGATAGGTTTAGCGATATAGTCTTGCGCTGAGAAGAGATACTCGAGATGTCTGAGACGTTCGGTTTGATTAGCTAATTTATTGTTGAAGTCGGCGATACTCAGCTCGCCACTGGCCAGACGATATGCGCTGGCCGCTAAATCATCTTGCTTTCTAAAGATCGGCTTTACAATTGCCGCAACTAAAGAGGGATAAATCGTTTGATTTTCGTGTTTTACTTTCTCAAAGCTGTTTTGGCGATAGCTCTCCAATTTGGCTTGCTGACTCTCGCTCTGTAAGCGTTTATTCGTCTGTTCAAGTTTTTCAATAAAGCGGATGTTATCGGAGGTTTCCTGCCTAAGTATTTCAAATTGAGCTCGCTTCTTGAGTTCAGCCTCTTTCGTTACACTAATATCGAAAGCAATGGTTCCAACAGAAGTCAGCTGCTTGTTGTCATCGAAAATCGGGAACTTAGTCACAAGGTAGATATGCTGTTTACCCTCAACAGGGAAGCTCTGCTCATAACTTAGCTCAACTTTATCTTTGATCACGAGCCGATCTTTCTCTTGATTAAGAGTGGCTATCTCTTTTGGCATCACAAGGTGATCTTTTGTTCCTAAGATATTCTCTCTTTTGCGTGATAGGGTCTGGCAAAACTGGTCGTTTACTAACGTGAACTCTCCGTTTAAATTATTGATGAAAATTAAGTTATGAGCTGAGTTTAGTACTGAGTTAAGCTGTTCTTTTTTCTCTTGTAACTCAGCTTTTGATTGCTGCTGGACATCCAGCTGTTGTTCTAGGGCGAGGTTAGTGGCGTCTAGACTCGCGAGGGCAACCTCTAACTGGCGTGTCCGAGAGCTAAAGGCTTTGGCAAGCATGCCTATTTCATCTTTTCGGTTTGTCGCTTCTAGCTCGATTTTGGCGGGGTTTGAGTCATTCAAAGCGCGAACCATGCGGCTGATAGGGGCGATAAAGAGCTTATTTTGCACGATGAAAAGTAGTATTAGGGCAAGTATTTGTATACTCACTAGGTAAATACCGACGGAGCTTGCTAATGACTGAGCGTTGTTGGTAATACTCGACATGGGTGTCACTAAGATGATTTTCCAGTAGGTTCCCGGCATTAAGAAAACTGTGACTATGACGGGTTCTTTAAGCCTTGGATCGCTATTTAAGCGCTTGGTAGCAACAAGCTCGACTTGCTGAAGCTTGTTATTAGCATTTTGGTTAATCAGCGCCACAAGTTTAGCGCGCTCATGTTCGGGGGTATTTTTAATCACATCTGTGAGCTGTGCATCTTCATAAGCCTTATTCAGATTAGACTGACGAATAAAATCGGTATCTATTTTTTTTGATAGTCTGTTGCAGCGGTGCGAAAGAGGGGTGTTCTTTGGAAAATGCGCTAAAAGGCTGAAATAGGGTTCGATTATTGAGTGGTTCACTCGTGTCTATATCTGCGTCTGGATAAGATAACAAACGGTTTTGTTGATCGAGTGCGAAGACATATCCACCATGGCTCGATATGGCACTGTTAAAGAAGTTGTCTAGGCTCGATAGGGCAATATCTACCGTGGATACGCCGATGAAACGATGCTCCTGCCACATAGGAACCGACGCCGTTAGCATCGCATTCTGAGTATAGGGGTCGATATAGGACTTAGACCAGTATGTGGTATCTGTCGGGTAGTACTTGGCGGGTACGTACCAAGGTTCATTGTAGTAGGGGGAGAGGCTATCGGCGTTATAGTCGTTGACTTTAATCAGCTCTGAGGCAAAGTCTCGCGCCCAAAAATAACTGTCTTTTCGTTTGCTTGGGTCAAATGAAAAGGGTTCAGGCCAAACGCCTCCACCAAGTATTACCTCTTGTTGCCCTGGTTGCTCTAAAAGTGCAGGAATAGCTGCATTTAATTGCTTAGGATCATGTTGGTACAGTTCACCTAAAGCGCCGATAGAAACAGCGAGATTTTCAATTTTATTAGTTTTTTGCTGTAGCTTCGCAACGATAGTTTTTCCGAGGTTTATGCTTAAAAACTCTTGATTATCGATTAAACGGTCAGTTTCAATGGATTTGAGAAACACAACGCTGGCGATAATGATGACCGCAGCCACGAGCAGCTGAACCAACATAAACTGCATCGGTAAATTTGTGCGCCAGTCGGTTAATTTTGAACTCTGTTTGTTAGGCTTTACCATGATAGTTGTCTGCTTAAATAATGAACATGCCCCTCAATTGGTATCCGTACTAAAAAAGGTATGGTTTTTATTCTGAGCTAATTATATAAGCCTTGTTGTTTTTATGTAAAATAAATGCGGCCAACCGAGGACGTAAATTTCTTTTAAATCAAAAAAAAACAGCCAAAAGGCTGCTTTTTTACCTCAGGCTTTAAATTATATCTTTAGGCCGATAAGCAATTTATCTAATTGCTCTGCCGTTGCATGTAATTCATCACAGCCTGATACCGATTGGTTTGCCGATTGTTCGACATCGTGAGATTGATTTCGAATGTCCATCAGGTTGGTGGCAATCTCGTTAGCAACGGAGGATTGTTCCTCTGCCGAGGTGGCGATCAATACACTCATTTCATAGACTTTGGCACTGTGATGGGCTATTCCTTGTAGATCTTTGCCCGTATCTAGCACGTGTTTCTTACCTTCTTCGGCCTTCTCAACGGTGCGGCTCATTACTAACTTTAAGTTACGCGCACCAGATTGTAGGGCCTCAATCATGGTTTTAATTTCAACCGTTGCGGCTTGCGTGCGACCTGCAAGAGTTCTGACCTCATCGGCAACTACCGCAAACCCACGACCTTGCTCACCTGCGCGGGCTGCCTCAATCGCTGCATTTAACGCGAGTAGGTTTGTTTGCTCTGAGATGGCGTTAATGGTGGTGACTACCTCATCAATTTTTGCTGCATTGTCATTGAGGTTGTTTACCGCTTCTGAAGCATCATCTATCTCTACTGAAAGGCTCCCGATCGCTTCAACTGTGACAGCGATATCACGAGAACCAGCATCGACCTGAACATTGGCTTCTTGGGTTTCTGTCGATGACATCTCAGCATTGCGGGCGACTTCCGATACTGCTGCGGTCATCTGCTCCATGGCGGTCGCTAATGAGTCGATATGTTGGCGCTGATTCATCGCTAAAGATTGTCCTTCCTGCGCCGTGTTTCTAAATGCTTGAACGACATTGCGGATCTGTAGGCTAGCATTGGTCATTTCTGTCACTAATTTATGCTGACGCTCGACGAGGGTGTCGATACTTATCGCTAGAATACTAAACTCATCTTTAACCTCGAAAAAATTCAGCCGCCCTGTGAGATCGCCTTCAGCTGCTCTTTTTAGCGCCATGACATTGGTATAGAGCGCACCGCCTACGAAACTCGAAATATAGTAGCTGACGATTAAGATAATGCAGATCAATATGGCGGTCGCAAGATAGCCAAGATATTCGTTATGGTTTTCAGTGTTCAGCTTGGTGGTAAGAACTGTAATTAGCCCGAGAGGACTTTGTGAACTCACACTTCGAACCTTGTCACCTTCAATGGCTGTTTCGCCACCTTTTGCAGCTAAGGTTGAGATTTGGTGGCTTGCACTGCTCTGCTGATGAACTGCAACTTGGCCGTTTAACGCGCTAAGGAATGCATCTCGATTCTCTGCAGGTACATATTGATAGGCAGTATCTAGGGTATGACTCAGTGTTTGGTTGAACTCTTGAGTTTGCGCGACTTGGCTATCGACTAAGTTTTGCCTGTACTCGTTATTGAGCAGAGCCGACAGGCCGAGAAGAGTAATGATTGGAATTATCGCTAATAAGGCAAACTTTGATTTAAGGGTCATATGGATAAGGTATTTATCGACCCAACGGAACTTCACTTCTTTCATCGTATTCTCTTTTTATATTTAGCGGCGACTTAGTTATTTATCGGAAGGTCAGTGCGTTCCTTAACTATTTTTTTACGATAAGAGGTGTATTTGATGACTTTTTATTCCAATGTTTACTTAAGTTATTGAATAACGTCATATCTAAATGATGAGCATTTGTTAGAAAAACAATCCAGCAAGTGCTACGGACTCCGTTACTCGAAGGTTCGCAAGCTTCAGTGGCTGGCCACCTATAAAGAGAAACTTAAGATTAATTACTCGCTGATTTAGTGTGTGCTGTATAAGGACTAAGCAAAATAAACAGTTAGCATCGAAAAAAGTGAATTAGCCCTAGTCAAATGTCCCTGTCTAACGTAAAATTTTAGTCTTTTTCTATTTTCACAAAGAAAATACGTTAGCCCAAAAGTCGTAGGTCTAGGACTTACTTGCACTGGAAGAGATGATGTCACAGTTAACAGAGATCGTAGAACAGGCTTTAGCCGCCATCGAAGGAGCTACAGATTTAAAAGCTCTCGATGACCTCCGTGTCGATTACCTTGGTAAGAAAGGTCAAATCACCGACATGATGAAAATGATGGGGAAACTTCCTCCAGAAGAGAAACCAGCTTTTGGTCAAGCTGTGAACCAAGCTAAGCAAGCGGTTCAAAAGCAATTATCTATTCGCATCGATGGCCTGAAAGCTGCTGAGCTTGAAGCTCAGTTGAAGGCTGAAAGCATCGATGTGAGTCTTCCTGGTCGTCGTATTGAGAACGGTGGTTTACACCCTGTTACTCGTACCATTGAGCGTATTGAAGCTTTCTTTGGCGAGCTTGGTTTTACCGTTAAAGATGGTCCAGAGATCGAAGATGATTTTCATAACTTTGATGCGTTAAACATCTCTGAGCATCACCCAGCACGTGCCGACCATGATACCTTCTACTTTAATCCGAAAGTCATGTTACGTACGCAAACTTCTGGTGTGCAGATCCGCACTATGGAGCACGAGAAGCCACCTTTACGCATCATCTCTCCAGGCCGTGTATACCGCAATGACTACGATCAAACTCACACACCGATGTTCCATCAAGTGGAAGGTTTGTTAGTTGCTGAAAATGTTAACTTTGCCGAGCTTAAAGGCATTTTGCACGACTTCCTACGTAATTTCTTCGAAGAAGATTTAGAAGTGCGTTTCCGTCCTTCATACTTCCCATTCACAGAGCCTTCTGCCGAAGTGGATGTGATGGGTAAGAACGGTAAGTGGTTAGAGGTGCTAGGTTGCGGTATGGTGCATCCGAATGTACTTCGCAGTGTTGGCATCGATCCAGAGAAGTACTCTGGCTTCGCATTTGGCATGGGTGTTGAGCGTCTTTCAATGTTGCGTTATGGCGTTAACGATCTACGTTCATTCTTCGAAAACGATCTACGCTTCCTGAAGCAGTTTAAATAAACGGAGCTATAATAGCATGAAATTTAGTGAATCTTGGCTTCGTGAGTGGGTTAACCCAAGCGTAAATCGTGAAGAGTTAGCACACCAAATTACAATGGCTGGTCTAGAAGTTGACGGTATTGAGCCAGTTGCAGCCGATTTTAGCGGCGTTATCGTTGGTGAAGTCGTTGAATGCGGTCAGCACCCTGATGCAGATAAACTGCGTGTTACTAAGATCAATGTCGGTGGCGAAGAGCTAATCGACATCGTCTGTGGTGCTGCAAACTGCCGCCTAGGACTTAAAGTCGCTGTGGCTATGGTTGGTGCGGTACTGCCTGGCGATTTCAAAATTAAGAAAGCCAAATTACGTGGTCAACCATCATTCGGTATGCTGTGTTCATTTGGTGAGCTAGGTGTTGATATCGAAAGCGATGGTATTATTGAACTGCCACTTGACGCACCAATTGGTCAAGACGTTCGTGAATACCTAGATCTAAACGATGCGGTTATCGATGTTGATTTAACGGCGAACCGTGCAGATTGTCTAGGTATGGCTGGTCTTGCTCGTGAAGTGGGTGTATTAAACCGTCAAGCGGTTACAGAGCCTACTTGGGAAGCGGTAGAAGCCAGCATCGATGATGCTGTGACTGTAGATATCCAAGCTGAGCAAGAGTGTGGCCGTTACTTGGGCCGCGTGATTAAGAACGTAAATGTCAAAGCTGAAACGCCATTATGGATGCAAGAGAAGTTGCGTCGTAGCGGCATCCGTTCAATCGATCCGATTGTAGATATTACTAACTATGTGTTGATTGAATTCGGTCAGCCTATGCACGCATTTGACTTAGCTAAGTTAGATGGCGGTATTCAAGTTCGTAAGCCTAACGGTGAAGAGAAACTGACTCTGCTTGATGGCAACGAAATCACTATCCCAGAAGATATGCTGATTATTGCTGACCAAGTTAAGCCATTAGCCCTTGCGGGTGTATTTGGTGGCGAGCATAGCGGTGTGACTACTGAAACGACAGACATCGTTCTAGAGTGTGCTTATTTTGCACCGTTAGCGATTTTGGGTAAGGCACGCCGTATCGGCCTGCATACAGATGCATCACACCGTTTCGAGCGCGGTGTCGATCCTGAACTTCAACATAAGGTTATGGATCGTGCAAGTCGTCTAGTACTTGAGATCTGTGGCGGAGAAGCTGGCCCAGTTGTAGAAGCTAAGTCTGAAGAGAATCTACCTAAGCCTGTACAGATCGTATTGCGCCGTAGCAAGTTAGATAAGACTTTGGGTCATCATATCGAAGATGGCGAAGTTAAAGAAATTCTAGAGCGTTTAGGTTTTGCTGTTGAAGTGAGTGAAGGGCAGTGGAATGTCACTACCGCCACTTACCGTTTCGATATGGCAATTGAAGAAGACTTGATTGAAGAAGTTGCCCGTATTTACGGTTACAACAATATTCCAAATATTGCGCCTGTAGCGCAGTTAAGCATGTCTGATCACAAAGAGTCGAACATTAACATCAAGCGTGTTCGCAGCATGTTAGTGGCACGTGGCTTCCAAGAAGCTGTGACTTATAGCTTTGTCGATCCTAAGCAGCAGGAGCTGGTTCATCCAGGTGCTGAAGCTATGATTCTACCGAACCCAATTTCGGTTGAAATGTCGGCTATGCGTCTATCTATGTTCACTGGTCTGTTGACTGCGGTGGGTTATAACCAGAGCCGTCAGCAAAACCGTGTAAGGTTGTTCGAAACGGGTCTACGTTTCGTACCAAACGAGTCTGCTGAATCCGGCGTGTCACAGCAACCTATGCTTGCTGCGGTTATTGCCGGTAATCAGAATGACGAACATTGGACAATGGAGTCAAAGACGGTTGATTTCTTCGACCTTAAAGGTGACCTAGAAGCGGTCATCGGTTTGACTGTTGCTGATGCTGAATTTAGTTTCCGAGCAGCAACTCATCCAGCACTTCATCCGGGGCAATGTGCTGAAATCTTAAGAGATGATCGCGTAATTGGTATCATAGGAACGGTTCATCCGAGCCTAGAGAAGCCATTTGGCCTAAACGGAAAAACAATTATTTTCGAGCTAGAATTAGACGCTTTATTGCACGCTAATTTGCCGCTAGCCCAGACTGTGTCTAAGTTTCCAGCTAACCGCCGTGATATCGCCATCGTAGTTGATGACGCTGTTGCTGCAAATGATGTTGTAAAATTGATAAGAAAAGTTGGCGAAAATCAGTTGGTTGGCATAAACTTGTTCGATGTATACCGAGGTAAAGGTGTAGAGGAAGGCAAAAAGAGCCTTGCAATAGCACTCTTATTACAAGACAACGCTCGTACATTGGAAGAGAAAGAGATCGCAGAGATGGTAGACGTAGTGGTTTCTGCTCTGAAAGACGAGTTCAACGCATCGTTGAGGGACTAAAAGTATGGCACTTACCAAAGCCGAAATGGCAGAACATCTTTTTGAAACGCTAGGTATCAACAAGAGAGTAGCGAAAGAGATGGTAGAGACGTTTTTCGAAGAAATTCGTCAAGCTCTTGAAAGTGGTGAGCAGGTCAAGCTATCTGGCTTTGGCAACTTTGACCTGAGGGACAAGAATCAAAGACCGGGAAGGAACCCAAAGACGGGAGAAGATATCCCAATTTCGGCACGCCGCGTAGTGACGTTCCGTCCGGGACAGAAACTCAAAAGCCGCGTCGAAGAGGCTAACGCAAAGAAGTAATTGCTTTAGCACTGTAATGAAGAGGCCACTCAATTGAGTGGCTTTTTCTGTTTCCATTCGCTGTAGAGGTTTTATTCTTGTCTAGAAAGCCGAAGTATTTTGACCGACGTTTTAAACTGAGTCTATTGCACCCAAGATATTGGTTAACTTGGGGCGCTATTCTAGTGCTGGTGGTATTTGGTCTTATGCCAGCATGGTTAAGGGATCCTATTGCTCGTGTGTTGGCTAAATTGGTCATGAAGATAGCAAAGAAGCCAATTAAGATTGCTAGAGCCAATTTGACCACCTGTTTTCCTGAAAAGTCTGGCGATGAGATCGATGCGTTAGTAAAAGATAACGTCGAAAACTTCGTCATGATCTTGCTAGCTCAGTCTGAGTTGTTACTCAAGTCTCGTGCTCATATGAGACGCAGGGTACAGCTACATGGCTTTGAACATGTTGAAAAAGCAAGAGCTGCAGGTCAGCCTGTGATTTTTATCATGCCACACGTGTGGGGCATTGAGTATGCAGGTTTAAGGCTTAATCTCGATTTACCTATGGTTTCGATGGCAAAGGCCCATAAGAATGATTTGTTTAATTGGTTCAATAACCGTATGAGAAGCTCTCAAGGGGGCAATATCTATATGCGTGAAGCCGGTATTAGAGCCTTGTTAGCTGAACTTAAGCAAGATAACAGTTTCTTTTATCTACCCGATGAAGATCTTGGACGTGATAAGAGTGTATTTGCGCCGTTTCTTGGCACCACTAAGGCGACATTGCCAGTTGTGGGCCGCTTAGCTCAGGCGGGTAACGCACAAGTGATGCCAGTGAAGATTGGCTATGATCAATCTAAACGCCATTTTGATTTAACGGTTATGCCAGCAATCGAACCAGAAACTATGCAGGGTAAAGAAAATGAAGCCATTGCTTTAAATAAGGCGGTAGAGCAGGTGATCTTAGCTTATCCAGAGCAATATATGTGGTTCTTGAAAGTGCTTAAGACTCGCCCTGAAGGTGAAGAGTCAATTTATAAATAGTCTATCTGAGTTGTACATATAGACATTGTCTGCATTTTGAACCACAAAAAAGCCGCAATAGAGATTGCGGCTTTTTTATTGTTTAGCTGAGGTCATCAATCAAACCGATAACTTTAGCCACTCGCTCGACTAGACGATAAGTTGGTATTCGTCACGCAAGATGTCGATGATCTCTTGCTTAGGGTTTTCACTGATATGTAGCTTCTCACCAATGATCTTTTCAGCAATGCCCACATAAGTGTTAGAGATATCCATCATCACTGATTCTGGAAGCTTATTATCGGCAGCTAGTGCGAAACGCTCTTCCATGCGGTTCTTGTTTAGCAAGATATCAGGATCTGGGAAGTGGTTAAGTAGCCACTGTCTAAAGCCTTCTTTAGATTGCTCGATGATCTTACCATCGCGGTGTGATGAACCATCCCAAATGCGTGAGCTATCTGGCGTACCGACCTCATCCATATAGATAAGCTTTTCATTACCTGCAGCGTCATTGACGTAGCCAAATTCAAACTTAGTATCAACGAAAATTTGATCATGCTCAGCTAAAGCATCGCTAATCACGTCAAAACCTTCTTTAAGGAGCTTTTCGTAAAGATCGATATCCGACAGGCTGCTGAAATTAAAACCTGCTACGTGGCGTTCAATGTCGCTACGTGAGACGTTTACGTCATCGGCTTCTGGTACGCCTTCAAGGCCGGTTAATACACCCTTAGTTGATGGTGTGATCAGTAGCTCAGGCAGCTTTTGATCTTTCTCTAATCCTTCTGGGATAGTAATGCCACAGAATTCACGCTCACCTTTAGTGTATGAACGCCACATTGAGCCAGTAATATATTGACGTGCAATCGCTTCAATCATCACAGGACGGGCTTTTTGTACAATCCACACTAGCGGGTGGGGGATGTCTAGGATGTGACTATCGGCAAGCCCTTTATCTTTGAAAAGTTTAAACCAGTGGTTTGAGATGGCATTAAGCGCAGTACCTTTGCCTGGCACACCATTTAAGCCATTTTCACCTTGCCATACGCAATCAAAAGCCGAAATACGGTCACTGATGACCATAATGGCAAGTGGTGCATCGGCTGGCACATCGTAACCTTTATCTTTAATTAACCGAGCGCTATCTTCTTCGGTTAACCAGTAAACACTGCGGACCTTACCTGAGTGGACAGGTTTGTCGGTACGAATTGGGAGGTTGTCATTAACGACTAAAACTTTATCTGCAAGATTCATAGGGCACACTTTTATTATTGAGAAGCTTAATTTTAGTGGCGCAGATTGTAACAGAAGTTGAGAGTTGCAACACTAGGGCAACTTGAGTTTTACTCGCTGAAAAAACAGTGTTTTCTATAGTGTAAAATCGAGTGTTAAATAGGGGATGAATTGAAATATTATGCTGTTATTAGGTGTTGTTACCGACTAAATATCGATAATGAAAAAGGGCGTAAACCGATTTTACACCCTAGTAAGTCGACTACTTGGCCTTATTGTGTCTTTTCATTAGATTTAAGTTGATATCTTGCAGGCTTAAATTTTGATCTTCTAACAAAACCAGCAAGTGGTAGATAAGATCAGAGGCCTCATCTATCAGTTCCGCTTTATCATGAGTTGCCGCGGCTAATGCCGTTTCTAACCCTTCCTCACCCACTTTCTGGGCGATGCGCTTAGTACCTCGTTCAAACAGGTGGGCGGTATAGCTTGACTCAGGGTCTTGCCCTTTACGTGACGCAATGAGAGTCGCAAGGTTATCGATAAAACTGTGGGCGTTACCTTCTTTCCAGCAACTTTCTGTGCCTTTATGGCAAGTCGGCCCATTAGGGAGCACTTGTACTAGCAAGCTATCATTGTCGCAGTCCATATCGATTGCGATTAACTCAAGGGTGTTGCCTGAGGTTTCCCCCTTGGTCCAGAGCCTTTGCTTGCTGCGACTGTAGAAGGTGACTTGTTTAGTCGATAGCGTCTTATCTAATGCGGCTTTATCCATATAGCCGAGCATCAGTACTTTACCGGTAAGGAAGTTTTGCACTACAGCAGGGATTAACCCGTCAGTTTTTCCCCAGTCCAATAGACTAACAAGCTTGTTGTCTATCGGCTTTGATTGGTCAATCTTAGTCATATTAAATCCCTAATTTGATTAACGCGTTTAATTGAATCTATTCGAACTAGCTTAAACGCGCACTGCAATTTGATTATTTTTAAGATACTGTTTTAACTCTTGGATATCGATGACCCCTTTATGAAATACGCTTGCAGCCAGCGCCGCATCGACATTGGCCTGACTAAATACATCCTTAAAGTGCGACATGGTGCCCGCACCGCCCGATGCGATTAAAGGTACATCACAGATGCTACGTATCATCGACAGCTGTTTAATATCATAACCTTGGCGTACGCCATCCTGATTCATCACATTTAAGACGATTTCGCCGCAGCCCTGTTTCTGCACTTCTTCAACCCAATCTTGGGTATACCATAGGGTGTCCTTGGTTGCCGCCTCGTCACCGGTAAATTGTTTGACCTTGTAGCTATCGCTATTGGCATCATAGTAAGAGTCGATACCTATGACGATACATTGGCGACCAAATTCATCTTGCAGCCTGCTGATAAGGCTTGGGTCGGTAAGCGCGGGAGAGTTTATTGAGATTTTATCGGCGCCAAAGGCGAGCTTTTCTCGCGCCTGCTCGATGGTTCTAATGCCGCCAGCCACGCAAAAAGGGATATCGATACGCTCGGCTACTCGACTAACCCAAGACTTATCGACCACTCTATCGTGAGCACTGGCGGTAATATCGTAAAAGACCAGCTCATCGGCACCTTCATCGGCGTAGCGTTGGGCAAGAGGCACGATATCACCGACTATTTCATGGTTTCTAAATTGCACTCCTTTTACCACTTTACCCTCTTTAACATCGAGGCAGGGAACTATGCGTTTGGCCAACATGTGATAGCCTCCTCAACGGTAAACTGATTAATGAGCAGCGCCTTACCTATGATTATGCCCGAGGCGCCGCTATCTCTAACTGCACTGACATCATCTAAGGTGGCGATACCGCCAGAGGCCTGCCACTGAATATCTGGGTAGTGTTCGGCGATCTCTTTATAAAGCTCCGTATTGGCGCCCTTGAGCGTGCCATCACGGCTAATATCGGTCACTAACGCATGTTTTAACCCAACGGACTTAAACTCTTCTACCAGTGATTCTAAGCTTTTTCCGCCTCCAGACTGCCAGCCTGATACCGCAACAATCTTTTCGCCTTGCTCATTAATATTCACATCTAATGCGAGGCAGATAGCGTCACTACCATATTTAACAAACCAGCTTTTGACTAATTCAGGTTCTTTAACTGCTAATGAACCGATAACAACTCGGCTAACACCTATCTCCAGAAGCTCGCTTAACTGGGCTTCGGTGCGAATGCCGCCGCCAACTTGGATTGGGGTATCAAGGTTATTGACCAATTCGCAGATGAGCTTTGTCTGTCGCTTCGCGGGATATTTCGCCCCGGTTAAGTCGACGATATGCAGTAGATTGGCCCCTTGCTGCTGATAAGATTTAAGTTGATCTAAAGGGCTTAAGTTAAAGGTGGTTTTCTGAGCATAGTCGCCTTGATAGAGGCGAACGACTTGGCCGTCGATAAGATCGATTGCTGGAATAATCATAATTGCGCCTCTTGCTGGCCATTAGCCAGCTTATCATCTGTTTGAGTGAAGGTTGCCCTGTCCATCATGAGGAAGTTTTTAAGCATTGTTGCGCCTACTTTTGCGCTCTTTTCTGGGTGAAACTGCAGGCCGATAAAGTTATTTTTAGCGATTGCGGCGCTAAATGTTTCGCCGTGTTCAGCCGTCGCAATCGTGTACTTACTGATTGGCGCGCGGTAACTATGCACGAAATAGACATAGCTGCCAGCTGTGATCCCATAAAAAATAGGGTGTGCGCTTGGGACTATCTGATTCCAGCCCATATGGGGCAAGGGGAGCCCCTGAGTGTCGAGCAAGTCAATATCGGTTGTAATGATGTTAAGACATGGGCAATCATCGCTTTGGTTGCCACGCTCTTTAGATACTCGTGTTAACATCTGCATGCCTAAGCAGACACCTAACACAGGTTGTGTCAAGGTGGGGATAAGCTTATCTAAGCCTTTGTCTTGTAGTGACGTCATCGCAGCCGCGGCTGTACCGACGCCGGGCAAGACGACTCGATCGGCGGCCTTGATCGTCTCAATGTCATCGGTAACGAAAAGACGTTCGCGCTCAATATCGGTCATTAGGCGTTCAAAGGCGTAACGTACAGAGCTTAAATTGGCGCAGCCGGTGTCGATGATAACAGTGTTGCCGACTATGGCTGTGTTATTGCCCAAGGCTGTTTTATCTTGTTGGCTCATAGCACACCCTTACTTGAGGGCAATGCGTCACCCTCTATCGCAACGGCTTGTCGTAGGGTACGACCTAGGACTTTGAATAAGCTCTCAACCTTGTGGTGGTCGTTATCACCTTGAGTGCTAATGTGTAAGGTGCAACGTAGGCCATCGGCAAAAGAACGGAAGAAATGCGGTACCATTTCGGTGGCCATTTGGCCAACGAGTTCACGCTCAAAGTTGCCATCGAACTTAATAAATGGGCGGCCAGATAAGTCTAATAGGCAGCTTGCGCTAGCTTCATCCATTGGAATTGCTTGCTCAAACGCATTGCCAAATCGGGCAATACCTCGCTTATCGCCTAGGGCTTGGCGCAGCGCATCACCGATAGCGAGCGCTGTATCTTCCACACTGTGGTGATCGTCAATTTCTAGGTCGCCATCGACCTGTACATCCATCTTAAAGTTACCGTGAGTGGATATTTGCTCAAGCATATGATCAAAAAAACCTATGCCAGTATTGATGGCACCTTTGTCGTTTGAGTCTAAATCCACCGTGACACTAATATCCGTCTCTTTGGTTGTACGGGTGACGGTTGCACTACGGTTTTTATTCAGTAGTTTGTCGGCAATGGCGTTCCAGTTCAGAGTTTGGGGATTATATTGCAAGCCTAAAATACCCATAGCATCGGCAAGCCCAAGATCGGTATGACGGTCGCCGATGACAGCAGATTGAGTAAAGTCAATTTTGCCCGATGTCAGGTACTCTTTGACTAACCCGAGTTTGGGCTTGCGGCAGCTGCAGTTTTCATCATCAAAGTGAGGGCAAATCAACACATCATCAAATAACACCCCTTGGCTATTTAAGATCTGCATCATCATATCTTGTGGGGCGTCAAAGTCGTTCTTAGGAAAAGAGGGGGTACCTAAACCGTCTTGGTTACTGACCATCACTAAACGGAAACCAGCGTTTTGCAGTCTGAGTAATGCTGGGATCACATTGGGTTCAAACACTAACTTGGCTAAACTATCGACCTGTTTGTCTGTGACGGGCTCTTCGATGATAGTGCCATCGCGATCGATAAATAATATTTTCTGCTTCATTGTGTGGCTACCTTTCAGTGTTCGGCTTGGCTAAATAAAATCAGCAAAGCTTTTGTAATTTATATTTATATCAGCTAATTCAATGGGGGCTTACCCTTGGCACTTATTCATTCCTGAATAGGTCGATGAGGTAATCCGTTTGTCTCTGGTTAGTAAAGCTAAAGCGGATAGCTTGGCTAAGACGCGGATCGCTATAGCATCTTGCAATAACGCCTGCGGCCTCTAGCTTTTGCTGGACTGCTTGTTTGTCATCAAATTCGGCAAGTACATAGTTACCGTGGGCCTTTACCACCTTGGCTCCATATCGCTGTAATGAGGCTGCTAACCTAAGGCCTTGGCGCTTCATTTCACTGACTTGCTCAACCATGGTCTCAAGTCCAGCTGTGCTCAGAGCCTTAGTGGCGACATCGCTGACGGGCAGGGGGATCGGGTAGGGGGCAATCACTCGCATGCAAATGTCGATGATGTTTGGATTGGCCAGCAAGAAGCCACAGCGAGCGCCTGCAAGTGCAAAGGCCTTTGATAAGGTTCGCAAAACAACGAGATTAGCTGAACTAGCAACTAAATCGGCAACGCTGTACTCAGGGCTAAACTCAATATACGCCTCATCCACAACCACGATAGCGTCTTGGCAGCTCTCGAGAACCTCGATGATTTTATCTCGTGGGATCACGCTACCTGTTGGATTATTTGGGTTACAGATAAACACTAACTTGGCACTACTGACTTGAGTCTGGTAATCACTGGGGAGCTGAAAATCAGCAGTCAGTGATAACGCTTTTACTCCGACATTAAAGGTCTTAGCGCTGATAGCGTACATGCCATAAGTAGGGCCAAAGGTGGCGATGCAGTCTTTACCGGGTACACAAAAGGCGCGAATGAGTAACTCAATGGCTTCGTCTGCGCCGCGACTTGTGATAATGCTGTCAGTAGCGACTTGGCAATAACGACTATAGGCTGCAATAAGCTCTGGCGGCTGGCATTCTGGATAACGGTTTAAGCCTTCAAGCTCGCTATTATTAAAGGGCGATTCATTTGCGTTGATCCAGATATCGCCTTGACCCCCTATGCGCCTAGCCGATTGATAGACCTCCAGATGCAGTAGCTCAGGCCTTGCAAGGCGTTGAGCAAAATTTAGCTCGCTCGTTAGGTTATTACCTGTTGTACTCATAACCTCTCCTCAATGGTGTCATATGCGCTAACATATTTTTCGTTAAGGCTTGTTAGCCGCACTGCAACAGCATTCTTATGGGCGTCTAGTTGTTCAGCCGCTGCCAGTGTCATCACGCTATCAGCGATTGTTTGCAGCCCTCGAGGTGTGAGCTCTTGTACCGTAAATCTGCGGCTAAAGTCAGCCAAAGACAGACTCGAAACAGTTTTACTGTAACCGTAAGTGGGCAATACGTGGTTGGTTCCACTGGCATAGTCCCCCACCGATTCGGGGGTGTATGCGCCTAAAAACACCGAGCCGGCGGCGCGAATATCATTAAGGACGTCTCTGGGGTTTTGGGTCTGAATGATCAGGTGCTCAGGGCCATAGAGGTTTGAGACCTTAGCCGCCATCTGCAGATCTTCAACGATCAGGGTGCGGCTACTCTCAAGTGCAATTGTCGCTATCTCTGCGCGCGGTAGCAGCTTAAGCTGATCAATAAGTGCTGAGTCGACTGCTTCTGCTAGCTCTTTGGAGTCAGTAACAAGCATCACCTGTGAGTCGGCGCCGTGTTCGGCCTGAGATAAAAGATCGGCGGCAACAAAGTCAGCATTCGCTTGAGAATCTGCGATGATAAGCACTTCAGATGGACCGGCAGGCATGTCGATACTTACCGTACAGCGATTATCTTGACTTACGGCGCGCTTTGCCTCGGTGACAAAGCGGTTACCTGGCCCAAAAATCTTATCTACCTGTGGAATTGACTCGGTACCAAACGCTAAGGCGGCGATAGCCTGAGCGCCACCCACCTGATAGATCTCATCGATTCCGCAAGCGTTTGCAGCATAGACGATGGCATCATTGATAGGAGGAGGGCTCACTAATACTCTTTTAGTGCAACCCGCTATCTTGGCTGGTAGTGCTAACATGAGCACAGTAGAGATCAGCGGCGCAGTTCCCCCTGGAATATAGAGGCCTACGCGTTCAATAGGCTCGGAGCGAAGCTCACAGCGGATCCCGGTTTGAGTCTCGATATCCACCTTTGGCTGTTGCTGCGCTTGGTGAAAGCGTTCGATATTGGCCTTAGCTTGGGCGATGGCCTGTTTCAGTTCATCGGGTACCTGTTTGCAGCTTTGAGCTATTTCAGCTGCAGTTAGCTTTAGCGTCTCTAGGCTTATGCTGTCGAACTCTCGGTTAAAATCCCTAAGGGCATTGTCGCCTTTGGTGACAACAGCCTCGATGATCCTAGCCACACTTTGCTCAAGGCTGTTATCGCCAATTAATGGCGAACGCTTCAGTGCCGCTGACTGCGCTTGTGGGTTGAGTGATTGCCAGTTGAGGATCTGCATGGCTTTTACCCCATCATCTTTTCAATTGGCATAACCAAAATAGAGCTAGCGCCCAATTGCGTCAGTTGCTCCATGGTGTCCCAGAACAGATCTTCGGTACTGACGGCATGGATAGCAACACGATTGGTATCGTCATTTAGTGGCAACACTGTTGGGTTCTCTGCACCTGGTAGGAGAGCGACAATCTGCTCTAGGGTTTCGTTTGGTGCGTGTAGCAAGATGTACTTACTCTCTTTTGCGCGTACCACGCCATTGATCCTAGATAAGATTTTATTGATTAGCGCTTGTTTATCATCTGGTTGTGATTGGTTCGATTGGATGATGCAGGCCATAGAACGGTAGATAACATCGGTTTCGTAGAGGCCGTTTGCCTCTAAGGTGGCACCGGTTGATACTAAGTCACAGATCCCGTCTGAAAGCCCGGCTCTCGGCGCGACTTCGACTGAGCCCTTAAGCATACAATCACGATAATTGATGCCTTTCTGCTCCATGTAGCGGCGTAGCAGATTAGGGTAAGAAGTGGCGATCCTCAGCCCTTCTAATGAACCCACGCCTTGGTAGTCGAACTCATTAGGTACAGCTAAAGATAGGCGGCAAGCGCCAAAATCTAATTCACGAAGCTTAATGCAGTCTGCGGGCTTACCTAAGGTTTGACGTTCAATCTGTTCCTCTTCCAGAACATTCTCACCGATGATCCCAAGGTCAACAACACCGTCCATAACAAGCCCTGGAATATCGTCATCACGAACTCGCAGAAGATCGATTGGCATGTTATCAGAGTGAGCGATAAGGCGCTGCTCATTAACGTTAAATTTAACTCCACAGCTCTTTAGTAGCTTCTGTGATTCTTTCGATAAACGGCCTGACTTTTGGATGGCTATGCGTAATCTATTTGACTCTGACATGGATAACGTCCTATTGGTTGATTCAAAAATTCTTATAAAACAATCTGTTAAGATAAAACCAAAAAACCCTTGGAATTCCTTCCAAGGGTTTTTGATATTTTTAAATCAACCGCCGGAAGGAAATAGTCCTTCGGCAGTAAGCTTCCGAAGGCTACCGCATATGGTGGTGATGATGGATAGTGTTCAAAAGCTGTGTCATGTTCGTTTCTCTCAATTTAAATCTGTGAGCTTAATGGCTCAGAATGCTCAAGGCTTGCTCAAGGCTTGCTCATTGGGCTAAGCGACTTGCTTGTCTTGGTATTTAAACTAATCAGTTTTAAAAATGATTGCAACCTCTTATTTCGGCAGATGAGTAAACTTCATCTAAATGTCACTTTTAACTTAAAATTGATAATTTGCACGGTGTTTTAAAGTACCTTGTTCTAAAAACAGGACAATGGTTAGTGAGGTTAAAAGTTTCACCATTGTGGATCAAAAAAACAAAAGCTAATCTTGGCGAGCTAATTGAGATAAACTGCCCGCACTCCCTAAAAGCAAGCCTGCCTGGCTAAATTAAAGGTTCGTTACCTCTTGAACGTTCGATTAACACAACAAGTTGCTACGGCATTTTCAAGCCAAGGTGTATTGGCTCAGTCAATTAAAGGCTATAGTCTCCGCGAGGTACAGGCCAAGATGGCTCAGGCCGTGGCGGAGTCTATTCATAACCGCAATAACTTAGTGGTTGAAGCTGGCACTGGCGTAGGCAAGACATTTGCGTATCTGATCCCTGCATTGTTAAGTGGCAAACAGGTGATAGTCAGTACTGGCAGTAAAAATCTTCAAGAGCAGTTATTTTATAAAGACTTACCAGCTTTATTGGCCATGCTAGGGTTAACACCTAAGGTGGCGTTATTGAAGGGGCGCAATAACTATCTGTGTCAACATCTAATGGAGAAGGAACTGTCGGGCGCAAGTTCGATGGAAACCCGAGTATTAGACGATCTCTTGCGGATCAACCAGTGGGCGGGCCAAACGATAGATGGTGATATTGGCGGCTTAACGGCGGTGTCTGAAAACTCTCCTGCGTTGCCGTTAATTGTCAGTAGTAAAGAGAACTGTATCGGGCAACGCTGCGATTATTATGATGAATGTTTTACCCGCAAGGCTCGCAATCGTGCCATGGACGCCAAGGTTATTGTGGTTAATCACCACCTATTTTTAGCCGATCGGATCATCAAAGAAACGGGCTTTGCCGAGTTATTACCAGATTCAGATGTGGTGATCTTCGATGAGGCGCACCTGTTACCTGATATCGCCGTAACCTACTTTGGCCAACAGTGCTCGACGAGGCAATTGTCTGAGTTATTTGAGAAGTTAATTGATATATACCGTCAAGAATTGAGAGATGCTAAGCAGATAGAGTTGCTTAGTGCCCGTTGCTCAGCGATTTTAAACGAGTGGCATCAAGTGCTATTTGAGCTAGGTGATAACGATTGGCGCCGTTTACTAGCGAATAAAGCGTTGTCGGCGCTCTCTTGGTCATTAATCAAGGAAATCAAAGTGCTTCAGAGCCTGTTGATTGGTCATGCAGGACGCAGCGATAACCTCGACGATGCAATCGAAAAACTAGAAGTGGTTACTAATAAATTAGAGCTATTTTTCTTATGTGAGAACAATCAGGCGGCCTATAGTATCGATTATGGACACCGTTATTTAGTGTTGCGTATTGCGCCAATTGATGTGGCCAAAGAGTGTCGAAAACTGTTTGAGTCTAATGTTTCGTGGATTTTTACCTCGGCGACACTGCAAATTAACCGTGATTTGAGTTTATTTACGCGCCAGCTTGGCTTAACCCAGAGCCAAGAGATGTTACTAGAAAGCCCTTTCGATTATGCCAAAAATGCGCTTTTTTGCGTGCCTCGGCACTTATCTAGTGTGAATAACCATCATGCTGCGTTGACACAATTTGTCGATGTCTGCGTTAAGGCGATTAATGCTGCGAAAGGGCGCACCTTTATCTTGTTTACGAGTCACAGGATGCTCAACCTTGTCGCGCCAGCACTACAGAGACGTATAGCTTACCCTATCTTGGTACAAGGTCAGGCGGGTAAACAGAGCTTGTTGAAAAAGTATCGCCAACTTGGCAATGCAGTGCTGCTTGGCACTGGCGCTTTTTGGGAAGGCGTAGACGTGCGTGGGCGGTTACTTAGCTGCGTGATCATCGACAAGCTGCCCTTTATCTCTCCGGATGATAATTTGTTCCGTGCCCGCAGTGAGAGCATTGAGCGTGAAGGTAAAGATCCCTTCAGTGAAATATCCTTGCCTCAGGCGGTGATCACCTTGAATCAAGGAGTGGGTCGATTGATCCGCGATGAAAAAGACAGGGGAGTCCTGATTTTGTGTGATAACAGAATCGTCAATAAACCTTACGGGCAGGCTTTTTTAAACTCTTTACCGCCCATGGCCAGAACCCGTGACCTTGATAAGGCGACTGCATTTTTAGAACAGATCAAGTGATCAGTAATATGACCAAGTAGATGGCGGTCAGTAAGATGAGGGCCAACAAGCAGCGCCGACGATAATTGAGCCCCTGTGGATTGAGTAAGCTTGGAAACAGTAAAAAGTTTAGCGGGTTAAATAAGGTTTTATGACTAATGATGGCAACCCCAGGATTACGACCGCGATAGAGCATTTTAGAAAAGTAGTAGAGGAATCGAAACAGTAGCACCGGAAAGCTAATGTATATGAGCAGTGTTAGCGTCAGTTCGACGGTCATTTCATACTCAGCAAACGTTAACATCAAGCCTTTCTGCCAAGCTTCCTCTAGGCTATTAGAAAACCAGATCAGTATAAAAATGGTCATTAGCATAGAAAAAATGACAAACAGTAGTGAGTAACGAAATAGACGAAACCAATCTATGGTGATCTGTCGCATTCTTCCTCCCTAGGCTTTGACCATGCGGTGAGCATGGAGGTTGTCTGTTATTAAATTTAGAGCAATTTTTCTGCTTTAGCGCTTTTTTAGCACGAATTAAAAGCAACGAATTACTGTTTTGGGCGTTGAGGTGAGCTGTCATAGGGGGGAATAATGCCGGGATTAAAGTATGAGGTAAGTAATTTGGCCTTAGGACTTAATGCTTTGGTTTAAGTTGGGGTATAATTGGCAAAATTGACATTAACCAAGTTGTGCATTGACTTGGCTTTTATCATCGCCTTTTTTAATGCGAGAACTTTACAGATCGTTGCGATGGTAAATCAGATAAATAATAGGTTTGGTAAGTAATTCATGACAAAACAATCTAACGATACGACACAGCTGAGTATTTTAGCACTCGATACCTGCACTGAGTCGTGTTCTGCAGCAGTTAGCCATCTAGGTGTTGTTTATAGTGAGCAAGCCGATGCCCCCCGCGAACATAGCCAGCGCTTATTGCCAATGGTTAAGTCGGTTTTGGCTCAAGCTCAGTTGAAGCTGCAAGATGTCGATGTGATTGCTTACGGTCGAGGCCCTGGTAGCTTTACTGGGATCCGCATTTGTACCAGTATTACCCAAGGTCTAGCCTTAGGCCAAGAGCTCCCCGTCATTGGCATTTCAACCCTAGCCGCGATGGCGCAATCGGCTATCGATAAAGGGGCAAAGCAAGTTTTAGCCGCTATCGACGCGCGTATGGGGGAGGTGTATTGGGGGCAATATATCGCAGTTGACGGATTAGCCACCTTAGTCAATGAAGAAGTGGTTAGTGCACCTGAGGCTATCGTACTAAGCTTAGACGAGGCGTTACCCATCACGGCTTGTGGAACCGGATTTGATGCTTATCCAAAGTTACTTGAGTTAGTGCCTGTAATGGGACTCTGTGAAGAGGCTAAATTTCCAGAAGCTAAATATATGCTGGCATTGGCTCAAGATGGCGTGAATAAAGGTCTAAGTACGTTGGTTGATGACTTAGCTCCGGTCTATTTGCGTGATACGGTAACATGGCAAAAACTGCCTGGCAGAGAGTAGTGTAGCTTGCTAGCTCCTAAGCCTGTATCGAGTTAATTAAGGACGATTAAATGCAGATCAACACCAATCCAGTTGTTACCAACAAGCTTGAGAGCAACAAGGCAACAGCCTCGGTGCAGACCCAGGCTGTTACTCGCGACAGTGTTGAGTCTGTATTGCCGACTAAGGCCCACCAAGCGCTCGTTATAAATGACTATCACGAAGATACAGCCGCACTTCAGTCGCGTCTTGGTGCCCATGTTGAATATGAACGCCATACTGGTGGCCAACGTGGAGCCGTTGCCCAATATCTGATTAATCAACACGCCGCAAAGCGAGAAGAGATCCAACAAATGGTTGGCATAGATACTTATGCCTAAGCATCAGCCGAGTTCGAGTCACGACAGTAGCTTGAGTCACTCGGCTCCGTTAGCAACGGCTTCAGGTGCTCCCGGTCGTACGCGCTTCTTGCTTGAACTCTTTATCGCCTTCATAGTCACTCGCTTGCCTTTTGTGAGTATCCCCTTTAAATGGTTAGAAAGTTATTTCCATGAGCTTTCACATGGTCTAGCAACGATTATAAGCGGAGGTGTGGTTAGTCATATTGAGCTGTTTCCCAACGGTGCTGGTTTATGTTTTAGTCAGGGAGGCTGGCCATTGCTGATAGGCTTTGCGGGTTACTTTGGTGCCGCGCTGTGGGGCTACCTTATCTTTATGTTTGCAACTTGGCCCCGGGGCATACGAGTAAGTTTTGCGATACTGGGCGGCGCCGTTGTACTGACGATTCTACTCTGGGCTCGAGATCTGCTCACTATTTCCATTCTTGTTACGCTGGCAGTGTTATTTTTATTGCCGCTAA
Organism: Shewanella sp. MBTL60-007; assembly: GCF_019654915.1. GTDB lineage: Bacteria > Pseudomonadota > Gammaproteobacteria > Enterobacterales > Shewanellaceae > Shewanella. The sequence goes on along the minus strand of NZ_BPET01000005.1, from coordinate 64,934 downwards.
AGCTTAAGCAAAATCAGTTTCTTGCTAGCGGTCTACGGGTGATCGCCTTGATGATAATTCTAAATGCACTTGCAAGCCCTGTTGTGCTACTCGGACTTGAAGGTCAGGGGGATGCTAACATGCTGGCTCAGCAGAGTTGGGTACCTGCTTGGGTTTGGGTCGGTGTCTGGTTAGTCACTAGTGCCTTGATGCTCTATCTATGTTGGCGCAGAGTGGATGGCGCGGCACAAAGGCGTAGTAATAAGATTAAAATGTAACTCTCTGTTTTTAGTGGTTGGTTTTTTGTTAACCTGCTGTTAGGTTGATGCCTGTCATCAAAAGGGGAATTACAATGAAAAAGACAATGTTAGCGGCAAGCGTACTGCTTGTAAGCACTTGTAGCCTATCGTTATCTACCGCAGTAAATGCACATGAGAATCATGCTTTAGAAGCCGCAGTCAGTAGTGACTTCAGACAAGCTAAAAATAGTGCTCGTGATCAATACCGCCACCCAGAACAAACTCTTAGTTTCTTTGATATCAAGCCTAGCGATACCCTTATCGAACTTTGGCCTGGTGGTGGCTGGTACGCCGAAATTCTCGCTCCGTATTTAGCTAAAGATGGCCATTATATTGCGGGTAATTTCGACACAAATCCCAGTGATGAAAAGGCCCGCAATGGATACCGACCAAAAGTAGGTAAGAAGTTTGAAAAGTGGCTAAAAGAACATCAGGCTAATTTAGGTAACGCAACCACGGTGACCTTTGATCCTCCAAACTATTACACTATGGGTCCCGATAACAGTGCCGATGTGGTACTGACCTTCCGAAACCTGCATAACTGGGCAATGAAAGGCTATTTAGAGCCTGTATTTGAATCGGCTTATAAGGTGCTGAAGAGTGGTGGGACATTTGGCATTGTTGAGCATAGAGGCGAGCCAGGTGTGGATGCTAAAACTGGTTATATGGATCAGGCTAAAGTGATTAAACTTGCAGAGAATGCGGGTTTTACCTTTGTCGCCAGCTCTGAGGTGAACGCTAATCCTAAGGATAGTAAAGATTATCCAAAAGGCGTGTGGACACTGCCTCCAAGGCTAGCCCTTGAAGATCAAGACAAAGAAAAGTATCTCGCAATCGGTGAAAGCGATAGAATGACGCTGAAATTTGTAAAAAAATAAGAGTGTAGATGAGCTTAGCGCGTGAGTTTGGTGACGAAGTCAGTATTCAGTTGCCTCATATTAAATTGGCTGGACGTTTGTGGGGGGCGGCAGACAAGCCACTGATATTGGCGCTGCATGGCTGGTTAGATAACGCCAATAGTTTTCAACCTTTGAGTGACTATTTAACCGATTATCAAATTCTCGCCATCGACTGGCCGGGACATGGAGCCTCGGAGCATCGTCCCGGTGCTTATCCATTGCATTGGATAGATTACTTGTACGATCTCGATGCCTTGCTAGATGTACTCTCTATCAACCAGCGCCCCGTGGCCCTTTTAGGTCATTCCCTTGGCGGCATAATCGCGTCAGCCTACTCGGCAGCGTTTCCTAATAAAGTAGAAAATTTAATCTTGATCGAGGCTTTGGCCCCCCTTTATGAGGATGAAGTTAAAGCCAAAAAAAGGTTAGACAATAGCTTTCGCGGTCATCGACGTTTTCTTGCCTCAATGGCAAAACCAGTCAGTGTATATCGTGATATGGCGGTTGCCGTGCAAGCACGGCACAAATTAACCGCACTAGAGCTACAATGGTGCGAATTATTGACACAGCGCAATATGCAAACCCTTGATTCTGGGGTATGCTGGCGCAGTGATCCTCGTTTAAAATTAGACTCCCCTTTAAGACTGACTTTTTCGCAAGTCGATGCCTTAATGCAAGCCCATAAAGTCAACACTCTATTAATTTCTGGTAGCGGAGGTTTTTCTCAGTTGCGAGAGGCGATCCCTATGGCTAATCGTTGGTTTGAGCGGCTAAAAAGTGTAAAAGTCGAGGGAGATCACCATCTTCATATGGGAGGTGCCGAGGAGGTGTCTAATCTCATTCGGGATTTCTTAAAAACGTAAACAAAAAAGAAGCTAGGTTTTTTGTTTCATTTATGTGATGATAATCAAAATTTAAACGCTCGTATGATTTATTGGCGTTTGCAATAAATATAATGAATTGACAGTGTTTTAGCTTGCTTATTGGCAAGCTGCTAACGACCATTGCGGTATTGTTTCCACCGCAGGTGGAGATATTAGGAGATTTTTGTGGACCAACTTTGGATTAATAATCTACCAGATGATGTGCCTTCTGAAATTGATGTAGAACAATATGCATCACTTGTGGATCTATTTGAAACTTCAGTGGCAAAATATGCGGATCAACCAGCGTTCGTGAATATGGGTGCAACACTGACCTACCGTAAGCTGGAAGAGCGTAGCCGAGCTTTTGCTGCCTATCTCCAAAACGAGTTAAAGCTAAATAAAGGCGACCGTGTCGCTATTATGATGCCGAACCTGTTGCAATATCCTATCGCTCTATTCGGTATCTTACGTGCCGGTATGGTTGTAGTGAACGTCAATCCTCTGTATACCCCACGCGAACTCAAGCACCAGCTAACAGATTCTGGGGCTAAAGCGATTGTTGTTGTGTCTAACTTTGCGCACACCCTAGAGAAAGTGGTTGCCGATACGCCAGTTGAAAGCGTTATCCTGACAGGACTTGGTGATCTCTTAAGCGCGCCTAAGCGTACCGTGGTTAACTTCGTTGTTAAGTACATCAAGAAAATGGTGCCTAAGTACCATTTGCCACATGCAATCTCTATGCGCAAGGCACTCTATAAAGGTCGCCGCTTACAGTATGTTAAGCCTAACGTGAAAAGAGATGATCTTGCCTTTTTACAATACACAGGTGGTACAACCGGTGTTTCTAAAGGCGCCATGCTTAGCCATAGTAACGTGGTGAGCAACCTTTTACAGGCTGACGCCGCGTACGGTCCTATGCTTGATAATGGTAAAGAGTTCGTGGTGACGGCGCTGCCGCTATACCATATCTTTGCATTGACGGTTAACTGTTTGTTGTTTATCCATAAGGGGGCGAATAACCTGTTGATCACCAATCCTAGAGATCTACCTGCATTCATTAGTGAGCTAGACAAGCATCAGTTTACTGTTTTAACAGGTGTAAATACCTTGTTTAACGCGCTGGTTAATAACGAAGACTTTGGCAAGCTTAATTTTTCAGAACTCAAGCTATCGATTGGTGGCGGAATGGCTGTGCAGCGTGCTGTTGCTGATAAATGGCAAGGGTTAACAAAGACGCGCCTTCTTGAAGGTTATGGTCTGACAGAGGCTGCACCATTGGTGACTTGTTGTCCCTATAATCTAGACGGCTACAACGGATCAATTGGTTTCCCTGTTGCTAACACCGATATGCAGGTCCGTGATGACGCAGGAAATGTACTGCCTCAAGGCGAAACGGGTGAGTTATTTGCAAAAGGGCCGCAGGTCATGGTTGGCTATTGGCAGCGTCCAGAAGAAACGAGTAAAGTTATCGATAAAGATGGCTATTTAGCCACCGGCGATATCGGCTATATGGATGATAAAGGTTACTTCTACATCGTTGACCGTAAGAAGGATATGATCTTAGTATCTGGCTTCAACGTGTTCCCGAATGAAGTTGAAGAAGTGGTTGCATTGCACCCTAAAGTGATTGAAGTCGCCGCAGTGGGTGTACCCCATGAAGTGTCTGGCGAGTTGGTTAAGGTATTTGTGGTCGCAAACGACAAATCTTTGACCAAAGAGGACGTAATCAAGCATTGTCGAGTGCATTTGACGGGATATAAGATCCCTAAGCTGGTAGAATTTAGAGATGAACTGCCTAAAACCAACGTAGGTAAGATCCTGCGTAGGGAATTGAGAGATGAGGTTAAGTAAGAATCCCCTCATCAGTCATTAAGTGGCGATTGCCACTTTTGGTTATACTAAAGCCGGCAATCGCCGGCTTTTGCATATTTATGGAGTAGACAACTTTGTTAGTGTTTCAATATATTGAAGATGATGCCAGTTTAGCGGCGCTTGTGGAGCAATACCAAGAAGCTGATTTATTGGTGCTAGACACTGAATTTGTTCGTACTCGTACCTACTATGCGCGATTGGGCTTAATCCAAGCCTATGATGGAAAGACGCTAGCACTTATCGATCCTTTAGCGGTCAATAATTTGGACCTATTCTGGCAGTTGTTGACCAAAGAGGGCTGCGTAAAACTGTTGCATTCATGTAGTGAAGACCTAGAGGTCTTTGCACGTTACGGCCAGCGACAGCCTACGAATCTATTCGACAGTCAAATTGCAGCAAGCCTTGCAGGAATGGGTCATGGTTTAGGCTATGCAAAACTTGTCGAGCAGATGCTGGAAGTTAGCATTGATAAAGGCGAGTCACGTACCGATTGGTTAAAACGCCCATTAACGGAGGCACAGCTTAATTACGCCGCAAATGACGTTTATTATCTTTATAAGCTTTACCCGCAGCTGGTTAAGTTGTTAGAAGAGCAGGGCAGGCTTGATTGGGTTTATGAAGAAGGCGTACGTATGACGCAGGGGCGTTTAGAGACGCCAGCCCCTGAAACCGCTTATCTTAAGGTCAAGAATGCTTTCCAGCTTAGCTCAAATCAGCTTGCTGTATTAAGGGATTTGTCCCAATGGCGCCTTAAGCGTGCTCTACAAAAAGATCTGGCGTTAGGCTTTGTCGTTAAAGATCACGCCCTGATTGGTTTGGCTAAGAAACAGCCTAAGTCAACGAATGATCTCTATAAGATGACGGAGCTTACCGAACAGGAAAAGCGTATTCACGGTAAAGAGATTATTAAGATCATCAGTAACGTCAGCTATGATAATCCGCCTAAGCCACTTGACGTTATCGCCCTTAAAACTGGATATAAAAATGCGTTTAAGAGCATCAAGACCTGTATTGCAGAGCAAGCGGAGTCGAAGGGAATTCCGTTGGAGTTATTAGGCTCTAAGAAGTATATTCATGAATATTTGCAGTGGGTTTGGGATGGCAAAAAAGGCGATAAACCTCTAATTTTAAAGGGCTGGAGAGAAGCGATTGTCGCTCAGCCGTTATCGGAGCTTAAGCTGTAATATCGTTAGTATTAATATCAAAAGAAAGCCCGCGAAAGCGGGCTTTTTTGTTAGATGAAGCGCCAATACCGAGGGAGGATTAATTCTGCTCTGGCAAAGTGACATTTAGCTCAAGCACTGAGAAGTGGTCATCGGTCTGCTCGAGCTGAACTGAGACTTGATCGGGCCCGACTTGAACATACTTACGGATCACCTCGATGATTTCCTGCTTCATTTGAGGAAAGTAATCTGGGGCGTCACGCTCTCCACGTTGATGTGCAACGATGATCTGCAGTCGTTCTTTTGCTGTCACCGCAGTGCTTGGTTCCTTTTTCGTTTTAAAATAATCAAGAAGAGACATAAATTAGCTACCAAAAATTCGTTTTAAGAAACCTTTCTTCTCTTCCGTAAGAAATCGGAAAGGCAGTTCTTCACCTAATAACCTTTCTACAGCATCGCTGTAGGCCATACCCGCATCGCTTTCTTGATCGATAATGACAGGTACACCAGAGTTAGAGGCTTTTAATACGGCTTGTGATTCCGGGATTACGCCCAGTAGTGGAATCGCTAAGATCTCTTCGACATCTTGTACACTTAGCATTTCGCCGGTTGTCACGCGAGCAGGTGAGTAACGAGTCAGCAATAGATACTCTTTGACTGGCTCTAAACCTTCTTCTGCACGCTTAGATTTACTCTGCAACATACCTAAAATTCGGTCTGAGTCGCGCACAGAGCTAACTTCAGGGTTAGTGGTAACGATAGCGATATCGGCAAAGTAAAGTGCCATCATAGCGCCAGTTTCGATACCTGCAGGAGAGTCACAGATGATGTATTCAAAATCTTTGGCTAGATCTTCAAGAACCTTACCCACGCCTTCTTTAGTCAAGGCATCTTTATCACGAGTTTGAGAGGCGGGCAGAACAAAAAGATCCCCACATCGCTTATCTTTAATGAGTGCTTGATTAAGATTGGCTTCGCCATTGATGACGTTGACAAAGTCGTAGACTACGCGGCGTTCACAGCCCATGATTAAGTCTAGGTTACGCAGTCCTATATCAAAATCGATAACAACCGTTTTATGGCCTTTCATTGCAAGACCAGTGGCAATTGCAGCACTTGAGGTGGTTTTACCCACGCCACCTTTACCCGATGTGACAACAATAATCTGTGCCATTTATTATAATCCTTTCTATATTTGCGCTCTTTATAGAGGCAATGATTCAACCGTAAGCGACTCGCCTTCTAGACGAATACAACCGCTTGGTGCGGCTCCGTTTTGCTGAAGGTTCTCAGTTAACCAGTATTGACCTGCAATCGATACCAGTTCTGCTTCAAGTTTTTTTGCCATGATAACGGCATGTCTGTCGCCCGACGCGCCAGCCATGGCTTTACCACGTAAAGTTCCGTATATATGGATACTGCCATCAGCGATTACTTCTGCACCATTTCCAACCGCGCCAACAATAATCAGATCGGCATTTTTTGCATAGATCTGTTGTCCTGAGCGGACGTTTTGTTTAACGATTTTGGTGGTCTTAGGCAGTTGAGGTTGTGAATTGGATTCTTTCCCCGATTTAACCGTGGCCAGACCAATCGCTTTAGCTTGTTTAGTGAGTTCAGCTGACGCACTTGTGATCCCAACGATGATCAATTGACGACTGGTTAATATCTCTTTTAATCCAAGTATGTCAAAATTACTCGTTTGAATGGCGCTCAGGTTGACCACTAAAGGTGCACCTAGAAAAAATTGCGGTGCAATAGCGAGCTTAGCATCTAACTCCGCCGCGATAACTGCCATATCATCACTGTTGATATGCAGTACAGAAAGAGTAAAAGAAGAGCCTTTTAATTCGAGGCTAGGTGTTTGCATTCCTGTATTGCTCTCTAGAAAAAGTCAGCGCAGGGCCGATATCCATTATATTCCTAACGGACCATGGTATAGTGTGCTCCCTTAGCTGGCAAGTTGAATAGTTTGGAAATTGAGTCGTATATGATCTGTGCAGTATATAAAAGCCTACGAAAGGCTGAAAGTTACCTTTTCGTTGAAAAACGCAACGATTTTGAGCGTGTTCCAGAAGCATTAATGGAGATGTTTGGCGAGCCACAATTAGTGATGATGTTGCCGATAGATAAAAGAGAACACTTGGGCTTTGCCGATATTAAAAAAGTGAGATCTGAACTGAAAGAAAAAGGATTCTATTTACAGTTGCCACCGCCTGTGGTTAATTTATTAGAACAACATAAGAAAGAGATAGGTTTTAATCCTGAGTAAGTCAGCGATTAAGTCTATTAAAAGCTTTCATAAAGGGGATATATGGTTTTAGGGAAACAGATTCTGGCTTTAACCTGTTGTTTGAGTTTATTGCCCGTTACAGCTATGGCACAAAGTGAAACTCAGGGCAGTTTTTCTGATTATGTTGCGGTGTTAAAGCAAGAAGCTGCAGATAAAGGTTTCAGTCAGCAAACCATAGATGCGGTTTTCCCTAAAATTAAGATGTTTAAAAAGGCCAAGGCCACCAATAATAATCAGGCCGAAACACCCATTACCCTCGAAACCTACCTACCGCAGGTGGTGCCTCAATCTAAGGTCGATTTGGCTCGAGCATTTTATAAACAGCATTACGCTGAACTCGAGAAAATTGGCAAACGCTATGGAGTGCAGCCACGTTTTATCGTGGCATTATTAGGCATAGAGTCTAATCTGGGCCAGTCTCCTGCAAACTATCCAGTGTTATCCGTCACCGCATCTCTTGCCTATGAAGGTCAACGAGAAACATATTTTCGTTCTGAGTTTTTTGCGGCGTTAAAGATTATTGACCAAGGTGGTTTCAGTTTTGCTGAGCTGAAAAGTAACGCGACAGGCTCTATGGGCAAGGCGTTCTTTTTACCTAGTGTTTACCTTTCCTATGCCCAAGACGGCGATGGAGACGGTAAGAAGGACATCTGGGGTAATAGCAGTGATGCCTTAGCGTCTGTGGCTTATTATCTACAGCAGACTGGCTGGAAAGAGTCAGAAACTTGGGGCCGGCAAGTCTGGGTTCCTAAGCAGTTTGAGCCGTCAGTCGCCAGCCTAAGCATCAAGAAAACGTTCAATGAGTGGCAAGCGCTGGGAGTGAGGCGTTTCGATGGCAGTGACTTACCTAAACGGGAAGATATGCAGATCTCCATGGTGATGCCCGATGGCATAAATGGTCGTAAATACCTAGTTTATGATAATTACCGGGGACTACTGCAGTGGAACGCGTCGGACTATTTCGCCATTTCAGTAACTTATCTTTCAGAAAGAATTAAATATCCTCCGATCATCTAATTTTTCACCAGCGATGAGTGAGTAAAAATAAATAGCGGCCTTGGCCGCTATTTTTGTATAGATAAGTCGCTGTTGATTTAATTTTGACCATCAAGGTCACAAATTTTAATTCGATTCATATCGACCGCCTTACCACTAGTGCACCGAGTGGCGTGTGCGTTGTATAATGCTCGGCTAATCGGTTTATATGAGTAGATGATTTTAAGCATGGCGTTTTGGAATGAAAAAACCTTAGCACAGATGAGCACCCAAGAGTGGGAGTCATTATGTGATGGTTGTGGTAAGTGTTGTTTGAATAAATTAATCGACGATGAAACCGAAGAGCTTTATTACACAAATGCCGCTTGTCAGTTACTCGATAATAAAGCGGGCCACTGTAAAAGCTATGAACAGCGTTTTAAGTTCGTTCCGAGCTGCACTAAGGTTACCGTGGATAATATTGAATCATTGACTTGGTTGCCCGACAGCTGCGCTTATCGACGCTTATTTATGGGGAGAGAGTTGCCAAGCTGGCATCCGTTGAGAACGGGGTCCAAAGAGGCGATGATCTTGGCTGGCATGTCGGTTGCGGGTAAGGTGACCTGCGAAACTAAGATCCGAGATATCGAAGATCACATTGTTCTTTGGCCAATGAAAGATGTTGAATAGCCAAGATCCGAAGTAAAAAAACGCCCTATTGAATAGGGCGTTTTTGTATCTGTCTTTTACCAATGACAAATGTCTCTATGCTAACTGAATATACCTACGTCAACGGGGTTAAACAGACTTCTTCAACGCTGGAACAAAGAAGATAGCCAAGGCGAGCAGGTAGCCGCTAAAAGCGACTATCATCCATTGTCCCATCGTGACGCCCATAAACTCCCATGGAATATCTGTACACATGCCAGTAGGCATAAAGATTGACGGTAGCCACTCATGAAGCTGTAACCAGCTAGGAAACTCAGGTAGGTAGGAGCAAGTTGCAAATGGTGATGGATTCATCTGCATGTCTACAAGCTCAAGAGCAAGTTTTAAGCCCCAAATTGCGCTGACAGCCCAAACAATGACGCCAACTAAACGAGCAATACGATTACTGTAGCCTATAACGCCAATCAAACCCGCAAAGAGTAACCCAAAGACCGCCACGCGTTGATAGATACACATCACACATGGATCAAGCTTCATGACGTGTTGGAAGAATAGTGCGGCAAGTTCAAGGGCAACAGCCGATAACATTAGGATAAGCCATGCGGCTCGAGAGTGGGCAAAACCGATTAGTGCATTCAACGACAGGGTCTCCATTGCAGATAAAAAAACGCCCTATTGAATAGGGCGTTTTATATGACTAACTATTTGTTAGATAGTTCAGAAAATGCTTATCAATGAGCAGATAGTACACTATCTGACGCTGCTTGAGCAGAGTGATGGATTAGCATTTGTGTATCATAAAAATACTGAGTCATCTGCTCTAGGGCGCCTAACTGGATAGCAAGGATACCTACGATAGACAATACGATAGTGTATGGCAGTGCCATCCATACCATTCTTCCGTACGATAGACGAATAAGTGGAGCTATTGCCGATGTTAGTAGGAATAGGAACGCTGCCTGACCGTTTGGTGTTGCAACAGAAGGTAGGTTAGTACCTGTGTTAATGGCAACGGCAAGTAGATCAAACTGATCACGGGTGATTTGGCCGTTAAGTAGCGCAGCTTTCACTTCGTTAATATAAACGGTACCTACGAACACGTTATCACTCACCATTGAAAGTAGACCGTTTGCGATATAGAAGATCACTAACTGAGTGTTACCTTCATAGCTTAATGCCCACTGAATAACAGGTGCGAATAACTGCTGATCGATAATCACGGCTACAACGGCAAAGAATACAGCCAATAACGCGGTGAATGGTAAGGCTTCTTCAAAGGCTTTACCTAGAGCGTGTTCGTTAGTAATACCGTTAAATGCAGTGGCTAGAATAATTACCGATAGACCGATTAGACCAACGGAGGCTAAGTGCAGCGCAAGACCTGCGATTAACCATACACCGATAATCGCTTGGATCAGAAGCTTAACTTTATCGTGTTTAGTTCGGTTTGCATCTTCATGTGCATCGTAGTCTGATAGGATCTTGTGAACCGCTTCAGGTAACTGTTGACCATAGCCGAAGACTTTAAACTTCTCGACTAAGAAACAAGTAGTAATACCAGCGAAAAATACCGGAATAGTTACAGGAGACATGCGGATCGCAAATTCAGCGAACTGCCAATTTGCCTGAGCTGCAATAATAAGGTTTTGTGGTTCACCAACCATGGTACAAACACCGCCTAACGCAGTACCTACACCAGCGTGCATTAGTAAGTTACGTAAGAACCCACGGAACGATTCAAGCTCTTCTTCACACAGTTGAGGGTGACCATCGGAGGTGTGATCATGGCTTTCACCAAAGGTCTTACCCGATGCAACTTTGTGGTAGATAGAGTAGAAGCCGACTGCAACAGTAATAATAACAGCGATAACAGTCAGTGCATCTAAGAAAGCAGACAAGAATGCAGATGCCATACAGAAAAGAAGTGATACAGCAACTTTTGAGCGAACCTTAGTGATCATCTTAGTAAAGACGAACAGCAGTAGCTGCTTCATAAAGTAGATACCGGCGACCATGAAGACCAGCAGTAGTACTACTTCTAAGTTAGCCTCAATTTCATGTAACACCTGACTTGGCGAAGTCATGCCGATAGCCACGGCTTCAATCGCTAATAAACCGCCTGGTTGCAGTGGATAACATTTTAGAGCCATAGCTAAGGTGAAGATAAACTCGACAACTAATAGCCAGCCTGCAATAAACGGATTAAAGTAAAATACGATTGGGTTGATCACCAAAAATGATATGATCGCGAGTTTGAACCACTTCGGTGAATTACCCAAGAAGTTGTCAAGAAACGCCCGACTCATTGTCACAGGCATGGAGTCCTCTCTATTGTTTTTCTATGGTTACAAGTAGCAAATTTGCACCGTATGCTACTCGTGATGATGAAAAGGTAAAAGCTTTTTTGATGACTTAAGCCGCCCATTATGACGAAACAGGTATCTATATCAAAAAAATATCACTTAAAACGCGCTGTTAGAGTAAAAAATACTCGCTTTTAGTAATTTATTTGAATAGAGGGGGTCGAATCGGTCTGTTTTGGTTTTCATTTTTCGCCGCTCTGGTATGATCTGTCAAAGAACAACACTAATAATTGGATAGAGTAGGTTAATGATCATCAATGCCAAAGGTCCTGCAAGTTTCGCAGAGAAGTATATTGTACGATCCATTTGGGAAAATAAGTTTCCTCCAGGCTCTATTCTCCCCGCAGAACGCGAGCTTTCAGAACTAATAGGTGTTACCCGCACGACATTGCGAGAAGTGTTGCAACGTCTCGCGCGAGATGGCTGGTTGACGATTCAACACGGTAAACCCACAAGAGTGAATAACTTTTGGGAAACTTCTGGCTTAAATATCTTAGAGACGATTGCCGAGTTGAATCCTGAGGGGTTCCCTGAGTTGGTGGATCAGTTGTTATCGGCAAGAAGCAGCGTCAGTGCTATTTATTTCAGAGGCGCTATTCGCAATAACCCTGATGAAGCGATAGAAGCCCTATCTCATCTCGATGAGCTAGAAGATACCGCCCAAGCTTATGCTGAGTTTGACTATCAATTGCAACATACCTTGGCCTTCTCTTCGGGTAATCCACTTTATGTTTTGATCTTAAATGGATTCAAAGGACTTTATAGCCGAGTGGGTCGTTACTATTTCTCCAGTGCAGAAGCACGCGCTTTAGCGATGGATTTTTATAAGCAGTTACAGCAGCTAGCAATCGATAAAAATTATTCAGATGTACCAGCATTAATGCGAACTTATGGCATTAATAGCGGTGTGATGTGGCAAAGTCTCCGCGACGATATGCCTGTAGATTTAGGTCAGTCTGATAACTAACCTCCGCATTTTATGCGCAGAGTTCAGTGCTAAATTTCAGCGTTAGATAAAAGCCATCGTAAAGATGGCTTTTTCGTTTTTGCTGATTAACGGCTAGGCTATAAGTCGAAGCGATAGTAGAGATCGAGAGATTGTTCTATGGTGCCTGAGACAGTTTCAAGATACAGCTGAGACAGAAGGTAATACCTCACCGTCATCTCATAACCAGGGTTAAATACACCCACGCCATATTTGACCATGAGTTTGTCACCGATAAAACCACTGATGGCAAAGCGGCCATCATCGTTTGCATCGAGCTGCACATTTGAAAAGCCGATTTTCTCTATGATGCCAGCGGCGGTATTACCAATATTGCCGATGGCGCCGCCACCAATCTGGTTGCTTAACGACAGAGCCGCCCCCATCATTAAGCCACTGTTTTGATCAACGCTGGTGTTATTCAGGCCTGTACCACGTACGATATAATTTAAGATCTCAGCTTGCTCTTTAGCGGGGGATGAGAAGAGGTTGACGACAGGCTTCATCGGCGTACCGGTTATACGTACACCAGCGATAACATCTTCATCCTTGATCTCACGAACGGCTTCAATATTAAGGTTCGGGACATCGATAGGTCCGATAAACTGCATTTCTCCCGCGCGTATATCTAAGGTTTGCCCCATAAATTTGTAATTACCATCGATGACTTTTATCTCACCAAAAAGCAGAGGTGGTCTAAATGGACTTTGTTTAAGCTCAAGCTTACCTTTTAGCCTTCCGGTAAGACCCATGCCATCGACACGTAGCCGATCCCCGACATTGAGGTTGACTTGTGCTGACACCGCAAGCGGCGAAACCTGTTGCTCTGTTGTCGCTAAACTGTCTTCAAATACGACATCTTTAGAAACCGCAACGCCGCCTTCCGGTAGTTGCACTATGGTAATGCGCCCGGATGGAACGTTGATATCACCTTGGATATCGAAAGACTCGTTGGTGAACTTAACTTGTAGATCGGTTCCGACGTTTAATATAGCCAGTGGTGGTTGGATCACTGCTAGATCTTTCCCCTTTATGGCAAAGGCACCATTGAGTTGTTGTTGGGCCCAATCTAACTCGCCATCGACAAAGGCTTGGCCTTTCCCCATTTTTAGCTCGCCATCGATTTTGGCTTTTTTGCCTGAAAAGATAAAGTCGAGATCGACATCTTCCAACAACGTTGGGTTGGCTGTAGCCATAATTGATCCGTCATTGAGTGAGATCTCGCCGGAAACTTGCGGCTCTCTTAAGCTACCGCCTATTTGTAACTCACTGGATATCTTACCTTCTAAGACCTCAAGCTCAGGTAACAACTCAGCTAGGGCTTGTAAGTTAATCTGGTGCAATGAGAGTTGGCCTTGCATATTTCTATCTGGAGTGACGTTAATTCCCAGATTGGCTTCCATACTTGCAATATCATAAGACTCTAATGACAGTGAGGTCATCAGCTGCTTCTCATCTAAGCGGCTGCGTAACTGTACGGATTTATAGCCTATGGCAACTTCGCTATTATTGGTCGCTTGGAAGTCGATATTACCTGGTTGAAGCTCAAGCTCAACGCTGCCAATAGGCTTGGCATTTTCAAACCATCGTAGCTTGGAGCTGAGTGTTGCTGGTCCCGTCCAGTCGAGGCTTTCAGGCAGCCACGGCTCAGCAAGGACACCGAGATCGCCCACAAATTCGAGGGAGGCATGGCCATCTAAGCCTAATTGTATCTGCTCTTTGGCGCATAATTTGCCGCCAACATGAGATAAACAGAATGGCGCAACACTTCCCGTTTGTGAATCTAAGTGATATTCGGTATTAAAGGGAGACTCTAGAGTGATATCACCTAATTTAGAGGCTAATGATAACCGCTTGACTTGAGCGATAATCTGTTGGTTTTTCTCGTGATACTCACTAGTTAAATCGGTGTTTAAGACCAAGTCTCCCTGTGTTGTCATTATGAGCGACTGTTTAGTTAAGTCCCCCTGTGCGTTAAGGGAAATATTGGAAAGTTCCAGATCTTGATACTTAAAATCATGCAGATTGAACGATGCAATAAAGCTTTGATTATCTAATGGTTTATATTGGCCCGTTAAACCAAGGTTAGCTAGTTCCACTTCAAAAATCTGTAAATCGCTTGCCTTTAATGACACGCCAATATTGGGATGTTCACTCGCTCCTGAAACATCAATATCGGCTTTAATATTTCCTTGGGCGTCAGCCTGCCATAAGCTCAAGTCAGGCACGGTTAATTCGCCGCTAAGTGACCACTGTTTGTCGACCTCACCCTGAACAAACAATCGACTTTGTAATGCACTGACGTTTAAGCCTTGTGAGCTTAAGTGCCATTTACTGTCGATGGATACTGCACCATCGATCTGTAGTGGGTAATGCATGATGTGGCCGCTAAGATTGGCATCTTCAACATCGATTGCCCACGAATTATCGGCGAGGTTAAATCGGCCTGCGCTATTAAAAGGGCCAGTGATTTCACTATTTGGTAAAGGCTCTGATAAGCCTAGATCTAATTGACCGATATCGAACTGCTGGGCTGCGACTTTGGCGTGCCAAGCTAATACCTCTCCATACTCAAATGAGCCTTGAACAGCGATATCGCCTAACTCTTGATTATTGCCGTGGAGCTTATCAAATACTAACTGATTATTGGCGTGACTAAATACCGTGTCGATATCGAGTGTTGGTTGATATTGTGACCAGAACTGAGTTTTTAGCTTAACCTGCTGCGCGTCAAGGTTACCTTGGCTAGTGAGGCTTACCTTGCTTGCGCTAAATTGAGCCTTCTTTAGTGGCCATTGTAGTTGCTCAGCCTCTAATGTCAGTTGATATGGGATCTGTGGCTTAGCGAGCTCGACTGTCGATTCAATATCGAAGTTAAACTGACCGCTACCTATAATATGGCTGTTAAGTCCCTTAAAGCCTTGCTTAACAGTCACCACTAGCTGTTGGTTTTTAAGCCCTGGAAGCTCCTTCACATGATCGAGATCTATCGAAGACTCTATGTCCATTGGGTAATCGTCAATCAGTGACATCTGTCCGCTCAGATCAATGTCACCGTAGCTATGGCTAGCGTTAAAGTCATCGATATTGATTAGAAATTGCTGATAGCTACCCGCTAAATGGAGTTTGGAGAAATGATCTTTTCTGGGGCCGAGGATCAAGTCACCGTTTTCGATATCCAAGGCGTCTACAAAGACTGGAATAGGCATAAAGACTTGGGGCAGGTTGGCCATAACCCACTCACTCTCTTTCTGCTCTTGTTTTTCGTTTTGTTGTGTTTTTACCTGCGTATTGCTGGTAGCGATTTTTTTCTTGCTCGGCTCGGCTGCGGGGTTATTGCTATCATCAGCGGACTCGGAGAAGGGGATAGATACTAATAGACCTTCAGAATAGATAGAACTTGCGCGGATCCCGGTTGCAAGCCATTCAGCACTTAAGTCCAGTTGATTGGCATTAAAGTCCATATCGTTGACTCGAACCGTGACATTATTGAGCGCGCCACTGACGAGGGTGATCCCAAAGGGAAGGGTGATCTCTTGATTTTCCTCTTCGTCAGGAGAGGTATCATCCATCGTCGAGGTTAAATTTGAGTCAAGGTCAGTACCTGATGCAGGGTCGTCAATAGAGTCGACCTCTGCACCGATAAGTGCGGTATCGATTTCAACATTCACCTTTGAGCTTGCAAGCTGCTCTACACACAGCTGTTTTTGCATTAAACACACAGGGTTCCATGCCAAGACCAGATCGGTGACTTCAACTTTTACCCCCGACATCTGCCAAGCGGCATAATCTAGCTCAATCTGGCGGTTGAGTTGGCCAGACTTATAATCAAGCTCTAAGTCAGGAACAAAAATGTCGGCAAGCTTGATGGCGATATGGCTACCAAACTGGGTACCGAACAACATTGCAAAGCAAACTAGTACGAGTAAAGGCGTGTAGATAGCGAAGCGGCTTATTAGCTTAAACCAGGCCCATATGCGCATATACCAGGGTCTACTTTTAGCGGCCGTGTTAGTGTTGGCCTCATTGGGGCCTTGACTGGATGCGGTCATAGCTCGGCTCCCATGGTAATGTGAATACGCCAAGGGCGACTTATGGTATCTGTCTCTTTTAATCCAATACCCACATCGAGCTTGACTGGGCCAATTGGCGAGATCCAATGGATACCGGCACCAACGGAAGTAATGAGCTCAATCTGGTTCACATCAAAAGCGTTACCCGCATCGATAAAGGTCGCGACTCGCCAAGTTGGCGTGACATAATATTGATATTCGATACTGCCAACCATCAAGTAGCGTCCACCGACAACTTCTCGAACGATTTCACCTTCGTCATTAACCGAGTCGATCGAGGGGCCGAGTTCGTTATAGCTATAACCACGAATACTCTGATCACCACCGGCGAAATAACGTAAAGAGGGCGGAATACTCTCAAGCGAGCCATCACTTGTGAGGTTGGCAGCCATATCTAAACGCGAGACGATTCTGTGTTTATCAAAAAAGGTGTTTATCCATTTAAATTTGGTTTGTAAACGGGCCAGCCTGACCTCGGACCCAAGGCTTGGGTCGGCATACTCTAGGCTATAAAATTGGAAAAAGCCCGACTTGGGATCCAGCGAGTTATCCCCACGGGTAGTTTTAGACAGGCTTGTGCCAAATAACACAAATCTTGGATCATAATCCACGCCTGACTGGGTATAGTCTTCACGCATGACTTCTGCCGAGTAATTAAATAGCCATTTGCTTTGCAGCCGTTGCTGGCGAATGAGAGCAAACATCATTTTTGATGCTTCGAGCTGACCCGTATTATTAAAGTCACGTTCTTCAGGATCGTAAACCTGTGTAACTCCGTATTTATCCCTGAGCATGCCCATTCGTATTTTTAATTGGTCATCGAGAGGGTGAGTTAAGGGGATGGTGTAAGTTGTCAAAAACTTAGGCTTATCAGGCGACCACTCGGCAGTTGTCTCCTGAGAATGACCGTATCGATTGATTTGTGGAGTCCGCCAAGTCACTCGAACACGAGGTTCTAGGTTATTATCAACCGTATTACCGATATCAGCACCCAGACCTAACTCTATTGAGTGATCGGGGCGCGAACTTAGCTCGACACGTACTGGAACTTGTAGTCCTTCGACCTGATCGACTAATGGTAGTACCTTGATGTTTGAAAAGTATCCTGTATCTAATAACTGACGGTTTAACTGGCCTAGGTTCCCGGTGCTATAGGGAGCATCAAGCTCAAACGGAATAAGCTGCTCAAGGAGTCTAGGTTCTAAGGTCGCTCCGGTAAAGCTGACCTTGCCGATGTGGTAACGCTTGCCAGAATCATAATATAGAGAGATTTTTGCAGTATTAAAGTCACGGTCTACGGCTATTTGTGATAAATCGAATTTGCCATCAAAATAACCGCGAGCGAGGGCGAGTGTCAGTAGCTGCGCCTTGATATCCTCATAAACCCCATGGTTGAGTCGATCACCGGGTCGCACGTTTAACTGGCTAAGCCATTTTTCGAAGACGGGATCATTACGCATCTCACCTTTAACCTGAATATCAATCCAGCTAATTAAGGTGGGCTTTCCAGCATCGATATCTAACGTTAATACCCAAGGGCGCTTGTCATGACTAGTGACGTTTTGCGACACCTTACTATGGTAGTAGCCCATAGAGTGCATTGCGGCTTCAATATTATCCTCGGCATTAAAGATAAAAGCACGGCGTTGCACGCTCGAATCAGGCAAGCTGCCTAAGTGAGCCTTGACGTTACGTGCCAAGCTGCCCTCGACACCGTTAATCTTGAGTGTTAACCAATCATTCGCCTGCACTGAAAATGTTACAGATGTAACACCGATAAGCAGTAAGGAAGTGGTTAGCACACGAAGCAAACTTTTCAACAAAAATTAGACTCTTATTAATAGTTTAATTTAGACCAAGCTATTGTCACTAGAATCGTTAACTCAAGCAAGTTGCTGATTGTAATTATGGCCGAAAATGGTTACAAAGAGAGCAAATAAATACAATAGGATACAGTTTGTGAACTCTAAGATGCTAAGTCGGACAGCCTTGCTTATATTATCGACAGTTATCTCGGCAAGTGGCATGGCCAGTGATAGGCCTTTTTCAATCGCGATTCATGGCGGCGCTGGTACTATCTCTAAGGCAAATTTAACCCCTGAGCAGCAAAAGGCTTATCGCGAGAAATTACAGCAAGCGGTTGACGCGGGCTACGATATTCTTGCTAAAGGGGGAACTAGCTTATCGGCCGTTCGGGCATCGATTAATATTCTAGAAAACAGCCCGCTTTTTAATGCAGGCCTTGGCGCTGTGTATACCTATGATGGGGGGCACGAACTGGACGCATCGATTATGGACGGTAAAACCATGAATGCTGGCGCGGTTGCCGGAGTAAAACATATTAAAAACCCCATTGACTTAGCCATCACTGTGATGGAAAAGTCACCCCATGTGATGTTATCTGGTCAAGGTGCAGAAGAGTTCGCGCTCACTCAGGGTTATCAGTTAGTTCCAGTAAACACATTCGATAGCGAGAGCCGCTATCAGCAACTGAAAAGTGCCAAAGAAAAAATCCAGAAAGCGGAATCTAACGCCGATTATCAGGCTAGCACTGGCTCTAACACACACCATAATTATCAGCAAAGCGCCCTAGATTACAGCGAGTTTGACTATAAATTTGGTACAGTGGGTGCTGTTGCGCTAGATCAAGATGGCAATCTAGCGGCTGGCACCTCAACAGGCGGGATGACGGCTAAGCGATTTGGCCGTATCGGAGACTCGCCCGTTATTGGCGCGGGAACGTATGCTGAGAACGGCGTCTGTGCCGTCTCTGCGACAGGTCATGGTGAGTACTTTATTCGTTATCATGTGGCGGGTGATATCTGCGCCAAGGTGAAATATCAGAAGAAATCAATTATTCAAGCGGCCGATGAGGTGATTAATCAACGTCTGATCACCGCTGGTGGCACGGGCGGTGTGATTGCTATCGATCAGCGAGGTAACATCGCTACGCCATTTAATACCGAAGGCATGTACCGTGCAACTCGAAAACAAAATGAACCCGCTCAGGTGATGATCTGGTCAGATCTATAACCTAAAGATGAAGCGCACTAAGCTCAACTAGTCGAGCTCGGTGCGCTCATATTCGTCTAACTTCTGTATTCATGTTATCGACTATTCTTCTCAATAAGCACATTAAATTATTATTCACTAATAAAACTCTTTACAAGGTTATATAATGAGTGAAATTTAACCTGGTAAAGTATCTTATGACTGCAGAAAAGAGACCAAGCACAGCAGCTTCAAAGCCAGATAGAACCACCGCAATGCAACAAATCATCGAGCAGGTTAAGCAGGAGCTGCCGTTGTATGAGTCGGAAACTTTTGTTTGTGGGCCAGAGGGGAGTTGCCTAGGTTGCCCTAAAAAGCTGTTAGAGTTAGTAGATAGCGAACTGAGCTATTGGGAGGCCGCGATATCGAACGGACAAACACCACAATTTGATGAGATCCGCCGCTTTGGTAAGTTGTGTACCAATGTAAAGCGAGGCTTAGACCGTAATGGCGTGTTAGATAAATATCAGCAGCTAAAAAATGATAGGGTTAAATTTGGCAGCCATTCTTAACAGCTCCTCAGTTTGACGTTGTTTTGTTGTTATCAAGTTTCACGGGCTATTGCTAAGCCACTTTTAGCTCATTTTCTACAAAATCCCTAACAATTACCTATAGAGTCATTACCGATCGTGTAACGCTTTGCCTAAGAGTGCCAGTATGGCTCATCATCAATGGTGAGTTAATCAAAATCTGTGAAATACATCACGAACATATATTTGTATGGTTCTGAATAAAAAGCCAAAATGCCGCGCAATCTCTTTCCCCTAAAAATAGCGTATACGCATAAAAGGTTGCACATGAGCAAGAAATTTCTGATCACTTGGGATCAAATGCAAAGTTACACCCGCCAGTTGGCAGAGCGCCAGCTACCTGCAGAACAATGGAAAGGCATTATTGCAGTTAGCCGCGGTGGATTAGTACCTGCAGCTATTCTAGCTCGAGAGTTAGGTATTCGTAATGTAGATACTATCTGTATCTCTAGCTACGATCACGATCATCAGCGTGAGACTAAAATCATTAAGCAGGCGCCAGGAGACGGTGAAGGCTTTATCGTTGTCGATGATCTGGTTGATAGTGGCTCTACTGCTAAAATCGTCCGCGAAATCTACCCTAAGGCTAAGTTTGTTACCGTGTGTGCTAAACCAGCCGGTAAGCCATTAGTTGATGATTACATCGTTGATATCCCACAAGACACTTGGATCGAGCAGCCTTGGGATACAGGCGTGAGCTTTAGAGAGCCGCTTTGTAAGTGATTGCCTGATATAGTTTTAAGGCGCAAATCAAAACCGAATAGTCCCGCTATTCGGTTTTTTTGTCGCTGTTAATCGTATAGGGTGAAGCAATAAAGAAAAAGTGGTCGAGTAAGCATTAGGATATTTTTTAGCTAATGAGTGTGGCAATGATGGGCCGACTCTATGCTGATTATCTTGCTGTTGAATTTTTATCGCGCGTTGAATATATCCATCAAGCTGATTAGTGCATGATTGGCTTAATAATGTTTGTCTGTCTTTATTGCCTTTTGCATTTCGAATGGTGAGAGAGGTTTTCGACATTAATATCTTGTAATCTCAATTGCAGGCACTCGTTGACTCGTAATCCACTCCCATAAAGCATCTCCACCACAATTTTTGCTAGTCCACTCATGTGTGACAATATCAGAGCAATCTCTTGATAAGATAAGACCGTAGGCAATGTGCGCTGCTTTGCTGCTAACGTAAAACCTAGATCGCTAATTCAATTTTTAAGTGTTGCTGGTATAAAAAAGCTAATGCATTAAGTGCGACTTTTTGCGTATTAACTGCGACATTCTGTTTGTTAGCTAACCAACTTAAAAAGTTATTACGTCAACAGAAGAGAGCGTAATAGGGTGAGCTTTATGATGAAATAAAATGTAGCGCTTGATCCAGTAAAGATAAGCTTTTTCTGTGCGAAGACTATAGCCTCGTAAGCGAATCTCTTGTCTAATCGATTCTAAAAAAGGACTGGAATGTGTCATTTTCGCCTCTCGCTTCTAACTGTGTTTTTTACAGTGTTATCTGTGTTTGTAAGATGCTAGCGCACTTTGTTAGGAATGACAGAGATTCGGCTGTTGCTAACTTGTTAAATGTATTGTAAATTCAAAAGCATAGAGTAGGGCGCGTTTTCTTCGCTGGGATGTAAAACGAATAAAGTGCGCTCGCGCGCTTTTGCAAAAGTGGTATTGCATACAATTTTTCTCTAGAACACTTAACGCATTATTATTGTTTGTATTTTAGTCTGTGTTCTTGTGCGCGTTTTTCCGGTCACGATCGACATAGTGCGCAAGCGTTATATTAAAATGTTATATTTTTCATAAATTTAGGAGTTATTCCAATGTCTTATTCTGAGGCTAGTTGCCTTTGTGGTTCAGTAAAGATTACGGCTGAAAAGGTTAATCCTAAGTTTACAGTTTGCCACTGTCAGTCATGCCGTTCCTGGGGCGGCGCTCCATTCATTGCGGTGAAGTGTGGAATCCAAGTGAAATTCGAAGGTGCAGAGAACGTGAAAATGTACGAGTCTTCCTCTTGGGCCTCTCGTGGTTTCTGCACTGAGTGTGGAACTCACCTGTTCTATAAATTCAAAGAAACAGGTGAATACAATATGCCAGTGGGTCTGTTTCCTGATTTAGAAGGGTTGGAAATGGACATGCAGTATTTTATTGATATGCGCCCAAGTTACTACTGCTTTGCCAATGAAACTAAGGAAATGACTTCTGAAGAGATCATGGCCTATTTTACAGATAAGGTGTAACCAAACAGATAACAATAAATTTAAGCAGATTCGCAACGCTTGGCACTTTTGGTTTGAATCGGCTTAGGTGTTTACGGCACAATTCTTTAGGTAAGTGGTAGCGTTGCTCACTACTTAGTTTGGCGTTAGGCATTCAGGCATGTCCAAGTTTACATATTATAGAAATCTTGTATTAGCTGTTGTTTGTTTTGTTCGTAGTATATCTATTGGATATGTTCAACTAACTCAAGAAAACGGTGGCTTCCCTTATAAAGAAGAACTGGTTAAACGTGAAGGCTATATCGATTGGGTGCAGGAATATGATTACGGAATTCGCTTTGCATTTGTAGATGATAAATATAATTTTAATTACCCTTCTAAATCTAACGGTCAGGGCATAGTTTATGACTCATTATTCAACTCTCAAGGAAAAAGAGTTGAGGTTCTATTTGAGGCTAGAGAAAGTACAAAGCCGATATATACAACTAAAGAGTTTCACGATGTATTTGAAGTCAAGGTAGAACAGAATGTTATCCGCTCCTATGCCGAATCGGAAAAGGCTTGGAAATCAGATAATTTACTTATGCCTTTTATCCTGGCACTCTTTTTAATTGGTGGGCCATATATATGGTGGAAAACCAAGAAAGAGTACAAGAATGCCTAACAAGCGCATTAAGTAACGGGACTGCTAACAGTTGGCTCAGTTTCGCTTCGCTACACATTTTAACCACCAACTATCAGCCCCTTATGCGGGCGTTAGTTGGCTTACCGATGTCTGCACTCGTCAAGGCCTAAATAGCAAGATTAATTTTTAAAAGGACTTAAATAATGAAAGTTATCCCCCTTCTAGTGTCGTTGTCTATCTGGGCAAGTAACTCTTATGCTATGGATGATTTCTCTGCCATTGATAAATATGTAAACGCAGCGAAAAAGGAAATGGGCTTGCCTTCTGGCACCGCTATTGCCGTTGTTAAAGAGGGGGAAATTGTTTATGAAGGGTATTTTGGTTACGCTAACATCAAAGAAAACAAGAAAGTAACTGCTGAAACAGCATTCTATATTGCCTCAATTACAAAACCTATGTTCGCTTTGTCCACTTTACTGTTGGAACATAATGGAGATATTAAAGACAGCACTTCAATGGCTGAAATGTTCCCTAAACAAGACTTTCTGAAATTTGATGCAGATAAAGTTCAATTAAAGCACTTAATGTCGTGCTCTTCAGGCATCGAGAATGATGCACTTTTAAATACTTTAGCTTTCACAGGCAACCATAATCTTAAGCAGCGTCATAGGCTTTTAAGTGCTTCGGTTAAAAATCAAAGAAACCCTTTGGGGCAATTTGAATATACCAATCTTGGTTTTAATATTGCCAGTATTTGGGTTGATGACTTTTACTCGCAAGGCTGGCAAAAGATATTATCAGAGACAATTTATCAACCACTTGGCATGAATCATACTAGTTCCTACATGAGTGATGCCGCTAAAAAAAGTATTGAAGTAGCTCGTCCTTATGGATTAACAGGTAAAGATCCTACAGCAATTTTAACGTTTGAAAAAAGCGATATAACTATGCATGCAGCTGGTGGAACTATTGCAACTGCATCTGATCTTGGGTTATTTTTAATCGCGCAGCTCAATCAGGGAATAGTAAATGGCAAACAAGTGTTCCCTGCTGAAGTAATTAAAAAATCTCACCAACAATTAGTCTCACACAATGGAAGTTTTCTTGATTTTAAACGCACTGGTTATGCATGGGGCTGGCAAATAGGCCCATACAAAGGAAGTAGAATGCTTCATCATTTTGGTGGTGTTGCTGGTACTCATACCCACAGCTCTTTTATTCCAGAACATAATATTGGTTTAGTGGTATTGAATAATGAAAGTAATATTAGTCAATATTTGACCAATGCCATAAGTGATATCGTTTATAGTATTTTACTTGATGATGGTGATGCCAATAAAAAGGCAGAAAAGCATATTTTAGCGATGCGAACAATAGCTTCTGAAGAGAAAGCAAACATTAAAAAATGGAACGATATAAAGGCAAAAAAAGCATCCTCTAGAGTTATGCAACTTAGTCTGGATAAACAAAAATATGTTGGAGTATTTCATCATCCTCTTTGGGGACAATTAAATATTAAACTGCTTAAGTCTGGTGCTTTTGAAGTGAGATTAGGTGAAGTTAGTACAATAGCAACAGCTTATACTAAGTTGGATACAATGCGGGTCGAGTTCTCTGAAATGAATGAAGGAGGCAAAGTTTTAACATATAAATTAAAAGATGGTGAAGTTAAAGGCTTAACGCTTTTCGGAGAAAACTTTAAGAAGGTATAACTAAAAACAGTGGCGTAAAAGCAACTAACAAGCCAATTAAGGGGGACTGCTAAAGCTTGGCTCAGTTTCGCTCCGCTACACAGTTTAGCCAAGCATTTACCAGCCCCTTATTGGGGCGTTATAACTCTCTGCAGTTCGGATGAAAAATGAATATTGAAGTAACAGATAATCCAAATAAAAATGACCTTGAAGTAATAAGTAAAGGTATTCAGTCGTTTAATCAACAACATATTCCTGATGAAGTTGTGTTCGAGCCTGATACAAAATTTGCGGCATTTGTGAAAGATGAAAATGGCAAAGTTCTAGGTGGTATTAGAGCAACAGGATTCTGGAATTATTGCATCCTTGAGCTACTTTGGCTCTCAGTGGAAACTCGAGGTAAAGGTGTAGGGCATAGGCTCATGGACGCCGCAGAAAATTTTGCTAAAGTAAAAGGCTTTCAATACATACGCACGGAAACTCTTAGCTTTCAGGCTAGACCCTTTTATGAAAAACGTGGGTACAAAGTTTTTGGTGAGTTGCCCGATTATCCAAAAGGTCATACGACATACTGCCTTGTAAAAGAGCTATAACAAGAGACTATGGCGCCAATAGCTAACTTTGATCTTTTGGCGCTTCCCACATTACACCATCTCTTAGCATCGAATTTAACGTTACAACCATCTTTCTGACACAGGCAATTTCCGCCACTTTCTTTGGCTTTCATGCCTATTGTTGCAGCACATGTCCTTACTCATTAGCAAGGTGTTATATGCTAAGGTGTTTTAAGTCTCTTTCAGTCAATCCTCCAAGCCACTATATTTTGCGACTGTTTTTACTGCGTTTCGAGCGACTGCTGATAATGATTATGGTGAAACTACCAAAAGAATACTGAGCATTGAGAAGCTCAAAAAACGGGTGGTAATTTATGGTATGAGGCGTTCAAGGTTCGTATTGCAAAGTTGAGCGAGGCAATGGCATATAGCACAGCGTTTAAGATCATTCCTCAGCGCTTTGGATTATTATTTGAAGTAATGAGCCTTGTGTTTATAGCACAATGGTTTAGGTTAGGTAGTGAGCGGCGCTCACGACTAAATTGACGTTATACATTTAAGGAGTATGGCTTTGGTAGATAAACGGATCAGTAACGCTGTTGCCTTGATGCGCACCGTAAAAAAATGTATGACATTCATAGTCCTTATTGCGATGTATATCGTAGTCGGGGTTTCGATATTTGAGCTTGGTATTGCGCTTTATGCTGACATATTTGATTCAGCGGACGGTGTAATGCACGTCAAAATAGACCAATTACTTAAAATATTTGGTTTCTTTTTTATTATTTTGATTGGTTTCGAGCTAATAGAAACAATAGAAATGTACTTCAAGGAAAACGTTATTCATGCAGAAGTTATTTTGCTGGTGGCGGTAATTGCTGTTTCTAGGAAGGTGATCTTATTAGATTTAGATAAATATGACCCGTTAGCAATAATAGGTCTGGGCCTTATTATTGTTGCGCTAGGTGCTTGTTATGCGCTTATTAAATTTTGCTATCGTGGTAAAAACGCCTAACAAATGAAGGGGCGTAAACAGCGGTGTCCTCAGGCCAATTGCTGAGTAAGCTCTAGGTCGCAGACAACGCGGTAGTGCAGCTAACCCCTTTTTCCGATTAACTTTATCGCTTTAATCCCCGCCGTAGTTGCTAAATCTTAGCTAAACTAAAAAAGAGCAACTTAATAGGGGAATGAAATGGATTCAATCAACGTAAAAGAACACATGGATCGCCAACCTGTATTGTTAACGCCTTCTATGTCGCTTGCAACGGCTGTTGAACAATTGCTAGAGCATAAAAAGATTGGTGCACCAGTAGTTGAAGCGGACGGTCGCTTAGTGGGGTTCTTATCTCAGCAAGACTGTTTAGCTGTAATGCTTAAGAGTAGCTATCATTGTGATTTAATTGCGATAGTTAAAGATTGCATGCGTACCGATGTGTTGTCGGTCACACCAGACTCGAGCGTGTTACAACTGGCTGAGCAGATGTTAGGCCCCAAGCCTAAGATCTACCCTGTGGTGGAGGAGGGCAAAGTGGTCGGTACTATTAGCCGCGCTAATGTACTCGAAGCGATTAATACTTATATGCAACAGTGTTATCTGTCGCCAGCATGATCGTAGTCAGAATCACTTAAATAACGCACTACTATCGATTGTAATTTGATAAGAGTGAGTCATGGCGCTGACTCTTATTAATTCATCTTAACTTGAGTATGCTCTAGCACTGTTAAATAGTGTGCTTAGCTTGAGAAGATAAAGTATTTTTAAGCCAGCTATACCAACCTGCAACGTTCCTTGCTAGGATCACTCTCTTTCGTCTTGGCTATGGAATTTGCACTTGAGTTCGCAACAGCATCCTTTATCTAACGCATTCTTAAAATCCTGTTATGAAGCGGACGCCGCAAAAATTAGGCGTCGTCTGTTTAGGCTCAGAAAAGAGCCTGACTCTGAGAAAAAAACGGCCACCCTCGAAAATCTTGAGCAGTTGGCGCTTGAATCACGTAAAAAGGTTGAGCAGCGTTTAGCTAATCGCCCAAGCATTACTTATCCCGATAGTTTACCCGTTTCGCAAAAGCGCGATGAAATTGCAACAGCGATTGCCAATAATCAGGTGGTGATTGTTGCGGGTGAAACCGGATCAGGTAAAACCACTCAGTTACCGAAGATCTGTCTCGAGCTTGGCTTAGGCTCTCGCGGTTTGATTGGTCATACCCAGCCACGCCGATTAGCGGCCCGTAGCGTTGCCACCCGTATTGCTGAAGAGATTAATAGCCCTCTCGGTGAAGTGGTCGGCTTTAAAGTGCGCTTTGCCGATGCCATTAATAATGACTCCTATATCAAGTTAATGACTGACGGTATTTTATTGGCCGAGTTAACTAACGATAAATACCTAAATCAATACGACACCATCATTATTGATGAGGCCCACGAGCGTAGCCTCAACATCGATTTTATCTTGGGTTATTTGAAAAACGTGTTACAGAAGCGTCCAGATCTTAAGGTGATTATTACCTCTGCGACCATTGATGTTGAACGTTTCTCGAAACACTTTAACAATGCTCCTGTGATTGAAGTGTCTGGGCGTACCTATCCGGTTGAAACCCGCTATCGTCCACTGGTACAAGATCAAGATGAAGACCTCGATCTTATCGAGGGTATCTTTGCGGCTACCGATGAGCTTATGCAGGAAGGTCTTGGTGATATCTTGATCTTTATGAATGGTGAGCGAGAAATTCGAGATGTTGCCGAGCAGCTAAATCGCCGTAATTACCGCGATACAGAGATCTTACCGTTATACGCTCGTCTTTCTTATGGTGAGCAGTCAAAAGTCTTTAAGAGTCACGTTGGCCGCCGTATTGTATTAGCAACCAACGTTGCAGAGACCTCACTAACTGTACCCGGCATTCGTTATGTGATTGACCCCGGTACTGCACGGATTAGTCGTTATAGTTACCGAACTAAAGTGCAGCGCCTGCCCATCGAGCCTATCTCTCAAGCCAGT
This sequence comes from Shewanella sp. MBTL60-007, assembly GCF_019654915.1. Lineage (GTDB taxonomy): Bacteria > Pseudomonadota > Gammaproteobacteria > Enterobacterales > Shewanellaceae > Shewanella. The sequence goes on along the minus strand of NZ_BPET01000005.1, from coordinate 36,833 downwards.
GCCAATCAAAGGCAGGGGCGCTGTGGTCGTGTTGCACCAGGTATCTGTATCAGGCTTTATAGTGAAGATGATTTTATCTCACGTCCTGAATTTACCGACCCTGAGATCCTGCGTACTAACTTAGCCTCAGTAATTTTGAAGATGCTGTCGATTGGTTTAGGCGATATCGAAGGCTTCCCATTTATTCAGCCACCTGATGCGCGTTACATTCGAGACGGTTTCTTGCTGCTTGAAGAGCTGCAAGCTGTCACAAAGGGTAAAGGTAAGCTGAATCTGACTCAGCTTGGGCGTCAGTTGGCGCATATTCCTGTGGATCCCCGGCTTGCACGTATGGTGATTGAGGCGCAGCAAAATGGTTGTTTACATGAAGCCTTAGTGATCACCGCAGGTCTTTCTATTCAAGATCCTCGTGAGCGCCCGATGGACAAGAAGCAAGCGGCAGATCAGGCACATAATCGCTTTAGCGATAAAGACTCTGATTTCGTTTCATGGCTTAATCTTTGGGATCATATTAAACAAAGCCAGAAAGAGTTATCGAGTAGTCAGTTTAGAAAGCAATGTAAAGCTGAGTTTTTAGCGTATCTGCGGGTTCGTGAATGGCAAGATTTGTACACTCAGTTAAGGCAAGCCACTCATGAGCTTAAGTGGAAGCTTAACTCTCCGACTGAAGAGCTTGATTATGAAGGCTTGCATCGCTCTTTATTGACGGGTCTATTAAGCCATATTGGCTTTAAAGATAAAGACAATGAATACTTAGGCGCACGCAATCGAAAGTTCTTCGTGTTCCCAGGTTCACCTTTAGCTAAAAAAGGCCCCAAATGGATCATGGCGGCAGAGCTCACCGAAACCTCGCGCTTGTTCGCACGTTGCTGCGCTAAAATTCAACCTGAGTGGGTTGAGCCTCTAGCGGCACATTTGGTGAAGAAAAACTATGTCGAACCACATTTTGAGTCCAAGCAGGGCTCGGTGGTCGCGCTTGAGAATCAAGTGCTCTACGGTTTGCAAATCGTTAATCGCCGTAAGGTGCAATATGGCCCAGTCGAGCCAGTTGAAGCCCGTGAAATCTTTATTCGCTCGGCATTAGCAGACGGTGAACTGCGCACTAACGAAGCATTTTTCATCAAAAACCAGAAGCTACTGCTGGATATTGAATCGCTTGAGCATAAGTCGCGTCGCCGAGATATTTTGGTGGATGAGCAGGCGCTATATGCATTCTACGAGCCCAAGATCCCTGATGGGATCTATAACGCACCTAAATTCTTAAAGTGGTGGAAAAAAGCTAAGCAAACTACACCAGAGCTTTTAGACTTTGAGCGCGAGTCGTTGATGCAGCGTAGTAGCGAGCATATATCGGCCTTGGATTTCCCTGAAAAATGGCATAAGGGTAACTTGGTACTTAATGTCAGTTATCACTTTGAACCATCGGCTGCTGACGATGGTGTATCGGTGCACATACCTGTGGCATTGATTAATCAAGTTGATGAAGCTGATTTTGACTGGATAGTGCCGGGTCTTCGTGAAGAGAAATGTATTGCACTTATCAAGTCATTGCCTAAGGCACTGCGCCGAAATTTTGTACCCGCGCCAGATTACGCTAAAGCCTGTTTACAGGCGATGACGCCTTTTGAACTGCCTTTAATCGATGCAATGTGCAAACAACTACTGCGCATGAGTGGTACCCGTATTTCGCCGGATGACTTTGATACTACTCAGTTAGTTAAACATCTTCTCGTTAACTTTAAGATAGAAGGCGACAAGGGTAAGTTGCTCGCTGAAGGACGAGAGCTGGAGCCATTAAAGGCAAGTATGCAAGGTCAGGTTGTGCAGGCTATCCGCAAGGTCGCGGATTCAGGTATTGAGCAAAAAGGGCTTGAGCAGTGGAGCTTTGGTGATCTGCCCAAGCAATTTGAGCAGAAGAAGGGCAACTTTGAGGTTAAAGCCTTCCCCGCGTTGGTAGATGATAAGAGCAGTGTATCGATCAAATTGTTTGATGATGAGTTCGAGGCACAGAAACAGCATAAGCTTGGTTTACAGCGATTACTGCTGCTCAATATTCCTTCGCCGGTAAAACATCTGCAAAAGTCACTGCCTAACAAAGCAAAGCTGGCGATGTACTTTAATCCATTTGGGCAGGTTAATATCTTGATTGATGATATTTTATCGGCAGCAGTACAGCAGTTGTTGGACGAAAAGGGCTTAGATGTGCGCTCTGAAGCCTCGTTTGCCGAGGCGAAAGACTGGGTGAGACAAGAGCTTAATCCAGCGGCTGAAAAAATTGCGCTGAAGGTAGAGGAAATTCTGACCATCTACAATCGAATTAAGAAACGCTTGAAGGGCAAGATCAGTCTAGATATCGCCTTTGCGATGAGCGATATTCAAAACCAATTGGATCAACTGGTGTTTAAAGGCTTTGTGGAGCAGTCCGGTTGGCAGCGATTAGGCGATCTTAACCGTTATCTCAAGGGAATTGAAAACCGCTTAGAGAAGCTTCCAGTGGACCCTAATCGAGACCGCTTGCATATGCACAGCATCAATAAGGTGCAAGAGGTGTTAAAGGCGCAGATGGCTAAGTTGCCTAAGTCGATGCCAACACCTGAGGTGTTAATCGAAGCGCGTTGGATGATTGAGGAATACCGCGTCTCCTGCTTTGCCCAAGTATTAGGTACTGCTTATCCCATTTCAGAGAAGCGAATTTTAAATCAGATAGCTCAAGCATGATGTAAAAAAGAGCTTTTTTCGTAAAAAAAGCGCACGTTTATGACGTGCGTTTTTTATTACCTTCCATCCCATCACGGGAATCCTGTCAGCTAAATTCCCAATTTTTATTATTGGCCCTATGGGCTTTACTCTCTAGCTTCAATCTCTGCCGTTTCGCGCAATATTTAACCTATCTTAAAATAAGCTTAATACCTCTTAGTGAATATTTTGTTATAAAACTGCCAAGTTTGATTGAAATTTAGCCACTCCTAACCCATTGTTTAGTATGTTATGGATAGCTTAATAAGTGTTTTTGATGGTTATTTAATCGTGGAAATGGGTTAGGAAGGGTGATCTTCGTACCTTGTTGTTGAAAATGATGATCTGGATCAACCAACCTATGGTTTTACCGAATTGTGGGTATACAGAACCTTGTTAACTTATTGATATCATTTTCGGCAAGATAAAAGTACATAATCAATACCTTAAAAAGGCAATGAGTTATCTTGTTTTACAGTAGTTCAGGCCGCCATAAAATCATGTTAGATAGCCCCACTTGTTGGAGGATTTATGAGTTCCACACCGAATGATGAGAAAAAGCTAGAATTTAGAATATTTATTTTTCTAACCGTTTTCTCGCCCCACTTTTATCTATTTTGCTTGTGTCAGGCTTAGGTTTTGCAATTTGGTTCGGCCAAATTCTAACAGGTCCGCCAGGTGCTGGCTAAATCGATAAAAACAAAATAAATACATATAAATAGAGTGATAAAAATGAGCAATGAACTTCACGTAACTAGCTTAGTACTTCAAGTACAGCCTGAGCAGATGTCCACAGTAAGGCAAACCATTATTGATATGGAAAATGCTGAATTGTCGGTAAATAACGAAGTGAAATTGGTCGTAGTGTTAGAAGGCGATAGCCAGAAATCATTAATGACAAGTATTGAAGCCATTAACGCGATACCTGGAGTGTTGTCAGCGGCAATGGTTTATCACCAAAGTGAAGTGCTTGAAGAGGGTGAACAATGAAAATGAACAGACGCGAATTTATGAAGGCCAATGCAGCATTAACTGCTGCAAGTGTGGCTGGTTTAGCCTTACCCGCAACCGCGAGTAACCTGATCACTAGTTCTGAAGAAACAAAACTAGAATGGAACAAGGCGCCATGTCGCTTTTGTGGTACAGGTTGCTCGGTGATTGTCGCGACCCGCGATGGCAAAGTGGTTGCTACGCATGGTGATGCAGAAAGTGAAGTAAACAAGGGCCTTAACTGTATTAAAGGCTATTTCCTATCTAAGATCATGTACGGTAAAGATAGACTGCAAACGCCAATGCTACGTATGACTGATGGTAAGTATGACAAGAACGGTGAGTTTACCTCCGTTTCTTGGGATACCGCCTTTGACACCATGGCGCAAAAGTGGAAGAAAACCATCAAAGAGAAAGGGCCTACCGCGATTGGTATGTTTGGCTCTGGCCAGTGGACAGTTTGGGAAGGCTATGCAGCTTCAAAATTGATGAAAGCGGGTTTTGGTTCTAACAATATCGATCCTAACGCGCGTCACTGTATGGCTTCAGCGGTAGGTGGCTTTATGCGAACCTTCGGTATCGATGAACCTATGGGCTGCTATGATGATATGGAAGCGGCCGATGCATTCGTGCTTTGGGGCTCAAACATGGCCGAGATGCACCCGATCCTTTGGAGTCGCGTAACGGATCGCCGCTTAAGTGCGCCGCATGTGAAGGTTTCAGTACTTTCTACTTTCGAGCACAGATCCTTCGATCTTGCGGATTTAGGCATAGTGTTTACCCCTCAAACCGACCTAGCAATTCTTAACTATATTGCTAACTACATCATTCAAAATGATAAAGTTAACTGGGACTTTGTTAATAAGCACGTTAACTTCCGCCAAGGCGAAACCGATATCGGTTATGGCCTGCGCCCATCACATCCGCTACAAAAAGCGGCGAAGAATGTGGCGACGGCGGGTAAGTCTACCGCTATTGATTTTGATGCATTTAAGCGCTTTGTTGCAGACTATGATGTTAAGTCAGTCAGTAAGCTATCTGGTGTACCAGAGCATAAGCTAGTTGAATTAGCAGAGCTATACGCCGATCCAAATAGGAAAGTCACCTCTTTCTGGACTATGGGCTTTAACCAGCACACTCGTGGAGTGTGGTGTAACAATTTGATTTATAATATTCACCTGCTAACCGGTAAGATCTCGACGCCGGGTAACAGCCCATTCTCGCTTACGGGTCAGCCGTCTGCTTGTGGTACAGCCCGAGAAGTGGGCACCTTTTCACACCGTCTGCCTGCCGATATGGTGGTTAAGAATCCTAAACATAGAGCGATTGCGGAAAAGATTTGGCGTATTCCAAGTGGCATTATTCCGCCAAAACCAGGCTATCACGCGGTTGAGCAAAATCGTCGCCTAAAAGATGGTGATATCAATGCCTATTGGGTTCAGGTGAACAACAATATGCAGGCTGCTCCTAATATTAACCAAGAAGGTCTACCGGGTTACCGTAATCCTGAAAACTTCATCGTTGTTTCAGATGCTTATCCAACTGTGACCACACAGGCTGCCGATCTTATTCTTCCGACCGCTATGTGGGTTGAGAAAGAGGGCGCCTATGGTAACGCAGAGCGTCGTACCCAGTTTTGGCACCAGATGGTCAAAGCACCGGGGGAGTCACGCTCAGACCTTTGGCAGCTGATGGAGTTTTCTAAGCGTTTCACAACCGACGAAGTTTGGCCTGCAGACGTACTCGCTGCAAACCCTGACTTTAAAGGTAAGACCTTGTTCGAAGTGCTTTTCCAAAACGGCAATGTTGAGAAATTCCCACTGTCAGATAGAAACAGCAAATATATGAATGATGAAGCGGAAGCGTTTGGCTTCTATGTGCAAAAGGGTCTCTTTGAAGAGTACGCGACCTTCGGTCGAGGCCATGCCCACGATCTTGCACCATTCGATACCTATCACGAGGTTCATGGTCTACGCTGGCCAGTTGTTGACGGTAAAGAGACCAAGTGGCGCTTTAAAGAGGGGAGCGATCCCTATGTGAAACCAGGTAAAGGGTTCGAGTTTTACGGTAAGCCTGATGGTAAGGCTGTTATCTATGCACTGCCATACGAGCCCGCGGCTGAATCACCAGACGATGAATTTGATATCTGGTTGTCGACAGGTCGTGTGCTTGAGCATTGGCACTCAGGTTCAATGACGCAACGTGTCCCAGAGCTTTATCGTGCTTTCCCTGATGCAGTGTGCTTTATGCATCCACAAGATGCGAAAAAACGTGGTCTACGTCGTGGTGATGAGGTGCGTGTTATTTCTCGTCGAGGTGAAATCAAGACCCGTGTAGAAACTCGTGGTCGTAACAAGCCACCAGTAGGTTTGGTATTTGTGCCTTGGTTCGACGCCAGTCAGCTTATTAACAAGGTGACGCTCGATGCGACTGATCCTCTGTCTAAGCAGACGGACTTTAAGAAGTGTGCAGTGAAGATCGTCAAGGCATAAGGAGAAATAATAATGAAAGCATTAACACGAGTATCTGCAGCTGCTTTGATGAGCTTATCTATAGTAAGTGCGTTTAATGTTGCAGCAGAGGTTATTCCAGCGGACAAAATAGCGACGCTGCGTGATGCACCGCTAAACGTAGAGCCAACGCCACCGGCAATGCAAAAAGTGATTAACACTGACGTCAAGGAAGTGCGCAACTATCCGATGCAGCCACCAGTTATCCCTCATAAAATTGACGGCTATCAGGTGAACTTAAAAGTGAATAAGTGTATGTCTTGCCATGATCGTAGTCGCACCGGAGACTCTCAAGCACCTATGGTGAGTGTGACTCACTACATGGATAGAGAGAACAATTTCCTAGCGACACTGTCTCCAAGACGTTACTTCTGTACACAATGTCACGTTCCACAGCTCGACGCTAAAATTTTAGTGCCTAACGAATTTGTGGATATGGATCAGCTAATAAAAGCTGATTCTAATAAGAAAGAACACTAGGAGTAGTTATGATCGCTAAATTACGATCTTTCCTTAAAAAGGTATGGGCTGTGCTGAGAAAGCCAAGTGTTCACTACAGCTTAGGTTTTCTAACTCTCGGTGGTTTTGTTGCTGGTGTGATTTTCTGGGGGGGCTTTAACACCGCCCTAGAGGTCACTAACCAAGAAGCGTTCTGTATTGGTTGCCACGAGATGGAAAACAACGTCTACCAAGAGATGCAGTCGACCATTCACTTCACTAACCGAAGTGGCGTACGAGCAACTTGTCCAGACTGTCACGTACCGCATAACTGGACCGATAAGATAGCCCGTAAAATGCAAGCATCGAAAGAGGTTTGGGGTAAGGTGTTTGGTACCATTAACACCCGCGAGAAGTTCGAAGAGAAGCGTCGTGAACTCGCAGAGCATGAGTGGGCACGTTTAAAGGCCAATGATTCGCTTGAGTGTCGTAACTGTCACAACTTCGATTACATGGACTTTACTCGCCAATCACCACGAGCGGCTAAGATGCATTCTACTTCTTTAGCCAGTGGTGAAAAGACCTGTATCGATTGTCATAAGGGTATTGCCCACCACCTTCCAGATATGAAAGGTGTTGAAGGTTGGTAGGCTAGTCTTGCAACAATCGCTTGAAACTAAAAAGCCAGCGCATATTGCGCTGGCTTTTGTTTTTAAGGCTAAAGGTGCTGGTTTTTACGTAAGATTTTACGTTAGCTCTTTAACTGCGCCATAATGTTACCCGAAAGGTATTGGGCAAAATCATGACCATGATTTTGTAGCATCTTAGGGAACATAGAGATCTGTGTCTGACCTGGGAAGGTATTGATCTCATTTAGCAGAATTTCGTTATCTTCGGTTAAGAAGAAGTCTATTCTCGACAGATGACGTAACTTCATCCCTTTAAAGGCTTTAATTGCATATTCTTGAATTTGCTTCGCAATCGCTTCATCAACATCGGCTTCAATTACCGTTTGTGCTTGGCTGTTTTCGGCATACTTCTCATCGAAGCTATAGAATGTATTGCTGGCACAGATAATTTCACCGGGTTTAGTTGCGATGATCTCGCCATCAACTTCATAAGTGGCGACCTCTAGTTCACGGGCGGTAATCGTCTTCTCGATCACCACATATGGTGAAAAGGTAAAGGCTTCTTCTAATGAGCTGGCAAGTTGTTCGATGCTATCAACGCGATAACAACCTACAGATGAACCCTGTGACGCCGCTTTAATAAAGATTGAGCCCCAATTTTCTAGTGCTGCCTTGGCTTGAACCAAAGCCTGCTCATTAAATTCACTTAAGAAAATATAGGGGGTATTTGGGATCCCTAGTGCACTAAACCACATCTTGGCGGTCACTTTATTGAAGCAGTTGCTGCTCGATTCAGAATCACAGCCAAAGTAGGGCAGGTTGATCAAGCCGAAATAGGACTGTATGTCACCAGTTTCACCGGGGTAGCCATGAATACAGGGGATAACATAGTCCACATCCCAAGGCGCTTTTGTTTCATCATCGAAGCGGATCTGTTTGCTGTTGGTTAACTCGCAAAGCTCACCAGCTTGAGTGTGATATTGACCTTTAGCATTGAGCTCTACACGTAGCACATTGAAGTGGGGTAACGTGGCTAATTGCGCTTCAAAATAATTGGCCGATAACAGTGAGATACTATGCTCATCACCGCCGCCGCCACACAATAGTAATAAATTCTTCTGGGTCATTTTGTCTCCACCTGTTACCCATGATAAAAGTCAGCTGAATCACTATGGCTTAATCACTTTTTAATGCAAGTATTGCCTAGTCGATTTAGCTTAAATGCTGTTTTTATATTCGAGTCCGTCATCTCTGTGCACCTTATTTAAACAAGGTGCACTAACTTCAATCACAATTGTTAATCGCGCCATAAACGCTGTGCCAAGCCCGAGGCGCGCTGGGTTAAGCTACGGCTAGCCTGCTCAAACACTCTTTGACTGCCTAGGCAAGTAAAGTGATGCTTAGCACGAGTGATGGCGGTATAGACTAACTCTTTGGTTAACAGTTGCTGCTGCGCCACACTTGGCTTTATTGGTAGTACTAAAGACACATGACTAAATTCACTGCCTTGGCTCTTATGAACCGTCATGGCGTAACAGGTCTCGTGGCTAGGTAGCCGCGCAGGTAACACCTTGAGTAAACTGCCATCGGCTTGGATAAAGTGCGCCATTAAGCGACGACTTTGGCTACTGCAATCGGGTAAGATTAAGCCAATATCACCGTTAAATAGTCCTAAGTTGTAATCATTGCTCTGAATGATAACCGGCCGGCCTGCATAAAACTCTTGTTCTGGCTGGATCAATCCTTTGGCTGCGAGCGCTTTAGTCACGCTTTGGTTTATTCCTTCAACGCCGTATTCTCCTGCGCGCATGGCACATAAAATACGGTATTGGTTGAAGCTGTCGATGATCTTATCGGCATCGTTCTCTTCCTGCGACATGGTCGCTAAGTAGACACCGTATTGCTCGACACTCTGTTCGAGTAAACTCTCGAGCCCTTTATTTTCAAACGAGCTGCTATGGCTAGTATTGGCTAGCGCATGCTCTATCCACAGTAACTCTTGATACCCTGATTGCCAGACTTCAGTGATACGCGCTAAATTTGAGTGGTTGACTGCCATTGCGAGTTGGCCAATACCCGCATCGCCCTGAAAGCGGTGGCTGTGCATCAGCATACATAGGCTGTCGCCAATCTTAGGATCTTGGCTAACAAACTCTGCTAATGAGGTGCGGGTTAGCTGACCTAATAGTTCTACTTGGGGTTGTGAATAATGCATCTTCCAGCGAGTTTGCTTAGTCTTCTTATTGATCTGTTTTAACCCTGCGCAGATATCGGCGAGCACCGCGCCAGCTTCGACCGAGGCGAGTTGGTCTTGGTCGCCAAGCAAGATTAACCTTGCATGCTCGGGTAACGCCGATAGCACTTTGTGCATCATAGGCAAGTCCACCATGGAAGCTTCATCGACTACGAGCAGATCTAGCCTTAATGGGTTATCTTTATGATGCCTAAACTGGTGAGAGTTGGGGATCACACCGAGCAGTCGGTGTAGAGTGGCCGCTTCTTCTGGAATGTTGGCGATGTTTTTATCCAGATCGACTATGCCCATTTGGCTCATCTCACTGGCAAGCCTCAGCTTTGACGCCTTTATGGACTCACTCAGGCGTGCCGCTGCCTTACCGGTTGGCGCGACCAGTCTAATGGTCATCTCTTGTCTGGAGCACAACAAGTACAGCAGCTTAGTCACTGTGGTGGTTTTACCCGTACCCGGGCCGCCAGTGATCACGGCGAGCTTTTTGGTCATCGCAGTGGCGGTGGCAATTTTCTGCCAATCGTATTGCTGCTCAGATGCGGGAAACAGTTGATTCAATAGCTCACTGGCGTGAGTTAGCTCAGTATCATCAAGGTTGGAGTCGACTGGCGCGAACGAGAGTCGATTGAGATGCTCGGCGACCTGTGTTTCGTAGCTGAAATAGCGTTGTAAATATAAGTTACCCTTATCGATAATCAGTGGCTTAAGCTCGGCGCCATCGACGGTGCCTATGGCGTCAAACTGTAATAGTGCAGCTTCAAGCTCATCGGTTTGTAGATTTATTTGACACTGGCTGAGCTGCTCTTTAAACGGATTTTCGGTATCGATCTGTTTTAGTGGCAAGCAGGTATGCTGGCTCGATAGATACTGGCTCACTAAGGCACAAATGAGGGTAAATAGTGGCGCTGACTCCTGATGAAGCTGGGCTAATTGCAGGGCAAAGTGACGGTCCAGTGAGGTGATAAGTCGCTGCTCCTGCCACTCTTTAAGTAATTCGTTAATAGGCTTAGTGGTGGTGATCATTTTGCCTCCACTTGAGCGCTATTCGCTTGTTCAGAATTGTGTGCTGTCATCTTGTTCCCGAATAAGGCATCGAGCTTTTCAATAAGTAACTTAGGCGGTTTATCGTAAAATACACCGGATTGTGGATTGCTTGCCGACATGCCCCGTAGGAACAGATAAAAGCTGCCGCCGATATGCAGATCATAATCGTAATTCGCCATACGCAGTGCCAGATAGCGGTGCAGAGCGAGGGTGTAAATGATGTATTGCAGATCGTACCTGTGACTGCGGATCGCATGCTGCATGTTGGTAAAGTGATATTGGCTTAAGTCATCACCTAAATGATTCGACTTATAATCGGCGATAAAAAACTGATTATTATGCTCAAAGGTTAAATCCACAAAGCCTTTTAGCATGCCCTGTAACTCATCAAAATTAAGGCCAGCACTGTAACCAAATTCGCTTAACAGTGTATTGAGCTGGTCGCAGTTAAGGGCGGTAATCGGCAGGTAAAACTCCATCTCAACTAACTTTTGTGCTGGTTTTAGCTGCGCGAGTATTAGCGAGTTATCCTTGGCTAATGGCGCATGAAGTAAGTCTAGATACCACTCTTTCAGTACCTCGGTCCAGCTCTCATCTATGCCATATTTCGCCATGGCGATAGGCAGCTGCAGCTCAAGATCTGTTTGCGCTTGAGTGAAATCAATTAGCTCTAACACTAAGTGCATAAAGCTACCCGCATTGGCGCCGCGCTCAAAGGTAAATCGCGAAGGCGAGCTATCGACTTCATCTTGAATCACATCCAGTTCAGGGAACTGTTCATCATCCATACCCGGCAGCACCTTCTCATGGGCCAAATGTTTTACAAGGCCTGAGTAACTGCCTACACGCCAAGGTGTTAGCATAGGGCGATTGAGCGCTTTTGGCGCTAATTGTTGCTCGGAGGCTTCATCTTTCTCTAGCACAACAAATGTGGTGTCAGTGTATTCATCGCCACCCGCCGCAGGCAGTTCCGTCAAACTGATGGCCTTAGGATCCTTTTGTTGCAGTAGTTTAGCTTGAGCCAGCAGTCTCTCGTAATCACAAGCTTTATCTTCAACCCCTAACAGATACCCGATTGCCGTTTCATGTAACTGACTCGTCATACCTGATTTTTTGGTAAACCGGCTGTGGTTGGCAATATACAGATAACACTTAAGCACGGGTCTAGTTAGTGCAACATAGAGTAGGCGTAGATCTTCGGCTAAGGTTTCACGTTTTTGTCTCTCCCAGCCCTCATCTGTCTGCTCAATATCCCAGATAAGCCGATTGTCATCATGGTATAGCATTGGGGCGGGGCGTTTACGGTTATCGCGACTTAGGCTGACAAACGGCACGAAACAGATAGGGTATTCAAGCCCCTTACTCTTATGAATGGTGACCACTTGTACTAGGTTCTGCTCACTCTCTAAACGTAGCTGCGCCTCTTCATTTGGCTGGTTTTCGATAAGCGCTTGCTCGTACCAGTTGATCAAAGCGCTGCTACCATCGAGCTCGGTGGCTTTTTGCTGCAGTAGCTCTCCTAAGTGTCTAAAGTCGGTTAAGCGCCTTTCTCCCTCTTCACCATTCAGTAAGCGCTCGATGATCTGAGTCTGGGCGGCAAGGGTCAGCAGGGCTGGCATGATCCCACGCTTTAACCATACCTGCTGTAGCTGGGCAAATTGCTCAAGCAGGGTCTGACGTTTATCTTCATCTTGGTTAAAGCTATGGATCGCCTCTGCGCTATAGCCAAGCAGTGAGGTGGCTAAAGCACTTCGCAATGCGCGCTCATCCTTGGGATCTGCCATAGCATAAAGCACCAGCGCAAGCTCGCGAGCTTCTAAGGTGTTAAATACGCTATCACGGCTTAAGAAGACCGAGCCTATTTGGCGTTGACTCAATGCGGCCCGAACCACATTGGCTTCGTGTCTGTCTCTGACCAAGATGGCGATATCTTTTGCTCTTAGAGGCTTTTTACCAATCGCGCACAGGTTTTGCTGTGCATCGATTAAAAGTTTGGCAATCTCATCGGCTACATCATCAGCAATGAGCTGTCTAGCTGTGGTCTTATTGAGGCCTTTTTCTGCCTCTTCACTTAATAGCCTTAATCTAAGGGCGCTGCTGTCTGCATTCTTTTCATTGAGTACTTTTTTGTCAGCAAAGCTCGATGCCTTTACCGGTTCGAAGGGAATAGATTGGCTGATAAAGGGGTCGTCTCTGTGACCAAAGATGCGATTGACCGCATCCACCATCTGCCGATTCGAGCGATAGTTGGTATCGAGATTATAGTGCTTAGCGGTTTGAGCGCGAGCCTGAATATAGGTATGAATATCGGCGCCGCGAAAGGCATAGATTGCCTGCTTAGGATCGCCAATCATCAATAGGCTAAGTTTATCGTTTTGTGATGAGGCGCTAGCAAGAGTGCTGGTTGTTGCTGTGCTTTGGTATATCGAGTTAAAGATCTCAAACTGCAATGGGTCGGTATCTTGGAACTCGTCAATTAGCGCAACTGGGAAACGCTGGGCAATACTGCTAGCTAATCGATTATCTTGACTTACCTTAAGCGCTTTAGCCAGTGTTAGTAGAAGATCATCTGGGGTCAGCAGGTTGCGCTCAAGCTTTTGCCTGGCAAAGCGCGAGGCGATGCCATCTCTAGCACAATAGAGAAAGCTCGGAATAAGGTTGGCGATAAGTTGGGCTAGCCTTTCGATATGATCTAGCATAGGCGCTTGCTGAGCCGAGGGTATTTCTCCGCCTTTATTGAGCTTTAGCCCATTAAGTGACAGGGCTTCGAGTACTTTTGCTGGAGGCAGCGCCTGACCGAAGGCGACCCAGTTATCGAGATCATCGAGCATTTTGGCCAGCTTTGGGTAGCCATCAGTCTTCTTGCCAAAACGGGCACCGTTAAGTGGCAGTTCATGTAATAAGGTTTCTGTTTGCTCACGCTCTCTAGGCCAGATAAGTTTAAAGCGGCTTAGGCTTTGGGTCAGCTCTGCCTCTAGCTTATCAAAGGCTTGAGGTTTGGGGCTGGCTACCGCATTACTTGCACCAAGAAGCGGCCTGAGTTGACGAGAGAGTGCATCGGGGTCACTAAACTTGCCGATGATCGCATCCGCCAGACTGCCGGATAAGGGATAGCATTTTTCGCGCCAGAAGTCTCGAACCGCATGGTGCAGAAACTCGCTATCATCGAGGGTAAACTCAGACTCAAACAGTAAGGATGACTCAAATGCCATATCCGCCAGAATACGCTGACAAAATCCGTGAATAGTAAAGATTGCCGCTTCATCAAGGGATTTTAGTGCCAAGTCGAGGCGTTTACGGGCGATAGGCAGACTGGCCTCTGGCGTTGCACGATAGAGCGAGTTTATCAATTCATCATCGACTTCTAGGCCGATAAAGCAGCGGTAGGCTAGCTGGATCTTCTTACGAATACGATCTCTAAGCTCACCGGTTGCGGCATTGGTAAAGGTTACTACCAAGATCTGCTCGCAGGTCAAAGGTGCATCGATACCATGGCCGAGCAGCAAGCGTACATAGAGTCCAGCAATGGTAAAGGTCTTGCCTGTCCCCGCGCTGGCCTCGATTAAACGGCTACCGCCAAAGGGAAGGGTCAATGTATCTAGCGCTTCGGTCACAATATTGCCAGCTTGCGACGTATTGGTTGAAGTTGTCATATTTTCTGTTTGGCTCTCACTCATATTAGTTAGCCTCGCCTTGTGCATTTGGCGTCGATGCTAACGCTAGATCGACGGTGTCGAGTCCAGCCTCAACAAAGGTGGCTAATTCACTGAGCTTGTCTTTGTGATACAAGCTTAGAAGCGGCTGCAGTAAGCGAGTCGCTGTTTTAGCGAAGGTTTGCTCACTAAAATCTTCAGGGAAGCGGTATAGACGTTGAAAGTGGGGCTCTAGTCCTTCACCTAACTGACTCTGCTCATCGAGCCACTGTGACTGCGCTTCAATAAGCTTCTGTTTATGAGAGCCCTCAGCCTCAACGTAAGCCATGGCGGTGCGTGGCATAAACATCAGTGGCTGCACTTGCCCCAGTTTAAAGCAGCTTAGCCATTGTTTAAGCTGTGCTTTTGCCTGCTTGGGCGTAACGGGGGCGAAGGCATGGAAGTGGCCGATATCGAGTAGATAACTCACTACATTGCTGCTGGTTACTATATTGCTTAGTTCTGAATGAGTTTGCTCCTCACTATTCGCTTGAGTTTTAGGCTCGCCTCTCATGGCACAGAGGCAAAGGTGGCGCAGATAGACTCGGATTAAGTCACGGCCATTGGCCGTACCCGGGCGATAGTTAACGAGTCCTTTGGCACTTAAGTCATCGATACGGCCTACAAGGTTTAGTGCAATACTCGCATTAACGCTGTCATCAACGTCATCGAATAATAGATCGATATCCACCGAGTGTGCAGCTTCGCCTTTTAAGTATAAACAGCGACCAATAAGCGGCTTAATATCATGTAAATATTGATTTAAAATCAGATCGTCAAAGGGCTTTAACGGCAAGTTTCCTTGGGCTTTTAACCGCTCAAGTAGCGCCTGCTGTGGCCGCTCTTCGCCATTTTCGATGGCGTTATCCAGTAGTGTAGCCTGCAGCTTGTAGCGCTCAAGTGCGTTGAGACTAAAGGGCTCATCATTATCATCGGCTTGAATATCCAGCCCCAGATCGACCTTTAAGGTACGGTTGAAGAAATATTGCGCCGGGTTTCTAAAAAAGCGGATCAGTGCCGACAGCTCAAGCTCCTCGGTATTGCTTCCCATGCTGTCAATGGACTCACCTACGGCATTCTCGCTAAAAGGCAGTAGCTGAGTATGATGGCCAATAAAGCCGTTATAGCTCGCGGTTGTTTGCGCTTTATCTGTTGAAGCGTTTGCCCCTTCGGTTGATTGCGCAGGTACTGGGCACCACTGCGCCGAGTAGCTCTGTTGTAGCTTGGTATCATCTTGGCTCTTTGCGCTATTTGGCGTGCGATAGAGACGCGGATCGAAGGGTTGCAGAGGCTGCTTGCGGATTAGGTGCTCAATCACGCCTTTTTCAATCTTATCGGTAAGCTGCTGCGATGCGTTGCCATCCGCTTCTAGTTTCTGTGCGCTTGCTTGCGCCTCAAGAGACTGTGGCAGATAAACCAACTGGCAATATTCGATAAGTTCAGATACCAGCATCGATGGGATCCGCTCCGAGTCATCGCGTTCGCTATTACCGATATAGCTGATATAGAGTTGCTCTCGAGCCGAAAGAATCGCTTCAAGGAACAGATATCTGTCATCTAAGCGACGTGAACGGTCACCTTTTCTTGGTCCCATTTGCGCGACTAGATCGAAGCCGACAGGGTGTTGAACCCGTGGGTATACGCCATCGTTCATGCCCAGTAAGCACACTAGCTTAAAGGGAATGGAGCGCATGGGCATTAAGGTACAGAAGTTGACACTACCGGCCAGGTATCGCTGACCGACCCGAGATTCAGATAAGCGGCTGTTAAACCAATTCTGAATCACTTCTATAGTTAACGGCGTGGTGTGGCCGGCTTCGGTGAGTTCTTCATTGAGCTTAACAATTGCTTCACGGATCTCTTGGAGTTGGACTAGCTCGTCATCGTCAACCTCATAGAAGTCTTCGAGGATCGCTTCAAGCTGCGCCATACGTTCGCTTAGGCTACAGGCTTGAGCGAGTGATTGGTGCACGTTATCGAGGGCTTCGATAAAGTCGAGTAGCTTACCCAATGCCTGCGCCGTTTGCCCCTCAACGCCATTCACGGATAGTCGCTCTTGATAAAGCGGGGCATCGTCACTGAAGCTGTAACCCAAAATTAACCGCTTAATACCAAATGACCATGAGTTTTGCTCGAACGCGGGCAGTTGGTATTCGCTACGACTGTTTTCATCTCGTCCCCAACGGACCCCGGCTTGCTCCAACCAGCGCTTAATGACTGCCAAGCTCTCATCGTCCAGCTCGAAGCGGCGTAGCACGGCTGGGACCTCTAAAATGCTGAGAATATCAGTTAGGCCAAAACGGCTCTGGTTAATTTTCAATAGGTGTAAGAAGCTGGTGATAAGCGGCGACTCTTGAGCTGCGCCGCGATCGGCAATGGCATAGGGGATATAATGCGCGCCCTGTTTCGCGCCAAATACCGCATCGATATAAGGAGCGTAAGCCGCAACGTCGGGCATCATTATCACGATATCTTTGGGGACCAGCGGCGTAACTCCGTCTGCAACTTGTTCCTCGGTAAGAGGCCTAGACAACATCTCTAGTAGATGATCATGCAGGGTTTCAACTTCGCGTAGTGGGCTGTGACAGCTACGAACCGTGATTGAGTCATCTGACTCAGCAATGACGCGCCGCCCCTCTAAGCTTAGGTACAGCGTTGCATCGGGCCCTAGGCTCTGGCCACGGGTGGTCAACTCTAAGATGTCATATTGCACGCCAGTTAGTATGCTGCTAGGTGTTGGCTCTTGGTAGCAGTCTAAGTTGAAGGCGGTATGTTCCTCGGGGAGTTCTAACAGTAAGTCGAGCAACTCACGACCCATCTTACCGTTGTTAGCTAGCAGTGGGTTACCCACTTCAAGTTTATCTTCCCATTCCACTTCCAGCTTGTTTTTATCGGCGTATTGTAGTGCCATACGAGCGCGTAGCCGTGGATCGACAATATCGCCCCAATAATGCTGACATGGGCTTAAGTTGAGCATGATCACGTCGATGCGCTTGGCTAAATAGTGCAACACATCGAGTGTTTGCGGTGCCATAGAGGAGATCCCAAAAACAAATAAGCGTCTGGGCAGAGCCTCTAGGCTGGTGTTGGGATCATCGAGTGCATCGAACAGGGCTTGGTGCAAATTAGCGCGATGATAGCGACTCTTACCTAAGGTGTTGCCATTAAAGTCTATCAGCGCACGCCACAGGATGGGTTGCCAGGCCTGCGCAGGGCTGAGTTTATCGCCTTTTGGTGGCAAGGTGGGCTCATTGGCTTCCCAAGCACTGATCCAGTCGGGGCGATACACTAAATATTGGTCGAAGATGTCGGCGATTTGGCCACAGAGCTGATAGAGCTTCAGTGGGTTTTGCTCACCTTGTTCTAATAGTGGCTCAGTGAGCGAATAAGCTTCAGCATCGACATCGTCTGAGTTTGCAGTATTAGCGCTGTTAACTGAGCTTTCAGGATTTCCATTGTTGAGATAATATGCCAGCGGGGAAAAATCTTCTCGGTCGATAAGCGTGGGTAGTAGCTCCATCAACTTCCAAGTCATCGCGGCCTTGGTAAAGGCGTTCTCTTTAGGCACATCTTCTAACAGGGTATGACACAGTTGCCAGATAAAGCTCGAGGGTAGCGGAAATTCGAGGCTCGCTGCGATATTATTCTGCCTTGCTATCTCTAGTCGTAACCAGGTGGACATACCGGGACTCTGCACCAAAATATGCTCTGGCATCAACAGTGGGCTGTTTGGCAATGGGCTACGTAACTCATTAGCTAAAAGCTTTGATAACGCTTCCATTTGGTTTGATTGCACTAGATATAGCATGGCGTTCCTTTAACAACAATGCAGGCGAATGGGCAGAGAGTCTGCCAGATCAAACCATTCTATGTGTTTGTTTTATTAAGTGCCAATCTCTGTTTAATGATATTGATTTTTAGCCATCTCGATTGCTTGATAAGTAATCGGGAAAAGCGTCTATTGCCACGCTTACTGAGATTTTGATACTTAATAGTGATGAAGTACTGCGTCAATTTGTCGAAATCCTCGGCTATGTCAGGAAAGGCTGCTGCCACTCGCTTGTTGTAATCGAGAGGACCTTCATTGTGAGCTCTTGCAAGTCCTCTTTGGCGCAGAAGCTTACAGACGGAATAATAGGCGTTAAGGTGCTTATCACTTGAGCGGTGGAACTGAATAAGGCCTGCGCTATAGGCGATGGATAAGCCGATCACACAGAGGCTAATGACAATAAAAATGGTGAGTTTAGTTTGGGTGACTTCGCCTAAGATCTCCTCTAGCACCCTTTGTTGTTTTTGGTCATTGAAACCGAGCACCCACACACTCCAGAAGTAGTCTACACTGGCCAGTTGTATACGCATCTGGTTGAGTAAAGCGTTATCACGGTAGGCAAGAGCGCTAAAAGGGTTGTCCAATAGATAGGTGGATTCTGGATCGAAAAAAGCATCGAAACCCTGCTCGACTCGCTCAGGGGCTATCATAGCTGTGGGGTCGAAGCGTACCCAACCTTGGTCTGGTAACCAAGCTTCAACCCAGGCATGGGCCATATATTGATAGATACTGTAATAACCTGCACTGGGATTGAATTCCGCGCCTTGATACCCTGTAACTAAACGGGCTGGGATCCCAGTTACACGGGCCATAAAGGCAAATGCACTGGCGTAATGAACACAAAACCCCGCCTTATTCTGTATCAGGAAGTCATCTATTTGCTGTCTGCCGACCTTAGGCGGTTGCAAGGTGTAGTAATAAGGCTGCTGAGTGAAGTAGCGCATCATGGCATTCAGCCTTTCCTCATTATCAGGGTAGTTAATGGCAAATTGCTGTGCCAAGGCGCGGCTTTTAGGATTACTCCCAGCCGGAAGTGCAAGGTTAGTCGTTTTACTGCTATCGCTTAGCTGCCTATCCATCATCAGCTCGTTGAAGCTAGTGACTTGATACAAGCGGCGTTGATCAATGGGACGATTGGCGTATAGGCTGAAATCTGCAAGACGTTTTATACCTGGCTCTTGGCTTGTGGCAACATCTAGGCCAAATAGCCAATGTTGGGCGCTAGGCTCGGCAATGATTTGATAATCGATTCTGGATGAGTTTACGCCTAGCCGTGCAAGTTCTGTAGTCGGAAGAGGTGCTGTTTGCATCGATTGCGCCTCAATAATCCTTGGGTTTTGAGTCCAATCTTGGCCGTTATAATCTTCCAATACTATGGCGCGCCAATAAAGTTTGTCATTGCTAGGGGCGTTGCCATCAAAAGTGGCTCTAAAGGCCAAAGCACTAGAGCGTGTTAGCTTGCCGATATCACCAAAGCTTACTTTATCGGAGAGTCCCGTTTGGGGACCATTTTGTGGCGGTACCATCCATAGTGGGGGCAGACGTGGCAAGACTAGAAATAAGATAATGGCAAGGGGAATACTCTGCACAATAATCTTAGCACCCAATCGAGCTGCATTTTTAAAGTTACCTTCATCGTGATAGAGGCTAATGAGTACGCAGGTGTTAATCATGGTGGCGACTAATAGGTGAAGGCTAGCAAATAGGCTTTGCTGATCGATGAAGGTAAAGGCGATCAGGAAGTAACCCGCCAATACGACCGCACGAACATCACGGCGATTACGCATTTCAATATATTTAAGTGCGTAACCTAGAATGAGTAGGTTGACCATGGCAGTGAGAACACCGATTTGACCCGCCACCATTGCTAGCGTCATCGCAGAGGCAAAGGCTAGGCTTGTTACCAGCCATTTAGGGGGCTTAGCGACTCTGCCAAGATAGATCCCGATGCGCCAGAAGATACAGATGGCGCAGATCGCCAGCGACCAAAGGGTGACTTGCTCATAGAGGGGAGACAAGATGACGATATTGGTGATAAGCAGCCACATCAAGGTATGACGGGAGATCCTCTGCTGTTCTTTTACTGTCATAGAGCAGCCTTGGGAGGAGTATTGGGGTTGGGAAACAGGGCCAGTTGGGTCTGCACTTGCTTTCTGTGATGCTCGCCATGAGAGGGAGAGATTGAGACCGCGCCAATTTTTAGCCCAAAAACTTGCCCTTTGGTGCTCAGTTGCTCTGTATGCCAAGCAAGGTGGCTTAACGCTAACTCAAGATCTTGTATTTCATCCTCAAGTGAAAGCCACATTGGAGCACCTTGAGGTTCTTCAAACTCTTTGGTTAACAGGCCGCGGCCCTGTGCCCATTGTTTCCAGGCGACCTGCTTTAATGATTCTCCGCGGGCGTATTCCTTCAAGCCTTTATATTCGTCTATGCCTGCCACATATTTCCCTGTCTCTTGCTGATCCGTTGATTGTTGAGCACTTAAACACAGGGGAGTAGGATCGAGTATAGGCTTAGCATAAACCAGTTGCGTTAGTGCTAAATCGATATGGGACCAGGCGCGAAAAAGCCCTAACGGGTAACGAGTCTCTATTTTTATTCGCCCTGGGTGATTGATTCCGCGGTGAGCGTTATTGTAGCTGATGAGAGCTTGGGTCTGGTGTGGGTCAACTTTGTTGATGACTTCAATGGGTTGATTTTCAAAGTTTAGTTGAATTTCATAGGCGCTGTTAGGCGAGGTGAGGTTTACCGGAAAATAGATAGGCTGACCTGCAACTGGGTTATTGGCTTGAGTGCCAGATAAGGTCAGCCCTGCTAAGTTTTTATAGCTGTAGATGATGCAGGTATTGAAAACGCTAAGTAGTAGGAAGCTCAGCCCCATGACGAGGTTATTCTGATAGTTAGTGCCAAATAAAAATAAGATAATCAGCAGCGCCAGCCAAGTCAGGCCAAAGCCTGTCGGCAAAATAAAAATACTCTTATGGCTAAGGGTAACCCGCTCTTTGGCCGGAAGGCGCCGTGAGATCCAGCTTTGCCACTGTCGGTTTAACCTAGTTTTTATCTTCCTTTGATTTCGCATAAACTCCTAGTCATTAACTCAACCATTCATTTGCGGGTAAAGGAGACTCGGTAAATTAGGCTCCTTGTGTAAGTAATTATAGTATTGGGTTGACTTTATTGAGAATTTTAGCCGATAGCGCCTCACCTTGCTGGTGGGAAAATGGCCTTATTCTGTGTTCGGAAACATGTGGAAATATCGCTTGTACATCTTCGGGAACCAAGTATTTTCGACCGTTAATCATTGCCCAAGCCTTTGCGGCTTGTAGTATCGCCTTACTGGCTCTTGGGGATAGTCCAGCGCCTTGTGGGGCATCTCTTGAAGCATTTACTAGTGCAAGAATATATTGCAGCAGTGCGTCTGATGCGCTGATCTCTTGGGTCATCACCTGAAGTTCTTGCAAGGTTAGCTGGGTTAAGCATTGAGGCAGTACTTGCGCCTTCGAAACGCTGTCTTGACCTTTCAACATCGCCAGCTCTGCCTCTGGGGCTGGATAGCCTATGGATATCCGCATCATAAAGCGATCCAACTGTGATTCAGGCAAAGGGAAGGTGCCCGACTGTTCGCTGGGGTTTTGAGTCGCAATCACAAAAAAAGGCTGTGGTAATGAGTGAGTTTCACCATCGACGGTGATCTGCTGCTCAGCCATCGCCTCTAATAATGCACTCTGAGTCTTGGGACTGGCACGATTGATCTCATCGGCGAGGATCATCTGTTTAAAGATAGGACCGGGATGAAAGATAAATTGGGATTGCTCCTTATCGAAGATAGAAACACCGAGAATATCGGCTGGTAGCATGTCGCTGGTGAACTGGATCCTTTGGTAGCTTAGGCCTAGTGTTTGCGCTAACCCTTGAGAAAGGCTGGTCTTGCCCATACCTGGCAGATCTTCGATAAGCAGGTGCCCTTTAGCCAGAATACAGGTCAGGGCCAACTTAATCTGGTGAGGTTTACCGAGTAGCACTGTGTCGAGTTGCTGCAAGATAGCGTTAATATTGTCATTGTGCATAGGAGTCCTTGGTGCAAGCAATGTTTTGTTATTTTCAAAGAGATGACAAATCCGTTCTGACTCTTACTATGGTGGAAAACGCCTCTCCTTTCCAGATAGTCGAACTTATTTAGCATGTGCTAATAGTGCCAGTGAAGGGCGAGAGAGCTTGTGGGGGGCGGTTTTTGTCGATATTTTTTGTTGAAGTGCTTAGCTTAATCTGTTTTCGCAGCTTTAGAGTTGTATGCTTAACCGCTATTAGGGGTTAAGCATACAGCGAAAACGAAGCCCTGTGGACTAGTAGCTAAATGTTAGCTCCTGCTCAGAAAGTAACTCAGGCACTTTGCCTTGCTTGACTTGATAAATGACTCGGTAGCTCAATACCGCTTGCACGTATTCTCGAGTTTCGCGATAGGGGATAGATTCGATGAAGCTGACTACATCGAGCTGACCATCACTGCGTTTAAGCCAGTTGTTGATTCTGTGAGGCCCCGCATTGTATGACGCGGTTGCGAGTACTCGGTTGTGATTGAACTGTTTGAGTAAGTCGCTGTAATAGGCACTGCCTAAGGCGATATTGAGTTTTTCATCGTATAAACTTTTGGTGCCTTTGTAGGGCAGCTTTGTTTTCTTGGCCGTTTGTTTGGCGGTTGCAGGCATTAGCTGCATGTAACCTCTGGCACCCACTCCCGATGTTGCATTGGGGAAGTAGGCACTTTCACGGCGAGAGATGGCGCGGATATCATCAATATCCACGCCATACTTCTTACTGGCTTTAGTAAAAGATTGCTGCGCCGCGTAGGGGAAACGCATCTCCATGTCGTTCCAAAGTTGAGCTTGAATACTGGCTTGTACGCCTAGGCTATGCCAGCTTTGTTCAACGGCATAGACCGCATATTCCTTTTGCATCGGCTTATCATGGCGGTTGAGTAACATCACCCATTCGGCTCGGGCATCGGATTGTCTATCGATAGCGATAAGCTCTCGAACTCGCGCTAAGCCTTTATCAGAGAATATCTCCTGTCTAAGGGCCTCATCACTGACACTGGCTTTATGTTGTAGTTGATGGGGAGCTTTCAGCTTAGTGGCTGCAAGATAACCGTAGAAGTTACGTTTTTGGCTGAGCTTTTTAAATAGTGCTTGAGATTGCTCTTGGCTCTGCTGACTGCCTTCTTTTGCAAGCAGTGTCGCACGCCAATACTGCCAACGGGCACTGTTTTGTTTTTGCTCACTCAACTGTGGCAAAAATAGGCTAAAGCTCTTTTGGTCATTATCTCTAAGCGCCCAACGTAGACGCATCTCCACCAAGTCATCACTATCGAGTAGGGGGAGAATGGTGTCCACATAGCTTTGAAGTTCAGGGATCTGATAAATTAGCGCACGTCTGACTAGGTAACGACTCAGCTTTCGTCCTTGATAATCGCTGAATCGGTCAGATTTTTGATAAGAGGCGAATAGCTTGACCGCTTGCTTGAGATCTTTCTTCGCCAGCTTTCTTAAACCTAAGTCTACAATCGTTGCATTGATCTTGGCTGAACCGCTAAATTTTGACTTATGGCGTAGGCTGCGGGGATCTTTATAAACTGACAGTAATCGCTTAGCGTCATCTTTGTTCGTGGTCAATTGGCGAGAAAGATAGGAGAGTAATCCATATTGTCCCTGCTCGAAGCTGAGTAACATACGCGACCAAATTAACTCTTGGCTGCGTAGGCCTGCTTTTTGCCACTCTTTAAATAAAGGGTCGCACTCTTTTGGGCGGGAGCGACCATATAGCCAAAGGGATTCAGCACCATCAAACGCCACTTGTTTGTCGCCTTGCTGTAACTGCGCTCGGAAATAGTAGCACTGTAGCGTGACATTGTTTGGCTGCTCTGGGCTGATGACAAGAAAGTCTTTCCAGCGTTTTTGACTGCCACTACGTTTCAGGTAACGGTAGCGAGCCGTGTTATACAGAGGGCTGTCTTCGAAGGCATTGAACGCTTGTTGTGCCTGCTTAGCTGGTAGTTTGAGGATGTCGTTAATTTTATGATTAAAATCGAGGTAGATGGTGAGTGGATAGTCATCTAGCTCACCTCTAAGTGATTCATAGCGCGTTAGCTGCTTCTTATTGAGTGCACTGCGGGCATCAAGGTATTGTTGCTGCTCTTTAGTGAGTGAGGAAGCCATAGCGCTGGAGGATACAAACACCGCTACCATTGTGATTAAAATGCGACTTAACTGCTTGTGCATTTGTAACTATCCCCCTAACTGCCTCTATTAAGAAATTCTTTCGCTTTGCAACGTCACAGGATCGTGATGAAAATCATCATCCGATAAGCTTAGCGCTTTATCTAGAAGTTGGGCATCCACTTTTTTACTGGTTTCAACACCGAGTTGCTGCATCTGGTGTGCTTGACGGATAACGTTGCCTTTACCGGTTGATAGCTTATTCATGGCGTTGGAAAAGTTTTTATCGGCTGATTCGATGGCACGGCCTAGCTTTTCCATATCGTCTAAATAACCACACAACTTGTCATAAATTTTACCAGCTTGCTTGGCAATTAACTGCGCATTTTGGTTTTGGTATTCATAGCGCCAAATATTGTTAATGGTTCGCAGTGCCACTAATAAGTTGGTTGGGCTAACCAACATAATGTTGCTCTCAAGGGCGTAGTTTACCAAGCTAGGATCATGCTCAAGCGCTAACAGAAATGCAGGCTCGAGCGGAATAAACATCAATACATAGTCAAGGCTCTTTAAACCATGAAGTTTTTGATAATCTTTCTGGCTTAAGCCCTTAATATGCGCTCTAACCGAGATAATATGCTCTTTAATTGCCTGCGTGCGAACCTCTTCATCATCGCTGTTAAAGTATCGCTCGTAGGCCACAAGTGACATTTTCGCATCGATAACCACGTCTTTATTCTCAGGCAGGTGAACAATCACGTCGGGTTTAAAGCGTTTACCTATTTCATTTTTTAGATCTGTCTGGGTATCGTATTCATGACCCTCTCTTAGACCGCTCTCTTGTAAGACTCGTTCTAGAATAACCTCTCCCCAGTTGCCTTGTTGCTTGTTATCGCCCTTGAGCGCCTTAGTGAGGTTAACAGCATCTTGACTCATCTTTAAGTTAAGTTCGGTTAATGAGTCTAACTGGTGTTTAAGCGCGCTACGCTGGGTCTGCTCGTGTGAATAGGATGCTTGAACCTGAGCTCTGAAACCTTCTAACTGCTGCTTGAAAGGTGCTAAAACACTGTCTAATTGTTGGTTATTTTGGCTTTGTAGTTTTTCACTTCGTGCTTCGAAGATTTTGGTGGCCAAATTTTCAAACTGGGCGTTGAGGCGAAGTTCAGAATCTTCCAGTAGCTGTATTTTATCATTGAGCGCTTGCTGTTTAGCTTCGAAGCTGGCAGTGAGTGTCTGCTGCATTGCGTTTGACTTTGACAAAGCCAGTTGAGTTTCCATCTGTTTACGGCGGTTATCGGCTAGTGACTGTTCAAGCTCTTGGGTGCGCTCGGCTTGGGCTTGCGCCTTGCCTAATTGCTCTAAACGAAACTCGAGTTTGTCTTGATACTGATCGATGACTAATTCTTTTTGGTGAATAGTTTCTTTTAGCTCTAGAATTTCACCGTTAAGCTCCTGCTTGGTCAGATCCATCTCTTGGAGTAGCTGACTTCGAGCTTGCTCCCATCTACTGCGTGTTTTCTTCTGATTGAATAGTGCGCCTATAAGCATAGAAAGAAAGGCTATGGCAGCAATAATGATGATTTGTGGCGTGGTGAATGCAAGATCTAATGGCATGTGAGAAGGCTCTTAACATGATAAATGAAGCCTTAGGGTGGCATGGCAGTTTTGTCACTGCAAGCCTAACCACACAATTAGTAAAGTAAGTGCTGCAGAGATAATCAGCTGTTAACAAGATGTGGTGTGCGGTGTTAATGGGAACGGCTGTGGGGGGATGACGATATAGATCCTACAAGCCTAATAACACAAATTATAAAGTAAGTGCTGACATAGTCATCTGTTCATGAGATCTAACTTGAAACTAAAGTGAAACCTTTTATCGGATTACTCGGTCTGATTAGTTAAGCAGTTTGCATTAGTGTAAAAGATGGGGCGAAATAACGAATGAATATAAAAAAAACACATGCCTGGAATAACATTAAAGATAGCGAGATTACTCCTGAAGCTGTCTATCACGATCGCAGAAGAATTTTAAAGCAGTTAGGCTTTGTTGGTGCTGGTGCGTTACTTTCCTCCCATGCCAATGCTGGGGTGTTTGAGCTATTTTCAAGTGATAAGCGAAAGACGGCCTTTTTGACTAAGGCATTACCCTTTGAGAAGCAAACTGAGTATGACCATCTTCTTTATGGCGAGTTAACGCCCGAGTCGAAAATTATTTCTCATAATAACTTTTACGAGTTCGGTACCAGTAAGACTGACCCACAAGAATATGCTCAGGAGCTTAAAGTCGACCCATGGACCTTGGTTATCGATGGTGAAGTCGATAAGCCAATGACACTCGATTACGACGATCTGCTTAAGCTGTTCCCGCTAGAGGAGCGCGCTTATAATTTTCGCTGTGTTGAGGCTTGGTCTATGGTGATCCCTTGGGTGGGATTCTCGCTAGCGAGTTTGTTGAAAAAGGTCGGGGTAAACAGTCGAGCCAAGTATGTGGCCTTTGAGACCTTGTTCGATCCTGAGCAGATGCCCGGGCAAAAGAACCCCTATGTTGGTGGAGGCATTCATTACCCCTATGTTGAGGGGTTAACCTTAGCCGAGGCGATGAATGATTTAACCTTCATGTCTGTTGGGTTATACGGCAAAACACTGCCGCCGCAAAATGGCGCGCCTATTCGTTTGGTTGTGCCATGGAAGTATGGTTTCAAGAGCATTAAGTCTGTGGTACGCATTCGATTAACAGACAAGCAGCCACCAACCTCTTGGAATCGACTTGCACCAAGTGAGTATGGCTTTTATGCCAATGTAAACCCTGACGTCGACCACCCTAGATGGTCTCAGGCATCTGAAAGGCGAATCGCAGAAGGTGGGCTTTTCTCCGCAAAGCGTATTAAGACGTTGCCTTTTAATGGTTATGGCGAGTCTGTTGCCAGTCTTTATAGCGACATCGATTTAAAACGTTTCTATTAAAATGATAATACTAATATCTATGGGACTATCAAAAGGGAACAATCATGGGCTCCACTAGTCGTAATCTGTTTTGGCTAAAAGCCTTGTTTCACTTTATCGCGCTGAGCCCAATAGCTTACTTGGTTCTGAAGGTGCTGAGTGATAATGCGGGCGGCGATCCGGTGCAATATATTATTCACTTTACTGGCATTGGTGCATTAAATACCTTAGCCGCGACACTACTGATATCACCGCTTGCTAAACGATTTAAGTGGGGAGTTTTGATGCAGACTCGGCGCTTGGTGGGCTTGTATGTTTTCGCCTATGCCAGTTTACATGTGTTGGCGTTTTTTAGCTTAGATCTATTGTTTGCTTGGTCACTGTTTTTTGAAGAGGTGGTTAAGCGCCCTTACATACTTGTTGGCGCAACGGCTTATATTTTGTTGGCGGCGTTAGCGTTAACCTCATTTAAAGTCGTTAGGCGAACAATGGGGAAACGCTGGCAACAGCTTCATAATGGTATTTACTTTATTGCCATATTAGTCCCGGTTCATTTCTATTGGTCGGTTAAATCTGAAATTATTGAGCCTAGTTTGTACTTGGTGTTTTTTAGCTTTTTACTTTGGCTTAGAGTTAGCAAAATTAAAAGTATTAAACATACGCTATTTAAGGGGGGCAATATTTCGTTGGGCAATAAAAAAACTGAAAGTAAATAAAGCTAAATTATGAATATACTTATCACCGTTTTTATAGCATTCATATTCACTTATCTGTAGCGAAGGGCGATAGGTTTGATTAAAAAAATAGAGGGTTATGTTACCAATGTTAGCGACTTAAAACTAAGCACTTTAACCTGAGGGGACACAGTGTCGCAGCATAAGTACTATTGCCAGGGATGACGACATAGTCTCTAGGTGAGAGTCTCTAGGTGAGAGTCTCTAGGTGAGAGTCTCTAGCAGAGGTCTTTTGGACAAGGTTCTCTAGGGCTGGAGTGTTTTACTAGATGAATTTAGTCGTGGAGTGCAAGCCCATCCATAGGCTGCAATATCGACTTGACGATATTATTTGGTGGTTATTAATTGAGCGGTGTTTGTGCTCGGTATTAATAATTGTGAACAATATCGATGTAGAATAGTTGAATACCTAACTGTTCTCTTGTTGTTTCATTATCTGAATAACTTCATCATATGAAATATTAAATTGACGAGACAGGTTAATTATTTTTGTTTTATATGTCTGAATGTTTTCTTTTTGAGCGAGTAGTTTCTTTTCTTTTTCAACAAGTTCATCAACCGCTTCTTGTAATATTAATAATCGACGAAGACTAAAGTCTAGGGAGCCGATATATTTTAACATCTGGACTTTATTACGAGCTTGCTCTAGGTCGCTAGAATGTTTCTTGTCATAACCATACTGGTCAAGCGCAGCGATAGCACTTTCTAATTCGATATTAGTGTTCATTTTTACCTACGATTAAAGTACGGAGGATTCCGAGTACAGGCACTGATTGATATTATAGTTTGTATTTTCATCGTGGAAAAGTCTGGATGTCATAAATTATGCTTAAATTCGGCTGTTAATACTTGGGTTTCTACGCTTTACCTGTCAGTCTATGGAGAGTTTTACTTATCTGTATGCATGGAGGCGAAATGCTAGATTTATTACCCGACTTATTCGATGCCTATGGCGATGAACTAATTTTGCTTCCTCCGATGTTTACCTCCTTTGGTAAACAAGAGTGTTTTTGGGGGGAAGTCGTCACAGTTAAGTGTTATCGAGACAATTCAAAAGTTAAACAGCTTCTCGCCCAAGATGGCAGAGGGAAAGTATTAGTCGTTGATGGTCAGGGCGCGATGGATTGTGCGTTAATGGGCGATATGATAGCCCAGAGCGGAGCTGACAATGGCTGGCATGGCGTGGTGATTTTTGGTTGCGTTCGCGATGTGGCGACACTGAAGACCATTAATCTTGGCGTTAAGGCTGTTGGCGCTAACCCGATTAAAACCGAGAAGAAAGGCTTAGGTGAGGTGAACCTTGCAGTTGAAATATATGGGGTTATCATATCTCCACAGTCATTTATCTACGCTGATGCTAACGGTGTCGCCGTTGCTAATCGAGCATTAGATATATCCGTACTAAATTTGGAGTAATCTCTGTGTACTCGTCTCTTTAAACGGGTCTTTTTATCTAAGTGTTTCAGTGATAACAGAAGGGAGCTATCATGAAATTTTTAAAATGGTTTTTTATAACAGTCTTAGGTCTAGTGCTTGCTTTGGTGCTATATGTAACAGTGATCTTTGACCCCAATGATTTTAAACCACAAATTGTCGATCTCGTAAAGGAGCAAACGGGACGTAATTTGACTATTGGCAGCGATCTTTCTTGGACTTTCTTTCCTACTTTAGGGATTGAGCTTGGGCAGCTCACCTTGTCGAACCCACAAGGTTTCACAAATAGTTCTATGGTCGAGGTTAATCAGGTTGTTGCTGAAGTGGCATTAATGCCACTGCTAAAGAAAGAGGTTGAAATCTCTCAGTTAAATCTCGATGGCCTGACTTTGAAGCTTGAAACGCAAACCGATGGCCGTACCAGTTTCGATGGTTTGGCGGCGACGGCTGACGCCAAGGGCACCACAGAGTCATCGACGCAAAGCAGCGGCACAAGTAATGCAACGCTTGCCCGACTCGATATTGGTGGTATCGCAATTACCAACACCAAGATTATTAATATCGATCACCTAAATGACACTGAGCAATTATTTGACCTCAAAGAGCTGACTTTAGGTCGCTTTCAGCTGGGAGAGTTTGCACAGCTACAGTACGAGTTTTCAGCCACTTTGCCAGATCTCAAGCTTGTTAGCCAAGGGAAGGGCCAGCTCAAGGTTGCTCAAGATCTGCAGACTATTACCATTAACGATTTCGCAGTGAGTAATCAAGTGACTGGTGACGGGATACCAAATGGCAGTTTAAAGGCAGATCTTAACACCTCACTAATTGTGGCGTTAGATAAGCAGACGATGAACCTTGTGCTATCAAGTTTTAGTGCCGCCAATATCGATGCTAAGGGCAAGCTTGATATTGCCTATGGAAGTAAAGTACCTAATGTCGTGGCCAAGCTTGAGGTCGGTGACGTCGATCTTGATGCGTTATTGCCAAAACAAGAGGGCGAGGCGGCTAGCCAAGACAAATCGGCGACCACAGCATCGGACGCAGTTGAGCCAGATTTGAGAGCGATGAAGTCGGTTAATCTCGATGTTGATGTGAGCGTTAAGTCAGTCAAAGTCGCCAACTTAAAAACTCAAAACTGGGTAATGAAGCTACAGATGAAAAATGGCATAGCCGATGTTAAGCAGTTATCGGCTGATCTCTACGGCGGCAAAGTAAGTGCCACTGCCAAGCTCGATGGTCGTGAAAAGGTCGCCAAATATCAGTTTGATGAACACCTATCTGAGGTAGATATTCGAGCCTTGCTAATTGATTTGGCCGAAGTGGACATGTTAGATGGTAAAGCAAACTTTAATGTAGCAGGTAAGGGACGCAGCCTACTGCCTGACAATCTAAAGAAGAACCTTGTCGCAAACGGTAAGTTTGAGATTGCCGATGGTGCCATCCATGGGGTGAATATCCCGCAGATGATCCGTGAAGCAAAGGCGAAGCTGGGCGGCGACCTCTCAGCAAGTTCGGGTGCTAGTGAGAAAAAGACTGACTTTACCAGCATGACGGGTTCATTTAATGTCGCTAAAGGTGTGGTATCTAATCCGGATCTGGATATGGCATCGCCATTAATCCGTCTTAAAGGTGCGGGAACAGCGAATATTATTAATCAGGCTTTAGACTATAAGTTAACCACCTCTGTTGTCGGCTCACTCGAAGGCCAAGGTGGTGAGGAGCGTGATGCACTCTACGGCGTTGAGATCCCATTTGCCATTAGCGGCACTATGTCTGAGCCAAAATTTGCCCTTGATACGAAGGCCTTGCTCGATTCAAAGCTCAAAGATGAGACCGATAAACTTAAAGATAAGTTGTTCAAGAAATTTGGAGGCTTTTAATGGCTATTAAACGATTTTTACCCTTAATCGCAGTTGCTTTGTTGGGCTGTTCAGGCCAGCAAACTGAGGCCGCAAATATGAAGAGTGCGGAGGCCAATCGTAGTACGGCAGCGGAGAGTACGCCGAGCGAGCCTCAAGTGCAACCTATCAAGTCCTTTCCAGCGGCAACGGCTGGCATTGTTGGGGCAGGTATTGGTGAACCGCGACAGTTTAAAGAGGGCAAAGCTATGGGGGAAGAGTTGTTAGACGCTAAGCTTGTGGTCAACAATAATACAGATATTACGCTGGAATACACTAATAATCAGCGCTATGGCATCCCATTAATGTTCTCATCTGGTATGACGGCAGATCTATGGCTACTTGACCCTCAGGGTCAGCGAGTTTGGGCATGGTCAAATGAGATGATGTTCACCCAAGCGATTCGAGAAGGGGTGATGCCAGCTGGGAAAACTCAGTACGTTAAGTTTAAAATCCCTGCGGATATTGCGGCTAAGATAGGTAAAGGCTATAGCCTGAAAGCGATTTTTGCTGGACGCGCGACAGAGTCTCAACGTCCGGCGATGCATCCGGTGATCTACCACTTCTAACATTGTTAATGTGACAGTGACAAAAAGGCGACCTAAGGTCGCCTTTTATTTTCTCGAAATGTGTGTGCTAAGTCTATGTTGTTTAGGTTCTGACTTTTGTCATATCAACATAGAGCTTCAGCATCTGACCTGGTTGCAGGTACTTGCTCTTTTCAAGTGAGTTCCAGCGTACAAGATCGTTAACGCTAACGTTAAATTTGCTGGCGATACGCGCCAATGAGTCACCGCTGCGAACCTTATAGTTAACGGTACGCATTACTTCGCTCAAACCGCTCTTGCTGGTTGCTGTTCCAGACCAGATCACTAACTTTTGCCCAATCTGTAATGAGTCTTTTGGCGCCATGCTGTTCCAGCTTGCAAGCTGCGCTATTTTTACCTTGTGCTGCTTGGCGATTTTCCAAAGCGAATCACCAGACTTTACCTTGTAAGTGATTTTACTCGAGCCGCGTGCTTTATTCTGCTGACGGGCCAAGCGTTGGTCGGCAGATAAAAGGTACTCATCGAGATCCTTCGCAGCAACTGGGATAAGCAGGAACTTGCCAGCGACAATGGTGTTGCCATTAATATCGTTGACAGCTTTTAATGCTGAAACCGTTGTACGATAACGTTTTGCAATTAAGCCTAAGCTGTCGCCTGACTTGATCTGATAGCGTTCCCAATTAAGGCGTTCAGTCGTATTCGTCTTATTTAACGCCAGTTTAAACGCATCGGCTTTATCGATTGGCAGCACAAGTTTGTGCGGGCCTTCTGGTGCGGTAGCCCAGCGGTTAAAGCCAGGGTTTAACTTGTGTAGCTCAGATGTTGTCATCTCGGCGATGTCTGCCGCTAGTGCTAAATCAATTTGACTGCCTATGTCGACAACTTCGATCTGCGGTTCATTGCTGATAGGAGTTAGTTTAATGCCATACTTGTCGGCATTTTTAATTACATCGGCGAGTGCAAGTAACTGAGGGACATAACGCTCAGTTTCTCTTGGCAGGTTAAGACTAAAGAAATCGGTCGAGATGCCTTTCTTTTTATTGCGTTTTGCTGCGTTAATCACGCGGCCTTCACCGGTATTGTAGGCGGCAATGGCATATAACCAATTTTGCCCCGTTTTACCATGCAGGTACTCAAGCATATCTAAAGCTGCTGTTGTGGCCGCAGGTACATCTCTTCGACCGTCATACCACCAGTTCATCTGTAGCCCGAAGTGGCGCGCCATAGGTGATGTGAATTGCCAAAGGCCCGACGCCGCACCATGTGAGTAGGCAAAAGGATCGAAAGCACTTTCTACGATCGGCAGTAAAGCTAACTCGATGGGTAGATTACGTTTTTCAATTTCATCTACGATTAAATACATGAAGGGTGTAGCGCGTTCAGATACGCGTTCTAAATGCTGAGGATGCTTGATATACCAGTCGCGATATTGGCGAACTAGCTTTTCATCAGGTACTTCCATCTGCATATTAAGGCGAATGCGCTGCCAAATATCGGTGATCTCAACCACCTCAACAACTTCTGGCTCAATAGGTTTTTGGGCGACTTTCTCAACTGCAACTGGCTTGGCAGGGATCCCTTCTGAAGTCTGCTGGCTGTCTAAAGTTTGACAACCTGTCAACAGGGCAATGCCCCCTGCGACGAATAAAAATGGTACGCGCATCTAAAATGTGTGTCCTCTAATTAGGCTCAAAAAAGCCAGAGTAAATCTGGCTTGGTGGCGCTGGAATAGCGGGCTATTGTAGATTATTTTTTAGAAATTGTCTTTCCATTGACGCAGAAGTGCGAAGCCTTGCAATGGATTTTCGATAGGTTGTTGGAATTGAATAGATAAAGATTGCCAAATTTCAGCACTATCACTTCTTAAAAAGGGGTTAATCGCCTTCTCTAAGCCAATAGAGGAGGGTAAGGTCGGCAGGTTTTGAGTGCGCAGTGCATTGGCTTTCTGTGTGTAATCGATAAGCTCCTCATTGTTAGGCTCTACCCGATTAGCAAACGCCAAATTAGCTAAAGTGTACTCATGAGCGCAGCAGACCTTAGTGGTATCGTCTAACTGAGCTAACTCGGTTAATGAGTTGTACATCTGCTCGGCCGAGCCTTCAAATAGACGACCGCAGCCGCCGCTAAACAGTGTGTCGCCACAAAATAGTACATCTTCAATGAGATAGCAGATATGGCCTAGGGTGTGACCCGGCACCTCAATGATACGGGCGGTTAAGTCGCTATGATCTAACGTGATATTACCGCTTGCTGAAATAGGACGATTAATACCTGTGATATTTTCAACTTGGGGGCCATATACCGGTAGGTTATTACCAAACTTGGCGACAAGTGCCGCTATTCCTCCGGTGTGGTCATGGTGATGGTGGGTTATGAGGATCCCGAGCAGAGGTTGTTGGGTCTTGGATAAATAGTCAATGACAACTTGACCATCACCGGGATCGACCACATAGACGCCAGCATTTTGCTGAGATTGAAACAGCCAGATATAATTATCATCAAACGCGGGTAATGGAGTGATATGTAACATGTCAAAACTCTCTCATTTAATTAAGTTACCGCTCTTGCTAAATAATTTGAGCGCTTAAACCAGTTTACTGAGCAAAGCTATTGCTTGTATACCGCTTTCGTTATTAAAGTAGAGCATCAGTGATTTTGGAGATTGATTTGTCACAGTCAGCATTACCGTTAAAGCCTTATCATTGGTCAGAACTCCCTAATGGCCCGGTTATTCGTGAAAGCGTAGAGCAGACGCTGTCTCCTTGGTGGCCGAGAATTTTTGGCTACTATCTACTGAGCTTAGGCCCGTTAAGTCATAAAATGGCTAAAACTGGTGTAGGTATCAATCGCAAATATTCACTATTCGATGAGGCGCAGGCCGATATTGAGGGAGATTACTGCCAGCTACCTATCCAAAACGCCAGCATCGATGCGGTGGTGATGAACTTTCTACTTGAGTTTGAGGCCGACCCCTATCGTTTACTTCGCGAAGTGGACAGAGTATTAATCTCTGGAGGACACTTGGTCATCACCGGGTTCAATCCCCTTAGTCCGATGTTTTTTGGAAAGATGTTGCCTAAACATCAGCAAGAGATCCCTTGGTGTGGGCGTTTCTTTATGCCATCAAGGGTTAAAGATTGGCTAGGCCTCTTGGGTTATCAAGTGGTTGCCGATGAGCGTATACTGCATCATCATCTGCTTGGTGATGTTAAAGTTGGTAATATTTGGTCCCATGCACTTAAATCCTGGCTGCCTAGTTCGGGTAGTGTGTATGTTTTGGTGGCGAAAAAATTAGAAAGCCCGTTAACGCCAATACAGGTAAAGCGTAAAGTGAAGCGGCCAAACTGGTCTACTGCCCCCAGCGCGAGTCGGACAGGACATGCGTCAAAATCTTCAAACGAATTTTAAGAGTCTAAATGCGTATTACATTAAAACAGCTGGCCGTCTTTGAATCGGTCGCTCGAAGTGGCCAAGTAGCAAAGGCAGCTGAGATGCTCAGTCTGTCATCTCCTGCTGCATCGATGGCGCTATCGGAACTAGAGAAGCAACTGGATACGCGATTATTTGAACGTA
Organism: Shewanella sp. MBTL60-007; assembly: GCF_019654915.1. Classification (GTDB taxonomy): domain Bacteria; phylum Pseudomonadota; class Gammaproteobacteria; order Enterobacterales; family Shewanellaceae; genus Shewanella. Next base: position 1,375 of record NZ_BPET01000005.1, on the reverse strand, counting down.
TAGGCAATCGTTTGCGCCTGAACTCCCAAGGAAGTTTGTTATTACCTTTAGCCACTCAAGCACTGCAAAAAATTGATCAGATTGAACATGCTTTCTCGCCAGCTGGGGCTGAACTGGGGGGGAACCTCTGTGTGAGTGCCAGTTCCACTATCGGTAATTATCTCTTAGCAAAATCGGCGGTCGCATTTTGCCAACAGCACACCAACACACTTGTGAATGTGGATATCGACAATAGTCAAAACGTCATTAACTCTGTACTGGAGTTTAGAAGCGAGATGGGCTTTGTCGAGGGGCAATGTCTCGATAGTCGTATAGCGGTCGAGGCATGGCACAAAGATAAGTTATTGATATTTTGCCATCCAGCGCATCCGTTAGCCGGTCAAACCGTGGCTCCAAGTGAGCTAAGTGGAATGCCTTGGGTGATGCGAGAGGAGGGCTCTGGCACCCGTGACTGCTTTGTTAATGCCGCGAATGCATTGGACATGCAGCCACAAGAGAAGTTTCGTTTCTCGACTCCCGATGCCATTAAGCAAGCGGTCAAACAAGGGGCGGGGCTAGGGGTATTATCTGAATTAACGCTTGAGAAAGAATTGATCCGTAAGGAGTTGGCGGTTATTGAAGTAGAGGGATTGGCGTTAGAGCGAAAGTTTTATCGTATTCACCATAAGAGCCGCCAATTTACACCAGTGGGCTTGGCCTTTATCAATTTTTGCCAGACTTTTTTAAATACGGAAAGTTGATCTTGTTAGCTTAAAGAGCTGGCGAAAATATGACGCGAAGAAACTGCATGAGTGCAGTTTCTTACGATTTAAACTATTAGCCTAGACAAAACGCTTAAACAGCATGTGTTAATCCTGTTTCTGTTGAGCAATATAACCAATATCTTCTTGTGTAGGTTTAGCTTCCGCGGCTTGGCGAGCCAAGTCGTCGCAGCGCTCGTTCTCGCTGTGGCCTGCGTGGCCCTTTACCCAGCGCCACTCAACTTGATGACGTTGAGACACTGCGTCTAGGCGCTGCCAGAGATCGACATTTTTTACAGGCTGGTTGGTTGAGGTGATCCATCCTTTACGTTTCCAGCCATGGATCCACTGAGTGATCCCTCAAGAGTAAAGTGTACTGACTGATTACTCTTACTAAATTATGCTACAAAACATTATTCACTGTTTGAAATGTAGATAGCACAAGAAAAGCTAATATGAAAGGATTTTGCATAGACAACAGCTATATTTGTCTTACCGTTTCAACGGTGTAATACACATTTTTGTAAGAGATCCTTACAACTAAACCACTGTACATTTATCCAGATTTACCTATACTTCACTTGTCTAAATTTGATAGAGCTTTACTTAGTAAAATGAAAGAAATTGAAATCAAA